>PGYA01000111.1 GCA_002839435.1 Candidatus Riflebacteria bacterium HGW-Riflebacteria-2 | reverse complement strand
AGGGTCTCCGGGGGATAATTTGAAAAGTAATCACTACTGCTCTTCCATTCTTCCACAGCACTTTCCAGTACTGGAACTTTACCAAACGGAGCCAAGGCTAGGATATCCTGGTAGTTTTTACCTTCCATAAAGAATTTAACAACATCCACTGAAACGGGATCTGCATCTCGCATAATGCCGAGTGCTACAAGTTGCCCGTAGGTTGCGGCACCATTAGGTCCTTCCATTGAAGGCGCAAAACCTGTTCGCGCCGCCAGATCTTTGTAGGCAAGTGCGACAACGGAACCATCTTCTTTACCAGACCCATCCACCAGGTCATCCATGATATAGGTAGAGTAGAACATCATGCCACTTTGACCATATTCATAGGCTTCGCGAGCTCCACGCCAATATTGAGGACCAGGAATTGCACATTCCTGTAACCCGGTGTAAAAAGCTAAAGCGGCAACCATTTCCGGAGTGTCCATCGTGACTGCGCCACTTTCATCAAACGGCCAGGCATTATTAGAAATTGCGACCTGCTCAAAAACCTGATGCGGATAGTTTTGACCAGGATCAGTGCCCAGGCCAATACCATACAAGAGGTTATCGTTTCCAGGCAGGGCTTTGCAAGCTGCTGTGATATCGTCCCATTTTACGGGGGCAGGTAAACCAAGCGTGCTAAATATATCCTGGCGATACCACATTGCTTGAATCCATCCGTCAAATGGTACGGCAGCATATTTTCCTGTAGCGGCATTGGTGACCATGGATAGTGGACCTTTTCGAAAATCACTTTCACCAATTGCAGTAATAGCTGCTATATTTGCTGCTTCATCCAATAACCCGTCTGCAGCATAGGAAGCTACGCGTTCGATACCCATTCGGACAATGTCCGGCAAACGATTGGCTGCCACAGCAGTAGAAATACGTTGCGAAATGCCAGCTTCTTCAATCGTGACGATACGAAGATCAACTTCGGGATGAAGTTCCATAAAACGCGCAGCGACTTCTTCGTACCTCTTTACACGTGCTTCTTCGTTGTCGGTAGTCCAAAATTCAACGACTGTGCGATTCTGTACAGACTGAAGTTGTTTTTGCAACTCATCCAATTGGGCTTGGATTGCAGGATCCACCTCGACTTTTGTTTCGGTTTTGGCTTGTTGAAGTTGGTTGGTTAGTGCTTCAATTTGGCTTTGTAATTCCGCAACTTTGTCTGCCGCAGCCGAATCTTCCGGCACTGTAGCTGGGGCACTACATGCAGCCAAGAGTATTGATAAAATCATCACAATACTAATGGATTTCCAATGTAATTTCTTAAACATCTCTTTTTTCCTTTCTATTTTTATTTAGGTAGTAAGGATTATTTAGGTCTGAACTCGGTATCGATTTCTTGATTCTCCTTTCTTATTTGCTTTAAAGGTCAACAATTCTTAAAAGAATCCTTTATTGAGTCAAAGGTTTTCCTGTTGAATTGCGGATGATAAGATCGGGTTTCAATAATATTTGAGGTTCGTCCAGGTCTTCTTTGTTGATCAGCTTAAACAACATTGAGCATAAAAGACGTCCAATGTTGTAAATTGGTTGTCTTAATGTTGTCAGCGAAAAAATGTCCGATGGTGGAACGTCGTCGAACCCGGCCACTGATAGGTCTTTGCCAATCGAAAGACCAATTTCCTGGGCGTACGAGATAACACTTAAAGCCATCAAGTCATTGGAAGCAATGATTGCAGTAGGTCGTTCTGAAAGACCCAATAACCATTTTGCACCTTTTCCGCCGCCTTTACGCGTTAAATCACCTTCGAAAATATATTCCTGCTTTAAAGGAATATTGTTTTTTATCAATGCATTGCGATAACCCTGGAGGCGATAATTCGCAAACATTAAATTCAATGGGGCAGAAATAAATCCGATTTTACGATGGCCTAAATTAATAAGGTATTCGGTCAGCTGGTTGATGCCGGCTTCACCATCCTCATCAATATAATTGAAGTCCACCCCCAAATCTGATCTTCCAAAAGCAACAAAAGGTAAGGAAGTACCCAATAAATACTTAATGCGTTCATCCTGGTTGCGGGTACGAACAACGATCAAGCCATCCACGCGCTTTCCCTCCACCATGCGGCGATAAGCAGAAATTTCATCAGGGTTTGGTGCCTGTGTTGAGATCAACAAATCAATGCCATAACTGGTTAATTCATCACCGATACCGGCAATCAATTCACTGAAATAAGGATCACTAAATCGTGGTCCATGAGTTGGCAATATTAGACCAACGGTGTCTGTACGCTGTTTTTGCAGTTGGCGAGCAGTTGAATTAGGATAGTAACCCAATTCTTTGGCAGCAGCCAAAATTTTCTCGCGTGTTTCTTCTGATACATCGCTGTAACCTGTCAGCGCCCTGGAAACCTGAGTAACCGAGAATCCGGTAAACTTTGAAATCGTTTTAAGGGTAACTTGAGGTGTCATAATTATTTTTTCTGCTTGAATTTGCAACGAAATAGATGTATGCTAGAAGGGTATCCGAAACGTTTCGGATATAATTTCATCATACAACTATTTTTTTTGAAAGTCAACTTAATTCCCCCAAAGCCAAAATAAATTGAAAAGGAAATTGTTATGGCAACAGCAATTGTTTTTACGCGTCCATTGCAAGTCGATTTCGAAAGTTATGATGTGTCTCCTATGTCTGCCAATGAGGTTCATATTCGAACCTTATATTCCGGAATCAGCGCTGGTACGGAAATGACTCAATATCGGGGCACATCCCCTTTTCTATCTAAACAATGGGATGTTAATAACCGACTTTTTCTTCCAGCAGAAAATGCATCCATTTCCTACCCTGTCCGAAATCTGGGATACGAAGAATCGGGTGTCGTGATTGCGGTTGGTTCTGAAGTGAAAGATATTAAACCCGGGCAGCATGTTTTTGGAACTTGGGGCCATCGCACAGACTTTATCACCAATGCGGATTACGTTCGCGACCATCTCTTACCACCAGATTTAGATCCCATTTGTGGGATTTTTTCACACATTGGGGCAATAGCACTAAATGGCGTGCATGATGGCAGAATTCGTTTGGGTGAAACGGTTGCGGTTTTTGGTTTAGGCGTGTTAGGACAAATCGTGTGTCAGGCCGTGCGCGCATCGGGAGCAAAAGTGATTGGTATAGATTTTCACGAATCCAGATTGGCATTAGCAAAAAAGTTTGGCGCCAATTTTTCGCTTAATGCCGAAAAAGTTCATCCTGCTGAGACAATTAAAGCTTTGACTGGTGGTAAGGGTGCAGATGTGTGCCTGGAAGTTAGCGGTTCGACGGCAGCCTTAAATGAAGCTATTCGCTCCGCAGCTTATTCAGCCCGAGTTGTAGCAATGGGTTTCTTTCAAGGTGAAGCCAAACAACTTTATTTAGGCGAAGAATTTCACCATAATCGTATCAATGTGGTTTGTTCTCAAATCTCTGGCACTGATCCGGAACTAAAATATCGTTGGGATAAATTGCGCTTGTGGCAAACTGCTATTCAGCTTCAGGCAGAAGGGGTTTTACATTTGAAGGATTTGATTACTCATCAAGTTCCATTTCAAAAGTCACCGGAGATG
>PGYA01000110.1 GCA_002839435.1 Candidatus Riflebacteria bacterium HGW-Riflebacteria-2 | reverse complement strand
CGCCGTGGTGATCTGAACCTGACCAGTGAAGCAGTAGTTAACACTTAATACAGGGCTGGGCAGCCAATCGGCTTTAAACCCTCTAAGCTTAAGAGTAAAGGTAGAATGCATCGGCGATACAAACGAAGCAAACAGAGGTGAAGTAGGGGTAGGATCGCTACCATCTGTAGTATATCTCAGCGCTGCATCACTTGGAACTAATGAGCCGGTTGTGCTTATGGTTTGTACTGTTTGATATGTTCCAGCAGCAGGGGTAACTGATACTCCCGCTATACTAACCTGACCGGTTATTGTATATACAGCAGTGTAAGTGGGGCTGGATATCCAGTTTGCCTTGAATGCTTTCACCTTAAGTGTTGTGCTACCGGCTATAGCAATGGGCACAGTAGGATTGTATATAGCAGATGTTGCTGTCGGTTCTGTGTTATCCATTGTATAGCGGATTGTCGCATCCGGGACGCTTGTTGCTGTTCCCAGAATAATGCTGTTACCCAGGCTCACATTCTGCGCTGTATAATACTGACCGGCAGCAGGAGTGAAGATTGGGGTAGCAATATCAAGGGCACCAGTCATAATATACGTAGCACTTAAAACTGTGCTTGGTGTCCAACCGGTTAAGAAACCACGTACTTTAACAGTAGTGGTTGCATTCATCGGAAGTGCAATTGCTGCGCTGTAGGCAGGTGAGCTTTCGGAAGGGTCTATACCGTTCAGAGTGTATCTTAGGGTTGCACCAACCGGAACAGTAACGTTGTTCAGAGTAACAGAAGTAGCAGTATCATAAGTTCCGGCAACCGGTGTGAACATTGGAGTGGAGAGCACAACCTGACCTGTAAATGTATAGCTTGCGTTAATTACTGCACTTGGAACCCAGTTCGCCTTGAAACCTCTCAGTTTAAGATTCAGAGTTGAATTTAACGGAGGGGTAAGTGTGGTAAACAAGGGAGATGTTTCAAGAGGATCAGTTCCATCCGTTGTATATCTCAGCACCGCATCATTGGGAACTAATGCACCGGAAGTACTAACCGTTTGAATGGTCTGGTATGTTCCAGAAACTGGAGTTATTGAAACACCGGCAATGTTCACCTGACCTGTTATCGTGTATATAGCACTATAAGTGGGGCTGGAAGTCCAACCGTCTTTAAAGGCTTTTACTTTTATTTCCGTAACTGTATTCAAACCCAATGGAATGGGTAGGCTGTAAACAGGTGAAGTCTCACCGGGTTCGTTACCATCGGTTGTATAACGAACCACTGCACCCAGAGTATTCGTAGTAGTAGAGATCACGACATTCTGGGGAGTAGTATAGACTATGGCAGGATCAGGAGTAAATACCGAGCCGGTAATTAGCACCTGACCTGTAACATTATACACGCCCGTACTGATCGCACTGGGCAGCCATCCATCTTTGTAAGCTCTTGTTCTGATTGTGATGGATTGATTTGCCAGTACGCTAATGGGTACGGTAAAGATGGGTGAGGTTTCATTAGGATCACTACCATCGGTAGTATATCTAACTACTGCATCAGAGGGTATAGTAACCGTATTAATCGTAACCGATATGGGGTTTGCGTATAGATTAGGCATGGGATCGAATATTGGATTGGTCATCAGCACCTGACCAGTAACATTGTAAACCGCTGTTTGAGTAACTGAAGGTGTCCAGTCATCAAGGAAAGCCTTGGTTTTAACAGTTGTTACTACTCCCAAGGGGATTGGGATAGGGGTGTCAGTGCTAAATATCGGCGATGTTACTGTTGGTTCTGATCCATCAATGGTATAACGGCGAATAGCGTTTGCAGGAGTTGTGCCGCCAATAATCACAGATTGAGCAGTGGTATAAGCACCAGCTGCAGGAGTAAAGACAGGAGCATTAAACACAACCTGTCCGGTTATCGTATAAGTAGCGATGCTGGTTTCACTTGGAATCCAACCGGTTAAGAAGCCCTTTACTCTTAATACCGAACTTCCATTTATCGCAATACCTTCTACAGCATTATAAGCTGGGGATAGTTCATTCGGTTCTCCCCCGTTCAATGTATAACGAAGTGTTGCTCCTGTTGGTGTTGTGTTACCCATTAAATGCACTAATTGCGGTGTCTGGTATGTGCCACTGATGGGATCAAACATATTTGCGGGCAGAACAACTTGTCCGGTAACAGTATAAACCGCAGTGTAAACATTACTTGGTGTCCAATTAGCTAAGTACGATCTAACTTTTACAGTAGTAGATGTTGCCATCGGCAAGATGATAGAGCCAGCAGAATATACATTAGATGTAGGTGTGGGGTCTGAGCCATCGGTAGTGTATCTTAGTACTGCCCCGGCAGGAGTTGAATTGCCGAGTACTATGGTCGGAGCTGTAGTATAAGAACCCGGTAAGGGACTAAACACAGGGTCATTAATTACAACCTGACCGGTGACATTATAAGTATGTGCTACTGGTTGAGACGGCAACCAACCGGTACGGAATGCTTTTGCAGTGATTAGCATATTTGTAGTATTCAGCGGCACGGCAATAGCAGCCATATATTGTGGTGAACTTGTATTGTTTGGCTCAGTTCCATCTGTGGTGTAGCGAATAACTGCACCTTCTGTAGTAGTACTCAGCTGCACATTCTGTGCCGTTTGATAAGTACCTCCACTTGGAGCGAATACAACATCTGCCACAGTTCCGGTTACCACGTAGTTTGCAGATACTATCGCAGATGGTATCCATGTCTCACGATATGCTCTGGCTTTGATGAACATGTTCGTATTCAAGGGAACCGCTATAGGTGTGCTGTATGGGGTGGAGAATTGGGTAGGATCATCCCCGTTCGTAGTGTAGTATATCGTAGCATTGGCAGTGCCAGTGCTGATACTAACACTTAATGGAGAAGTGGAAACAGTAGTTCCGGGGTTGAATACAGGATTGGCAACTACAGGAGTTACAGTACCAATTGCGTAGGTTGCCGAAGTAACCACCGATGAAATGTATCCTGCTTTGTATGCATAAACCCGGATTGTCATATTCTCAGTTACAGAAATAGGAGCACCAGTATAAGCAATACCAACAGTTTCAGAAGGTGTATCACCGTTTGTAGTGTACATGATAGTTGCATCACTGGTAGCACTGCTGAGGCTAACCATTCTTGCAGAATCATAGGTTCCCGCAGGAGGGTTAAGCACAGGAGTGGTAGTTTCAAAGATATAGGTCTGTGTAACTTCGGTGCTTGCCCAAGTATCTGAAGTGGCTTTTACACGTAATGTCCTGATACCGTTACTGGTTATTCCACCGTTCAGGTTAATCGCTCCGGTATAAGGTAATGTAGGTGCGCTGCCATCAATGCTATAAACTACATCTGCATTGGCAGGATTCAAGCTGATAACACTTACAGACTGGGCATTGTTATAAGTGCCCGCTGCAGGATTTAAGCTGAATGATACTGCACGTACATTGTAAACTGCTGTACCGGTAGCACTGCTTGTCCAACCCTGGCGATATGCTTTGGCTTTGATAATTACGCTGCTGTTCTGAGCAACATATATGCCGCCGGTTGTATACAGGGGCGATACATCGGTAGGCTCAGAATTATCCAAGGTGTAACGGAAATAGACACCGGG
>PGYA01000054.1:16949-47375 GCA_002839435.1 Candidatus Riflebacteria bacterium HGW-Riflebacteria-2 | reverse complement strand
GGAGCGTAGCGACGAAGCAATCTCTCTGTCGATGGGATTGCCGCGTCGGGCTGACGCCCTCCTCGCAATGACGATAGCACCCAGATTCAATGTTGACAGTGGACTAGATGTTGGATGAGCGGGAAGAGCGCGACCAGTTCAGTTTTTTTTGGGGCGGAAGTCTTTGAGGGCGGTGTCGAGCGCTTCGTTGACCTTGCGAATGTGTTTGATATTCTGTAGTCGCTCTTTATTGGTCTGCATGCCGACCTTTTTCATGAATTCGTCGGCGGCCTTGTTCTCTTTGGGCGGCTCTTTCTGAATTGCAAGCTCAGACACCCAGCCTTCGAACGGAATGCCATCAGTACCGGTGGCTACTATTTTTATCCAGTTGATGCCTTCGACTACGGTGTGGCCATCTACTTCAGCGAGCGACAGGGCTTGTTTTTCGGGCTTATTTTCGTCGCCCGGTCTGATTATGTCAGCCGGAATCTTTTCGGCTATCAGATCCTGGTTGACATAGAGCAAATAGCCTACGCTTGTCAGCAGAATCAGCTGGATGAAAGGAAAACTGGCTTGGCGCGGGCTTCTTGTCGCCGGGGTTTCTGGGTAAAAGACAGGGGCGGGTAGGTGCGACGACGACTGGTCGTCGCCCGGTTGATGCACTTTGAGAGTGACGTGCGAGTTGCCGCCGACTTCTTTGATTGATACCTGACCTGCATCCTCGACAGGTGGAAAAAGCATTTTGTAAAGAAACACCGCGGCGATGAGCAGAACAGCAGTGATGATCAATGGTATAACAAAGCTTAGCATAGAACCTCTCCAGAGTTTGTGGTTGTTTTTACAACTTTGAAATATCACTTTACAACTTTAAATCGGCCAATGCAAATTTTTGCCCAGTGGACAGGGCAGTTGCATTAAAAATGCAGGTTTATTTATAATATAGGGCGTAGGCAGGTATCCCAAAAGCGTAAACTTTGAGCCAGGCAACTTTGACGAAAAGCCATAGCAAGTCACACAAAATTTTCGCCTGGCGAGAGTTGAAGCGTTGGGAACCTGCCGGAAGCCCGGCGAAGAGTCTGAATCTCGGGTGTTCTATGTATGAACACATGAAGTTTTGAAGTTCTAGTATGTTTGCCCTTTTTTGCCTGGTGGATTCTGCGACTTCGCGAAGAATGACGAAGAAAAAGCAACCCGGCTGAAGGCCGAAGCTTGAGTTTAGAGGCCTTAAGCTGAGCTTAATGCGATTTGGCGTGTATATCTCTACTCTATGGGGTGAAAGGGCGCTTCTGATTAGGGGGTACATTTTATGCTAAAGAAAAAAACCTTTGTTAAAGGCGGTAAGAAGATAAAAAAAATTAAAAAGGGTATTGACAATAGTTTGCAGACGTCGTTATAATCAGCCTATCAAATTTCCAATCACTAAGGAGTGCTCCAGATGAATAAAGCGGATCTCGTAAAAGTAATCGCCCAGAAGGCAACCCTCAATCAGGCAACTGCTCAGAAAGCTCTCGAATCAATGCTCGATACTTTCAAAGACAGCCTCAAAAAGGGCGACAAAATTCAGCTTATCGGTTTTGGTTCTTTTGAAGTTGCCAAGCGCGCAGCTCGCAAGGGCGTTAACCCCCAGACCAAAAAAGCTATCAGCATCCCAGCTAAAAAAGTTGTTAAATTCAAACCCGGCAAAGACCTCAAAGATCTTATCGCCAAAGGCAAGTAATTTAAATTAAGAAGACCTGCCCCACGTGGGCAGGTCTTTTTTTTTCTCAAATTGCAATTGCCTGCCGGAGATTGCATGATTTTCCGCTCAGAGTTCAGACCGGCGATGTCGATTTGATATTGGGAGCAGGCTGTGGTACAATTCCTCCACCCTGACTCTTTCAACTTCACACACACTCAAGCTTGATCAGGCCTCAGGCCCTGCTATATTTTGAAAAAAAAGATACGAAAACTCTTCTATTATGGCCTGGCAGCACTGGCCGCACTGGTCGCGGTTCTTTATTTTGCCTGGCAATACAGCTATGATCTGCCGCAATCTGTGGTTTCCCGAATCAGGGATTACACTAAAAGCTTTCACAATATAGATTTTACGGTTGACTCGCTCAAACTCAACCTGCCAGAACAAAGGATCAGCGCGAAAAAGCTCAAATTGCGCATCCCCGGCGGCAAAGACTTTGCAGTTCTCGATGAGGCAAGGGTTTTTTTTGCCTCAGGAACCGGCCCGCTCGATCTCTACTTCAACCATGTTGCCATAGATCGAGTTGAGATAAATGGATTGAGCCTCGATTTGACCGCTTCTTTTCCTGAACGGCTGGAAAAGGACAAGGCGCCTTTCGATATTCCAGCTTCGCAGGTGCAGGTGAAGGGTCTCAGTCTCAACACTTCAGTAACTGTTCTGAATGTACCGGACTATGTTTTGTCGCTGGTGCGAAGCGATACGGCCGCTAACGTCGAGATGAGTTTTGCTAAAGGGCCACTTGGCGGTTCCGGCAGATTTGTCGGAATGCTCGATCTGAAAAGCGGAGAAGCCAACGCCAGGTTTATCTGGCAACAGCATGATTTTTCAGGCTTTCTGCCGCTGATCTATCTCTGGCACCTTTACGGCCTCAACGTTGTCAGCGGTAGCGCCGATCTTGATTTGAACTGGCACGGCAATCTGTATTCCCGTATCAAAAAGCCCGGCAGTGACATTGCCGGGTTGTTTAACCAGGAACTGGCCGGCCAGATCAGCTTTGAAGCATGTCGTTTCGTTCTGGGCGATACTCATGGCCAGCTCGACCTGGCGGCCGCCAGAATGGCCAGTTCGCCGTGGTCTCTCAGCTTTCAGGCTGACGACGGAACCGGCAGTGTCAGGCTCGATGCTGAATACAAAGGACGTGAAGGCAGCTTGACTGATTTCTCAGCCGAAATAGCCGGCGAACGTTTTGTGCTGCCAGAAGCACTGTTGTCATCACTTGGAGTTAAATTTACGAACACTGTTGTCGGTGAATCCGACTTTGTCGGCAAGTTTACCGGTGATATTTCGCGTATTACCGGCTACGGAAGCGCCGCTGTTCGCAAATGGAAATACCAGGGGAAGAGCATCAACGAGGCAGCTGTCAGCTGGACTCTCGACCAGGACACGCGTTTCGCCGTTTCCGGTAATCTGAGCAGTGAGATAGGTAATCTCCAGGCCAGCGCGGCAATTCTTCTGGGCGGCGAAAAACGCCTCATTGGCGAAGTTGAAGGGCAGCTCGACGAAGTTGATCTGCAGCAGCTGCGGCCATTTGTCGAGACCCCGGTGTCTGGGCTTTGTTCCGGGCCTTTTAAGGTGACTTTCGATCTAAATGCTCCAGACCGAACAGCTTATGATCTCAACCTCAATATGCAGGATGGTCGGTTTTACAGCTTCAGTCCGCAAGAGCTCAATGTACGGGTATTTGGCACTGGTGCTGCCTGGAACCTCTCGAATCCGCACGCCCTGTTTGAAAACGGCGGCGAAATCAAGGTCGATGGGCTGATCAATGCCGCGAGTCTTTCGGCAAAAGTTGATATCAGCAATGTCAACCTGCAGAACTTTGAAATAAAACCTGAGATTGCCTCAGGATACGCTTCCCTGCAGGCTGAAGTAAAGGGTACGCTTCTTGACCCTGCGGTGCAGGGTCAGTTGTGGGGGCAGAACATAGACATCATGCAGATTCCCTGTAATACTTTCAGGGCGCAGTTGAGCTTCGAGAACAGCGTGTTGACCCTTGCGCCTCTGGTAATTGCGCTGGACAATGACGCTTCGCTGGACGGTTATCTCACTCTCAATCTGCTCGACGGCAAGCTCAAGGGCTTCAAGCTTAATTTTCAAAAATTCGATATCGCCCGGCTGAGTGGACTTTTGCCTGGGACAATAGCGGAAATACCGGTTACTGGGCTGATTGCCGGCAGCGTTCTCTACGATGGCACAAGATCACATGCATTCTGGGACTTTCTGGTCGATGGTCGGCGGCTTAACATCGCTGGTAACGAAATTGACAGCCTTTATTATGAAGGAAGCATCTTTGGTGACCAGAGCGAAGTTCGCAGTCTGTTTGCGCGTGCGTTTGGCGGCACTCTGTCAGTCTCTGGCCAGATAACAGACAAAGAGCGGTTTTCTGGAGCTGTCGAAGCTGATTCTCTGCGATTCGCCAATATACCTGCGATAAAGGCTTATCTGCCAGATCTCAAGGGTGATGTCAGCTTTCAGGGAGACGTCGAGTGGTCGCGAGAAAAGAAAGTCGGAAACTTTACCATGTTTGCGCGCGATCTCAAGACGCTCGAACGTGATCTCGGCAATTTTGGCGGCGAGGTCATTATTGATGATACTGGATTGCGCGTTAACAGCGGAGAATTTGACAAGCTTGGCATAAGTATCGATGGCGAAATCTCCTGGGCAGGATTGCGGCCATACAAGGCTGAGTTGTTGCTTAACAACGTTGATTTTTCGTTCATTCCCGAATCGCATGGAATAAAAACATTTGACTATGGCGGTCTGCTGGTCTCGGGCGCCTGCAGCGTTCAGGGTGATCTCGAAACCGGTTTGCCCGATGTTGTCGATATGCATCTCGAAACTGTAAGAATACAGAAAGACAGCGATGTGATCGTTTCAAACCGGCCAATGCAGATTGTTTATCAGAATGGCGGCATCGAAATACGCGCCCTGGAACTAAAATACCGACTCGGTATTCTCGGCGTCGAAGGGGTTATCGTGCCTAACAAGTCGCTGGCTCTGATGGTTAACGGCAAGGATTTTTCGATCAAAGCGCTCGGCCGCCTGCTTGATTTGCCGAACTGGAATTACGAGGGTAGTTTGTCACTGAATGCCCGCCTGTTCGGTGATATTAACGATCTTAAACTCAAAGCCAGTGCCGAAATCGACAATCTTGTCATCGCCGGACGCAAGATCCCTTCCGTAAAAGGCAAGCTTGATGGTGACAAATCCAGAATTACAGTCGAAGAGGTCAGCGTCAGTCTGCCAACAAGTTCGTTCAATCTCAAGGGAAATATCGATCTGGCAGAGGGATACCGGCCGGTTAATCTGAGTATGCATCTTTTTATTCCGCATGGGCCGCTCACCGATCTGCCAGAATACCTGCCCGATGTTTTTCGCGAGGCCAGCGGCACTATTCAGGCCGATCTCGGCCTTAGCGGCCGGCCTTCCAATCCACAGATTACCGGTGATCTTCATTTGCAGGCCGATACGCTGGCTTTCAGCAACATGCGCAAGCCGCTGACCGGAGTTGATTTCGCAATTTCCACCGAAGACAGAATAATCAAGATCGATAAGCTGGAAGCCCGTCTTGGCCGCGGCAAGCTTGCCGGCTATGGTCAGGTAGATTTTCGCAATAGCCTGGGCTCGATAACAGCAAATATCAGCGGTGAAAAGCTCGATCTCTCATTCATGAACCTCGAAGTTAACGGAGCCAGCGCCAGTGTCGATATCAGCGGCGATCTCTATAACCCGGTAGTCAAAGGTAAGGTGCTGGTGCCGCGCGGCAAGTTCAATCTTTCCAGCGATATCTTCAGCCGCCGGCGCAAACTCGATCTGTTCTTTGACTCTCTTGCCTACCATTTTGACATTGAAGTGCCCCGCAATTTCTGGGTGCGCAGCTCATTTTTGAACGCCGAAATGCGCGGCAAATTCTCGATTTCCGGCGATCTCGAAGATGTTAAACTCGATGGCGGCGTAAGCTGCGTTCAGGGCAACCTGTTCTTTCAGCAGCGCCGCTTCAGAATCGACACCGGCGAGATCAGGTTCGGTGGCGTCGAAGACAGCTTTGATCCGCACATTTTTGTTAAGTCCGAGGGGCAAATTCAGAGCACCAGAATCTTTCTGACCCTGCAGGGGCGTGTTTCATCATTTACGCCGCGCATATACTCGAGTCCACCTATGTCAGAAAGCGATCTGCTGTCGATGCTGGCATTCGGGCGCGATATGTCTTCAACCATGCAGGGAGACAGCAAAGAACTTTTTGAGACCGAAGTTCTCGAGGGGCTTAAAAATTCCTACATTTCCGCCCTCATTGGTAATACAATATCATCGGCACTTAATCTGGATGAGCTGTTTCTCAGTTCTCTGTTCGACCGCTCATCCGGCAAGACAAAGTCGTTTATCAGGGTGGGCAAATATATAGGTCGCAATTTTTTCATGGCTTACGAAGGCACCATGCAGGAAGACGAGCAGGAAACCTACATCTTCGAGTATCGTCTTCCCAAAGGGTTTGTCGTTAACATTGAATTCAAGGAGCCTGAGCGGGATCAGCGCATCAACGTGCGCTACGACTGGAATTTCTGGTAAAACAAGTAATGCTGCTGAACAAACTGGAATCGATGCTGAACATAAGGCCAGGTGAATGGCGTGAAACCGGGTTTTTCTGGTTATTCACTTTTTTCTGCTGGTTTTCGATTGCGCTTGGCGATTCGGTTGCTGATACCCTGTTCATCAAGCGCGCCGGTGTCGAAAACCTGCCATTGATGTTCGTCTTGTGTTCGGTTGTTGCAATGCCTCTGAGCCTGCTGCTGGCCGTGCTGCAGGGCAGGGTGGAAAAGCGCCAGCTGACCGCCGGGGTTGGCATAATTTCAGCGCTGGCTGTGCTGAGCGTCGTGCAATTTTCCGGCATCGAAGACAACAGCTCTATCGTTGGCCCTTATTTATTGTATTTTGTTACCAATCTGATGATGTTTGTTCTGCCGGTTACTCTTTCGGTTCTTCTCGGCACGCAATTTAATTCACTCAAGGCCAAGCGTCTGATTCCGATTGTGTTTACCGGCGTAATTGCCGGTCGTGTTACCGCTGGCGCGACTCTCAGCTACCTTGCCCTGCATTACCCAATTCCTTCTATCCTCTGGTTCTGGGTAATAGTGCATTCTCTGGCCTTCGTCTTTTTCTTTCTGGGTAGCGGCAGCTTTGTTAAGCCACAGATACAGAGCTTTTTTCAGCGGAATAGCGAACAGAGACAGGCAAAGTTTTTTGACCGGCTGCGCATCTTCATACGTTCTCTGACCGAGTCGCGCTTTGTGCTGTTTCTTGTGCTGTCGGCAGTTTGCGCTAATTTTTCCTATTACTTTGCCGAGTTTCAGAGCGCTTCGATCTTGAACCAGCAGTTCAGCAGCGAGAACGATCTTGCGCTGTTTTACGGCTGGTTCACAATTTTTGCCAGTCTGCTGGCTTTTCTTTTTCAGGCTTTCATTACCGGCAACCTGATTCACCGTCTTGGTATAAGTAACACCAATCTCATCTATCCGGCACTGGCCCTCTCAGCGTTTGTGGGCACTTTCATGTCGTTTTCTCTCTGGCCCGGTGTCTGGCTTAAATTTGTGCAGTTTGGTCTGTTAACCGCTTTATTTCAGCCAGTCAGTAACCTTTTTTACAACGCTCTGCCGCCGCGCGAAAAAGCTCGCATCATTACGATCAGCGAAGGCGTGCTGCAGCCTCTTGGTACGGTTATTACAGGAGCGATTCTCTACTACGCCGGTACCAATACAGATCTGGTCAGGCTTTTTCCGTTGCTGGCAATGCTGGCATGGTTCGGCATAGCCGTTCTGATGCGGGCGCCTTATCGAGAAAGTCTGCTCAAACTTTTGCGCAGTTCCAGTCTTGATTTTTTCAACAAGGGCGAGCTGCAGAAGCTCAATCTCGACCGCAACACCTTTAATATGCTTCTTGCCCATCTCGACAGCTCCGATGAAGAAACTTCAGTCTTGATTGTGCAGCTGATTGTCAGCAACTGCGACCGTGGCGGACGCGAGCAGATGATGCGTCGTATCGGCAAATTTGCGGATGAGCGCAAGATAGAGTTGCTCAAACAGGTCAGCCTGCCGGTTGATCATTTTACCGCTGAATTCCTTTTCAACTGCCTCGACAGCAGCAATGTCGATCTGCAGTATCAGGCGCTCAAGGCGATAAGTCTTTTTCCCGCTTCACCGCGCCTGCGCCAGCGGGTTACCGAGTTTATTGCCAGCGATTCAGAGCATCTCAGGTGCATAGCCGCGGCGATTCTCGTGCGCATTGGCGATCTCGACCAGATGATGCGCTCCCTCGAAATTATTCAGGGCTACATTCTGGCCGGCGACAGCGCGAGCATACTCAAAGGCATCGAAATTATCGGCCATACCGGTGACGAGCGTTTCTGGGTCAATCTGCGGCCGTTCTTTTCGGCAGGCGATGTTAAAATAAGACTGGCAGCGGCACAGGCCTTCGAAAAAATTCTGGTCAGCGGCGAAACCGATGAACATTACGAAATTCTCGGGCGGTTGATCAAGGATGACCTGCGTGAAATTCGCCATCTGGCGCTCAAGATTCTTTCGCGTCTGACTGAGCCAAAGTGGTTCTATCATGTTATCGAGGGCCTGTCAGATTCAAGTCCGCGTAACCGCAAGATTGCCGAAGAGATTCTCATATCACATTATGACGACAAATTCAGCGATCTTATCATGGTGCTTGAAAGCAGCGAAGCTACACTCTACGCCAAGGCGGCGGTGGCAGGCATTCTGGCGACATCGCAGGACAACAGTGTCAGAGATTATCTGCATCTGTTTGGCAGGCGTGTCATTCAGCAGCTGTATGAATACAAACTCGAAGAATACGTGATCACCCGTGATACGGCCGCAGAATGTTCGGTTTATATGCGAATGTTACTGCGCGAACGCGCCTGGTCACTGACTCGACTTATCGTCTGTCTGATCGCGCCCGAACAGAACCGCGAAGCGCGTGACCTCTTCAAAAGCCTTTATTCAACCAATGAAGAGCTGGTAAGCAACGCTGTCGAAGTGCTACAGAACATGGGTGAACGCCAGCTTGTCTATCACATCATTCCGGTACTCGAAAACATTTCTCTCGAAAACATCGCATCCTACGCTATGAAGGCCTTTGCCATGCGCGAAAAAGACCTGCGCATAATACTTGGCAAGTATCTCAACTCTTCAGATCATGAGCTGAAAGAGGCGGCGATACATACTGTCTGTATGTCAGAAATTCGCGACCTGATACCGGTTCTCAAGAAGATCGAGTCCGATCCCGCGCTTCCCGGTTCAGTTCTATCGACCTGCCGCTGGGCGACTGAGACCCTGAGAACCCGCGGCATAACCATGCAATACCAATGAGTGAACCACTATGATCATTATCGAAAGAATACTGTTTCTCAAGCGCATCTCAATATTTTCCAGCCTTTCCAGTTACGAATTGCGAAAAATTGCCGAAGTCGTCAGCGAAGAAGAAGCTGAATCCGGCGAAATCATCTTCTGGGAAGGCGATTTCGGCGACTGCATGTACCTCGTGGTCGAAGGAAAAATCTCGATTTTCACCGGCAAACAGCCAGCAATAAAGGTTTTGGCCAGCTTTGAAAAAGCCGCTTTTTTCGGGGAAATGGGTCTGTATGACGACAAACCGCGTGCCGCCTCGGCCATGGCCGATGTGCGTTCGCGTCTTCTTGTGCTGCGTAAGGGCGAATTTTGCGATCTGATCAGCGAATTTCCAATGGTCGCCCTCGGTATCATGAAGGAGCTCAACAACCGCATCAGGGCCACTAACCAGAAACTCAACCTGATCGAGCGCAACCTTGTCGATAATTCCAGCCATCTTTATTCGCGCGATTACTTCGTCGATTGCATGAAAAACCTCATAAATCGTGCCAGAAACGAAAAGACACAGGTGGGCTTCGTTTTGATCAGGTTGAAAAAGCTGCATTTTCAGAATGAAAGTAGTGACGATGAAATAATCGACAAATACAGAACTGAACTGATCCGCGAACTTGGCTTGCGCATGGCTGCGTTCATGCGCGAAAGCGATATGCTGTGCCGGTTCGACGACAATAGTATTCTGATCATGATCCCTGAACTCAATTCCAGGGGGGCACTCAAGTTTCAGGCCCGCATTACTGACGACATAAACCGTGTTCTTATTGATTTCGAATCAGCCCGCAAGTTGTATTCGGATGTCGAGTTCAAGACTATCAACTTTCCGGATGATTCTGATTCTGGTGATGACATCATTAAAAACCTTGAGATTCAGTAAAAAAACGGCGGATTCCCTTTGTCTGAAAGCGCCTACCGGGTGACTTGAATTAATTGGCTTTGCCGGCTATAATTCGAGCCTGCAGTTACTAGATGGAGTTTTGATTTGCCAAAAACCTTGTTGCTTGAAGCCGGCTTTCTCTGCTTGCCTGACAACCTCTTTGCCGAAAGTCTGCCAGATCTGCGTGAGCCGATTGGGCAAGCCCTGCGCTATGAAAAATTTGAATTCGCCCGCCTGCGCTGCTGGATTTCGCAGCACAGAATTGGTGTGCTGATTGAAGGACTGGCAGAATCCGGCGCCGGAACGGCAAAAGAAGTGCGCGGCCCAAAAGCCGCCGGCGCTTTTGACTACAATAACCTGCCATCACTGGCGGTACAGGGGTTCGCGGCTGCTCAGGGTGTTCAGTATAAAGATCTGGTGCTGAAAGAGGTCGATGGCGAAAAATACTATTTTGCGAAACGTCAGGTTACCGGGCAGCCTCTCGAAAAATCGGTCGGCCGAATCAGAGACGCAGTTTTTGCAGCGTTGAATTTTACGGCAGAGCCATGGAACAGCAGCAGTCGCTTTGTGCATCCGCCGGTGTATTTTACCGCCATGCTCGATGACAAGGTTTGCGATGTCGATCTCGATGGACTGAAAGCTACTAATGTTACTGCCAGTCACGATGGTCTGGCTATCAAGTATCATGTGCTTTCGGGTGCCCAGTTTTATCCGCAGGTTCTGCAGCAAATCGGTATTGTCAGTGAGACAGCCGAACGCCGCAAGATTCTCGAGACAAGAATAAGGTCAATATTACCTGAAGGTTATGTTCTCCGCTCAGAAGGCGCGCGCATTTCGCGTCTCTGTTTCTACAAGGAGTCGCTGCAGCCGTTGCTGATAAAATTCGCTGCTGGCTATCTTGATATGCCTGAGGCAGTTCTGCATTGTTACATGAAGAAGCATTTTTCGTTGCTCGCATGTGATAATAACCGCGGTAAAATGATGCCGGCTGCCATCGCGATTTCTGAAAAGATAAATCCGCAGAGTCAGGAAGCGGTGTTGCGCGCAGCTGAGCTCGACGAACATTTTTCCCGTCTGCAGCAGATCTGGCAGGCAGACATCGCAGCATTGCCGGCCAGACTCAGCGAGCTTGCTGCCCGTTTTGACAGAGACAAGATGCTTGTGCCGGAAGCGGGAAACCCTTTGGCCCGCTGCGCTGTATGGCTGATTCCGCGTCTTGGGCTCGAAAAAATCACGCCTGATATTAACCTTCTTATCTCTCTCATCGCCGAGGGCGAGCGCACAAAAATAGCGACTCTGCTGCCATCAACCGGCCATGCGGTAATAATAAGCCAAATCGGTGATATAGCCGCTTTCAAAAGGGCGGTTCCGGTGTTGCAGGAAATATGTGACTTTTTTGCCGGTCGCTTATCGGCTCCGGCAGATGTTTCTGCCCGGGTGCTGTGTCTTGCTCTGTTGATGCGAAACTATTCTATGGGCAACATTGGCGAACTGGCAGATCCGGCTATAATAACAGGCCTTCTGCGGGTAGCTGATTTCAGGATTGATATTTTTCAGGCGTTTGCAGATATCTTTCCTGGCTTTAACCTGCCACGCCGCGTGTGGTTGCAGAATATTCTGGCTGAGGTTCAGAAAGAGCCGTTTGTAAAGATTGCCGGCGAAAGTTTTCTGGCGTCTTACGAGCTCGATCCTGCCGCTTTCTACACTGCAGCCCGCACCTGGAAAGATATCGCCGCAGCAGATGTGGAAGCCCTGTCGGCTCTTTTCCATCGCATGCGCAGTAAGATAGAGGGTGGCCAGCCCATTCGCGAAGAAATTTCCGACTGTCAGATCGAAAAAGAAGTTGTCGAATCTCTTGTCGCGCTTGAAAATCTGCCTGGCATCGACTATCTTGCAATATTTGAATTCTTCAACCGCGAAAAGGTGAATATCGAAGCATGCCTGATGAATCTGCCGCCAGTGCTTGATGATACTAACCCGGAACATCTTTCGCGAATCAGCCTGTTGCAGCGACTGGTGCGCCAGCTTGGGCGACTTCCGTTCGTTGTCAGGGAAAAAACAGGCGCAAAAAAATGAAAATAATTAACTTTATGTTTGGTATAATGCAATTTTGCAGTAGAATCGTGTCAATCTCAGTCGGGAGAATATAGTTATGGCAATTGAAGATCGCAGCACTAATCCAGATCATATCGATGACAACGAAAATCCGGGTGCACCGGAAATATACCCTTTACTGCCCCTGAGGGACGTTGTCGTGTTCCCATATATGGTGGTACCTCTCTTTGTTGGCCGCAAAAAATCGATCAGAGCTATTGAAGAGGCGATGCTCAAGAATCGTCGCATCATTCTCTGCTCACAGAAACAGGCGAAAACTGACGACCCGGAAGCCGACGAACTCTATGAAACCGGCACCATCGCGGAGATTCTACAACTGCTCAAGCTTCCCGACGGCATACTTAAAATACTTGTAGAGGGCACCACAAGAGTAAAAATAAACCGCTTCACCAAGCTCGATGAATTTTTCGAGGTTGAGGGCATGAAGGTTGTGACCGAAGACAAGAAGACCATCGAGCAGCAGGCGCTCATGCGCAATGTAATCAGCTTGTTCGAGCAGTATGTCAAGCTCAATAAGAAGATTCCGCTTGAAGTGATAATGGTTGCCAACAACGTCGAGGAGCCTGGTCGCCTGGCAGACATAATCACTGCCCATCTCAACCTCAAGGTCGAAGAAAAACAGGAAATTCTCGAAGCTTTCATTCCCCGCGAAAGGCTCGAAAAAATAGCCGGAATTCTCAACCGTGAACTCGAGATAATGATGGTGGAGAAGAAGATCCGAGGCCAGGTTCGCAAGCAGATGGAGCAGATTCAGAAGGAATATTATCTGCGCGAACAGATGAAAGCCATTCAGAAAGAACTTGGCGACACTGACGAGCGCACCGAAGAGATCGAAGAACTCAAAGAAGCGGTCGCCAAAGCTGGCATGCCAGATGACGCGCGCGAAAAGGCCGAAAAGGAGCTGTCGAAACTAGGCAAGATGCCGCCAGGCTCCGCCGAAGCTACAGTTTCCCGCAATTATATCGACTGGCTGGTCGCCCTTCCCTGGAAAAAGCAGACCAGAGACCGTATCGATCTTGAAAAATGCCAGAAAATACTTGATGAAGACCATTTTGGTCTCGACAAGGTCAAAGAAAGAATTCTCGAATACCTTGCCGTCTGCCGTCTGAAAAAGTCGATCAAAGGCCCTATTCTTTGCCTGATCGGCCCTCCGGGCGTCGGCAAAACCTCGCTTGGCAAGTCGATTGCACGCGCGCTCAATCGCAAATTTGCCCGCATCTCGCTGGGTGGCATGCGTGACGAGGCCGAAATCAGAGGGCATCGTCGCACCTATATCGGCGCGATGCCGGGTCGCATTATTCAGGCTTTGCGCGATACCGGTTCACGCAACCCTGTCGTTCTGCTCGATGAAATCGACAAAATGGGCATGGATTTCCGGGGTGACCCGAGCTCGGCCCTTCTGGAAGCGCTTGACCCCGAACAGAATCACTCTTTCTCAGATCATTACATTTCGACGCCCTACGATCTTTCGAAGGTGCTGTTTCTGACCACTGCCAATGTGCCGCACACTATTCCCGGCCCGCTGCGCGATCGTCTCGAAGTCGTCTATCTGCCCGGTTACACCGAGGAAGAAAAGGTCGAAATCGCTAAGAAGTATCTTATTCCTAAGCAGCAGGATGCCAACGGCATCATCAAAAAGGGTATCAAGATCGAAGAGTCGGCGGTTGTCGAAGTTATTCGCAAATATACGCGGGAAGCCGGCGTGCGTAATCTCGAGCGCGAACTGGCCTCGATCTGTCGCAAGATCGCCCGCGACCTCGTTTTTGGCAAGATCAAGTCTGACCCGGCCAAGAAAGACCAGACGCTGCTCAAGGTTGTCGATACCTCGATCGAACAATATCTGGGCATACCCAAGTATCATAACAGCAAGCGCGAAGACAAGGATGACATCGGTTTGGTCAACGGTCTCGCCTGGACCGAAGTTGGCGGTACCACACTGCCGATCGAAGTCGTCGTCATGCCTGGTCGTGGCAAGATCATTCTCACCGGTTCTCTCGGCGATGTCATGAAGGAATCGGCACACGCTTCGCTTTCTTACCTGCGCAGCCACGCCGATGAAATCAAGATGCGCCCGATAGATTACGATTCAATCGATCTGCATATCCATTTCCCGGAAGGTGCGGTTCCCAAAGATGGCCCATCGGCCGGCATCGCCATTGCGACCGCTATCTACTCGGCGCTCAATGAAGTTCCGGTTCGCAGCGATTATGCAATGACTGGCGAGATCACCCTGCGTGGTCGCGTGCTGCCGGTTGGTGGCATCAAAGAAAAGCTTCTGGCTGCACATCGTCAGCAGATCACCAATATTATTCTTTCGAACGATAATGAAAAGGAACTCGAAGAAGTGCCGCCGCAGATTCGCAAGAATCTGACGATCTACAAGGTCTCTTCGGCTGCCGAAGTACTCAAACTGGCGCTGCGCGGTGAGCCCAAGACGACTCCTCTGGTATTCAGCAGCCGGGCTCTTGGCACCGCGGCAAAACGCAAGAAAACTCGCAAGAAGCGTGGAGCAACCGAATGACTATTAAGATTACCTCTGCGACTTTCAGCGCCTGCGTGGTCGGCAAAGATGGCATTCCCGCCGACAATCTGCCGGTAATTGCGCTGGTTGGCCGCAGCAACGTCGGCAAATCTTCGCTGATCAACTGCATAACCGGGCGCCGAGAGCTTGCACGCACCAGTTCCCTCCCCGGCAAGACACTTACCATTAACTATTATTGCATCAACGAGGAGTTTTATCTCGTCGATCTGCCGGGTTACGGGTATGCCAAGGCTTCAAAAGTAACCAAGCAGCGGATCCAGAATATGATGAACGAGTTTTTTGCCGAAAGCAAAAATCTCAAAGGCGTTATCCAGGTGCTTGACGTCAGGCATAAACCTTCGCCGCTCGATGCTCAGATGCAGGGCTGGATCAGGGATCAGAAGCTCAACAGTCTCGCGGTGCTTACCAAATCAGATAAACTCAGTCATCAGCAGGTTCTCAAAATGCGCGAAGCGATTGCGAAAGATCTCAAAATCGGCTTCAGCATGGTATTTTCAGCCAAAACAGCAATCGGCAAAGAAGACTTTCTCGATGCTATCGAAAAAGTGCTGGCCGGGCTGGAAATCAAGGGCGTTGAAGGCAAGGGCCGAAAACCACAGTCGCAGCCAAGGCAGAATGCCGAACGTTCGCGCCGTGGCGGCGCTCCTGCTGGCGGACGCCCCGACCAGTCGGGCGATCGTGGCAGAAGGCCGTCCGGCCGACCTGAAAGGGGCCCGGCGCCTGGCAAGCCTGCAGACAAGCCAGGTGAAAAGCAAAGCGACAAGCAGACAGACAAGCCGGCCGATAAGCCGAAGGTGCAGCCCTCAACCAGCCCCGAAACGCCAGGCCAGGCACCGGAACCGCGCCCAGGCCAGAGCCGGCGCCGTCGCTGGAAAAATCGCAAGAAACAGCCAGAAACATAACTCTTTTTGAGTGGAGGAAAATATGAAATTTGTGCGTATCGCTCTGTGTATTGCCCTGATAGTAACAACAGTTGCAGTCAGTGCAGCCGCCCCTTCGCTGAACATTGTTCAAAAGAACATCAAGGCTGCCGGCAGTCTCTGGGTAAATGACCCGGTTAAGGCGCAGTCAATGTTGCGTGAGGCCTTTGCTGCGGCCATCGCCTGGACCAAGGATGAATACAAGCCTTCGGTCAGAGAACAGGCTTTTTATAATGCGATTACCTGTTTCAGTCCTGAACTGGTAGAAGAAGTCGCGCTGGCAGCTGATACTTATGTAACGCTTTTTCCCCGGGGCCGTTACCTCAAAAAAGTCAATCTGTATCGTGCCATGGCAGAGTATTCACGTGGCAATTACGAATCGGTAGCAGTAGCGCTTGACGCGGCCGCCAGGGCCCGCGGTTCGGTTTCCTATAACGAACAGACTCAGGCAATGTCCGGGTATGTGTTGACCGGCCATCATCGTAGCGCTGAACGCTTCATCGAAGGTCAGCGTCTGCAAAAGCCGTCAACTGCTCTTCGCAAGGATCTACGTCGCTTTCATTCGGGCAACCGAATGATCGATGGCCTTCTCAAACGCGTTGCTGCCGGCCAGATAAGTGGCAGCAAAGCCGCTGACCTGCTTGATTCAGCCATCGACACCGCATATTTCGCCAAGAGAGCTCCCGAAGCCGCTTTAACTGCGATTGCGCTCAAGGATACCCAGGCGCCTTATTACAACCCGGTACGAACTGAATGGCTCAGCCTGAATCGTGTAGTAAAACATGCAACTTCGCCACAGATGCGTCTTAAAAAGCTGACCGAATTCGTCACCAGTTTCCCGGAAGCTTCCAGCCCGGAACTTTATAAAGCTCTGCTTGACCTGCGTTACCTGTATCTGCTTGAATTCCGCGATCAGACAGCCGCGGCTGAAATGCTGGTGCAGATGAAATCTCTGCCAGGTTTCGAACAGCTTGCGAGAATTGAAGATATTGTTTCTTCTTTCAATCAGCGGAGTCTTCTCAGCGTCGAAGGGCAGAAAGCTTTAGAGGAACTACTCTCCCTCAGCCATCTGTTTCCTTATGATAATGGTCATCTGCCGGTAATCAGCCTTGAGTACATCCATTTTCTCACCATGTTAGCAGACATGATACATGGCCAGAACAGCAAGATTCGTAACGTCAAGGTTTCTGGCTGGAACGGTCTGCCGGCTGAGATACTCTATCAGACAGCTGTGGGCGCCAAGGAAAAGGCTTATCAGTCTTATCTGCAGATCAAGGATGGTCTGACGCCTCAGGTAAGCAGGATGGTCGAAGATCTGATGTTCCCGCTTTATCTGCCGTCTATTGCCAAGGACAGAATGTTTCTGGCTGGTCTGCTGGCTGTGCCGACACTGCCAGATCTGGGCACCGACCTGCTCATCGATGCGATTTCAGATCAGCCGAGAATGCGCAAGGCCGAGCATGGCTTTGCCGTTCTATCTGACGTTTATAACCGGCATCTGGCTTATTCTGAAGCACAGGCTGTCTGGAAGATACTTTCTGATAACTATCCAGATTCAGTCTGGCTTAAGTAAATAAACTGAAGAGGCGGCAGGCCTTGCCAGTCGGCAGGACTTGCCGCCTGCTTTTTTTGTGGTTGCGTGATTCGGGAGGTTTGACATGAAGAAACTTGCAGTTACAGCACTTTTGGCTATCCTTTTTGCCGGAATCGCCTTTGCTGCGCGTCCGATCGACTACCGTGGCATATTCCCGTCCGATCGTGAAAGCGATGCCAGAATCACCAATTATATTCTGCTTAAAAAGGACACCAGTATCAGGTTCGAAATTGAAGAGCAGGGGCATGGAGCAACTGACAGGATAAAGGTCGAAAAAGTACAGCTGACTTCCAGCCCCGATGTCATTTTCTCTGATCCGGCAGGGATTACCACTCTCAACATTTCTGAGTCAGGAATCTACGAAGTCTCTCTGGTGCCGACAGTCTCTCAGCCAGGCGAAATCAGGTTCGTTCTCAGGGTTGTCGAAATAGCGCAAGAAGCTCGGCCTGATACAGCTACTCCCATGCAGACCGCTTCTGCAGCTGCTCAGGTTAACACCAATGCCGCAGCCATTTCGCAGGCGGTTATTGTTGACGCTGCGCATACTGCATCGACAGAAGTGCTGCTCCCATTTCCAGCAAGCGAGACCCCACTGATCATTCCGCCGGAAGTTCATGCTGTCGCATCTTCCTCGCATAACGGTATGCGCTTTCCCGAGCTTAAGGCACCTGCCGCGGGTTTTTTCATCAATCCGTTTTCAGGCTTCAAGTTTATCGGTGAGGGGTTGAATCTACTTACTGATAACGAACGTCGCAAGCAGGTCAGGGTGTTCAACCGCCTGGGAGATGGTTCTCTATCTGAGGTCGAAGGAAGTTTTTTCAGCCCGGAACCAGATATCCTGATGTTTCTGCCTAAAAAGGTTCTACCCGGCGCGATCTATTATGTTGATGTTAGTGACGCCGAGGGTAATCGCCTGGCTGAATCCCGGGCAAACGCCCTGCCTGAATTGTCTATAGAATTCAAAAGGGTTTCGTCAGATCTGCTGGCAATTCTTTCCTGGCAGCCGCAGGAGACCCTTATGGCAAATCCGGCCGGGCAGATGCTTTCTCTTAATAACTGCGACATTACAGTATACTCAGGCCAGGAATTACTGGTAACGCTGACCGGGGAGCAGACAGGACTGCCTTTTGGTTCATTGAACCAGGTAAACTGGCGTGCCCGCCCATATTCTCTTGAGATCGAAATACCTGTTGCCACTATTGCATCAGAGTGCAGGGTAGAAGTCCTGGCCGCCATGGATGGTTCTGAACAGAAGGCGGCAGCCTACCGGGGCAGTTGGCAGAAAACCTTTGATGAAGATGATTTTAGCGATGTTGCCGCTTCTGATGACATGATTTACGAAAAGGCGAAGGAAGAATTCAGCATACAGCCTTTCTCAGCCCGCGAGCAGCTGGCAGAAACAACTGGTTTTGCCATAGAAAAAAGTTTCAGCCTGGTTGCCGATGAGGCAGACAGTATGGTTTCCTGGCCACAGGATGTTGTCTGGGATGAAAACGGCAGTCTCTGGGTTCTTGACAGTCAGCTTCGCCGTATTTCCAATTACAATACCGGTGGACAGATGCGTATCAGCTTTGGAACGCGCGGCGACAGCCCGGGCAGTCTTGGTCTGCCGGTAGCTCTTGCCCAGAAAAATGCCAACCTATATATTTCTGACACTGCGCGTCATGCCGTTCATAAATTCACTACCGAGGGACTTTTCGTGGTCTCTATTCTTTCAGAGTCGGCGTCGGGGATCACAATAGATCTTCCCGGTGGCATCTGTTTCAGGAAAGACGAAATGTGGGTTGCCGACCGCGGTGGCGCACGTATCCTGTGCTTCAATCAGCAGGGCGGTTTTCTTGGTAGTTTTGGCACTACCACTGCCGCGCCTATCGAGGCTCCGGTAAGTGTCAGGGCCGACGAAGATGCACTGTTTATTCTTGAAAGAAGTGGTCTCGTCAAGAAATTCAGCCCGATGGGTCAGTTTGACGCGACTTTTCAAAGCGGCAGCAGCGATGGCAGCGGTCTGGAAGTGGACCGCTGGGGTGGTGTCTGGGTTTGTGATGCTGGCAAATTCAAGGTTGTGCGCTTCTCCCGCCAGGGTGCTACTCTGACCGAACTGGCAGCTCCGCCGGCGGCAAAGCCCTGGCTGCCAACAGCCGCGGCTGTGCGTGTCGATGGCAAGGTTGCTGTCACTGACGCCGCCAACAAAATGCTGCACATTTTTGCCCCGATCGAATAATGCGTTATCAGATTTTTTACGGTTTGGCCTGGTTGTTTGCATTGCTGGTGCCGTTGCCGGTCCTTTCACAGACCGAAATGCCGGCATTGGCCATGGACTTTGTGCGTGGTCGGGTTTTTTTCAACAGCCCTGATAATGAACCTTATGAAGCGAGGGTGGGGCAACATCTGATTTCTTCTTCAACAAGCCTGATTACACTGGTTGACGGTCAGTGCTTTTTCACCGCTGGAGAAGGAGAAACCCGCCTGAAGCAGGAAACGATTCTCGCTCTGACCGGCAGGCAGCAATATGAACTGCGCCAGGGTCTGGCCGGTTTTAAAACAGCCTCTGCAGCTATGTTGCTTACAACAGCGCACTGTGCCGCTGAATTTTCTAATGCCATCGTGGTTGTCAAGGCCAATCCGGTTTTAACCAGGCTGTGCGTGGTCAAAGGCAGTGTGTTGGTAAAACAGGGGCGGCAGTCTGCAACTGTGCCAGCCGGGCATGAGATCGCCGCAGCGCCGCAGCGTCTGTCGAAAATTTACCGGCATTCCGACGAATTGCGCTTCACCTGGTACTGGGTCGATGCCGCTAAGGAACCCGCTCTGCAGAAAGATTAGTTATAACTGGCTGCGGTAAAAAGATAGCGTGCCGTAGCAACTGTCTGGCTGTTTTCTACTACATCGGCAACTACCATTATGCTGAACTGATTATCAGTGGCAGGCAGATACTCGCTCAATACTCCACCCGGTATCGGGGCTGATTCGCTGTAGAGATAGCCCGAGGAAATACCCGAGTATATCCGCAGGTAATAGGATGCGGTACCTGAGTTAACGTCAACCGGGCCGACAGAAATAATGTTATTGCTGACGGTCGGTGGAGCCGGAACTGTCTGAAAGCGGGGCAGGGCAGCGCCCCAGTTGAGTTCTCTGCTAATCGAGAAAGTTTCTGTGTTTACTGTGTAGTGCAGAGTGTACTTTCCGGCTGCCAACGCGTAATTTGCTGAGGTCAACGTCACTTCCTGCGCATTGGCGGCCGAAACGTATGATAGAACGGCGATTTTTTTGCCGTTCTGATCTTCTACCCAGCCAGATACGCCACTTCCAGCACCTTTGACGGCAGCAAAAAGAATGTTCTGCTCGCCTGAGTCCTGATATGTGATGGTGCCGGCACATAGTGTGGGCACCATTGCCGCCGGGTCGGTGTTGCTCCCGCCACCACCGCCACCGCACCCGATAAGCAGTGGTGCGAAAACGATAGCAGCAAGCGACAGCAGTATGCTCATGCGTGACAGATGATTCATTTATATACTCCATCAATGGGCGAACTGCCCGTTAAGTTATACACTGTTGTGTGCACAAGATACTACCATCCCGCTATCATTCAGTCAAATCCCATCGCGACAATTACTCTGTTGTATCAACGGCAAAGATTTAAAGTTTCATTTGCTGTTGACACTTTGGGTGTACGGGCGTAAAATTGATTTATCTCAAGCGAGTATTTTGAGTAGACAGTTTGCTATAAGTCTTTGTTGCCTATCAAGGAGAATAAGAGTATGAGGCGATTTCTCACCACCATTTTTTGTTGTATTTCGCTGCTTTCTGCCGGAACAGCTTTTGCCGAGCCGGTTAAATGTCTTGCCAAGGTGACAAAACTTAGCAACAAGCAGATTATTTCGCTTGCCGAACAGGGCTACGACATCGCACGCCGCGGAGTTGATTTCGCCGAAGTCGTGCTTGATAAAGAACAGGTCAATGCTTTTGTCTATAAAGGTCATCCTGTAAAGATCATCATCGAAGATCTCGACCAGTATGTTAAGAAGGTCAAGGCCGCTCAGAACAAAATTGACGCATATTACACCTATGCAACCATGGAAAAGCAGCTCAAGGCCTGGGCTGAGAAATATCCCGAGATCTGTGTGCTCGAGTCGGTTGGAAAAAGCCACGAAGACCGCGATATCTGGGCTCTCAAAATCAGTGATAACCCGAATAAGAACGAACCTGAACCGGCCGCACTTATTATGGGCGCCCACCATGCCCGAGAATGGCCTTCAATTGAAGTGCCAATGGCCACTGCCAAACTTCTGTTGACCGAATATGCCAGCAACGAAGAAATCAAAACGCTTGTCGATAACCGCGAAGTCTGGATCGTTCCAATGGTCAATCCTGACGGCGTTGTATTTTCAATGGAAAAGAGCAAATACTGGCGCAAGAACCGCCGCAATAACGGCGGCTCATACGGTGTCGATCCCAACCGCAACTATGGCTACCAGTGGGGCGTGTCAGGTTCGAGCAGTTCACCCAGTTCTGATACATACAAAGGCCCGGCACCTTTCAGCGAGCCAGAAACGCAGACCATGAAAAAGCTGGTTGAACGCGAGAAATTTCAAGGCAGCATCTCTTTCCATACATATTCAGAACTCATTCTTTACCCGTTCAGCTATGCCTACAACGTTGACAACCCCGATCGCAAGGTATTTGTGCAGATGGCCAACGATATGGCACGTTTCAACAAATACTCGGTAAAGAACAGCGCCGACCTCTACCCGGCCGCCGGTGAGTGCGACGACTTCATGTATGGCGAAAACAAAATGCTGTCGTTTACTTTCGAACTGTGCTCGACCTTTATTCCGGCAGCTACTCAGATTCCGGTTTTCAACGAACTCAATGTGCCCGCCGTTATTTATCTCATCGACAAGGTTGGAACCTACGGCCTGGTTACTCCTGCCGGTCGTGATGAGCTTATCGAATCCCTCAACCTCGAATCAGCCCGCCGCGCGATTGTCGATAACGTCAACCTGTTTGCCGGCGAAGGCAACGTGGCAATGCGAAACGAAGTGCTCAAACAGCTGGAAAAGATCAGTCAGCGCACGGCTGAGCTGGTTTGCGAAGATCTGCGCAAGGGCGACAGCACAAGCTGGCAGAGCATCAAAGGCACACCACAGGCCGGGTTGGCCATTTCCTTTATCCGCAATCGTGTTCTTTTCGAAAATGCTCACGAAAAAGACCTGTATCGCGAAGATTTAATCGAGGAAATAAAAAACAGCTGAATTGTTTTACTAATCTCCTAAGCATGATATAATGAGTTACCCTACGGGGTAACTTATTTTTTATGGCACAAACTACCAAATTAACCGACGTAACCATCTTCACCGGATACAGTTATATTGGCTCCTGCAAGGAGTTCGTCTGGATTCAGGGTGACCGTATCGGCAGCAAACAGCTGCCGTCGCGTTTTATTTTTCGTGGGCTTGTCTGCGAATACGATGTCGAAGCGCTGATGATCCGCAAAGATCTTTATCTGCGCACCAGAGAAGGCAAAGAATACATCGTCAGTGACTTTCAGATCACCGACATCAGCGACGCCGAAAATGTCGGTGGCGTTGCCCGCAACTTTGACCTGCTGTTCGAGAAGTTTCCTGAGCTCAAATCGATAACAACCGGCGAAAAGGTCATAATAACCAAGAAAACGCAGGTTCTTGCCTTCAAGTCGGTGAGCGATGTAATACACCAGGTCAAGGCCGGCCATGGCATCGACGTAAAGCAGACAGACGAAGTGTCGAAAAAGCTCGTTGATGAAGTGTTGCAACAGCCAGACGCGATCATGAATCTCATGGATATCAAGTCGTTTGACGACTACACTTTTACTCACAATATCAATGTTGCGACAATTTCGCTGCTGATCGGGCTTGCGCTCAAGCTGCCGCGCGAAGAAATGGATGATCTTGGTATAGGTGCCCTGTTGCACGATGTTGGCAAGCTCAAGATACCTTTGAGCATTCTCAACAAAGATGGCAAGCTCACTGACCAGGAATTCATGGAAATGAAGTCGCATCCGACTTATGGCTATGAAATTCTGTCAAAGTCGAAGGGCATACCGGAAAGGGCGCGAATGGTCGCTCTGCAGCACCACGAAAAATTTCAGGGCGGCGGTTACCCGCGTCACCTCAAAGGCATTGAGATCAGCCTTTTTGGTCGCATCTGCGCGGTTGCCGATGTATATGACGCCTTGACTACCGACCGGCCCTACCGCGTGGCAATGACACCTTACGAGGCCATGAAGATTCTTACTTCAGGTATGGATAACCACTTCGATCCAAAAATCCTGGGCGCTTTCATTCGCAAGTTTTCGCTGTATCCTGCCGGCAGCCTGGTCAGCCTGAATGATGGCACGGTTGCGCTGGTGCTCAAAAACAATCCATCATCGGTAATTCGGCCGGTCATCAAAATCGTTGCTGACTCAGCTGGTCGCCGCTTAAAAGAAAGAGTCGAAGTAAACCTCCTCGAATACAAGGATCTGTTCATTACCGGCCCGGCTGATGCGAGCAAAATGAACGTCACGGCATCAGACAAATAGCCGGAGGGTGTGCTATGACCCACCGTAAAGCAGCCAGCAGCCTTTTAAACGCTTTAACTCTAATACTTCTATTGTCTCTGGTTTTATTGGCAGAGACTTCTTCAGCCCAGTTCTTTAACGAACCGGCGGAACCCGAAATACCGGTTATTGATAGCTCGGCTCAAGAAGTTGCCAGCCAGTCAGCTGAAGGCCTTCCCGAACCGCTTCGTGGCGAAGGCAAGCTTTCTATATCGATCGAAAGCTTTAAGGGTGGGAACCCCAAACGAATTTCGCGGCTTGCTGACCGTGTCGAAATCTGGTTGGGCGACCATCGCCTCGCTTCGCTTAACCACGCCGATCCCGAGGTGGTAAGAGAGAAAAACCGGCGAATTTTTCTGTTTCCCGAACTGCACCTGACCAACGGTTATTATTTTATAACCGTGCGCCTTTATAGCACTGCGACGTTGTACGGTCGCGACAAATGGCACGGCGAGACTTTTCAGGTCGGCATTCACCCCGGCCGCACCGCGCGGGTGTACAGAAAAGTGGCATTTTTTCATTTTTGACTGCAAAAAAACTGGAACCTTGCACATGACACCTGAGTCTAAACAGATTGAACAGCAGGACGAGCTCGAATTGATCGGGCGTCTGCAGCGCGGCGACCAGAAGGCCTTCGCAAAGCTGGCAGCGATCTACGAAAAAAACGTATACCGTATCTGCTGGCGCTTCTTTATGAATGAAGAAGATGCTCTTGATGCCGTTCAGGAGGTGTTCATCAAGGTATACCGGGCAATTGGCAGGTTTGAAGGGCGTTCATCGCTCAAAACCTGGATATATCGCATTGCATCTAATACCTGTATCAGTATAGCCGAAAAGAAAAAGCGTGAAAAAGAGGGCCTGTTGCAGACTTTTATGACCTGGTGGGCAGGAGAGTCGCAGGAGACCCCGGAAGAAGAAGTTCTCGATCGCGAGATGCGTGATCTCAATCATAAAGCAGTGGCCGAGAAAGTGGCTGCTCTGCCTGAAGTATACCGCATGCCGGTTATCCTTAAAGATATGGAAGGAATGCCGCTTGAAAAAATCTCAGAGATTCTCGACATCCCACTGGGAACTGTGAAATCTCGTATCAATCGTGGACGCAGGATCCTGCAGGAATCATTGCAGGCCTATGTGCAGGGGAGACTTGAATGAAAAAGTGCAGTATATACCTCGATGCTCTCGAAAAAGGCACCTCAGAAGACGCATCCTCCTGGCAGGATGTGCTGATGCATGCCAACAGATGCCCTGACTGTGCTACCGACATGAAACGGCGTGGTGAAATGTTTGAGATAATGGCTGATATGCCTGAACCAGAATATCCTTCGGTTTTGCATTCGGCCATAATGTCGGGCATCGCCGATGCAAATACCAGAAGCGATGGCAGTGATGAAACGGGCTGGTTTGCGCGCATCTTCGATCGTCTGCTGCAGCCGGTAGAAATGGCAATTTCACTCGCCTGTCTCGTCATGTTCACATTTTTAATGCAGATAGATCATTCTTCGCCTCTTGATATCAGACCCACACGTTCTAATGCCGGTCGGCAGCTGGCTGCGCGTGGCGAACCGCGCCAGGCGGTGTCGAGCCAGACCCTTGAAACCGTTTCTGCCGCCGAAGTCGATCAGTTTCTGCGCCAGCTCGAAGACTTCAACCGCTCTCAGCACGGGCATCGTCAGCCCCAGATCGACTACACACCTGAACTGCGACTGGTTAACGACCTGTCGAACCGGAGATGAATATGAAAAACATTATAACGGCTGTCGCATCACTGCTTTTTGTCGTTGCCTTCATAGCATCGGCTCAAGCTGCTCCACCTGAACTTTTTGGCACTTCGCTTATTGCTGATATCGCTGAACGAGTCAGCCCGGCTGTTGTCGCCATCGAGTCGGTACATTATGTGCGTGCGCGGCGCCGTAGCGGATTCGGCGACCCTGTTCTCGACCGCATTTTCGGACATTTGTTCGAAGACGACTTTATGGGTTTCAACAATGTAATTCCGCGACGTGGCAATGGCTCTGGCGTTCTTATAAGCCCCGAAGGGCATCTGCTTACCAATGAGCACGTAATCGCCGGTGCCGACGAGATTCTGGTCAAACTGACTTCCGGTAAGGAATATAAGGCAAGGGTCATCGGTAAGGATATGCGCACTGATCTTGCTGTTCTCAAGGTCGATGCCGAAGAAGTTCTACCACATGTTCCAATTGGTGATTCTTCTGCTCTGAGGGTGGGCGAGTGGGCCGTAGCCATAGGCAATCCATTTGGGCTTGGAATTACTGTTACTACCGGTGTGATCTCGGCCGTAAATCGCGATCTCTCGGTTGATCGCGAACGCAGCTATAAAGATCTCATTCAGACCGATGCCTCGATCAATCCTGGTAATTCAGGCGGCGCACTGCTCAACACCAGCGGCGAGCTGATCGGCATCAATACTGCAATTATCCCGTATGGGCAGGGAATTGGCTTTGCGATTCCAGTAAATCTCGCCAAGCGCATCGTGGGCGATCTGCTGGCTTACGGGCGCGTCAAAAAGGCCTTTCTCGGCGTTACCGTTCAGTCCATAACGCCGGAACTGGCGAAATACTTTGAGATTCCGCTCGAGGGCGTGCTGGTCACCGACGTGGTCAAGGACTCGACTGCGCAACGTGCCGGGGTCGTGCCTGGCGATGTTATTGTCGCCATACGCGGTCGGCCGATCAATGGCATCGATGATTTTCATTCGGTTCTCGACGAGCAGAGAGTTGGCGAAAAGGCCCAGATAAGGATATTCCGCAAGGGCAAGACTGGCGTGTTCGACGTCGAATTCTGGGAGAACCCGGCAAGTAAAAGCCCTCTGGGCGTTATCGTCAAGAAAATCGATGCCAGTCTTGCGCGCAGTTATTCGCTGTTTGTCGATCAGGGTTGCGTTATTACCATGGTAGCGGCTGATACACCTGCTGGAAAGGCCGGGCTCAGAGCCGGCGATGTCATTCAGCAGATTAACCGGGCCCCAGTTCTCAACGAACAGGATTTTGAAAAGGTTGCATCACAGCTTAAATCTGGTTCTCAGGCGGTTTTACGGGTTGTGCGCGGACAGACTGTCAACCTGTTGCTGGTAAACATCGAATGATGCCTGCCAAAAACATTTTTTGCAAACACTGCAAAAATTATTGCATTCCTGAATCCCTGTTCGTATAATCACAACATAAACCTCATCTACCCGGAGGGTAAAATAATGCAATTGGTTGACGTACTGAAGGAAAATCTGGTTTTCCTCAATTTCGAAGCAGAAAATAAAGATCAGGCGATCGAAAAGTTCATTTCTTCGCTCGAGAAAACCGGAGCGATCAAAGAGCCGGCGGCTCTCAAAGACGCTCTTTTCGAAAGGGAAAAACTGGGAACAACCGGCGTAGGTGGTGGTATTGCGATGCCGCATGCCCGATCAAGCGCCATCAAGGATTTGACCGTGGCTTTTTTCAGATCGGAAGACGGTATTGATTTCAAGGCAATCGATAACGCGCCGGTCAATCTCGTATTCATGCTGCTTGCTCCGGTATCTTCCGGTGGCCCTTATCTCAAGCTGCTTGCCAAGATTTCACGTCTGCTGCGCAGCGATGATTTCAAAAATTCGCTGCTCGAAGCCAAAGATCCGGCAGCTATCATGCAGATAATCCAGGAAAATGACTGACCTGCCAGATCATAGCCTGCTGAGCCAGGCCAGAAAAAGGTATTTTACGATAGCCCTGTTCGCCGTTGTCGGCGCAGGGTTTTCTGGTTTAGGCGTGTTTCCGCTCGAAACGGCGCGGCGTGCTTTTGCTCAGGTCAGCCAGCGAGAAGCCAGCTCAAACAGCGAAAAGAAAAAGGTCCGCGCGAAAAAGAAGACCGCCAAGGACCAGCCGGTAGAAGTAAAGCAGGAAGAACCGATGTTCCTGCAGGAAGCGGCAAATACTGCATCCTTCATGCCTGATATCTATCGTTGCCCTGAGTGCGGCTATGAACAGGACGAAGAAGGCTATTGCCCCGATCATAGTGCGATAGCGCTGGTAAAGGTGCTTTCGGCTGGCAGAGACCCGCTTGCGCCCTCTGAGCTCGATGGCAACGAAGACATAATCGTCGATATTCCCCTCAAGAATATTGAATTCAGGAAAGAGGCCGTGACCCCCCCGGCGACTGATACCGAGCAGTTGTAACGAGGTAGCCCGACCGCATGTTTATCGCACACCGCTGAAAGTTGTGAATCAGACCCCCTTTTCTGCCTGCAGAAAAGGGAGTTGTTTTAGAAGCTGACAATAATATTGATTGAAGCCAAGGAGAAGGAAATGTCGTTAAATCTGACGAGAAAGATCATCAAGGCCCATCTGAGCACCGGCGAAATGACCGGCAAAAGTCCAATCAGCATCAAAATGGATCAGACGCTGACCCAGGATGCCACCGGTACTATGGCATACCTGCAGTTCGAAGCTCTCGGCGTGCCGAGAGTGCGCACTGAGTTGTCGGTGAGCTATGTCGATCATAATACTGTGCAGATGGATTATAAGAACCCCGACGACCATATTTTTCTGCAGACTATTGCTGACAAGTTCGGCATTGTTTTTTCGCGCCCCGGCAACGGCATCTGTCACCAGCTGCATCTCGAGCGTTTTGCTAAGCCCGGCAAGACATTGATTGGCTCAGATAGCCACACTCCGACTGCCGGTGGCATAGGTTCACTGGCGATTGGTGCAGGCGGCCTCGATGTCGCCATGTCGATGGCCGGGCATGCTTTTAATCTGAAGATGCCACAGGTGGTCAAGGTTAATCTGACCGGAAAGCTGCAGCCATGGGTTGCCGCCAAAGACGTTATTCTCGAAATCCTGCGCCGCGAAACGGTAAAGGGTGGGGTCGGTTACGTATACGAATACGCCGGTCCCGGCGTTGCTACGCTGACCGTGCCTGAGCGTGCCACTATAACCAATATGGGCGCCGAACTTGGTGCAACTACTTCGATTTTTCCGAGTGACGAAGAAACCCGGCGCTTTTTGCAGGCGCAGGGCCGTGCCGCTGACTGGGTTGAACTGACTGCCGACCCGGATGCTACTTACGATCGCATTATCGATATCGATCTCAGCCAGGTCGTGCCGCTGGCCGCCTGTCCGCACATGCCTGACGTGGTCAGGCCGATCAGCGAACTTGAACATCTCGATGTCGATCAGGTAATGATCGGCAGCTGCACCAACTCGAGCTATACCGACCTGACCCGCGCTGCCCAGATAATCAAGGGCAAAACCGTGCATCCGCGTCTGTCGCTCGGCATTGCGCCGGGCTCGCGCCAGGTATTGCGCATGCTGGCAGATGAAGGCTCGCTGTCGGCACTTATTGGTGCCGGTGCCCGCCTGCTCGAAAGTGCCTGCGGCCCCTGTATCGGCATGGGTTTTGCGCCCAAGTCGAACGCTGTCGCGTTGCGCACTTCCAATCGCAATTTCGAAAAGCGCTCTGGTACAGACTCAGCCCAGGTTTATCTGGTAAGCCCGGAAGTGGCGGCCGTTGCTGCGATCGAGGGCAAGTTCACCGACCCGCGCAAATGGGGCAAATGCCCTGAAGTCAAAATGCCCGAAAAATTCAGCATTGACGATTCGATGTTCATTTTCCCGCGCGCTGACGGTTCGCAGGTTGAGATTGTCAGAGGCCCGAATATTGCGGCCCTTCCGGTTAAGGAAGAGCTGCCGGCCGAACTCAAAGGCAAAGCCCTGATCAAGGTTGGCGACAACATCACCACCGACCACATCATGCCAGCCGGTCAGTATCTGCCGCTGCGCTCGAACGTGCCCGAATACGCCAAACACGTGTTCGAAGGGGTTGACCGTGAATTCTACAAGCGTGCCATAGAAATGAAGAAAGGGCTGATAATTGGCGGAGATAACTATGGTCAGGGCAGTTCGCGCGAGCATGCCGCTCTCTGTCCGATGTATCTTGGCGTTGAAGCAGTTATTTGCAAGAGTTTCGCACGAATTCATCTCGCTAACCTTGTAAACTTCGGCATTCTTCCGGCAACCTTCAAGAACCCGGCAGATTATGACAAGATCGATGTTGGCGATGAACTCAAGATCGATGTTCGCAACCTTGACAGTGAGCTCGTGATCGAGAACCTCAGCAAGGGTGTTAAACTGCCGATTTCTCACACTCTCAGTGACGAAGACAAGGTTATTCTCAAGGCTGGCGGCCGCCTGTCGTTCGCCAAAAAGCAATCAGCCAGCTGATGCCAGCCAGCAGAACTGACAATTGATCAGGAACGGCCGCTGCAGGTTGCAGCGGCTGTTTTATAAAATGGAGTCATAGCATGTATTATCGTAATCAGAAAGGCTGGCATTATTTTGCCGCCGATATCAGAGACTGGCGCGATACTGCCGCAGGCAATTTCGATGAGCGAGTAACCAGACATTCCGGTAATGTTGCGCTTACCGAACATTGCCCGGCTGACGCTCTGCCGGCTTTTTCCGGCAGCAAGATCGTCTGTGTCGGGCGCAATTACCGAAAACACGCTGAAGAACTGGGTAACGATGTGCCGGCGCGGCCGCTCTGGTTCAGTAAGCCGCCGAGTTCGATCATTGGTGAAGATCAGCAGGTGGTTCTGCCGCAGGGATGTGGGCGCATCGATTATGAAGGCGAACTTGCGCTGATTATCGGGCAGCGCGCGAGAAACATTACAGTCGATCAGGCTTTTGCTCATATCGGCGG
>PGYA01000054.1:0-16937 GCA_002839435.1 Candidatus Riflebacteria bacterium HGW-Riflebacteria-2 | reverse complement strand
CGGTGTTACCGCCTGTTTTGATATGACCGCCCGTGAACTGCAGAAAAGTGACGGGCAATGGACCCGGGCCAAAGGCTTCGACACCTTTTTGCCTCTGGCATGCCTGGTGGCGCCATTTTCACCCGAATGGAACCGCGGTATGCTGGAAGTCTGGAAAAATAACGAGCTTGTTCAGAAAGACCGCTTTTCTTCGATGGTGTTTGGTTTTGCCGAACTGGTCAGCGATCTCTCGGCCTGCATGACACTCGAGCCTGGCGATCTGATTCTGACCGGTACTCCTGAGGGAGTTGGCCCGGTTGTCGCCGGTGATCTGCTCAAGATCACGATCAGTGGCCCGGCGATTATCAGCCTTGCAGTTACCTGCACTGCTTGAAGGAATTGACAGCAGGCGGCAGGCAGGCTATAGTATAGCCCTATAAATGATGGAGGCACAAATGCTCAAAAAAACAGCCGGAGCACTTTTATTGGCTGCGCTCGTTGCTTTTTCGGTTCCGACCTTTGCCCGGGACGGCGTGGTCAGAGGCAGCTACGTTAATCTGCGCAGTGAAGGACGTTTTAACTCACCGATTATTGGCAGAAAAATGCGCGGCGATAAATATCACGTGCTTTTTGAAGAAAGAAAATGGATCAAAGTTGAATTTGACGATGGCATCGTTGGCTGGATTTACCAGACCAGCACCGAAAGTAGCGGCGAAATGCCGCCGGACCCGGTTGACGAAACCGCCAGCGCCACGGCTGAATCAGATAAGAAAGAGCCTGAGAACCAGGTGAAGCCACCGGCAAAAGCCGCGGACAAGGCTGCTGATAAGCCGGCAAAGCCGGCTGACAAGGCTGCTGACAAAAAAAGTGCACCGGGAAAACCCGAAGAAACTGTCACGAAGAAGACTGAGCCGGCAAAAGACAGTAAAACCGCTGAAAAAAAGGTCGAACCGACGAAAGAAAGCAAATCTGCTGACAAAAAAAGCGGGCCGGCTGAAACCTCTGCCAAGATGGCAAAGCCGATTCCGGCTAGTGTTGTAGAGGTCTCTGGCAGTGCTGAAGAGCTTTACAACGAAGCTATAAGGCTCTATGAAAAAAAACAGTATGTTCAGGCACTCGACAAGAACATGCAGGCGATGAAGAAAGCTCCCCAGAACGCTGAAATTCTCAATAATGTCGGCAACTGTCAGTTCAAGCTCGGCCGCATTGACGAGGCTCTAGAATCATGGAAGGAAGCGCTTAAAATTTCGCCACGCTCTGGCAAAATCAGCAACAATCTCGGTATTGCTTACTATCAGCTCGATAAAAACAAGGATGCCATTGAGTATTACAAGAAAGCTATCCTGTTTGAACCTGATTTTCCCGATCCATACTACAATATCGCTTCGGTTTACGGCTTTACCGGCAAGTTTGAGGATGCGATCGTGAACTATCGCAAATTTCTTGAATTTTCTCCTGATGCTACCATGAAAAAGCTCGCAGATGAGCGTATAGCCTACTGCGAGCGCCAGATAGCCAAAGCTGGCAAAACCGGCAAAGCCGATAAGAAGAACTAATTTTTTGCCAACATTGAACCCGTGATTTCGCTGTCATTGCGAGGAGGGCGTCAGACCACGAAGCAATCTTATGGACAGAAGGATTGCTTCGCTTCGCTCGCAATGACGTTAAATTCTTGAACTCTTGTGTGACAGAGGACTGGTTAAAAGTCTCTTTTGAATCTGAATATTGAGCCTGAGCGGGTAGTTACCAGCAGGTCTTCTGCGAGAAAAGTCAGAGAGTCTTCCTGTAGTTCGCCGTTTACATGCAGACGCCACTTTTCGTGTTTGCTGCCGTAGTGAATACAATATATCCAGCCATCCTGCGTGCCGATATACATGATTTTATCGTCAAACAGAGGGCGGGTAACGAAAATCTTGTTCTCTGCCTGAAAAATGACCGATACATCGCGGGTATCGTCGGCGAGTTTCATTATTTCGTCCCGATGCGCGACTATTCCGTGACTGAGATCTTGAACTACCGGCACCAGATCAAGCCTGCGCGGCAGAACGTTAGCCATATAAATGTTTTGGCCGCCATCGCTTTCGATCTTATGGAAAATTCCTTCGTCGGTCAGCAGGCTTATCTGTAGACCCCGGCTATAAACCGGGCCGTTGCTGCCCAATGCCGGATTAGCAGCCTGATAGATTTTTCTGCCGTCACTGAGTGACAGAGTCACAATCTCTCCTGATTTGAAGGCCGCGATGATTCTGTCTTCATCGCGCGAGAGAAAGCCCTTCTGGCTGCGCCCACTGACTTTTGGCGTTCCGTGCTGATATTTCCATATCTCTTCGCCGCTGTCGCGATTAAGGCAGCGTATCAGCCCGTTATGACAGCTGAGCAAAAGTTTGTCACCGGCTTCCAGCAGGTAGCTTTCTTCAAGATATGCATCTGAGAATGCCCGGTTGGCGCGAATCTGCAGGTCAATCTGTTTAAGCCAGAGCTGATTGCCGTCTTCGACATTGTACATGCCGGCATAGCCGTAATCATACTGTGAGAAGATTTTCCTGCCGCCATCAACTATTCTTGTCGTCAAAGGTATATTATTGAAAAGTGCTTTATTGTCTTCGCTGACTACAAGGTCTGGGAAGCTGGCGGGATAAGGGGTCTTCCAGACGTTCATGCTCATATCGCTGCTAAAGCCGGTAAGACCTTCTTTGTCGCAGAAAACCGGCATAATGCCGCGCTGAACTCCCTTGTGGACGACGGCCGGACTGAATTTCTGACTGTTGATGACTTTGCCGGTTTTGAGATCGAGCGCTGCAATTTCATTTTCGCGTTCAACCCACAGATTGTCGGCACCGAGAATGTACCTGCCGGGCGTGCGGGTCACGAATTTTTCGACCGGCTCGTAGAAGCTGTGCCTGGTCCAGACCATCTTTTCAGAGGTGGCTGACGACATCGAGGCATATGAGTAAAAGCCCAGATGAATGCCGATCAGCAGGGCAATTGCGCCGCAAAAGCCTGCCACTCTGCCGTCACCCCATTCTTTGCCGAAGAGAATTTCGAAAAATGACTTGACGATGAGCGATAAAAAGAACTGCGCAAAGGTTACGCCTGCGATAATCGCGGTCATGCTTCCCGTAACCAGCAGATTGAATGGAACATCCTTGCGGGTCCAGGCTGATTTGACAATTAGTCCGATGCTGCGAAAATTTTCGGCCAGTGGCGTATAAAAATCGCCAAACCAGGCGGAAAATATCCCCATGACCAGAGCGGTGCCGGCCAGCGTCGAATAGATCATCGAGCGCATCAGCATCTGCGAAAACAATAATACAAGCAGAATCGAACCGAGCATCACGTAGGTCGAGTAGGTGGTAAGCGGAAAAGTCGAGAAGCTCCCGAAACTTTTTCCAAGAAAAAAGAACTGCAGCATTACTACCAGGGCAAGTGGCAGCATCATGAAGAAATTTTTGAGGCTTTCTTTAATGCGGTCTTTTCTTGTCGGTTTGGGTGCTTTTTCCTGTTTCTTGATGATTAAGTTTACAGGGTTTGCTGTTACAATCGGCACGTCATCCATGTTTCCCCTCCTGTAAAACTGGTCTGCACACTGCCCCTATCGGCGCATTTGCTAAAATCATTAATCGAAGAACAAAAAAGGTCGATCTTATCGTCGTTAAAAGTAAAACATTCTTGACACTGGTCTGAGTAGTGAATAGAATGTTATATCGTGTGAATTCCTCTTGCCGTCTAGAGGTAGCTTAAGGAGGCTCTCTTTGCCGTCGATGGTATCCCACCTGTTTTTTAAATTGGCTAACGAAAAGGATTCCGAGCTCGAAGCCTGTGAATACCTCGATACTTTTGCAAAAAAGTGCGGGTTTGCTTCCGAGACCATTGATGAAATGCGGCTTGCCTTCATCGAGGGGCTCATCAACGCAAAGGAACACGCGCCCAAAGATATTCCTGACGGCAGCAAAAGGGATATTCACGTAGCGCTTTCTTATGCAGACGACATGATTCAGATTCAGATTCGCGATTTTGGCAAGGGTTTCGACCCGACCGTCGTCGAAAAGCCTGATATCCGCAAAAAGCTCAAATCTGCGCACAAACGCGGCTGGGGGCTGATGCTCATGGAAAAACTCATGGATGGTGCTGAAATCACCTCGTTTCCTCCGTCCGGCACTCTTATTCAGCTAGTAAAAAAGCGTGTTTCCGCCGAAACCGCCGCCGAAGTCGATACTCTGCGCGAGCACAAACGCGTCGAGCGACTCAAATACATTCTTGGCAGTTTCATCGATTTGAGCTCTTTCCTCTGCCAGAGCAAAAATCTGCAGGCCGGTCTGCGCTCGATGCTGCGCATTCTGCTCGGCACCATGGGCGTCTCACGCGGCGCCATCTATACGTTTGAAAATGACAACGAAAGCCTCGAATGCTTTGTTGATATTAAACTGCGCGCTAATGCCCGTCTCCCTCAAGTCAAGATCAGTTCAAAAACTTTCGAAAAGTTTGCACTCAAAGATGACGGCGAGGTGACAGAACTGGTCAGGAGCGAAATCAGCGCTTTCAAAGAAAATTTTAAAGAGGGCGAAATCGAGCATATTTATGTGCTGCGTACTGATAACCAGCATCAGGGCCTGCTCGTGCTCGGAGCCCGCTTCCGCAAGGAAGATGAAGAAACCCTTGATAAAGAACTTCTCACCACAATTTCTCGCAATATCTCGTCGGCAATCAACACTTTCCGCCTGATGCAGAACCTGCGCGACGCCAACGAGAGCCTTGACCGACGCATCAACGAACTCGATGCCGTACGCGAAGCCAGCCAGACGATTTCTTCCGAGCTCGAAATTGAGAATCTGCCTTTTACCGTCGAAGGTATTTTCCGCAGTATCATGGGCATTCAGAAATTCTCGATGTGCATTTTTGATCCGACCGAAAATCGCTTCAACATCTGCCCGAACAGTCGTGGGCTTCCATCTACGCTCGATCTCTGGTCGTCACCGGTTTCTCAATATGTCGTCGAGAAAATGGCTCCGGTTTTCGTTGCCGACACCAAGTGTGAAGAGCGCTTCAATTTCATGCGCTCAAAAAGCTACGCGACCAATTCCTTTATCGTGATCCCGATCATTGTCCAGGACGAAGTTCTCGGCCTGGTCAACCTGACCGACAAAGAAGAAGACAAGCTTACCGATCGTGATTTTGAACTGGCTCAGCTCTTGTGCAGCCAGCTTGGCATAGCTATCAAGAACGCCAACCTCTACAAGCGTGGTATTACCGATGGTATGACCCGTCTCTATACCAATCATTACTTCAAGGTGCGCCTGTCACAGGAAATCTCACGTCTGCGCCGCGTCAAGTCGCCGCTGTCAGTGATCATGGCCTGTGTCGATAATCTGGAAGGCCTGCTGCAGAGGCATGGCGCCGCGTTTAAAGACGCGGTGATGGTAAAAGTCGGTTCAGCGGTCAAGCGTGTGATCCGTTTCAATGACCTGCCGTGCCGCTACGAAGGCGACAAGTTTGCTATCATTCTTCCCGATACCGCCAATGAAGGCAGTCACATCGCTGCCGGCAAGATCGTCGAGACCATTCGTTCTCTCTCGGTAAGACATCTCGACCAGGAAGAAAAAGTCACCGTTAGCCTTGCTATCGTAGAATTCAAACTGACCATGAATATCGGTCAGTTTATAGAAACCGCCGAGCGACTGCTGGTTCTGGCTCAGAAACAGGGCGGTGACCGCATCGTTGACGAAAGCACCACAGCGTAAATTCCTGATAAAATCCTGAATCTGTTCTAATACCGCGTAGGGGTTCAACCTGTTGAACCCCTGCGTTTTTTGTTGTCTCGTGTCCTGATCGTTCTTGTGCTCGTAATCGTTCTCGTAATCGCTCTTGCAATCGCTCTTGCAATCGCTCTTGCAATCGCTCTTGCAATCGCTCTTGCGCACATAAAAAAACAGCCTCGTAGACACGAGGCTGTTTTTTTATGTTTTGGTTAGTCTATCAATTTGCTTCGATCGAGGTTACGACGTCTTCGCCTGTAGGCTCCTGCAGGATTTCGTAGGTCTTGCCGCAGAGTTCCCAGACTGGTTCTGACCAGCTGCTTGATTTGGTGCGATGCAGTTCAAACCAGACCTTGTTGATTTCAAACTTGCGATTGATCTTGGTGGTAATAGCCTTGATGCGCTGGAAGGAAACGTTAACAACGATCATCGGCTGGCCGCTGACGTTCATCTGGTAAGGATCAGATACCCTCAGATTTTTGATGGCGCCGCCGGTGACCAGGCCCTTGAGGATATCCAGCAGGTCGATATTGATGACCAGGCTGACATTGAGAGTTGTTGAGATCGTTTGTTCTTCATACTGCCAGGTAACACCCTTGTATTCGCGATCGAGTTCGCGACCTTTGCGATACTTGAAGCCTGGTTCTGAGTAGCCGTAGCCCGGGAAATATTCGCGGAACTGTTCTTCGGTCATGAAGCTGTTGCCGCCGTGGATAATTTCAAACTTCAGGGCGCCAAGCGTCGGATACAATGCATCTCTGGCGCCAATCGGCAGTGAGCGGTATATGTCGCTGATCAGCTCTATCTGCTCAAAGCTGGGATTAGCCTTTTTTATCGATTCAGCAAGAGCCTTGCCGATTGATTTCGAAGTGCTGGTGTGTTTTTTGATGGCATTGTTCCAGTTCGCTTCATTTTCTTCGCTCTGATCCTGGACGTATCTTATATAAAGTTCCTGGATTTGCCAGTATTCACCGATTGCAGCAAAAATGCGCTGCTGGGTTGTAAAAAGGGGATGATCGGCCGCTACTCCATCAAATGCTCCGGCCTGACCGATAAACACAGCGGCAAACACCGCCAGAACCAACATAAGTCTGTGAAATCTCATACTCTTTTCTCCTCATATACTTATTGGCATAGCCACAGGCTTTCGAATATAGTATAACCATACCTGTCGGCAGGCTGCAATGGTAGAAAAGGGTACAAAAGCTTCGGTAAATTGTCGGCTCTGGTTAAGGGTTTGAGGTCTCTGTTCTGATTCATGCAACATAAAATATGCAGGGGTTACTTGAAGATCAGAATCCAGGGTACGGCTATTGATAATTTTACCGCTCTTATACTCTGTCTGCTTTTTCGTCTTACTATGCGCGCTGAAGGACAAATACTTTGCAGTAACTGTTTTACGCGTTGCACCGTAGTTTTAAAAGCGCCCTGGTCGTATTCGGGGTCAAAAACTGAGCCCCAGGCCGAGCGATAAAGTCCTTCTGCTTCGACTGCATGCGGTTGCGCAATGAAAAGCTGCAGTAGAAGATTGTGCGGTATCGAACCGATCTTGATGTGCAGTCGGCTGCCGCCATAGACTAGAAGACCGGCCGGCGCGTCGAAAATCAGGTGATCGGCCGGGTAGTTCTTTTGCCAGTTTATGTACTCATCATGGTGCATGGTTGCCGTCTCGTTGCTCGCAATCAGGGTGAAAAACTCCCCGGCCCGATTGTGCTCTGTCTGCATTTTCTCTACCAGATCCTTGAGTCCGGCTATGCGTGAAATAAGCTGCTTGAGAGTAGAAGGCGGCGTCTTGCTGATGTGATACTCCAGGTAATCAAGGCCTGCTGCTTTGCCGCAATTTTGCAGCCGTGCTGCTATGTGTCCCCAGAATGGGTCATAACTACCCGAAACAATATATTGCTGAATCAGGTCTTCCAGTTTGAGGTCGGGAAACTTCTCCGGGAAGTAGAGCGCCGCGAGAAGGTCTATCTGCTGGCGCTGTGCCCGCGAATGGCCGCTTCCAAGATATTGCTGCGAAATTTTGAGTGATGCACAACCCTCATTGATGTGCTCCTGAAAAAGTTGTGCTGCCGCCAGTCCGAAATGGCAGTCGCCAATCTGCACCGGTGAAGCATTTTTGCTGACAGCGCGGCAGATCATCTGCTGATAGTGATTTTCTGCTTCGATAAGTCGCATGTTGAAAATGTGATTCATCGCCTGCAATGATTCTCCAACGTAACAGGCGCGAGCTTCGAGGCTGGTAGATGCCAGCAGCGTAGATGCCTGATGCCAGTAAGTCTCGGCGGCAGCCTGTTTGCCAAGAATTTCGCAAATCCATGCCAGCAGCGAAAAAATCTCGTACATGCCGCTGAGATTCTGCTTTTTTTCGCGAATTGTCAGTACTTCGCGGAAAATCTTCATTGCCTTGAAAAACTGCCCCATTTTCAGAAAGATTTTGCCGAGGCCCATTCCGGTAACTGAGGCGTTCCACAGGTTTTCCTGCTGACGGTTGAGATTGTAAGCGCGGCTCAGCTGGGCGCGGGCCTTGCTGAAATTGCCAAGATCGTATTCAACCAGTCCGATATTGGTAAGAAATGAGGCGAGAAGTTGCTCACTCCCGCTTTGCCGGGCATGCTGCAGACCGGCGAGATAGTGCGCCCGCGCTGATTGCGGCCGCCCGCGCGAAAAGTAGATGTTGCCGAGAGCATTCTCGGCGCGGGCCAGAGATTCGTTGTCGTCGTCTATGATAAAGCTTTCGCGCGCGAGAAACAGCTCGGTCATGGCTTCGTCTACTCGGCCAAGCCGCTTAAGCACCAGCGCTGACGCGTAGAACAGGTGTCCCAGCCGGCTGCCGGGCTGGTCTTCATATCGGGTTTTGGCTTCTTCAAGCAGTTGCAGAGCCTCATCGTAGCGTTCCTGCGCCGAAAAAGTCTTGGAAATATCCAGGTAGACATTGTGGGCAAAAGTCATGTTGCGGTTGAGAAAATTTTCAGCAAAAAAGTTGATAAGGCTGAATTTACCAGCGTAGAAAAAGCGTGAGCTGAGCTGGGTGAAGCGCTCTACGACTTCTTCCTCAAACCCGATCAGGGTTCCGAAATAAATAGCAGCTCCGGCTAGCTCTATATCTGGTGATAAGAGATTGCGGGTTACCCAGTCAGAGATTTCATCGGCGCGCAGGTTCAATACGTCGGTGCGGTTAGCAATAAAACTGAGCAGAAGCCTCGGTACCAGCGGCGGAAATTCGAGGTCTTCGCGGGCGCTGAGAGTGTTGGCCAGCAGCCAGTAGAGCTTGTCACCATCAAGATTGCGGAAGATTTCTATGAAATAGTTTTCGATAATTGCATTGATTCTGGGTTCTGGTGTTTCACGGATGAATATCATGTTCGCCTGCACCTGTTTTTCACAGAGTTCCGGCAGGCTGCGCAATTCCATCCACAGGCGGGTGGTGTTGTCAACGTCAGCTGGCGGCGCATCAGGTGGCTGCAGCAGCAGCGCCAGCGGAAATCGCGTGAAAAACAGCCCGTTCCATGTGAGCTTCTCGGTTTCGCGCGGGTCGAGCTTTATCGGTGTGCGTTTGAATAGTTTGAACGGCAACTCGTGATAGGCCGCCCGCCCGCTCCAGGCAAGATATAGCGAAACCCGCTTGATCACACTGTCTGAAGTCTGCCGGGCGATGTTGAGTAGAAGTCGGGTATTGTAAGAAACCCGGCAGAAAAGACTGCCCACTTCACTGGTTGGCGGCGCGTAGACTGTGTCTTTGGTCAGGTCGATCAGCGTTTTTTCTACGGTTGAGACCTGGAGACGATAGCCTCTGAAAAGTATCGTCTGTATATACGAAGCAGTTGTTTTGCCATGGTAGACGAAAACCAGCTCAAAGCCATTGATAGTGCGGTTGCGCCGGCGATGGTCAGAGACGATCGTCAGCGTAGTCGGCGGTTCTGGCGCCAGACCAAGCAGAAACAATGCTGTCTGATGCGAAAAATATTCGCCTTCGTTGCTGATCAGAGAGCCGAGATGCTCAAGTATTACCGCAAAACTGTCAGGTTCCGGCAAGGCTTTTCCCTCATTCAATTGATCTTGCTGATATCAATTATAATACATACCCTCAGTTTTCGCCCCGAAAAATATTAACCACAGGCCAAAGCAGCAATTATCGGTCACACCGGAAATTGTGCAATTTTCTTGCTGCGCGCAGTCGCAGTATCTGTGTCTGGCTTCTCACCGGGAATTGCGGCCAAAAGGCATTTTCTGGTAATGATGGGAGAAGTGCGGTAAAATTGAGTTATTCTGGGATCTGGAGATTTTTATGAAAAGTTTTGCCAAGATGCTGCTGAACCCCGATGCGTTCAGCGAGATCGTGATGGGTAACACCGCTGTGGTCAGGGCAATGATCGAGGCCGGAACCAGGGTTGTAACCTCATACCCGGGCTCGCCGACGCCCGAGATCGCCGGCGCGATAGCCGGTATAAAGCCGGAAGACCGGCCGTTTTATTTCGAGTTTTCAACCAACGAGAAGGTCGCGACTGAAGTCGCTTATGGCGCGGCGGTCAACGGTCACCTGGCGACGGTTTTTTTCAAGAGCGTCGGTCTCAACGTTGCGGCTGACACCTTTGTGCAGCTCAGCCTGATGAACCTGACCGGCGGCATGGTCGTCATTCTTGGCGATGATCCGGGTGCTAATTCGTCGCAGAATGAGCAGGATAATCGCCACCTCGCGCGTCTCAGCTATACGCCGATTTTCGAGCCAGCGAACCCGCAGGAAGTCTATGAATTCTACAAGGCTGCGGCAAAACTCTCGCAGCAGCTGCATATGCCAGTCATTCTTCGGCTTACTACGCACGTCTGCCACGCCAAGCAGAAGGTGTCGTTTGCCGCCTGGAGCCCTGCCACGTTTGACAAGACGCCGCGTTTCGACGTCGCCAATGGGCCTTACATGCCGCTTACCAGCCTGGTTTTTCCAATGAAACGCCGCGCGCTTGCGAACCTGCGTCAGGTCGCAGAGCTCAGCGAAAAGCAGGGCTGTCACACGCAGGTTAACAACAAAAACCCCCAGCGTGGTATCATTACTTTCGGCCTGCCTTATCTCTCGCTGCTCGATGCGCTCGGCGGCGCCAGCGAAAAACCTGACATCCTCAAGCTCGGCCTGGTTTACCCACTTCCTGCCGAGCTGATTGTCGAGTTTCTCCGCCATCACGCCGAGGTTTTTATTCTCGAAGAACTCGACGATATCATCGAAGGCGATATCAAGCGTCTCGCTTTCGATCGCCAGATCAGCGTCAAAATTCACGGCAAAAGCGACGCTGAATCCTGGATCGGCGAATATACTGCCGACAAGGTCAGCGGCCGGCTGACTGCTGTCTGGCCGGAAATGGTAGCTCCGCCCGCAGCCGCGCCAGATTTCAGCGTCGCGGTGCCGCCGCGGCCGGCTCAGATGTGCCCGGGATGCGGTCATCGCAGCGCTTTTCATGCGATCAGGCAGGCTCTAAAACCCGAAGATATTAAAGTCGCTGATATTGGCTGCCATACTCTCGGCTTCATGCCGCCCTACGAAATGGGGCAACTGCTGATGTGCATGGGCGCATCGACTGGCATTGCCGCTGGTATGTCACTGTTCAACGATAGTCGTCGGGTCGTCTGCTTTCTCGGCGATTCAACCTTCTTTCATGCCGGTATTCCAGGTATTGTAAATGCCCTGTTCAATCGCCACAACATCACGCTGATCGTCATGGAAAACGGAACCACCGCCATGACCGGCCATCAGGACCACGCCGCCAGCGGTCGCAACTTTAACCAGGTGACCGAGAGCATTCCGGTGCGCAGGGTGCTCGAGGGTCTCGGAGTAAAGCACATTTACGAAGTAGATACTTATCAACAGCAGAAACTGACGGATATGGTGCGGGAAGCTGTCACCGTCGAAGGCTTTGCCGTCGTTATTGCGCGGCATCCCTGCATGCTCAAACTGATGCGCGAACAGCGTCGCAAGGAAAACTTCCAGGCGAAAAAGGTGAGCATCAACCAGCAGACCTGCAATCAGACGCACGCCTGCGTCAGCGAGTTTGCCTGTCCGACTTTTGTAATGCATGAAGACGGCACGATCGATGTAAACCCCGATCTTTGTATCGGCGACGGGTCCTGTTTGCAGACATGCCCGGCCAAAGCGATAAATCGCCCCGAAGCCCGCCAGAAGGAGGACAAGTCATGAATACTTTCAATATCTATCTCGCCGGCGTTGGCGGGCAGGGAATTGGACTGATCAGTGAAATTATGCTGCGTGCCGCCGACCATGCCGGGCTGAACGCTCTCGGCGTCGATACGCATGGTCTGGCGCAGCGCGGCGGAATTGTGTCTTCACACATTCGAATCGGCGACAACATTCATTCGCCACTCGTCTCGAAGCATTCTGCCAATCTCGTGATTTCGCTCGAACGCCATGAAGCGCTGCGTGCCGCCGCCGACTATCTTGGCAGCGGGGGCACACTTGTATATTATGACACCTCCTGGCAGCCTCTTCCGGTGCGGCTCAAGAAAGCCGCCGAAATCAAGGCAGAACAGCTTGAAGAATACTGCCGCAAGGGCTCATTTAAACTGTATGCTGTGCATCATGCCGACTTGCCCGACCCGCGCATGCAGAATATCGCTTTGCTCGCCGAAGTCTGCAAGAACCGCCTGGTATCGAGCCTTACAGCCGATAACTATCGCGCTGCCATGCATGATCTTATGTCTGGTGGTATGCTGCAAAGCAATATTGAACTCTTTGACCGCCTTCTCGATAAATAATTAACGAACGGAGTGGCAAATGCTAAAATTCTGGAATCTGTGTCTGATTTCTCTGGTAATTGCTTTTTTGCTTCCGGCTGGCGTAAATGCACAGGCCGGAGCTGACGAGAGCGTCGAACCATCTGATACCTATCGGCTTGTGCTCAACGATCAGGAGATTGCGCTGTTTACCGATCGCGACGTCGAACTGCCCGAAAACGCCGGCAAGGCCAGGACCCGTCTTGTCGTAAACCCAGAAAAACATTTTGTCTACGGTGATATCGAACTCAGTTATCCCCGCTATTTTACTTTTGAGGCTGATCTGGGAGAACCAGAGGTTAAGCTCTGGAGCCTTTCCGGCAATAAAACCGTGCTCATGGTGCAGCGTTACCCGGTTGAAATGGATCACAGAACTATGGCTGAGCAGCTGGTACCAAGTTTTGGCGAGGGAAATTCCAGGTTGGGTACCTGCGAGATGGTGTTCAATGGCAACAAAACTCCCGGTTCACGCGTTATAACGACCATCGGCGAGGGCACTATCGCCCAGGAAATCTACTCATTCGCCATGAAGAGCGGCTCATTGCTGCTGATCATTCAGGATACGCTAGACAACGGCAACAACTCAGAAGAATTTAAAAGCTTTCGCGACCAGCTTTCCCGCACCTTCAAAATCACCGAAGCCGAGAAAAAGTAACCCCCGCCGAAAGCCCGAATATAGTCGAAATCCAGCTGTTTCTTCCAAACTTGCAGTGCATCTTGCATTTAGGAACTTACTCATTGTGTTTTCCTGAATTAGGGCGCAGGCGGGCATCCCAAAAGCGTAAACTTTGAGTCAGGCAGTGTTGACGCAAATCCATCGCTTTTAGCTATCAATCTTCGTCTGGCGAGAGTTGAAGCGTTGGGATCCCGCCGAAAGCCCGAATATAGAAACAAACAAGATTTCAATTGCAGAATGGATAAAAAGTTAAGCCTTCTGAAAAACTTTTCTGGTTGGACAGCGTATTATTTTGCTCGCAGGTATTGCGGGGTGGGGATTTGATAAGTAGAATCTCTCTATACACACTCTAAGAAAGCGCGTGCATTGAATGAATAAAATATTGCGGCTTGTGTTTCTGCTTTTAGTCATTCCTTATAGTCTGCTGGCCTTTTCACCGGAACCTTTCGAGGTTGTCGAATTCAGCATTCTTCACACCTCAGACGTTCATGCGCACCTGATGGCGTTCGATGGCCCGACCGGCAACAATGTTGGCGGCTATGCAAGAGTCAAGGCCTATAAAGATTCTCTCGAAGCGCAGGGCCGCGAAGTGCTGATGCTTTCTTCCGGCGATATCTTTCAGGGCACTTATTTTTACCGATTTTTTCAGGGTATTCCCGATATCGAATTCATGAACGACACCGGTTATGCCGCGATGACCCTCGGCAATCACGAATTCGACAACGGTCAGGAAGCCCTCGCCGAAGCTATCAACTACGCAAAGTTTCCGATTCTGGCTGCCAATATCGTTTTCAAAAAGATACCGCAGCTGCAGGCGAGAATCAAGCCATATACCATTGTTAACGCCGGCCCCGCCGCCAATCCGCTGAAAATTGCGATCATTGGTTTTACTCCCGAGAATCTCAAGGAAATAGTGCAGCCGCTTTTCGTAAATGATTTCGATGTGCGCAATGCCGCGGATTCGCTGCGTCAATATCTGCCCGAAATCAAGGCGCAGAAGCCCGACATGATTCTTGTTCTCTCACATCTTGGCTGGGATAGTGAACTCAAACTGTTCGAAGAATTTCCCGAAATCGACGGCATACTCGGTGGCCACACCCACCTTGCTATCGATCCGCCGGCCGTCGTCAACGGCGAGCATGGGCACCGCTTCATGTCGCAACCAGGCGAATGGGGCCAGTATGTTACCCGTTACGACATCGCCCTGTATCGCAATTCTGCCCGCCGGGTGGAAGTCCTCTCTGCCGGTCTGGTCGCCATGAACAGCGAAAAACCCGAAGACGCCAACATGGCGCAGTCTGTTCTCAAACTCTGGCAGCAGGTTGAAGACAAGGTCAGCACTGTGCTTGGCACTGCCCAGGTTTTTCTCAACGGCGAACGTGACTACATCAGAAAAATCGAAACAAATCTCGGGAATCTCGTTACCGATTGTTTTGCTGATTTTGCCGCAGCTGATATGGCTCTGGTCAATGGCGGCGGCATTCGCAGTTCGATCGCTACCGGCACAATTACGGTTGGCGATTGCCTCAATGTGCTGCCTTTCGATAATTATCTGGTCAAAATCAAGCTGACCGGCGCTTCGCTCAAAAAAATCTTTGCCCGGGTCGCTGAAGGAATTTCGCAGTCCGGCGGTTTTGGCGGTTTTCTGCAGGTTTCACGCGGAATGCTCGTCGATTATTCGCAGGGCGAACTCTCAGTCACACTCAACGGCAAAGAACTCATCGATGACGAGCTTTATACAGTATGCACCACTGATTTTCTCGCCGCTGGCGGCGATGGTCTGATCGGCTTCACTGAAGCCGTCGAGTCTGAATCGACTGGCAAAATGACCGGCGACATTTTTATGAGCTTTATCAAATCAGAGGGCAGTGTGGCACCCGTAACCGAGGGCCGCATCAAGCTGATGCAAACCGTCAACAAGGTCAAGATGCCAAAAGGCATCATCAAGAACATTCCGACTCCGCCCCGCGACTGATTTTTTCGCGCTCATCAGAGCGGTCGAGCACGTCAGACCAGCAGCCGAACCAGAATCGGCTGGCCGACAATGGCATGTCAGTGCACAGTTTCATCAGTTCAGCTGTCGATACATGTGTGCTCCAGTTGCGCGTGAACGGATTAGCAAAGGCGCGCGAAGGCCATTCGCTGGCCAGTCGCACCAGGCCGGAGCCGACAACGACTGCATCGGTGCTGGCTTTTGGCGCAACATCTTCGACCAGCGCCAGCAGTGCGAAGAGGGCTTTGCGGAACAGCGCAAATTCTGCGCGCAACCGCAGACCGCCGAATTCTACCGCGTGATCGAATACCGACAGGCACCAGTCGAAACCGGGAAATTTGCCTTTTCTGATCGCAGCAACGGCCCATTGAGAGCTGGCTTTGAGTTTTTCGTCGTTCGATGAAATACCGAGTTCTGAAAGTGCTCTGAATATGGCAGTTTCGTCCATGCGCAGACCGCCCATCAGCAGTTGAATAATGGCAACCCGGTCATGTTTGGGCAATTCGACGGCCAGACTCCAGTCGAGCGGCACAATTTTGCCGTTTTCGTCATAAAAAATATTGCCGCCGTGCGGGTCGCCATGAAATATCGCCCAGGTTTCCGACATCCAGAACGGGCGCGCAATCAGCCCGTCGATGAGCTTTTCGGCAATTCTGATGCGTTGCATTTTGTCTGAACCTGCGTCGGACAGCGCTTCTGCCAGGGGTTTGCCTTTTACCAGAGTCATCGCCGTCACCCGCGATGTGCACCAGGGCAGCAGCTCAGGAATCGCCACTTCCGGTATGTCACGATAAAGCTCGGTTGCGCGTCGCATATGTATCTGTTCGCGGTCGAGTCTTATCTCGTCAGCCACCAGCAGTGCGGCTTCTGATAATGGTCCGGCAAACTCGAGTTTTGGCAGGTTCAATTCGTTGCAGATGCGTTCGAGCTCCTGGCCAAGATCGGGCCAGAGTTCAAGTTCTTTTTCGAGGGCTTTTTCTGCTTCCGGTCTGACTATTTTGAAAACACCATCGATTTGCCGCCCTGCAGCATCGTTGAAAGTGAACGGCATGATCACCGCAACACTCGCTTCGGCAATAGGTTTGTCGCCAAGAGTAATACCGCTGAGATCGATTTTTTCGCGTCTTAGAACGGCTTTGATCTGGTCAAGATTCATGCGTGGCGGCAGAGATTCAAGCCGCTGCAGGCTTTGCCGGAGTTCCGGCGACAACCTTTTATCACGCGCCAGTATCTGGCCAAGCTTGTGCAGGGTAGGGCACCGTCGCAAAACCGCCTCGAGTCGGTCCGGCGCCTTAGCAAAAGGGCCGAGTGCCAGCTGGTCAGCCAGAATTTCCTGCTGCCGGGTTTCGCTGAGTTCTCCGAGAAACCAGGCCAGGCCACCCTTAACAAAGGGTCGCCACTTCGCATAGCACTCTGGTACAAGGCTGTTGATGTCCATATTCGAAAAAAGCGCGGTCCAATCCATGATCTTTACTCCTGCACAGTTACATCAATCTGTTTGCTGCATTGTAGCAAACAGATCGGTCGATTTGCAATAAATATTTTGCGTTTGCAGCAAAAAACGTTGTAGCACTTTAGCAAACTGTCATCCTGCGCGGAGTCGCAGGATCCAGAGAGTCACCAAAGACATGGATTCTGCGACTCCGCTTCGCTCCGCGCAGCATGACAGGGCGAAGGCAGCATACATCCGCAGATTTCGCCGATTTCACTGATTTTTGGGGAGAGTTGCAGCTTTGCGAGGTTCGCAGCGAAAAGCCAC
>PGYA01000109.1 GCA_002839435.1 Candidatus Riflebacteria bacterium HGW-Riflebacteria-2 | reverse complement strand
TTATGATCGTGTTACCACTCATGGTAATAACCTTCGCAGCCAACGGCTACGAAATATACCGCATCTACAGCGGCGAGAGAAACCGCCGTTGGGGCGACGAATTTGCCGGCACCATCGTCGCCTGGGAATAGCAACCTTCGCCATTCAGCAACTCCCCTGCCATTCGACAATCCCCTCTTTCATTATGCGCATAGTCGCAGAATCCATGAGCTCAATGCAATCAGTCTGGTTGAGCCAAAAAGTTGTTAATTTTTGCGGCGGTTTGCTGTATAGTGGCAGGTGATGAACCGTAATCAGATGATATTGCTGCTGCTGGCGATATTCAGCTTTCCGCTGATTTATCTTTTTATACCCGACTCTGAGCCGGGCAGCCTGTCATCTCTCGAAGGTGTCACCCTGGCGAATTTATCAGGGCAGAAATTCAGACTGGCCGGGCAGTTTGTCGAAAAACCGCTGCTGCTGGTCTTTTGGTCGGTGACCTGCGGAACCTGCATCGAAGAAATCCCTTTTATAATAAAGCTTCACGAAGAACTCAAAAACAATATGACGATCATCGGAATTCACCCGCCCGGCTATCCAGCTGCTAAGATTCAGCGCTTTCTCAAAAAATATCCGCAGCAGATTCCTTATATGCTCGCGATCGATGAGCAGAGCACCTTGATCAAAACCTATAATATAACCGTTCTGCCGCGAACCGTTCTGGTGAATCGCCAGGGCAAGGTGCTTTATGACCACCTCGGTTATGCGCCAGAAAATGAAAAGGAGATTGAACTTGCCATCAAATCAAATCTTTAAGCGAGTTGTTATGATTATGGCTGGTTTGCGCCGAAGTCGCCAGTTGTCGCTGTTCGCACTTCTGCTGGTTTTGAGCTTCCCTGTGATTTTACCGGCTACTGAAAATGCAGGTGTAGGCAAACTGCTGGCTCCTGGCCAGGCGGCACCGGTCAGCTCACTCACTGCTATCGACGATGCCGAACATGAATTCCCAGTGGCAGGAGTCTGGAACCTGGTGTTTTTCTGGTCGCTGTTCTGCCATTCATGCATCGAAGAAATGCCAACGGTGCAGGCTCGTCTGGCAGATCTTGGCGAAACCGGGCCAGAAGTGTTTTTTGTGTCGCTCGACACTGCCCGCATGCAGAAGGCGCTGATAAATTTCTGCCGGTTGCGCGACCTCAAGCATACAGTATTAATGGAGCGTGTCGCTTCGGATTCTTATGAAGTAGCCGATAAATGGGGGGTAGTAATGACTCCTTCGGTTTTTATCGTGAATCCCGCTGGCGAAGTGGCCTGGGCCAGCCAGGGGCCGCTTGATATCGACAGGTTTTTTGCCAGTTTTGCTGAAATGGCAAAGCCGACGGCTTCTGCTGCCAGCAGTTGTGAGGGGCACTGACATGTTAGAAAAGATTACTCTGCTTGACGATCATCATATGATTCTGGTTTCCAAGCGCATGATTTTTTCTGTGATTGGTTTTTTGCTGGGTCTGACATTTCTGTTGATGTTGGTTTTTTTGAATGTTGATTTCGATTATCTGCTTGGTCGCAAAGACCTCGCCATGAAGGTCGGTCAGACCACGATTACACTCTCAGAGCTTAATCAGATTCAGGCAATCTCTGGAATACAGGCAAAAAAGCTTGACGCTGCTGCCTTTGCCTCAGAATTCTTCGATACTTTGCTCTATGCCGAGGGTGGCCGCCGCCTGGGCCTCGATCGTCGCCAGGATTTTATCAGAAAAGTCGCGGTTTTTGACCAGGCTTCTGCTCGAAGCGATGACAAGGAAACCCTTGCGCGCGCGGTATTTCTGATAGAAGAGCTCGCTGCCGCTGCCCGTCGCGAAGTCGCTGAGGCGGACTTTCATCCGGCTGAACTGACTGAGATCAAGGTTAATGTTCCGGTGCCAGAGCAGCGGTTGCACCTGAAAACAATATTGGTTGCCGGAGAAGAAGAGGCGCAGCAGCTGCTGGCCGAACGGGCAGAAGGCGTTGCTTTTGCCGATCTCAACGCCAGCTGGAGCCGTTCTCTCTATCACGGCGTCGGAGGCGATATTGGCTGGAAGTCGGCTGGCGACTTCCCTGCCGGCGTATTCGAAAAGTTGCTGGAAACAGCTGATGACAGTATCGTTCGCGGGTTTGAAGATGAGGCGGGCATACACTTCTTTTGGGTGGTGTCGCGGCCGAAGATCGATCCAGCGCAGCAGGAAAAGGCTGAGCGCGAACTGCAGCTGCGGGAGTTGCGTCGGCGCCGCCTGATGAAGTATATAGTTGAGTTGCGAAATTCGGTAGATTACTGGGTAAATCCTGTGCTGCAGGCACGCTGCCAGACTCTGGGCCGGCCCGGCGCTGCAGATTCAAGTCAATAAGGGAGTTCGTGATGGACAAGCAAACGAGAAAGCACTATCTGATATTGCCGTCTTACCAGATCCGACTGGTGGCATTCATGTCGCTGGTGGTGTTCGTCGGGTCGATTCTGCACGGCTTTTTTCTCTATCAGATTACCAGCAAAAACATTCAGGAAGGCTTTCTTTCAGCGCACAACCGTCTGCGCTCGACCTGGGAAATCCTTAAACCAGCCATAATTGTCACCAACAGCCTGAGTTTTTTGCTGATAACCGTGTTTCTGTTGATAGTTACTGTGTTTATTTCGCATCGCCTTATTGGCCCGATGTTCAAGGTCGCCGGCCATCTACGCCGTCTTTCTTCGGGAAAACTGGAGCAGTCATCACTGCGCCTGCGCGAAGGCGATGAGGGGCAGGTGCTGTGTGAGGCTGTCAACGAACTGCAGGACAAATTCAGGCAGCGCTTTGTCAGATTGCGCAAACTGAAGACTTCGATTGCTCAGGACAACCTCAGCTCAGCGCAGATCGTTGCTCAGATCGATGGCATTCTCAACGAAATAGAAATTGGTAATGAAAACAACTGATAAATTTATCAACAGGGCTTCACCTGTGCCTTTTATCTGCCTGGTTCTGTTGTTGCTGAGCTTTTCGCTGCCCGCTTCAGCGCAGTCGCGCAGCAAAGATCACCAGAAACTGGCTGAAGAGGCAGGCTGTATGGTCTGTCATTACATGCCTCCCGAGACAGCCTCTGCTACAGGGACAGCTGTCGGCCAGCCGGTAGACCGGCGCCTCAAACGCGGCGCTGGACAATGGTGCATCAATTGCCATTCAATGGAAGTGATGACGCTGCATCCGACCGGTATCAAGGTCGAAAACACTACGGATCTGCCGCTCGAAGAAGGCAAATACATGAGCTGCATAACCTGTCATTCGCCGCACGCGGCTGCGCTGGCTTCCGAGCCCTGGGCGCCGCTGGCGATAAGCCCGGCTATCAAAGACGATTTCAGCACTTTTCTACTCAATCATCCTAATAACGAGGGACAGCTCTGTGCCAAATGCCACGCTCCCGGCAGCGAAGTGTTCAGTGGCAGTCTGCATAGCCCCAAGGCGTTTGACAATCGCAACTTTGCCGGTTCCGAATCGTGCAAGGCCTGCCATCTTGATATCTACGATCAGTGGAAACTGACACCACATGCACGCATGACCCGCCGCTTTCGACATATTGAAAACCAGGCCGAGATTCCGGTCGAAGAGCTTGGTGTGCCGCGCGAAAAAATTGCCTGGGTGCTGGGTTCGCATTACGTGCATCG
>PGYA01000053.1 GCA_002839435.1 Candidatus Riflebacteria bacterium HGW-Riflebacteria-2 | reverse complement strand
ACGGTCGCAACCTTAAGGTTAATGAGGCCCGCCCCAAAGAAGAACGCCCAAGAAACAGCAGTGGCGGCGATCGCGGTGGATATCGTGGTGGCAACGACAGAGGCGACAGAAACTCAAGATATTAGTAGCCTTTTATCAAAGACCGCTGCTTTTTAGCAGCGGTCTTTTTCATTGGTGCGCCCGGCATGGGCGATAACTCGGCGGTGCAAGTCCGCTACAGGCTTGGCAGCAGGAACTGTTAGCCAAAGGCAAGGGTGTCCATCGTGAGGTGGAATCTGAAATAAATAATCAGGGCGTGACTACAAAACTATGAAAAACGATATTCAAGACTCTACCGGCAACATTTTTCTTGATCTTGGCTATTCGCGTGAAGATGCTGAAATTCTCAGGATGCGTGCTGATCTCAATCTACTCGAAGTGGCATTCGATGATGCGTGAAATGTAGGTTTTCTCTGACAGTGCACGCAGAACTTGCTTGAAATTTTCCTGATGGGTCGAGCCGATGCACAGGCACTCGCCTTTGCCCGCGCCAATTCTGCCTCGTGAACCCGGCATGAACTGAACTGTCTGGTCGATGGCCTTGATCTCGGCCCGGCAGACATCGTTGTCAGGAATGCAGAATTCATAAGATACCGCAACTTTGCCGTCTGAAGGCCCGCGCAGGCCGTCTTTATCGAGACCGCTCATATCTAACTCAACCTTACTCAATGAATCAGTGGCGGCCAATTGCTGGGGAACGGCGATATCGACGATAAGCGGGAAATGATCGGACTTTACGTCAGGGCCGATTTCCCGGTGCAGCACGACGATGCCAGGCGAATGAAGAACATGATCGAGCGGAATGCGCAAGAAAGGGTTGTTGTTTGGCCATGATGGCTGAACACCGAACCCCCTGGCGCTGTCATGCAGACCTGTTTGCTGTAACAGCATTCTGAAGTGGCTGCTCCAGGGGGTGAGATTCAAATCTCCGATCAGCAATGTCGGTTTTGTTGCGTTAACATATCTGGGAAGCTGTTCGAGCTGTGCGTTGCGCCATCGTGCGTATTCGTAGTTGACTGGCGGCAGCGGATGGGTCGCAAGTATATGCAGTTCGCCATGCTGCGTTGTTACTTCCGCAATAATCGATGGAACGCCGTTTTCAAGAAGATTAACAACTTCACTTCTGGCAAAAGGAAGCTTACTGAAAACAGCTATGCCGAAATTATCATCTCTAGGTTCGGCCAGCGAATGAGGGTAGGGGGTGTGAAGCCAGGCAAGGTCTTTTAACCATTTTGAGCTGGTTTCCTGGAGCACCAGCAGGTCCGGATCGGCTTTGCGAATAAATTCGCTGACCTTAGCAGCATCGCCAAACTTCGTATTCACATTGATAAGTGCGACTCTCAGCGTCATAGAGTTGGCAGGTGGTGTCTTTTGAACTTCTAAATAAAGCGGGGAAATCTGAACCAGGTTGATTAAAGCGAATACCAGAAATATCGATGCCGTTTTATGATGCCGGGCCGCCAGCAGAACAATGCCAGATAAGGTCAATAAGACCAGATACTGCACGCGAAAATGTGAAAAGAGGTCAAGAAACCATGACTGCCGTCCGGCAAATCCAAACAGCGTTGCCACACATAGCAGGGCTCCGGCCAAAGTAACGATTCGCCAGAGTGAGGAGCTTATGTTTGAATGTGCTGATGACTTTTCGTTCATTTTGTCAACCTTCAATCGACCTGGCCCCTGATGTTTTTCTGATCAGCATCTGCCTCTGCAGATTATTTTAAGGTTTTGCAGGCACGAATGCAATACAATAGACAAGGAGTGACCGCAGGAGAACATGTCGGATATTCAGGCAGGCATCGCCGGTACTGCCAACAGAAAGGAAGCACGGATTGCATGGAATGGGATATTTGTATTTTCAGGCATATAGTCCATTATTCATGTCATCTTTTGTTGCCATTCGTTTTTGCCCGGCTGTTCTGGAGAGAAAATTGGCGTAATGCGGGTCTGATAATGCTGGGCACTATGCTCATCGATCTCGATCATCTTCTGGCAGATCCCATTTTTGATCCGAATCGCTGCAGTATCGGCTTTCATCAACTTCACACCTGGTGGGCGGCGGTCATTTATCTAAGCTTCTTTGCTGTTCCATCATGGAAATGGCGCGCGATATCGGTCGGCTGCCTCTGGCATCTGTGCACCGATTCAATCGACTGTTTGCTGAGGGTGTATTTGTGTTGATCAGCTTGTATCATTTTACAGCCGAAGCGTACAGAAGAAAGTTTCTTGTCATGATCGAACCTATGTAGTAGTTTGGGTATTAATACAAAATAACAGCTGTACCAATTCTAAAAGGGTCACGACCGACATTGTCGGATAAATTTCAGGGGGGTAACCATATGTTGTTGCGACTTGTCTTTGTTCTGCTGTTGAGTTCCTGTTCCGTAGCTCAGGCAGATCCTGCCAGTGCCAAGGCTGAAGCAGCCAAGAAAGCTGCTGCCCAGAAACAGCAGCAGATCAAGGAAATGGCTGTGAAATCATCTGCTCAGGATGAGGCTGCGAAAAAAGGGGCTGCTGTCAAGCAGCAGCAGGTTAATGAAAAGACTGCAAAACCTTCACCAGATGACGAGGCCAACAAAAAGCTGCAGGCCATACAGAAAATGAAGGACGCCGGCTCTGCTATTCCTGGCGACAGTCAACTGGCTGCAGAACCCATGCCCGAAAACGCCTATCAGGGCGGCGACAAAGCCCAACTGCTCGAGATGGCTCAGTCGAAATGGCTTGCCAAACACCCGAACAAGCCTGTTCTCGCCAAAGGCATTGCCATGCGTAAGTGGGACCGCAAAACTGCCTGGCGCGAAGAATCTCTCGACCCGAGAAAGAAATACAAGGTCGACTTTTCATCTATTCAGGTCTGGGTAATCTCCAAGACGGATGATAAGGTCGCTACTCAGTACATCGTCGAAATCAGCAAAGACCACATGAAAAACGACGCATTCAAGGTTTACGTGCCCGAAGACCTCAACAGCAGCGGCATTTTCAAGACTCATATGCTGCTCAGCAACGTTAAATAATCACTGTCAGCAAAAATCAACGACTCCAGGTCGTCCAGGTCCCGCCATAAAGCACATTGATCTGTCGCGATGAAGCGACGGTACATTGAGCCGTGCCGGCGAATCCCGCGATCGAGTAATCAAAAGTGCGGCCAAACTGCAGCCAGCGACCAATGCCCTGGAAGCGTTTGCCATCTCTTCCTACGATGTTGACAACAATCTGGTTGCCATTAGTGGAAACCTGTATCATGCTTCCGGAACTCGATTGCCAGTTCCCGGAAATGCCGCTGTTCGAAGGTTGCTGTTGAACAGGGGCTGAGTTGTTATTTACACCGCGTGTCCAGGTGAACCACTTGCCGCTGGGATCTTTTACATTGATTTGATTGGAATTGGCGAAAGATGCATAGAAGGTGCCTGAATTGTTCTGGTAGGCAAAGTTGTCGCTGAATCTTGTCCACCAGCCGTTGTATTTAAAGGATTGTCCCTGAGGTGTCGTAACGGTGACCATTACCTGCTGCATATTCGCCCAGAGCTTGATGGTTGACCCTGATGTTGAGGTCCAGACTCCACTGGGATCGCCAGCGAAAGCAGCGCTGCTGAAAAGAAAAAGGATCGCAAGTAAAATGCCGGCACGGTTTCTGTACAGGGCTCTATCATATAATTCCTCCTGACGTTTGTTTCCTTTCAGAAAACTCAATTTCTGCATTCGCCTTAAAATATATCGCTTCATAAAACTGGCTGCTGATCTTCTAATGAACAATATACTTATTTAAGCTGAAATAGTATACTGAAATCATATCAATTTGCCGTTTTTTTCGATACAGTCTTATTATAAGACACCTGAAAACATATACAATGGGAGTTGCAAATGAAGCATCTATCAACCCGACTGATAAATAAAACTGTGCTTTTGTTGCTGATTCTTCTGATCGTTACGACTGTGGCTTCTTTTGCGGCAGAAGCGCAATCAGTCTATCGTTACGGCCTGTTCCAGCCTGGCTCAACGGTTTACCTCTTTGGTGACAAGGTAAATATGCGTGTAAAACCAGCGACAAGCGCGCCAATTGTGCGTTTGTTGGCTATTGGTTCAAAGTTGACCATTGTCGGTGAGCCTGAGGGCAGTTACAAAGCCAATGGCTTCAGCTGTGGCTGGTATAAAGTTCAATTTATGGATCAGCAGAAGCCGCTCGAGGGATATGTGTGGGGCGGTTTGCTGGCTTTGGGAGCTGTACAGTTCGCTGAGGGGAACAAAGAGCTGTTTATGCTGGCAGGTATTACCAGATTTGCTGACAATTACCCGGCCGGTGAGATAAGGGTTGTGGAGAACGGCTCAGTTGTAGCAAAAGCCGTTTTTAAGTGGATTTCCACCGATATGGGTGAGGGTGAAAGTTATTCATACTCTATTGCAGCCGAAGAATTACCGTGGGCGGGAGTTTCAGATCTTAAAAACCTGTTTCAGATCAGCTGCAATTATGAAGCTTGCGGCTATGCGCGCGGAAAACTTTTGTTCTTCTGGGATGGCAAAGATATTGTCAATGGCCCAGATGCTGTATCAGTGTCAGAAGCGGGTCTATTTTCAGTTCAGTCTGAATATGTGTTTCCTGGGCAGGATGGCTGCAAGCCAGATGAGTTGATACTTCGAACCACTACTGTTGAAGAACCTGACGAAGAAGGCGCTACGCCCGGCACCGCAAAGAAGGTTGAAATTCTTCATGTCTGGAACGGCAAAAGCTGGGACGCCAAAGCTCCGATCGAGACGCAGCTGGAGTTTAAATCCAATTATTCTTCGGAAGGCGATTACTGAGCTCTGTCTAAACAGCGCATAGCTCGTCTGTGAGCGAAGCCAGGCTTTTAAACAGCGACTTCTGGAGAATCTGTCCGGATTTTTGGCAGGCAGTCCGGGTAATTTTTTTGAATAAAAGCGACCAGCTTTTCTCTGACTTCGCACCTGAGATCCCATGCCTGACCAGAGCTCGCGGCGCTGATCAGGACTCGTAACTCCATTGCCCGATCGGTCGTGTTGGTTATCTGAACGCCGCAGACTTTTTTATCCCATAATGCTGAAGCCGAAACAATTTCCTTTGCCGCCTTCCTGATTTCTTCGACTGGAACTGTGTAATCGACAAATATACTGATTGCACCAAGTATGTCAGCCGAAGTTCTTGTCCAGTTCTGGAAAGGCTTTTCAATAAAATAGTTGATTGGCACAACCAGTCTTCGAAGATCCCAGATCCTTACTACCACATAGGTCAGGGTTATCTCTTCGATCCAGCCCCATTCGTTTTCGACAATAACGACATCTTCGATTCTGATAGGCTGGGTTAAAGCAATCTGAAGGCCGGCCAGCAGCAGCGCAATCGTTTTCTGCGCAGAAAGTCCGACAATGATTCCAACGACCCCGGCCGAAGCCAGAATGCTTGTGCCAAGCTGTCTGACGCTTTCAAAAACCATGAGCATTGAACCAAGACTGAAAATGCCGACCACCAGAAGAATGATCTTCTTCAGAACATAAACCTGGGTAAAGATTGCGCGTGCTTTCATGCTGCCGGCAGATTCTGCCTTAAAGTGGGCAACAATGCCCTTTTCAATCGTCAGAACCAGTTGCACGAGAATCCATGCTACCGCGGCAATAATGGCTATGCTGGTAATGTTCTGCACGATTATTTTCATGCTTTCGCTCAGATTGAACATCGGCATTGCAAGTATGATTGCTATTAATGGAAGAACAAAGCGTAAACACTTGCCAATAAAAGGAACCAGCAGAGTGTCCCAGCGGCTTGGCGTTCCGTCTGCCCAGAGAGTTAATCTGATGTCAATCAGAGCGATACTTCTGAACAAAAGCCAGAAAGCAACAAAGAAACCGCCGATATCGGTGAGTTGGCCAGCCACATTCAGAAACCAGTCAGACTCTGCCAGCTGCCCGGCATCTCCAAACAGCAGCGAAAGCCCGGTATAAATACCGTAAATCCAGATAAACAGGGAAAGGGGCTTTTTGAGGGCAAAGAGAAAAGCGTTGAAGTTACTATGCCGACTCTCGGCAACCTCACGCAGATGCACGATTTTCACCGAATCTTTTTCTTCCGCGTGCATCCTTCTTCTGATCAGTCGGCGACAAAGCCAGTCGATGGCGGCTACCAGCAAAATCAGCAGTAAAAAAGCGATAACCTTCAAAGAACTTATTCCAGAAGCAATCTGCCAGGATACCCATGCACCCAGATATGGTGCCAGGCGCTTTTCGAGAGTTCCGATATTGACACTGATTCGCCTGCTGGTCTTCTGCAGGCGGTCTTTTGATATCACAAACTTTTCATGGTCGAGGTTTGTCAGTTCTTTGAGCGTAACCGACAGATCGGCCGAGGCGGAACCGGCAATCTCATGCTGCTGTTCAGCATTTTCGCTGCAGTAAACCGGTGTCTGAGAGCAAAACTGCATAAAAAAAAGCAAAATACCGACCAGTAGACAAGTTCGCCTGGAGCCCGGCCAATTGGTAACTGTAAATTCATTATTCATCGAATTTCCCCCTGCTGATCAGGAAGCGTGCAATAGCCTGCCTGGTGTCAGGCGCTTAACCATGATAGCCCGCGACTGTTATTGCATTATACGGTTACTTTGCGGCAAAAGACTTCTCAAGTTTCGCATGCTTCTGATATATCATCTGATCTTAAAATACGCGAAATCATGCGGATTAGTCAAATGTCCATTGGTGTTATCGTTTACAATAAGCAGTTTTGTCGCTACAATGCCGTTTTGGTTCACCATTTAAGCTAATCGCAATTTTATTGTTTTGAAGTAAAGAGAGGGGTTTTATGAAAATGATTCTGGCGTGTATGTTATTTACAGCAGTAATAATGGTTGTTTCCCAAGGTAACGCTTCCTCAGCTGTTGAAGATCTTAATGCCGGCATCGATGCTGAATCCCGCGGTGACTATGTTTTGGCAAGGAGATTGTATCTTCGCGCAGCAGAAGCAGGTGATACGCAGGCCATGAATAATGTTGCGGTATACTTCCAAACAGGCATGGGAGGAGAAAAAGACCCGTCAGCTGCTTTTAAATGGTATGAGCGTGCAGCAAAACTTGGGTTCGCCCTGGCGATGAATAATCTAGGGTATTGTTACGATAAAGGTAATGGAATCGAAGTTAACAAGGTTAAGGCGGTTGAATGGTATCGTCTCTCCGCTGAAGGCGGCGAAATGCGGGGAATGTTCAATCTTGCTCTTCATTACGAAGATGGAACCGGAATTGACAGAGACATGAAGAAAGCCATTTACTGGTATGAGCAGGCAGCAGAAAAAGGTTCGGCTGCTGCTGCTTTAAATCTCGCAATTATCTATGATGAAGGAAAAGAAGTGCCGCAGAATCTGAATGAAGCTTTCAGGTGGTATCGAATTGCTGCTGAAGGTGGTTTCCCGTTTGCGCAGAACCGTATGGGAACTTTTTTTCAGTATGGCGAGGCTGTTTCAACAGATTATGTTCAGGCGGTAAACTGGTATCGCCAGGCCGCTGCGCAGAACCACCCGCTTGGCTGTCACAATCTGGCGTTTATGCTGGAGGAGGGACTCGGGGTTGAGCAGAATTTTGCCGAGGCGCTCAAATGGTATAAAAAGGGTGCAGATGTCGGCTATGAAGACAGTATGCTCGGAATTGCCAATCTACTGTGGAACGTACGTGGAGCTTTGCATGACCCGCAGGCTGCAATAGAATGGTTCAAAAAAGCGGCAGAACTTGGTAACTCAAAGGCCATGCACAATCTCGCTATCATGTATCGCAATGGCGACGGCGTCGAGTCAGATCTGGTACAGTCTTATGCGTGGGAAGCAATATCGCTGGCCTGTGCCGAAGATGAAGATGAGAAAGCTTTTATCATCAGGGTTCGCGAAAAAATAGTTCCCCGAATGACTCCAGTAATGATTAAGCAGGCCGAAGAAATCGCTGAGCAATGGCTAAGCAGCCATGGTTTAACCCACTGAAAAAGTGGGCGTTCAATTCAGAGTGCGTCTAAAATTTCGGCTTTGTAGTTATCAAACTGGTCGTCGGTGATCATTTCGAATTCTTGAAAAGACCGCAGATACAACAGCCTGTCTTCAATTTCGATTATTTCAGCTAACCCCTTCTGCAGGTCCGATGTCTGCAAAAAAGAGACGACAATAGCTTTGAGTTCATGGTTGCAGATGACGCTCTGCGAGAGGAAATAATAGAGATCGTCAAAGCCCGCTCGCAGCTGGTTCAGGCCGACTTCCCTGAGCATGTTGGTGAAGGTTTTGACCTTCTGTTCTTTGAAGTCTTCAATTTTAATAAGCTTTTGCTTGAACAGATCCTTTAACTTTTCCAGCCGCGCCAGGGTCAGCTGTCTTCTGGAATGTTCAGCCTTTAACTTGCATTCGGTCTGCTCTGCCAGATGTTTTCTGTTGCGGGCAAACATTCCTATTTTCTGGTCTTCTTCCTGGACGTGCTTTAAGACCCAGTCAACCAGAAACTTTACCAGATTTTCAGGATTCAGATTTTCTCCATGTTTCAAACTCAGAAGAATATCTGTAACCTCTTTTATCAGATTACTGTGCAGCTTTTTATGATTTTCCAGCTCATCAAATCCGATTTTCTCCATGAAAGCTTCTTCGGCAGAAAAATGATGCCTGGTATAGTTCACAATAAACTTTAAAGCCGCACCAAGCTGCTGCGGAGTCAAACCACTTTCCAGAGAAGATTCAAGTTGATCTACCAGGCAGATGAGTTCCTTGTGCTGTATATCAACAAGATCGCAGCCTATACTGAATGATTGATCCCATTTCATTGACAACCTCTTATTTCAACTGTGAATTTACCCTGATTATAAATGATTTCTGCCAGCAATTCCAGTAAGTGAAAATGATTGTGCTGGCAGGTATTAAATGATTTGCTGATAATAAGCCTGCTGGAGAATTAAGAGTTGTAGAAGGCAGCTCAATTATAGCTAGACCTTCCTTCGAGTTGATACTTCTAACAACCTCTGTCGAAGAACCTGACGAAGAAGCTGCTAGGTCTGGCAAAGCAATGAAAGTTGAAATTATTCACATCTGGAACCTTTGACAAAGTATGAACAAATTGCCTGGATATCAGCTCTTATACTTCTTCTGGATGTAGATGTAATTAATAGTCAACAGTATCATCCCGCAGAGCGGAAATGCAAATATTTGCGATCCTCCGAATGGGCTTTCAGACATGGCCAGAGCCATAGGCATAAAAACCACATATAGCATTGGAATGGCCGGTGAGCATTTGTACCTTGGTGCCAGATATATTGCGGCAATAGAAATGAACCACCAGCTGAACGATGTGATAAGGATAACATCGCTCAAGACATGAACTTCACTCGGATAGAAACCACTGGCCAGGTGTGAAAAACTGCGCATCCCTGGGATGGGAGTGTTTGTGTAATGAATGGTAACGATCGACAGAAAGACTACAGTGCAGACAAGTTGCATGCCAAGGCCGTAAAGCTTTACTGGCCACTTCTCGTTTTTCATATAGGAAAGATCGAAAAAGATGAAATCCAGAAAGTTTAAAAGCAACAACCATAGCCCGTATTTTGCCAGCATTTCCATGAATGGCGAGTTGCGGGCGCTGGTTGCTTTTTGTTTCTTTTGCGTTTCAGTCTCTTCAATAAATTCTGATGCATATTTTTCGTAAAATTCATCGTTCCCCGTGAGAGTACATAACTCTTTGAAAAGACTTCTCGGTCCGACATCAGAGAAGCTGTTGCCTGTGAGTCCAGATAAATGACCGTGTCGAGTATCCATAAGAAAAAATTCATTATCCAGATTTTCCATATCCTTATTGAAAATGCAGTAACAATGGGATGGATAATTCCCGCTTTCCATTCTCATAATATCATCGTAGAGCTCGTCGCTCTCAGATTTAGTGTCCCATTCCATGAGCCGCTTCAGAATACGGCCGTCGATAATTTGCACGCCTTTGCGCCGATCGAGTATTTCTGCCATTTGTTCTGTCGATAGCATTTGCAGTTTGCCAGCCAGGCGGAAAACAACGGTTGAACTAATTTTTCTTGCGACTTCAGATCCTGATGGCCTTGCAGCAAAAAGTTCCAGCGTGTTCAAGAGGCAGGCGGCAACTAGAACCGCCGTATATGTCAGTCGGCGCAGATTACTTTTCATACGGCCTCAAATCTGTAAGCAGGCCAAGCAGTATCTTACGATTGTTTTTGTTGCAGAATTCAATAAGCGTTAACCCCTCTGTATTATAGGCTGACCGGTCGGCACCGGCTTCAAGAAACCTGATAAAAGGCCTTAAATTATTAGCCTGCAGTGCCGCCCATAGCGGCGTAAGGCCTCTTTTATCCTTTTTGTCCAGGGTTAGTTTTCGCTTCATCGCCCTGGCAAAAACACTGGCAAAATCAACATTGTAAGTTCGGTTACTATCAGACGGGGCACGCCAGTTCTCAGCAAGAAAGTGAAATATATTCTGCTGGTTTTCTCGGTAGCGTTTTACATCTGCTCCGCTTCCCAGAATCATCTCAAGTCCATCAGGTTCAGGCCGTAGCTGAAGGCTGTCTGGGGTATCGACTCTGGCAGTGGAGATTGAAACATCTGACGGGGAAGCTGTGAGATTTGCCGGTTGCTTAACTGGTGCTGGTTGCGTAGTTTCTGTTTCAGCAACAGTTTGAAGCGTCTGATTACTCGAAGGCTCTATTGTCGCCATTGTTTTATGCTCGTTCTGATTGTCAACGACAAACCGGGATTTCTGCAAAAGAGCTTTTATCGCGGGCTTATCAATATGCTTGTTCAGGGCAAGCGCCTGATAAACCTCTTCGTCAATGGCGAATCCTTGATCGATGAGAAAAGCCATGAGATCGGCATCACCCTCAACCGCAGCGATTGACAGCAGGTTTTCCCAGCCACATTCGCCAGAATTCTCAGAGCTTCGTTTCCGGCTTCCTTCTGGAGCCGCATGGTATAGTTGCAGCAGGAGCCTCAATACCGGGTAGTTTTTATCGACTACGCCTGAGATTCGATTCCGTCGCGGTCGAGCTGGAACGGTCGTATAGGCGACCGCGTTGCGCAGCATATCCATGCTGGCAAAATTGACACCGTTGGCGTGCAGATAGGCCAGAATCTGGATGTGGGCAGGGTTGAATATTTCAAGATTCATGTAACCGCTTGAGATACTGGTATTGCCGCTTTCTACAATTGTTCTGATTATTTCGGGAACCGGCCTGGAAAAGGCGGCGTCAAGTAGTCCCGGGTTCATCCTGAGATGCCGCGGATACTTCTGGGAAAGAGCGGTAAACCTGCTGACATCCCCTTCTTTTATGGCATTTGTAAGCTGGCGGGAAGGGCTGTGCCAAGGCTCTAAAAACCAGAAAAGCAAGGCCAGAACAGCAAAAACCTTGGCAAATTCCTTGAAGCTCATCCGGGGTTGGATATTGAGCCCGTTTCTGACGCTGCCGTAAAGCAACAGACTACTGAAAAACATGACAAAAGCGAAGTAAAGCGTGTCACAATCGATCAGGCCTCTGGTCATTAACCTGGCAGGCACAGCCAGCACCGCAAAAAATATCGCCAGATGACCTGTAAAATGCGAGGCTTGCTGGGAATCGCTGTTCTGGTTAGCCTTCATTGCAAGGGCCGCTCCGGCGATTATCATATACAGCAGAATGCTCTCAATTGAAAAAAGTTCTGAGTATAGCGGATAGTAGGATCTTACCGGAAATGCATATCTGTCGAGCAGGTAGTTCTCTATCGTGTTGTAAGAAAGGATGTTGAGAAAAAGATAGTCAAGAGCCATTAAGAACCAGTAGGTTTGAGCCATATTTTTACCTGGCAACAGTGCATGCCGACCAATTTTTATGCCGGTGTAAATACCCTGATATCAGAAAATATCATAAGCAGAAGGCAATTTGAAAGATAAATTTAGATGCCCATGGCAATCACACTATACAAAATCGCTTCCATCCAGATACGATCACATCTTTATTCCGCTTTGCCGGTTCAAAATTTTATAAGAAAAAAAACACCGCAACTTTTTGGCGCCGTTTTAATTTAACTATTCAGGTGCGCAAAAAAATTCAGGAGGAACCAAAATGAGAACTTCAGGACTGGCCAAATTCAGTTGCATGAAATCGCTTTCTGGACTCACTGTTTTATTATCGGTGGCGGTACTTATATTGGTATCAGGTAGCCTTTCTCCGGTTTCGGCAGATGATTCTCCCGTATACAATCTTCTCACTTTTGAAGACGACAATGGTAACGGCAACGGTCACGACAGTGGTAAGTCCGGCAAGAGAACCGGACACAGCGACAACATGCCGGGCAAAAGACTCGGTCACCGCAAGGGAGATTCCGGTCAGGAGGCTGATGGATCCGGCTCTTCCGATAACTCATCGAATCAGCCCCCGGAAAACAATGGTAATGACCAGGGTTATGGCAATCAGGCTGGCCAGTTTGGTCAGCAGCGCGGTATGTCCGGTCGCCGTGTTGGCCACGGTATGCGTAAGCCCGGTGGTTTTGTGCAGAACAATAACCAGGACAATAACCAGAGTAATGGCAATCAGGCTGGCCAGTTTGGTCAGCAGCGTGGTATGCCCGGTCGCCGTGTTGGCCCCGGTATGCGTAAGCCCGGTGGTTTTGTGCAGAACAATAACCAGGACAATAACCAGAGTAACGGCAATCAGGCTGGCCAGTTTGGTCAGCAGCGTGGTATGCCCGGTCGCCGTGTTGGCCCCGGTATGCGTAACCCCGGTGGTTTTGTGCAGAACAACGACCAGGGCAATAACCAGAGTAACGGCAATCAGGCTGGCCAGTGGGTTCAGCCGCGTGGCATGTCCGGCCGCCGTGTTGGCCCCGGTATGCGTAACCCCGGTGGTTTTGTGCAGAACAACGACCAGAGCAACAACCAGATTAATAACCAGGGTTATGGCAATCAGGCTGGCCAGTGCGTTCAGCCGCGTGGCATGCCCGGTCGTCGTGTCGGCCCCGGTATGCGTAATCCCGGTGGTTTTATGCAGAACAACAACCAGAGCAACAACCAGAGCAACAACCAGAGTAATAATAACAAGGGATTCAAGCAAAACAATGGAAATGGCTGGAATGGCAACCACAGTAACAACGGTAGCAAGGGAACTGGCTGGAATAGCGGAAATAACGGCAAAAACGGGCAAAACGGGAAAAACGGCAATGCCTTTGGGCGTAACAATCAGACAGGGCAGTCAGGTGCTCGCGCGCAAAACGGAAGAAAGCATAAATAATGAGGCTTTGACTGGCCGCGCGCAACATCTTCCGGCCAGTCAAGGCCTTTTCCGCACGACAGGGAAGGAGTAAAACACTATTGCCAAAGCATATCGAACCAACTTTTAAGTATGTTGAAACTTGTTTATCGGATGAAGTATTCTGGTCAGTCGGTAATTTGCGGTGCATTGCAGATCAACACTTGAATGATGAGGTATGGTTTGGGGAACGACCAGGAGACAAAAAAAGACGAGGAATTGATGCTTCAATTTCAGCAGGGTGACGAAGCCTGCTTTCGAGCTCTCGTCGACAGATATAAGCAGAGAATTTATGCGTTTACTTATCGATTTCTCAATCGAAGCCCGGAAGCCGAAGATATCGCGCAGGAGGTATTTGTGAAAGTATATTTCTCTCGCGACACTTACCGGCCTACCGCGAAGTTCTCGACCTGGGTTTATGTTATTTCGAAAAATGCCTGTCTGCAGGCGCTGAAAAAAGTGGGCTCCAATATATCGATAAATGAGAGGCGTTCTAATACTGATCTTGAAATGATCGAGACAATAGCAGGTTCTGGCGATGATAACCCCTCTGAAAAGCTTCTCAATGAAGAGAAGTCTGGACAAATAGCCGCTGCTATCAGCCGTCTGCCAGAATCGCAGAAAATGGCTATACTCTTAAAGCGTTATGATCAGATGAGTTACGAGGAAATAGCTGAAGTAATGAACTGCTCGGTTCAGTCGGTCAAGTCGCTGTTGTTCCGCGGCCGATCGACACTGAAAGAGTATCTGAAGGAGTATTTTCGCGAAGATTAACAGCTTTCGCGAAGATGGGAAATGTTATGGACTGCAGGAAAGTAAAAGAATTATTTTCTGATTACATTGATGGCAACCTCGATGAAATCGAGCGCAAGGCGCTTGAAGATCATCTGGCGGCTTGTGCTGAATGCCGCGCCGAGTGCGATTCTCTGCTTAATTCATGGGAAATGCTGACAGATTTTGTGGTGCCGCCGGTGGGTGACCAGTTTACCCGGCAGGTAATGCAGAAGATTAATGACCGAGGCAGTCAGTCGGTTGTTTCCGGCTGGTTTTCGCGTCTGTTTGCAATCTTTTCTCTACGCCACTTTCCTGCTGTGCCGGCCCTGGCGTCTCTTGTCGTTTTGATCGGTATAGGCTATTTCATTTTAAGCGGTCGTCCTGGCGGTATTGCCGAACGAAATGGCATTGATTCTGCGCGAAAATTAGAAGTTGTCAGAGATATCAGGGACGAAGAAATTATCAGAGATCTGGAAATATATGAAAACGCCGAGATTCTTGAAAATCTTGATCTGTTGATGGATCTGGAAGCAGTCGAAAGTTTCGAGGCCACAGACTGACCTATGAATAACAATTCGCTTAAGACGCTTTATTGCCTGATTTTCCCGGTGCTCATGCTGTTCGGCATCTCCTGCGCCGGGGTTTTTGCGCAAAATGCTTCTGAGGCGAGCGTTATCAAACCAATGACTTATGAAGAAAAGCTTGCGCGCTGGAACAGTTTTTCTGAAGAGCAGAGAGAGGCGATCAGAAAAAAAGCGCGCGCTATGAGTGAGAAGAAGTTTAAGCAGCTTGAGAGCAATTTTGAGCGCATCAAGACTTTTGAACCAGCTGAACAGATTCGGGTCAAGGAAAACTTTGGGCGTATCCAGAAGTTTAAGCCGCAGCAAAAAGAGGTTTTGCAGAAGAGATTTGAGAAATTCCAGCAACTTCCGGTTCAGCAGAGACAGGAAATTCGTCGACAATTTGTGCCGCAGTTTCAGCCGCGTCAACATGTTTCACCAGAACAGCGCCCGGGCCAGCAACCAGGTTTTAAACCCCAACATCGCCCGGACCAGCAGCCCGGCCAACAGCCCGGTTTCAAGCCTCAACATCGCCCTGGTCCGCAACCCGGTCAGCAGCCGGATCAGCAACCCGGTTTCAAGCCCCAACATCGCCCGGGCCAGCAACCCGGTCAGCAGCCCGGCCAACAGCCCGGTTTCAAGCCTCAACATCGCCCGGGCCAGCAACCCGGTCAGCAGCCCGGTTTCAAGCCTCAACATCGCCCTGGCCAGCAACCCGGCCAGCAGCCTGATCAGCAACCCGGTTTCAAGCCTCAACATCGGCCTGGTCAGCAACCCGGCCAGCAGCCTGATCAGCAACCCGGTTTCAAGCCCCAACATCGCCCGGGTCAGCAGCCCGGTCAGCAGCCCGAACAGCAACCCGGTCAGCAACCAGATTTCAAGCCCCAACATCGCCCGGGTCAGCAACCCGGTTTCAAGCCTCAACACCGCCCCGGCCAGCAACCCGGACGGCAACCCGGTTTCAGGCCTCAACATCGCCCGGGCCAGCAGCCCGGCCAGCAACCCCCTGACCGGGATATGCGCGATTTTCGCAATGATATGATGGGTGACAAAAACCGTGGCCCTGGCCAGGATGAGTATCGTCGGCGCTGGCGTGATATCGACAACTATCGCGATGATTTCGGCCAGCCGCCAACACGCCGTCCTGACATAAACGACAAGGACAAAAATCCCAAAGTCCCCGAAATGCGGCGGCCACCTGGCCCCCCGAAATCACCCGGAGCAGCGCGCCAGAAACGCCAGTTCAACCAGAGTCCATCGCCTGAGAAAAAACCTTAACAGGTAATATTTTTAATTTTCGAAATGGACGAAATCAATCAATAGAACCGCGGCAAGAAGAAGCTGTTTAACTTTTCCTTCCCATTCCTGGGGACAGGTAACAGAAAAATTATCCGCATCGGTAAAGCTTTCTTTAAAAAAGCCCGACCATTTTTTCTTTATTACTCCTTTTTGAACGCCATTTTGCATGATATTGAACGTCCATGGCGACCAGATTGGGCCGGCAATCTGAAAGAGAGTGCGGTGGGCAGAATCCTCGATAACGTAATCCCGGGTGAAAAAACTGAACGTCCGTTGGACTGCTCCGACATATTTTCCGATACTATCCCGCACCTCGATCCGGTGCAGCATAAAGGCAAAACCCTTATCAAGTGTCATCAGTTTATGAGAATTGGCACCTGTTACATTCATTTCGAAGGGTCGGAGGGCGCGCAAGAATTGCCGGCCCAGCCAGTTGCTTGACTCTTGAGCATCAGCTATCAAATTTCCACTGGAATCAGTAATTGAATACTTGTTGGAAGTTTCAAAACCCAAAACAGCTTCTATCATTTCTTTATACTGTTTTACATAAAAGGTAACCTGTGCCATGTTTCTCTCCTCACTGTTTGCGAACGACAAGTCGTTTTTCATTCATATAGCACGTTCAGCTCAGATTAAGCAAAAGCAGAAAGTTGCCCGCGAATTACCTGATGACTTCTCGTTCATGTTTAAAGCCGAATGGTCGAAGTGCTGCGTTACCAGAATTTGATCAACGCAATGTAGAGCTCTGGCCAGGTTTGCTGCGCAGGCTGTTATAGATATACTGGCAGCCGTTGTCGTTGCATCTGGTGATCTGCAATTTGCCGCCGATTATTTCACTTCTGATCTTATGCACGGTCAGAATCTTGCCGCCAGCCACCAGAGCGACGCTACGCCCAAGGTTTGTGGCAGTAAATTTCTGCATCTGTTGAGAAGCCTGCTCGCTCAGCGAAATCCCAACAGAAAATTCGTATCTATCGTTGGTCGGCGATATTTCTGGCTCACCGCTTAAAGAGAACTTCACGTCGGCATGGTTTTTTATGATCAGGTGCTCGATAGCGCGAATTTCACCATCACGCGTGGTCAAATGCTCATAAGAATAGGCTACAAGAAGATAACCGTCCGGCAGTTTGCGCACATTGCCCGGGTCATTGATTCTAGCGTGCACAAGATAAAGGCCGTTCTCGAGATCGGGGTAAACATTTGTAATCAGCCCATTATAGACATTATGATGGGAAGGTTCCGCGCGCATGCTTGCAGCCATCGCCGGATTCGCTGCCATAAGAGAGCACATCAGACAAATTATTACACAAAAACGTAGCAACATGATATCAGCCTCCTGTTATATCTTTCAGGGTAACCATCAGCCCGGTATGACTACAGTATGTCATTTGGAGCCAATCTGTAAAAGTTTTTCTTCGGTAAGGACTATGCGGCCGGCAGATGTATTGGTCCTCAGCTGCTCGAAAATGTTTTGGTGAACCAGCATCGGGCTCAAGATATGTTAACATACAGAAGGTTTTGAGTTCATTTTCATCAGGAGTTTGCCATGCGAATTAAGATCAAGAATCCCGATATCATGACCCTGGATGCCGAGAGTCGAATTCTCAGCGGTGTCGATATATTCATTGATGCTGGAATGATCGTCGCATTGGGCGAGCCGCCAGAAGACTTTGTGCCTGATGAGACGATAGAGGCTACTAATCATCTCGCGGTGCCCGGGTTTTTCAACGCTCACTGCCATTCTCCGATGACCTTTGAACGCGGCTGGGCGGAAGATCTACCGCTCGATCGCTGGTTCAATGAACGGATCTGGGTTGCCGAATCGGCACTGACGGATGAAGACGTCTATTGGGGAGCCGCACTTGCTGCATGCGAGATGATCAGAAGCGGCTGCGTCGGTTTTAATGACCATTATTTCTATATGGGTGAAGTTGCCAGGGTGGCGGCTCAGTCTGGAATGAAAGCCTCTCTTACCTGGTGCCAGTTCGGAATTGGCGACGACAAGGAAATCGGCGCCAATCTCGAAGGGGCAGTGAAATTCGCACGGGAACTCCAGAACAGCTCAGAAGGTCGTGTCAAGACGGTGTTAGGACCTCACTCGCCCTATGTCTGCCCGCCTGAATTTCTGACTGAAATCGGCCGCATCGCCAGCGAAAGCGGGCTTGCCGTGCATATTCATGCGTCGGAATCACCGGAACAGGTTGCCAACTCGCTGAAATCGCTCGGAAAAACTCCCATTGAACATCTGGCTTCCTGTGGACTGTTTGAAACCCGGGCAATTGTTGCTCATGCGCTGTATCTGTCAGAGAATGACATTTCGATTCTGGCCCAAAAAAATGTTTCCGTGGCCCACTGCCCGATTACCTACATGAAACTGGCAATGGGCGGGACTGATCTGCGACCTCTGCTGGACGCCGGGATAAATGTCGCCCTGGGTACCGACGGGCCCGGATCAAACAATGATATGGACATGAAGGAAGTTGTCCGCATGGTAACTTTGCTGCAAAAGTTCTACAACAACGATGCCGAGGCTCTGGCAGGTGATCTGCCTCTCAGAATGGCTACGGCAAACGGTGCGCGCGCCATGGGTTTTTCTGACTCTGGCAGCATCGAAGTGGGAAAGTCGGCTGACATCGCCTTTTTTAATATGGACTCGCCACACTGGTACCCGAAACATAATCTCACCGCGAATCTTGTTCACTGCGCCAAAAACGGTGACATCAGGCATCTGCTCATTTCGGGGCAGCCAGTCATGAAGAACGGAAAGATTCTGACTCTTGACGAAGAGCGAATAACTCACGAAGCAGACTGGCGCGCGCGCGCAATGGTTCAGAAGAATATGCAGATTGTCCGTGAATACAAAGCCTGAAAGTCATTGCTTGCGCGTTCAGGCAATTTGAGCAACGAGGGTAGGGTGGTAGTCAGTCTTCGGGGCCCGACAATTGGCGGATTCTTCGCCTTTTCGGCAGGAAAAACAGTGCGCCAAGCGCTTACTGCTGCGGTAAAGAAGGTTCAGGAGCGTTAGATCGACTTTTGAATTTGAGCTGGAGTTCTCGAAACCAGCAGTAGCCAACCGGAACAACAAAAAGTGTAAGCAGTTCTATACACATGCCACCAAAGGTTGGCACTGCCATCGGAATCATTACATCGGCGCCGCGCCCGCTTGAGGTTAAAACTGGCAACAGCGCGAGAATCGTGGTGGCTGTGGTCATCAGGCAGGGTCGAATCCGCCTTTCTCCAGCCTCTAGAACGGCTTCTCTGATCTGCTTAACATTGTCGGGTTCGTTTTTGTTAAAGCTGCTGTCGAGATAGGATGCCATGACGACGCCGTCGTCGCTGGCTATGCCAAAAAGCGCGATAAATCCAACCCATACGGCAATTGACAGGTTCATTGAGTGCATATTGAGCAGTTCGCGAAAGTGTATGCCGAATAGCGAGAAGTTGAGAAACCAGGCCTGCGAATACAGCCAGATCATGATGAAACCACCGGCCCAGGCTACGCCAATGCCGGTAAAGACGAGAAAGGTTACTGATACAGAGGCGAACTCAAGATACAGGATCAAGAATATGATCAGCAGGCTTAAGGGCAAAACGACCATGAGTTTTTTCTCTGATCTGACCTGATTCTGATAATTGCCGATAAATTTAAAACTGGAGTTAGCCGGCAATTTAAGAGCGCCTTCGGCAATTCGACCCTGTAAATAGGCGTCTGCTGCCTCAACTACATCGGTTTCGGCATATTCCGGCATTTTATCAAAAATCACGTAACCGACTGGAAAGGTGTTTTCGCTTTTCAATACCTGGGGGCCTTTTACAAAGCTTATTGTCGTCAGGTCGCCGAGTGGTATGAACTTTTTGTCAGGTGTGGCGACCGGTATGTTTTTTATCAGTTCCGGGTTGTCACGCAACTCGCGGGCAAAACGCAGTCTGATACCGTATCTTTCGCGGCCCTCAAAGGTTTGTGACAACTGCTTGCCACCAAGTGAAATTTCGATGACATTCTGCAGGTCATTAACCTTGATGCCATAACGGGCGGCGGCTTCGCGATCGATCTCAATTTCGATGTAAGGCTTGCCGACAATTCTATCGGCCGAAACTGTGCTGGCATCTATGAATTTTACCTGTTTAAGCTCCTTTTCGAGCGCAAAACCAAGCTTTTCGACTGACTCGGTATCTGGGCCGGTTATCTGTATTCCCATTGGGGCCCTGATGCCGGTCTGTAACATGACAAGGCGTGCGGCAATCGGCTGCAGTTTTGGCGCTGAGGTTGTTCCGGGCACCGCACTTGCGTGCAAAATTTCTTTCCAGATATCGTCGGCAGATTTTATATGATCGCGCCACTGGCGTTTTCTTAACCCGCTTTCAGGGTCGGGTTCGCTATATTCGGCGTGATACGATATTACCGTTTCTATCATCGAAATTGGCGCCGGATCGAGCGGCGAATCGACGCGACCAATTTTACCAACTACTGATTCGACTTCTGGTATGCTTCTGATCGCCATGTCCTGTTTGCGAATGACATCAATGCATTCGGCCACACTGGCATGTGGCATGGTTGTTGGCATGAGCAGAAAACTGCCTTCATCGAGAGGCGGCATGAATTCACGACCAAGCCCCGGAAACAAGCCGATCCCATTTCGCCATACCCACGAATCGGTGATCAGTTCAGCCGACAGCCCTGTTTTAGAAAATATTGCCGGCACCCAGCTATTTATTCGCGCAAATCCCAACCAGACATTGAGTCCAAAAAGCACTACAAGAAATGGAATCACGGCAAAAGCGCCTTTGTGGTCAAGAAACCAGGCCAGCATTCTGCCGTAATAGACCAGAAATAATCTGAAAAAGCCAAGAACCGAGCCGGCGGTGATTACCACTGCGACTAAATTCATGATATAGCCATAACCATAACCGAGAGGCATCCAGATATGTGTCAGATACAGGGCTGCAGCTGAAGCAAATATAACTGGCGACCATTTATTCGCAAAATTACGGATTTTATCAGGAATTCGGTTGTGAAACATTCCGGTCAGCCCGGCGAAAATCAAAATGATTCCGGCCGTTGCCTGAAAAAATGCCAGAAGAACTCCGGATATCAGCATTGCCACAAATCTCAGATCGCGGTTGTTGCTTTTTTTCTTGAAAATGAGGGTTGCAGCTACCGGAATCAACACCAGTGCGATAAACAGCGAAGAAATCAGCGCAAATGTTTTGGTCCAGGCTAGTGGTGAAAAGAGTTTGCCTTCGGCGCCGGTCATTACGAATACCGGCAGAAAGCTTACCACTGTTGTCGAAACAGCGGTTATAACGGCTGAGCCGACCTCCGAGGCGGCGTTAAAAATTGACACCTTTGCCGGAATGTCGGTGTTGGCATCTTTTTCCAGGTGACTGAGAATATTCTCGCAAAGAATGATGCCCATATCAACCATAGTGCCGATTGCGATTGCGATGCCGGCCAGCGACATCAGGTTAGCACCGACATCAAAAATTTTCATGGCGATAAAAGTCATGAGAACTGCGAGAGGCAGCAGGCCTGATATGAGCAGGCTTGAACTGAGGTGCAGCAGCATTACGATAACAACCAGAATAGTGATGGTTATCTGCTGTGAAAGCGCATCTTGAAGAGTCTGCAGGGTTTCGCCGATCAGTTTGCTGCGATCGTAAAATGGAACAATTTTTACCCGGCTCAAACTGCCGTCAGCGAGCGTCCTTTCTGGCAGTCCCGGCGCGATTTCACTTATTTTGTGCTTCACTTTGCCGATGACTTCTAGCGGATTAGCTCCAAATCTGGTAACGACTACGCCGCCAACTACTTCCGCGCCTTCCTTGTCGAGAGCACCCCGCCGCGTTGCTGGCCCCGAAGTTACTCTGGCAATGTTTCCGATCGTTATGCCAACGCCATTGACCGACTTGATTACCGAGCTTTTCAGGTCATCCAGCGATTTTATAAAGCCGATGCCGCGAATAACATATTCTGCCCGGTTTATCTCGATGGTGCCGGCGCCAACGTCGAGATTACTTTCCTTGATGGTTTTAACCAGCTCAGGAATCGTAATGTTATAAACCCTGAGCGTCTCGGGGTCGATGTCGATCTGGTATTCACGAACCATGCCGCCAACCGAGCCGACCTCGGCAACACCTTCAACAGCCTGCAGGGCAAATTTGATGTTCCAGTCCTGAACGCTGCGCAGCTCGTGAAGATCAAAGCCTTTGCCTTCGACGGTGTACCAGAACACCTGACCAAGAGCGGTCGCGTCAGGGCCGAGAGCCGGCGTCACCCCTTCCGGGAGGCTGCCTCTAATTGATGCCAGCTTTTCGAGTATGCGCGAGCGTGACCAGTAGAAGTCGATTTTTTCGTCAAAAATAATGTAGATCGACGAAAACCCGAACATCGAGTTGGCCCTGATTGTCGAGACACCAGGAATGCCCATAAGACTTACCGTCAACGGGTAAGTAATCTGGTTGTCGACATCTTTGGGGGAACGGCCGGGCCAGGCGACAAAAACGATCTGCTGGTTTTCGCCAATGTCGGGAATTGCATCGACGGCAACCGGTTCACGCATTATGCCGGTATTCAGGTCGAAAGGAATGACCGAAAGGCCGTAGATAACCAGCACAATCAGCAATATTGCGGCAATAATGCGCTTTTCAAGGAAAAATCTGATGATTGTATCCATTACTGGTTCTCTTTGTGCCAGACTTTTCTGGTGCTGCCACATTTGAGCATGCTTGCGCCAAAGTATGGGTTTGCCAGATCAGCGGCCGATTGAAACCAGGTTGCGCCTTTGTTGTCGAAGGCCATTGGACAAAAATTTTCGTGAATTTCAAAGCTGAGTTTGCCCTTAACCAGTATAAGCAGATTGCGCAACACGGCATCCAAGCCGAACAGGTTCTCTCTGGCTGCTGCGATTTCAGTGCTTGCCTGGATTTTCAACAGGATTGGCATCATTGGTGCAGCTGCAGTGGCAAATGAACCAGCTGCCGGGTCGAGAGCCATCATTTGTTCGTGTGCTTTGCCGGCTGCTTCTACTGCGCCTGGCAGATCATCTGCCGCCAGTTTTTCAGAAATTTCGAGACAGCTTTTTATAAGATCTTCCAGCTGTTTCATATTTTTCCGGGAGATTTCCCGGGGACTTAACTGAGTGAACTCCTGCAGTGAAGTATCTCTTGACGGACTCATCATACTGTTGCCGGCACGTATCTGCTGTTCTGAGTCAAGTTTGAAGGCACCTTCAACGACAACCCGGTCGCCTTTTTCGAGACCGTCATAGATGAGATAGCCTGAATCTACACGCGCACCGACCAGCACCTCAACCGCTTCGTAAAGGCCGTTATCCTTGCTCCTTTCACGAAAAACGATAGATCGGGGGCCACTCCAGAGCACTGCGCTTTCGGGCACAATCAGAGGCAGATTCCCGTCACTGTTTGTTTTTATCCCGATGCTTTCAATTGGCACCAGCGCCATGCCGCAGACATCGCATGCTCCCGGCCCATCTTTAATCACTTCCGGATGCATCGGCGAAATCCATTTGCCGGCCAGTTCGGGATTTATCACATCACCGCCCGAACCAACAGATACCTTGATGGTTACTCTGCCAAACATGCCAGGTTTGAGCTGACCGTTCTTATTGTCAAGGTTGATGCGGGCATCGACCGTTCTTGATTCAGCCGACAAAACTGGTGAGATGAAAGATATCACGCCCGGAAATATTTTGCCGGGAAAGGCTTCGAATTCGCATTCAACCGACTGACCATATCTGAGCCACTGAATATCACGCTCATAAACCGAAGCAATCAGCCAGAGGCGATTCATGTCGGCGATAGAAAACAGCCTGGTTCCCTGATTTACATACATTCCTTCTCTTGCTGTCTGCTCGATTACGATCCCTGCTGCCGGCGAGTTAATTGTTACCAGATCTGTCTGCACTTTTTGTGATTTGAATTGTTCGATCTGCTGGCTGGAAATACCCCAGCGCAGCAGGCGCTCGATCACGGCCTTGTGCAAGCTTTCGTTGCCGGCGGTATTGACCAGCTCTTCGCGCGCGGCGATCAGATCGGGGCTGTAGAACTCTGCCATGTGATCGCCCTGTATTACCGGTATTCCGGTATAATTGACGTATAGCTTTTCGATGCGGCCACTGACCCAGGCAGTAACGTGCTTAACCCTTGTTTCATCGAGTTTTGCTGTTCCGGGCAGTCTTAAAGTTCTGGTTGCGGTTCCGGAAAACACTTCGGCAGTTCTTACTTCCGCGAGTTCGCGTGCAGCATCAGAAAGCTTGAGAACAGCCGGGTTGCCAGAGTCGAGGCTCTTGTCGAGGGGGATCAGATCCATAAAACACTTTGGGCACTTGCCTGTCTTGTACTGTCTTACCTCGGGATGCATGGAACAGGTCCAGATTTGCGCGACCTCTTCTTTATGCTCGGAATGCTCATCTGAAGCCGGCATGGGTTTCTGTTCGGCAAAAAAAAGATAGCCAGTGATGAGTCCGATCAGAAAAACCGCCAACAGTGACATATATGGTTTATTATTTTCGATCAGACCTGATTTCATTATTTGGAACCTGCTTTGAAGTAGATTTTTCCGATGTCATAAAGCATGTCTGCTCTGGCCTTGAGAGTGGCGAATTCAGAATCGATAAGCTTTTCTTTGAGATTCAACAATCTCTTTTCGGTCTCGACAAGCTGCTGAAAGTTGGCCTGGCCACTTTCATACTTTGCTTTTACGCTGGCAAAAGCTTTTTCAAGTTCTGGCAGCATTTGGGATTTGATAATCTGCAGACTTTTCCGGTTGCGTTGGAAAGATTCGAGATTGCTGGCATACTGAGCCTGAAGCATTAGCCTGGTTGCGGTAACGGCCTCGGCTTGTGCCTGCCGTCGTGCTTTGAGCTGCTCGACAAAGATACGGTTAAATTCGATTCTGGAGTCAGCCTGCGGCAGAACAGCTGATGCCGCCGCCGACGTGCTTTTTTTCATGGGCAGCCGCGAAGTGCTTGTATATTCTGGAAAAGTCATTCTCTGAACCAGAGCGATCGAGTGTTCGAGACGGTCTAATCCGATATTTTCTGCCTGCAAAGCCGGGTGATCTGCAAATCTTGGGTCGCCAACCTGACCGGATGCCGCAAAATCTGAGGCCGGTAGAGCGCTGAAATTCAACGCTGGCCGCTTACCGTCGAGCAACACGAAAGCTTTTTCCTGCTGCTCTGTTAACATTGTCTGATACTGATTTTTCTGGGTTTCCAGACGGGAAGCTTCAAGCGAGATCATGGTCAGTTCGGCGAACGAAATTTTTCCATTGCGATACAATGTATCCGAAGTCTTTCTGAGATCATTGTAGAGCCCTATGGTTTTGTCGAGCAAAGCCAGTCTTTTGCGGGAGGCAATGATCTGATATGCCGTAATTCTGCTCTGTCTGGCCATTCCGGCGAGAAAGAGATCAAATCTGACACTGGCCTCATCACTGAGTGATTGTGCAATTCTGGCTTTGATGGCTGAGACACCAGGCAACGGGTGCTCTTTGAAAAGCGGAGTCAATGCCGGGGTCTGGCTCATAAAGGCGGAAAACTGGTTGAGCAGAAGCTCGAGCGCCTGGGTTTGCGACAGATTGTATCTGGCCGCAGCAAGCATCTGCTTTTGTTTTCTTACTTCCGGAGCCAGCGTCAACGCGGCCCGGGCAAAGCCTTCTGGCGATGTGATTGCCAGTATTGCTGAGGGTTGAGCATCTGCGGTATCTTTCCCCACCTGGGCTTTGCTGGTAAGTTTCAAAAAATCGCTGTCGAAAGTGCTTTTGCTCTCTTTGGCCGGTTTAAAGTCTTTCAAAACGTTGAGCTGCTGGCGATAAAATGTGCTTGCTGGCATTGCATCAGCAAAACCCGGCAGACTGAGGCAGACCAGAACCAGACTCATCGCTGTTTTTTTCATTTCTGGTTCTCCTCTGACTGAAGCTCAAAAGGCTTTCCGATCCACCTTTCCAGTTCGCTGACACTGACGAAGTAATCGGCTTGTGCGCGCAAGGCAGCGACTTTGATTGCGTAAGCAGTAGTCATTGCTTCGAGATAGTCGGCAAATTTTGTTTTGTCTGTAGTAAAGGAGCTTTGCGCGGTATCAGCGGCGTTTTGTGCCTGCGGCAATATCGTTTGCGCGTAAAGCTGATGCATTCGGTGCCGGTTTGTCATGTTAAACCAGAGCTTTACCAGACTGGCTCTGGTTCTGATTTTTTCGGCTTCTACCAGAGAATTTGCCTCGCGCTGTTTTTCTCTGGCCTCCCTGATCCGGTTACGGTTCTTGTTATCCCAGATCGGCAGATTCATCTGCACAAAGAAACCGTATGAATCTTTGCCTTCGTCTTTGAGATAGACGTTGCCAAGATCCGGGCGATCGCCTGTAATATTTTGACTGTAGCCGATAACAAAATCAGGTTTGTTGTCAAAGCCTGCCAGCCTCAGTTTTGTCTTCGCAATTTTCTTGGAATTTTCTGCTGCCGAGATTTCGCTTCTGCTCGCTAACGCCAGTTCCATCAAATCTTCGCTGCTGTCAGGTATGTTAAATTCTGGAAGCGTGACGAACCATTGCGGTTCAAGCGTCTGCAGGCCAGTCAGTGCTATTAGTCTGGCCTTTTCAGACTCGAGAAGTTCGGCGTAGTTGATTTGATCGTTAGCAGTTTGCGCGAGTTGGCTCTGGGCGCGCAAAACAGACAGGAGCGCTACCGAAGCGGTGTTGGCGGTTGCTTCTTTGGCGAGAAATTCTACTATTCTGGCGTTGGCTTCTGTTACTTCGAGCGCTTTGCTTAAAAACCATATTTCGGCATAGCTCTTTTTGATCTCAGTAATTGTATCGCGCAGCTTTATCTCATAGAGCAATTTGTCGCCTTCCGAAATTTGTTGATTCAACCGGATCGCAGTTCTCTGTTTGCCAGGAAATGGCAGCATCTGACTGATCGTCAGCATCTGGTTCTGTTCACCGGTTCTGGTTTGAACCGGTTCGATGTTCTGGCGAAAATTCACCACCGGGTCAGCCAGATCGGTTTTATGAATTCCTGCGGCGCTGGTGGCTTTCCAGCGATGATAAGCTGCTCCCAGTTCGGGGTTATTCCTTAGACAGTTTTCCAGCAGAATGCTCAGGCCATTGCTTTCCTGGCTGTAGAGCGCCATGGGCAGGCAGATAAGAGTAACCAGAGTAAAAATCAGGTAGTTTCGCCAGATCGCCATTTCAGTTTTCCAATCAAGAAAAATCAGCTTAAATCATCATGATTTCAGCTGATAATGACTAGTTATTTACCAGCCGGTTCCATGCTCTTCTAATCGTGATAGAAGGTAATGGTGGCAGCTTCTTCGTCGATTTTGAAGAACTTGAAGCTTGCTTCGAGACCAGAAACCGGGCATTTACCCTCAACATTGGTCACTTTGAGCGTTCTGGTCGCCGCGTCTTTCAGCTTTGCCTGAAATTTTTCGGGATCTGCTTCGAACGAGCTAATACAGCCGCTACAGCAGAAGTAATAAAGCCGGCCGCCAACGATCGTATTGACTGCTTTGTCGATGGCTCCACCCATGACCGGGCATTCAGTCGCAAGCACCTCTATGATCTCATTCGGAAATAAGGTCTCGTGTTCGTTTGCTGCCAGATAGTTGAATGATAGAATGGCCAGCATAAGCGACAAGACCAAGGTTATTTTTCTCATTTCATGCCTCCAATGATTTGTATCTTTAATAAAAGGTAATTATGCATGCCCGGCCTGTCAATTGTTATTGTGTCGCCCTGGCAAAATCAAAAATTTGCGGGGTGGCATTGCTTTCAGTATAATGTATAAATGCGAACCAGATACGACTATTCCAGCCGCAAGTTGCTCATAATCATGACAATGGTCTGTTGCTTTCTGCTGGCCGCTTTTGACCTGCGAGCCTGGGATTGCAACGAAACCCACCCGCTGATCAATGCATTTGCATTTGAGCACTTTATTGCCAGGTACAAGGCTGGCCAATTTGTTGACAAATTTAAAGATATGCAGATCGACAACCAGACTCAGTTCGCCGGACTTACCTACAGCAAGGCAGTTAAACTGGAAACTTCGACTGAGGGAAAGACGATTAACGCAGTTGGCGTGTTTTCGCAATGGCTTGAGCGTGGCGGTCGTGATGCTGATATACCGCAGCTCAGAATGGGATTTCGGCATTTTTACGATCCGGTATATGAGCCGCGTTACCTGACCTGGTTGCGCCGCAAAATTGTTACTCCTGATAAAAGAAAATTCAGCAGTGAAAAAGAACTTTTCGACTCATATAACTACAAGGCCGATGATTGGAATCCCAATATCGAATTTGGTACTGTTGATCGCAATATTCGGCTTTTGCCGAAGGTTTTTCGACCCGAAATCGATGCGATATCCTGGGCAATGAACCATGAAGAAAATGAGCATTCATGGCTCAACGGCAAACTTGCCTACAAAGCCGCCATGGAAAACGACAGTAATGCCTTTGGCAAGCTTAACCGCAGCCAGATGTTTGGCAAGGCATTTAGAGCTCTTGGCGAAACCATGCACCTGATGGCTGATATGACGCAGCCGGCGCATACCCGCTCAGACAGCCACTCGGCCTATGAACCGATCGAAGAATCGGTCGATGCAAAGATGGTGCGAAAAGTGATGAGTGACTCGCACAAGAAAGCAGATTTCAGGCCGGTAGCTGAATTTGAAGTCGAAGAAGGCCTGTCGCCAGACCAGCTTATGGCAAAGGTCGCGGCTTTTACCAACGCCAATTTTTTCAGCAACGACACTATTTTTGATTATAACAAGTGGGTATTTCCGCGTCTCAAAAAACGCCCTTACCCTTCTCCGCAACTGTCAAAGCTCCGCCACGAAGCGGGTCTCTATTATACATGGTTCGAAAGTATCGGCTGGGTGCCGCTTGCCAAAGAAACCGGTTCTTTGTTTTCCAAGGTTCTTAACGATAATGACAAGTTTGGCCGCAAAAATCCCAAGTTCAATGTAATGCCTTATTTCGCCGAAAAGCAGGCTCAGGTATTGATTCCGTTGGCCGTTTATAACTGTTCTGAACTGATCAGGGCTTTTATTCCGCGTTTCAGCATTAAAGCGAGCCTGCGCAAGATTTCCGGCACCGCTTATGAGCTTTCCGGCGAATTGATTCATCATGCTGATAACGATCCGGAGTGGCAGGAAATCGGAGCGATTCGTTATAATGGCGACGGTTTCATCAAGGTGAATAACCAGTGGCTGCTCTGCAAATTTGTTGACGGCCAGTTGAAGCCGGCCCGCCTGGAACTCAAGTCGGGCGACCAGGTTAAATTGAGCGTTCGCAATGGTGCCATAATCGTAATCAGCAAAACCCTTACCGCCAACTGATCACAAAATCTTTGATTAACACCGGCGCTTCCTTTCAATAATTAAGCGCTGAATACTGAAACAGCCAAGTCTGCCAATGCACGCCTTTTCCCGCATAGTCCTCTCAGAGCTGGCGCTATGGTAACCGGTGAGAATTGCTAATAGCTAGGGGCAATATTGTCTGAATACTGCCAGATTGTTTCAATAGAAGATCATAGATTTTAAACCCTCAGCCAGTTAATGCAATATATCATGAACTCAGGCAGAGCTTTCGCAAACCTTGCAAAGAAAAGCCTTCCACAAGATTCTTGCTATTGAAAAACGAGCATAGTAATCTTAGTTTGCAAATAGAGTTTTACCAGTATGCATGATTCGTAAACCGGATCTGCCGAAAAATCAGGGAGGCAATTTATGTTGATTCGATTTTGTGTTGTTTTGTTGTTGAGTGTTTGTTCTATGGCTCAAGCCTGGGAAAGCCCCGCTGATAATCTTATTAAAGCAGCCCAGGAAGACCTGAACAATTATGAGAAACAGGCAGAGAGCCTGACTCCATCTAAAAAGCCTGCTATTACCCGCATTCTACGCATGCTTCCTGCTACTGAAGGGCGTTTGAAAGAATCTGAGAACCCTGAGCATCCCTCCTGGAAAGAGACGAGAAAGCGTCTCAATGATCTTAACCAGCGATTAAATGACCTGCTCGCAGGAAAACAGGCTGACAAGCCTGCTGCATCAGATCCGGCGGCCTCACCGGACTCTGAAAAAGACAGGTTCGCGCTCGATGCCCAGCGCGATGAAGATGAAAGAAATCTGCGTTGGCTCGAAAAGCTTCTGACCAATACCAGAGGCACTTTCGACAATCTTGATCCGATGACGCTGCAAAATCCATCTGAAAGAGAGTATGCCAGTAAAAAGCTCAATGAAATGTCTCAGGTCGTTAAAAAGTTTCACAATCCCGAAAAGCCCGCAATAAAGGCCGTAATCGCCCGTGTCGAGGCATTGCACGCCAGCACGCAAAAAGCCTTTGTTGACGCCGAACTCAAGGGAAAGGAACTGGAAATTGCCAAAAAAGAGGCGGAAATAAAAAAAGTGGCGGCCGAAAAACAGCGCCAGGCCGAGGAAAAGGCGGCAAAGGCTTCGGCGCCGCAGGATGCCGATAAAAAAATGCAGGCTGTTCAGAAGCTGAAAGAAGCTGGCTCTGCCATGCCCGGCGACAGCCAGCTGGCCGCCGAGCCAATGCCCGAAGACGCATATCAGGGCAGCGACAAAGCCGAGTTATTGGAACTGGCCCAGTCTAAATGGAATGCACAACATGCCGATAAAAAGATCCTGGCGAAGGGAATCGCCATGCGCAAGTGGGATCGCAAAACTGTATGGCGCGAAGACTCTCTCGACCCCACCAAAAAATATAAGGTTGATTTTTCATCGATTCAGGTCTGGGTCATTACTAAGACAGATGAGAAGGTTGCTACCCAGTACACAGTTGAGATCAGTAAAGACCACATGAAAAACGACGCTTTTAAGGTGTACGTGCCCGAAGACCTCAACAGCAGCGGCATTTTCAAGACCCACATGCTGCTTCAGAACGTCAAATAGTAGTCAACCTGATAACCATCAGTCGGTCGAGCCTTCAACTGGCGGATTTTGTGCTTTTTGGACAAAGTTCATGTTGCTGATTGCTTCGATAAGCTGAGGAATAAAGTTCTCGTGCGGGGCTTTGGCCGGAGTTGTCAGAACCACCAGGTGAACGCCATCGAGAAACCTTAGATAGACTATGGTTTCCTGCTGCCCGTTGTTTTTGTACTCGAGGTCAAGGCAATAATACTTTTCGAAATTGCCAATTTCGATCTTTCGCTCTTTCAGTGTTGCGCTGCTTCTTTCTTCATGCAGCCTGATATCTTCATCGACATAGGCCTTCAAACCTTCGTCGGTGGCATTTTCTAGACGGGCAGAATTGAAGTAGATAATCGGCGGAAGGCTTGCCACATCATCGATAGAGGTGCCTTTTGGATAAAATAGCGCATATATGCCGCTATCTACCCATGACTGGTTGTCGAGAATCCAGCCGTCAGGCGCTTTTATCATGCACATCCAGCCCTGGCCGTGCAGAAAACCGCCAACAGCATCTTTGTCGGGTTCCTGCGCATAAGCGAGAAAAGGCGCAATAAATACCAGAAAAGCAACCAGTAACTTGTTCATATTCCTCCCCCCAAGATTTAAACTCGTGCTATTTAACCATATAGATCAGATTCAACCAGAACCTCGTGATGGCGAGGATCCGGTTTTATACAGCCGTTTTAGGAGCAGCAGCACCAGCATCGTGCCAATAATGACGCCGGTGAATTCTTAGTCTTTTGAATAAATTTCATGTTGCCGACTGCCTGGATCAGCTACGGAAGTCGTAGTTGCTGATGCTCGACGCAAAGGGGCAGATGAGGTTATCGACCTCTTTGACCACGTTCTCGCTGCGGTTGGTGACGTAGCCGGCCAGAGTGTATTTGTAGTTGCCGCAGTAGTTCTGAACGTAGTTCCAGTTCAGCTCAGGTCCGGTGTTCATGCTGCGGGTGAGGTGGGTGAGGGCAAGAATCAACTCGAGCAGGTCTTCGCCGATGAATTCGGCGTCGTTGAGCGCCAGATCGCGATCAGCGCCCGAACAGCGCGCCGATGCCGGGCCCTTGTATTCGTCTTTCTTGTAGGGATGGCTGTGAAAAGTTCCGAGATATTGATACA
>PGYA01000052.1 GCA_002839435.1 Candidatus Riflebacteria bacterium HGW-Riflebacteria-2 | reverse complement strand
GTGCCCGTGCGGGTCGACAAGGTCGGCGTGCGTACGCTCACCGTCAAGGCGATCGGGACGGAGAAGTCGGACGCGGTGGCGCGCATGGTGCGGGTCGTCCCCGATGGCAAGGAGTTCGCACAGGCCGACTCCGGCTCGCTCTCCGCGGGGAGCGTCTCCCACACGCCGCAGTTCCCAGCCAACGCGGTCGAGGGGTCTCCCTTGCTGTTCTTGAACGTCTACCCCGCGTTCCTCTCCCAGGCGGTGGAGGGCCTCGATAGCATGCTGCAGGAACCCTACGGCTGCTTCGAGCAGACCACGTCCACGACGTGGCCCAACGTGCTCGTGCTCAGCTACATGCTGGCCTCCGGGCAGATCACGCCGGAGATCCAGATGAAGGCCGAGTCCCTCATCTCGACGGGTTACCAGCGACTGCTCACGTTCGAGCACCCCGGAGGCGGCTTCTCCTGGTTCGGCACGCAGGACCCGGCACCCTATCTTTCCGTCACCGCGTTCGGCGTGATGGAGTTCGCGGACATGGCCAAGGTGCACGACCTCGACGACACCCTGATCCCGCGCACGACGCAGTGGCTTGCGTCGCAGCAGAAGCCGGATGGGTCCTGGGAAGGGGACCAGACGGAGTTCTTCAGCTTCCACACCAGCGCCCTTCGCAACACGGCGTTCGTGACTTGGTCGCTGGGGACCGCGGGCTACACGGGACCCGAGATGGGGCTGGGCCTGTCCTTCATCAAGGCGAACCTGAACAAGGAGCCTTCGGACGCCTATACCTTGGGCATCGTCGCCAATGCCCTCGAATCATTATGCGAATACGAACGCCCCGAGATAGAAGACAAGCTGATCGATTTTGCCACTTCGTCTGACAACCGTATTCGTGCCAACGCCGTCAAAGGATTGCACAAATATTCGCCCAAATTGGCTGAAAGCCATATTGCCGAGATGGTAAAAAGTCAAAGCATAGCCCTGCAGGACTCCGGCGTCTATCTGCTGCGCACTCTGCGCCCTGCCAATCTAAGCGAACTGCTGCCAATCGCCCAGCACTCGCGCTACGCCACAGTTCGTCTGAAAACCCTCGACATCATGCCCCCCACTTCTGATGAAAAAGATTTCGCGGAAATGATGCAGAAAGAGGAACTTGAAAAGCCTGACCCGCGACGCGACCTGATACTGCTCACGTTTTTTCTCGGTCTGGGCATCGCCCTGCTGCTGCTGGCAGATCCCAGTCACAAAAGGCTTTTATCACTGTTTTTTCTTATTATATCTTCTGTTACCCTGCTTTCTCATGAGAAAACACGTACCAGCATTCAAAAAACCGCTCTGTCAATGGGTTTTATCAGTTCGCTGGCCTGGGGAAACACCCGCCTGATGGTTTTGCCAACACTGATGGGGCTCTGGCTGACCTGGAATAACCAGCAGTTGAACCGCCTCGGCAAAATTGAAAAAGCGCCACCCCAGACGGTATATGCCTGGTTTTTTGCGATCGGCGCCATTATTATTCATCAAGTTACGCAGGATGAGCTGTCAATGACTTTCGGCCTGATAAGCAAACTTGGCGCCGAAGGCCTCAGGCTGCCGCAGGTTATCGCCGACATGGCCAGTCGTCAGAGCAGATTTGAACTGGCTATTTTCGCCATAGTGTCACTAATGACCATATTGATACTTAAACTCAACGTCTGGTTCCCACCCAAAAGCCTCTATGAGAACCCTAAAAAGCGGCTGTTTGTAACTACGATAGTCTGCCTTGCCGTTCTCATGCTGCTGAATCTCTTCCACTTCTGGGGCCTGAAATTGCAGATGAAAATCAGCGGCATAAACAGCCACCTCGCCATCCTCAAGCAGCTACAGCCTTAGTCTTTGCGGTTGTCGAGGACTTCCAGAATTTCGGCGCAAAACTTTGCAGCGCGATCTTTAAGCTTTTCGGCTTCGCCGGTTTTTTCGACGACGAACTTGCTGTCTTTGATGCCGCTGACATTGATCATGACATTTTGATAGGCGCCCCAGATACCGACTTCGAGTGCGCGGGCGCCGACCTGAACGTCTGATTTTGAAGCTATATTACCGATTTTTGCGGCTTCCAGCATTTTCTCCCAGGCTTTGTCGCCGATGCGCATTGTCTGCAGCGGCACTTCAATCGCCTTTTTGAGTCCCAGCTCCATTTGTTCGCCGCGGTGTGTCTTCTCCGCTTCATTTCCCTGTGGCAGGCGCATGGCTTCGACATAATCGTTGAAAGCGTTGGTATCGGCATCGATCATCGGAATCAATCCAAGCGCAGTTTCGTGCAACCCCGGAATAATCTGACGCAGTTGTGCTTCGAGATGCTCGAACTTGCGCACACCGTAGGTCAGCTTGGCGACCATAGCACCAAGACCAGCACCAATAGCAGCGATGGCTGCCGAAGCGCTGCCACCACCCGGAGCCGAAGTGCGTGCATTTACCGCTTCGATAAACTTGCGGGTACTCATATCAGCAAGCGGTTCATTCGGTTCATCGCGAATAATGTATTCGATTATGCGCTCAGCTGGCTTGAACTGTGAAACCGAGTTGAGGCCGAGACGATCTATTACCAGTTTGATCTTCTGGTCTTCGTCGAGAATAAACAGGTTTTCGCGCTGAATATAAAACTCGGCAGCCTTAAGCATGGCTTCGAGCGGAATCAGGCCAACCAGTTCAGAACCGGCAACGCCGACACCGATTTTGGCCGCTTCTTCTTTTACGGCCTCATAGACTTCGTGTGGCGCGGTAATGTTAAAATTGTTGAGGTTGAACGAGCATTGTGCCATGTTGTATTCATCAACAAACCAGCCCAGACCCTTGAGCTCCTTGAAACGGCCGGGTTCATTCGCGCCACGACCTGCTTCACGCAGATCGAGAGCAATACGGTGCGCCTGATTACTGGTTCCAAGAATGTTCACATTGTAAGCAACCAGGAAAAATCGGGCACCAGTTACGGTTGCGCCCCAGTGCGGCACAAATTTCGCCGGGCCATAATCAGGCTTCCAATCAGGCTGAACGATCTTTTCAGGCAGACCTTCATATTCACCCTTGCGGATCTGCGGCAGTTTCTTGCGGTATTCTTTTGCCTGAGAATGTTCGTAAAGATAGAATGGTACACCAAGCTCAGCGGCTGCGCGCTCAGCAAATTTTTTAGAAATTTCGACGCATTCTTCCATGCTGACATTGGCGACCGGCACGAACGGGCAGACGTCCATCGCGCCCATACGCGGGTGTTCTCCACTTTGCTTCGTCATATCAATAAGCTTACTGGCAGTTCTGGCGGCAGCCAGAGCACCCTCAATAATGGCATCAGGATCGCCGACGAAGGTATAAACAGTTCGGTTGGTTGATTTGCCCGGGTCAACATCGAGCAGGGTTACGCCCTTGACCGCGCGGATCGCTGCCGAAATAGCATCGATAATAGACTGGTCACGACCTTCAGAAAAATTGGGAACACATTCGACGATCTTTTTCATATTCTTTCCTTAATCAGTGTATTGATGAAAAAGCCATTAATCTTTGGCAATTCGAGCTGTTACCGCCTATATAGCCCATTAAAAAATCTTTGTAAAGCACTTTGCTGCCAATCTTGCTTACCCGGGCCTGGTTTTCTATCATCATTGGATTCTGCGACTTCGCGCAGAATCCAATGATGAATAAATGAAACAGCGCCTTAAAAAGGCGCTGTTTCATTTATATTATCTGCGAGAATTTGTGTAATCTGCGCTTAATTATACCTCAGCGCCGGCTTCGCTTACGGGCGACCGGAACCGTTTTGGCCCAGACAGCGTATTGCTCGCCGCTGGCAGCCTTTTTAAACGAGGCATCGGGGGACCAGTCTTTGCTGCCAAGCTTAACAGCGACCTTGCCGTCGATGATCGCCACATAAAGACCGTCTTCGGCCTTGACGATTTCAACCTTGCTGGTGCTGTGAATCTTGTTCTGCTTGCGAATGGCTATCAGCTTCTGAATCTGTGCGTAGAGGTTCCAGTCGTAGGCATGCTCCCAGAACACACAGGGAATACCGGGATGCGTAAGAATATAGGCATAACCCTGCATGACTTTTTTATCTGGGAAAGGCCAATGGCTCTGCTGCGAACCGGTGTCGTGATTGTCAAGAAAAGTAACTGCGCGTGATGGCCACCAGCCGATCAGACCAGTCGGCTTGCCTTCTTTATCGCGCAGACGCCAGTATTCACCATGTACTGCCACCTGCAGTATGCCCTTGGTGGTGAAATCGAACAGACAGGCGACCTTGCTGGGATTGCCATCAAGCCAGTTGCAGAGTTCTTTGCGATGGCCGTCCTGGTTGGGGTTCAGATGTGAGCCCTGAAACGACATGTTGGTCCAGACTTCTCCAACAGAAAAAGCTGGATTGGTCTTTTCATCATAAAAGCCGGCATATTTGCTGGCATAACCCTTTGAATAATCATAACGCCAGGCCTTGAAGCCCAGCTTTTTAAGCCAGCTCATCCATTCGGCGATGTCTTCTCTGACCTTGTCGTTGGTGTGATCAAGGTCTGGGGCAGCATGATAACCGTCACCGGTGTCAGCATTGCCGGAACCACCGAATTGACCGCGGCAGACTGCCCACTGCTCCCATTTTGCCTTGCCGGAAGCGAAGTGATATATATTCCAGATGCCGTTGTTATCCTGTTTTCCAGCACAACGATGGTTGACCACGATATCGGCAACGGGCAGAACACCCTGAGCGTTAAGCGCTTTCAGAGCAGCTTCAAGCTGCTGCTGAGTGCCGTAAAAAGTCGGGTTATCAGAGGCGCCAAGATCGTAATAATCGCCAGGGAGGTAGCCCTGCGGGCTGACCGAACGCGATACCGGTGGAAACCAGACAAAGTCAGCGCCAAGCGTCTTGATGCTCTCGGCCCGCTGTTCGATCAGACGGTACCATTTGCTTGGAGTCCCGCGCGCCTGACTGTTCCAGCCGAAGCCCTGCAGCATTACGCCGTTGGCAACCCTTGGCGGGGGATCTGCCAGAACTGGCGCCATTGCCGCGAGCACACAAAACATTGCCAGAATAAGCCAGAGCGAGGCGTCCTTACAAAGACTTCTCATTTTTTCATGCTCCCTGGAGAGTGTATTTTCATTATACCAGAATTCTACCCCACAGGAAAGCCCTCACAACACTGCCAGAATAATGCATTTGCCTGTTCACAAGAAGCCTGCGAGATTTTTTGTTTAAACCACTTCCTGGCAGCCCCTCAGAACGAAATTCGCATTCTACCAGAAAGGTTTTATCCACAGATTATCAAGAGGTTTTATAACCTCTGAAACCGGGTTCGGCGCTGAAAATCAGAAGTAGTAGTAAATACTCTTATAATCTTCGGGGTTTTCGCCGAGCATCTCAAGTTTTTTGAGATAATCGTACAGTGCGAGATCGGTATAGACATACGAAGAAGCGTTACTGATGTATTTTTCCCAGGGATGAAACTCGTAAACACGTCGCCCGTCAGGCAAAATAGTCAGCAACAGATGATTCTGTTCTGCCCGCAGGTAATTTTTTCCAAGCCCCGGCACATTAAAAACCGGCTCATCGGTTCGCGCCATACCAGACATCAGGCGCGCTTCTTCCTTGGCCTCCTGCTGTAGTCGCGCCAGCGGCACCCGGTAGAAATCGGTTTCCTGCTTGCCTTTGGCATTGAAGGTGTAATAAGGCTCGACACCGATCTGGCGCAACCAGCGCCGCAGCACGTTGACCTCATAGCGGCGACAGTTCTGAATTGTGAACACGGCCTGGTTATAACAGTAAAGGCCACGTCGCCTGAATTTCTGTATCGCTTCCATCGCCGGCGGAGTGATTTCCAGGCTGTGCTCGAAATGCGTGACAATAACGATTTCGCGCCGCCCCGGCTGCTGGAAAGAGGCGATCATATCTGCCAGTTCGTCGGTTATACGCTGCGGCAGCGCTACCGGCGTGCGCGAGCCGATGCGAATACGCCACACTGTTTCGATCTGCGCCAGACTCTCGAGAACATATCTGATGTTGGCATCGGTCATCACCAGGGGATCGCCACCGGTGACCAGCACTTCATTAACCGCCGGATTGGCGGCGATCCAGTCGATGGCCGCATCGAGCTTTTCCTTTGATGCCATGGCGCCTGGCGCATAGACATCGTCTATTTCCCAGTTGCGCTGGCAGTAAACGCATATCTGGCTACAGGTGTTGTATGGCTTGAACACGACAATGCGCGGGTAACGCCTGGTTATCAGATCGATCGGCGACGTATCGCTTTCGCGCATGAAGTCAAGATCACACACCGGTTGTCCCCTTCTCGTAAGAATGCCATCAACGTAACTCATCGGCGGAATCACCTGGGCACGCACCGGCATATCCGACCTGCCATCGCTTGTAAAATCAAACAGCGAAACATAGTAGGGAGTGATACCAAACGGCAGACGCCCGGCCCGGGCCCGGTCTATTGCAAGTTTCTCATCAGAAGTCAGCTCGACAAGCTTTTCCAGAGTACCAGAATCTCTGATTATATTTCTGAGCTGCCAGTGGTAATCATCAAATTCAGCTTCACTGCAGCCAAAATGACGCATGATTCGTCGCCGATTCTCGTTGCGTTTCTCTACGACTGCAGGCTCCAGACCACAGCTGTACCGATTCATGTAAGCATCGATCTTTTCACAAAGACGGTTAAGATAGTGGGAACGCGCGATACCCGCCTCGCGGCCGGTCTTTCTAATTTTGCGTTCATCGTTATAGACGCCGGCTTTGCCGGCCATTCCGCTCAAAATATGATAAACATCCTCGATAAAAGCGTCGGAAAGATCGGGTGGCAGATTCTGCCAGTTTTTGTGCGCCATGTCATAAAGAACCTTGACCATGTCGAAACCGGCCAGATGAGCACTGCGTCGCGTAAAAAACTGCCGGAAAGCACGCAGACAGGAAAGCCGCAAAGACACCTGTAATCCGCTCAATCTAAGCGCATCTTCAGCATTTGCCTCGATGAATCGGCGTGATTTGGCAAGAAATCGGTCACGCGCTGTTTCGTAATCAGGCGCCGCCAGCAGAATTTTCTGAAGAGGCGGAAACACCGAGAACATAAGTTCTATTTTTTCTTTGCTGTACACAGCTGCTCCGGACAGTTTATTTCTTAAAATATGGTGATTTTCTTGAAAAAACCAAGAAATAACGCAAATTTTATGCCGTAACAAGCCCTAGAATAACATATCTGCCGTTTTTATTCAATTTTCATGATTCTCAACCGGCAACAATCCATTCCTAACCGTCAGTATTTTAAAATAAATGGGACAGCGCCCTTTCAAGGGCGCTGTCCCATTTATTCTCTGCTATTTCGCGCAGAATTACGGTTGCGACAAAGCGACTCAGTAGGCTTCGCCGTCGTGCCTGACAAAGCGCCATTCGCCAAGCATGCGGTCTGATTCTTCGTTATCGCGTCGCTGCAGCTCAAAAATGGCCTCTAGATTCACCGGCTCGGCAGAGTAGTGCGACCGCAGCCAGCCTTTAACCTCGATTTCGCCAAAAAGCGGCGAACCCGGCTTTTCATCGGTAAAATACTCGGCAGTCAGATAAGTCATACCGGCGGTATCGATGAGAACCTCATGCTCGGTGCTGTTAACCGTGAGTGACTGTGATTTTTCCTTGAGACCACGGGTCGAATAAGAGGTTGGCGGCGCGATTCTGATGTTCTCGAACTTTTTTTCGTCGGGCCGCCCCTGTGGCCGAAAAAGAATCTCACAACGATGAAAAGGGATCACCAGAGTGTCTGAAGAATAGGTGACGACATAAACTTTCATACTGAGATTCCACTGATAGGAACCGGTTTGACTCATGCCGGCGATAGCTCTCTGTAACTCGATCTTGCCATCGATTATTTCGAGGCTTGGCTTCTTCTGTGTCGGATAAAGTAGCTTGATCAGGTCAGACCGGCGGGCCGAACGCGTCGAATTGGCTTCGCGCCAGGGCACTTCGTGAGTAATAATACCGGTGCTGTCTGGAATTCTTATGACAAAGGGACTGCGCTCGGTCTCAAAAACCAGCGCGACAACTGTTTTACCGTTATAGGGCACAGAAAGACTGATGAGATTTGGTGCCAGCAACTGGTCAAAGCGCGAACGCACTTTGGCGAACCATATCGAAAGTTCTTCGAAATCCGCACCAACCACGCCTTTTTTCTCATCGATGCCGATCAGCCACATTATCGGCTCACCGCGCGCGGCATTGGCGTGCGCAGCAATACGGCGGGCGGCACGAAAATGATCGCGCGGCCATTCCGCCTTGAGTTCGACCGTATCGTCTTCGATCGGCTGGCCTTTATCGAGGCGTTCAATGATGTCGAGAACCTTGAATTCTATTTCCTGTTTTTTCATCGCGCACTCTCTGCTGTTTTTTACTTTTTCATATTATCGGCATTTTTGCAATGCCGCCAAAAAAAAGAATTTCCGTTCACGGCTACAGCCACGAACGGAAACTCATTCATTATTGAAAGTCAGCGCTCGAGCCCTTTAACGAACTCCACTGCCAAAGGAACCGTCTGCTCAGGCTTAACTTTATACCAGGTCTGCAAAACCTTGCCGTCTTTATTCTGCAAAGTGAACGCTGGAGCCTTATCGCCAGCCTTGAGTTCTGACTTATTCATCACTCCCCCAGGTTTACTTCACTGTCTTCCAGTATTTTATCGTCTGCCGGAAGAATAGGATCTTCATTAGAAGCATCGGCAGAGGCTGGTTCTTCGCCCTCCTGCGGCACTAATTCTTCTTCATCATCTGGCAGAATAATTTCATCAGCTGCCGGCTCTTCCGTCTCTGGAAACAAAGTCTTTCCAGCAGCATCAGGAGAAGGTTCAGCAACAGGCTCTTTGGCAGGAACCGGAGCAGCGGCTGAGCCGCCACGGGCTTCTACCAGCTCTTTAATTTTGGCATCGAGACCATCCATCGGATGCCCGTTCCAGACGATCTTGCCGTCTACTACGATGTAAGCGGCGGGAATTCCGGTAACGCCATAAGCCGACCCGGAAGAGCTTTCAGCGCCAATGATCCAGTTCATACCGGCTTTTTTGTTGAACTCGTTGATGGTGTCAGCCGGTTCCTGGCTGAGCGAAACTATCATCACTCCCTTGTTCTTGTATTCTTCGTACATTGTCTTGAGATGAGGAATAGTGGTGCGACATGGTGGGCACCAGGTTGCCCAGAATTCGACGACAACGATTTTGTCCTTGTGATCGGCAAGCTTGAAACTGTCTGTGTTAATCCAGGTGCCTGCCGAAACTTCGGGCGCTTCACCACTGACACTCTTACTGCAACCTGGGGTTGCAATGCCAAAGCAGAATAACGCTACTGCGAACAAGAATAGACCTAACTTTTTCATCTGAGATGATTACCTCCTGTGATTGTCTGCTGACCAAAACATATTATAAACCTGCCCTGCTGTAAAGCGCTAAACTTCTCGCCCGGGCTAAACGCATCAACTCTATTCCATCTCCATTGCCAAAACGATTCCGGGAAACTTTCGCGCAAAATTGGCAGATAATTCAGTCTGATTGCAGCTCCTGGGCGTTATAATGCGTTTCCCCTGACCTCTCACCTACAATGTCAGCAACTCGTGGTACATCTCGGGGCGGCGATCGGCAACTATGTCGTTGCGCGGCGTCATGAGCTTTTTGCGTGATTTTTCAAGATCGAAGTCAAAGATCTGGCACTCAGTCGTTTCAGCACCGGCCTGGTAAACCACTTCACCATTGGGGTCGGCGACCGTCGACATGCCGGTAAAGGTCAAACCGTGCTCGCTACCGGTGCGATTGGCGGTAATTACGTAAAAATGGTTGATCAGAGCGTGAATCGGCACTGAACGCTGTGCAAAACCAGGAAGAACAAGAGCGGAACAGTGACACACGATGTCAGCGCCCTTGAGCATGGCGATGCGCCAGACTTCTGGGAACATCCAGTCGAAACAGACAAGCATAGCGATTTTACCGATCGGTGTCTCGAAAACCGGCACCCCGACATCACCAGCCGAGAAAATGTCTTTTTCGTTGTAAAACAGGTGGATTTTGCGGTATGTGCCAATCAGCCCGCCCGGCCCAACAAGAACGGCAGAGTTGAACAGCTTGAAACCTTCGCGCTCGTTAAACCCAGAAGCCACATATGAATTGGTGCGACGGCAATGATCGTGCAGCAGCGTGATAAAACGGCTGTTGCCCAATTCTTCGGCAGCGTCGAAGGCATCGTTTCTGGTCGGAAAGTTGTAACCCGAGTTGCTCAATTCCGGCAAAACCAGCAGGTCAGTCGGGGGCGCTTCCTTAAGCAGCTTTGCCAGCCGATTTATAGTGACATCGAGATTACATAATTCCGGGGTAAACTGAACAAAACCAGCCTTCATCACAAACGCTCCTCAAACACTTATTTTTTGCTTCCAGCTGACTCGATGCGGTAAAAACTTTCGCGCAGGCGCAGGCGCTCACGTGCATCGAACATTTTCCGGCGCACCAGCCAGAGACTAAGTATAACACCAAATCCCGTACCTGACGAGATCATAAACATAATGAGAATCTGGTAACGCACCGCCTCGCCAGCCGTATTGCCAGCGAGAATCTGCCCGGTCATCATGCCCGGCAGGCTTACCAGACCGGCTGCAGCCATTGAGTTTATTATCGGAATCAGCCCGGTTCGCACGCTTTCGCGCCAGATATCGTCGATTGCCTCGACCGAAGTCTCGCCAAGCGCCAGGCGCTGTTCAATCACCTGCCAACGGCTCCAGGCGAGGCCTGAAAAAGTATTCATCGCCAGCGCCACACCGTTCATCGTATTTCCAAGCAACATACCGAGTATTGGAATCGCATAACGCGGGCTGTACCAGGGATCTACTTTTATCACCAGAGTGAGAGTCAGAACCATAATCGAAAACGACGAAACCATCATCGAGCTGGTACCGATAAAAAAGCGGCCGGCACCTTTAACTCTTACTTTCTGCCGTGACATGACCTCCCAACCGGCGGCCGTAAGCATTACAGACCAGATCAGAGCTACCAGATAAAAGTTTACTGTCGTGAACACTACATTGAGCACAAGACCAATGAGCGACAGCTGCACCACTGTTCTTAAAGCCGCGATCAAAAGAGGCCGTTCGATTTCGAGGCGGTGCCAGTAGCTCAAAAAAGCGAGCAGAAACACAAGAAGGCTGGCCAGCGACAGTTCAAAAGCGCCAAGTGGAATTACGTTCATGCCTGTTCCCGCATTTCGCCGCCAGCCAGAATTTCCATGCGACGGGCAGCTACACGAGCCAGCTGTACCGGGTCATGGCTTACCCAGATCGCCGGCGCTGAATTTTGCCTGAGATAACTGAGAATGAATTCTTCAACCCGACCGATGCTTCCCTGGTCCAGGCTTGCTGTAGGCTCGTCCAGCAGCAGCGCATGCGGCCGATTTTGCAACAGTCGCAAAATCGCGAGACGCTGCTTTTCACCGGTTGATAGACGGTTCACTTCCCAGTCCATGACTTCGGCGGCCAGGCCAAGCTGTTGCAGCCAGACGCTTTCCGGCGCTGCAGAAAAGTGCTGGCCGACCCGGTCATACCACCACAAGCTTTCGGCCGGGAGATATGCGACACGGCGGCGCCACTGCGGGCCGCTGAGTTCGCTGCAGGCTGTCTGGTCAAGCCACAGATGGCCGTCATGCGACTCAAGATCAGCAATCGCCCGCAGCAGCAAGGTTTTGCCCGCGCCGGAAGCTCCGTGCAGGCCCAGCACCTGCCCCGACTCAACTGTAAAAGTGTAGGGGCCACGCTCGAGAAAACTTAAATTTTCAAGCCTGAGACCTTTCATTGTTATCGCTAATCTAACATGGCATTGCAAAATTGTTGGCGAAAAAAATTCAGAATACTGCGAATTGTGCCGAATAGGTGCCTGAAATAGTACAAAACGCGGAGTCCTTATGCTTAATCAACACCGCCTTCTCGCACTGCTGCTGACGGCAAGCCTGCTGATCAGCGGTTGTAACGTCTTCGAAGGCTTTGACCGCAATCTCAACGACAGCGACTTCTCTGCCATTGCCGGCGAAGCAAGGCTCGAACTTGCTGCAGCGAATTACGGCAAGGCACGTGAACTCTACGACGGCCTGGTTGCCGACTACGGCGGCGACGAAGAGGTCTGGCGCGGCCGTGCTGGCGCTCTTGCCGGTCTGGCGGGGTTCAACATGTTCAATGTACTCAACATTCTGCAGAACGATTCTGTTCCGGCCAATACTGCCGCGATTATTTTCAAGGCGTCGCTGACGATTACCGACACCGAACTGCTTGAAGAAGCCATCACCGACATGAACAGAATAGTGCAACCGGGAAACGACGACCGCATGTTCCGCAGCCTGATGGCAACCCTTGCCGCTGCCCGCCGCCTGCTGGCCAAATACGATACCAATCTCAGCAAAAAGCTCGATACGCCTGATCAGATAGACTTCGACACCAACGACGAAAAATCTTTGACCTGGCAACAGCTTTACAGCCGCCTTACCGATACGACTTCGGCGTTTTCGCTCGAGCGCGCGTTTATCGAACTGACTCTGGCTCTCGACGGACGCGGCAGCGAATGGAAGACGGTTTCACCGATTCAGGGTGTGAATTACACTGGCACCTATACGCCAGCTAACCGCAGTACAATACTGGCAGTCGGAAACTTTGCGACAATTCTGCAGCAGGCAAATGCCTGGTTCGCTGCTTCTGAAGCTAATTTCAAGGCCGAACTGCAGAGCCTGGACGGAGCGAACTGATGCAAAGCTGCTATAAAAAAAGGTTCGCCGTCATTTTGGTATTTCTCTGCACTATATTTTCTGCAATACCGGCACATGCCGACAAAAACTTCATCTATGAAAGCGTTCGCACACTCGGCATGGGCGGCACCAGCGTCGCGCTCGCCGATGACCACCAGGCGCTGTTCACCAACCCGGCCGGACTCGGCCTGCAAAAGGAAAGTTCTTACTCGGTCCTCAACGCTATGATCAAGCAGAACGAGGATTACAGCAAGGTTAACGGCAAAATCAAAAGTCTCAGCGATGACGACACCGCCACCAGCCGGGCCGCCAACTTCAACAATCTCATGTCAGTCATGGGCGAAACCGGTTATCAGGCCTGGTCGGCCATGGCTTATTACATGGGTGCCACCGGTTTCGGCATGGCCGCTTACTACCACGATTCAGAACGCTTCTCGGTCGAGAACCCGGCCAATCCACTGGTCAAATCAGAAGTATATCAGGATGCCGTGCTTACCGGCTCGATTGCCCGCGGCTTCAATGAATCACAGATACTATTTAAAGACCGCACTATCGGCTGGTGGGGCACTACCATGAAAGTGGCAACCCGCAAAATGACCGAACAGAGCTTTTACGCCAGAGACTTCGCTGCCCTGACTCCGGGCGCTTTGAAAGATACCGACCGTTCTGGCGCAACTCTCGACTTCGACCTCGGCGCGCTCTGGCAGCTCAACAACCCCTGGCAATCGTCACTCGGACTCTTTGTTGGCAACGTTTTAAGCACGGACTACAGCGAAGAAGCCGGCACACTCGAACGCCAGTTCGCCATTGGAACTTCGATAAAACCGTTGACCGGCCCACCTGAGCGCAACGAAAAACTCGTTCTTGCTGCCGACTACTGGGAAAACGGCGATGACCGCACGGCCCTGACCAAACTGCGCCTGGGCATGCAGGTCGAACTGGCTGAGGGAATACATTTCCTCTGCGGTCTGCGTGGCGGCTATCCAACTGCCGGCTTAGCGGTCAAATGGTATGACCTGCAGGTGCAGGCTGCCACCTACGGTGAAGAACTTGGCCAGCGCCCCGGTGAAAAAGAAGATCGTCGCTACACCGCCAGCTTCAACCTCGAGTTCTAGATTTTGTATTAGAACTGCGCCAAAGCTCGCTGAAAACTACCAGGAACGGTGAGATTGCTTCGTCGCTGTGCTCCTCGCAATGACAGGTTAAGTGAAGTTTTCAATACCATTTTGTATATTTCTGCTGCCTTATCTGAGAATGGCCGAATCAGCGGTGAATAGGTTTGCCAAAAATATGGAACGGAATGTCTTCTTTGAGCACCATGCGTAAAAAATTCAGCATGTCAGAAGCCAATGTGCGCATCTTTTCGCTGTCGGTCCAGAACAGTTCAAAAACGACTCTCTGAGCCTCTTTGCGCAATTCCGGCAGTTCTTTGAGCTGATGGTTGATCCGGAGATTCTCAATGTGATCAGCCATCTTATAAAACTCGACGCTGATTTTTTCGGGGCCTTCCGGGGAATCGTCAAACCCCAGCGGGAAACCGGGATAAACTTCGCAGAACTCTATTTCTCTGGCAATATGCCTGATAAGTGCGGGCTTTTCGGTGAGCCCGATCTTTACTGCGAGCAGCTGCGCCGACAGCATTTCAACGGTCACATTGTTGTTTTTGGCGAGCTGCAGCGCCCCCACCATATCGTTTGTTCCGTGATATAAAGCATTTATCTGCCCACAGACGAACAAGATCTTCTTCAACACGACGTCATGCGTCGGCTGCACCCGATCCTGATGCAGAGCCGCAAATTCAGGCGTCACAGCAGAAACCGATGCAGAAACACAAAGCACCAGAGCAATAACAGCAAACAAGCCAAGTTTACGATTTTTCATTATATTGTTGCCTTATCTTCGTACACTGTTTCGTAATTATACAGATAAACCGCCGGCCCGCCACCCCTTCGAGCAAAAAACATGGATGCGCGCTTATTCTAGCCTGATCTGTGCTTCCGGCGGCTTCCGGCGGCTTCAGGCTGCTATTGCCGCAAAAAGCTGAAATCGGCTGACTTGCTGTTGCCTGTTTACGGCATTTCCGATGCATCGACAACACCGCCCGCCTGCACCCTGCGCAATTCGTCGGCAAGCAGCACGTGCTCGCGCGGCAAACCGGAATCAGCGAATTTTGTAATTGGTTGGCCGGCATCGTCGCGCGGAGTAATGCGAATGACTCCCTTGGTGAGTTTATTTATTTTAAGCAGGTTCTCGGCACAAAAAAGCGTGGTAGCTATACGAATGCGCCGTGGCCACTTCAGGAAAGGCTGACCGTCAAGTTCAAGATCTGAAATCTTGTTGGCAAGTGGAACTCCATGTTTATTCAGGCAATATCTCAGATTACTCGAAACCGCCGGCTCGTAAACCGGAAACTTTTTGCTCTGCCAGGTCAGGATTTCTAACAACAATTTTGTTTGTGCCCGCGAAAGCGAGAAAATAACAATCGGAGCGCCCGGCGTGCCATCTGCGGCAAAACCCAGCGGTGAAAACCTGAAAATATCTGAAAATGCATACATCGTCGGCTTGTCATCGATAGTCAGATATTCAGAACGAACCAGACCATAAGTTGTAAAATAAAGGTCAACCGGGTTTACCAGGCGACGGTTAACCGCTCTGAGAAGATTAGTAGCAGTATAAACTGCGGCAGCATTGGCTGGAAAACTCGCCTTGCGACGATCGCGCGTTACCATGCAAATTGGGTCGCCAGCAGCGAATCCTGTCTGCCTGATCAGCCGATCGACTTCGCGACTGGTCTTTTTAAGCCAGGCGAGCACATCTGCTTCAGCTGGAATGCTGTCATCAATTGCAACCAGCGAACTTTGTGGATTGAGCAACCTGAGGGTACGACCGTCATATTCAAGATCGAGCACACCGAGATTGGCGCCGCCATGGCCGGCCTGTGCGATAATAGTCGAACCTTCCCGCTTTACATACGCCTGATGGGTGTGACCGGCAATTATCAGATCGATGCCCCTGACTTCCTTCGCCAGGCTCTCATCTTCGGGATGTCCGCCATGCAACAGCACCATGACAATATGACAATCCTTTTCCTTTCGCAGCTGGTCAACTCGTTTCTGTACAAGAGCATGAAAAGCCTTTTCGTCAGCTTTTGCCGTCTTGTCGTCATAACCAGTAAATTGCACTGATTTGCGGGTGGCAGTACAAAGTTGCGCAGCATTCGGGCCAACCAGCCCGAGAATACCCACCCTGACCGGCGGCTGATCAATACCAGCGGGCAACTGACGGATCTGAAAATCCTGAAATGCCGTCTCAGGCAATGCGGTGCCGCCCGACCTGACAAACTGCCAAAGCTGGTGGCCATCAGCACTTCCTTTGGCAAGACTGAGATTAGAAGCAACGAAAGGCAGCACGTAACCGGCATTTTTTGCCTTGCCAAGCGCTCTTGCCAGACCCTGCTCGTCGGCATCAAAATCATGATTGCCAAGACTGATTGCATCGTAACCCGCTTCATGATAGAAGCGGTATTCGGGCGCATGTTCTGAATCGGCACATGGGCCAAGCATGTGAAACAGGCTGCCAAAAAGCATATCGCCAGCATCGACAAGCAATACCGGGCGATCATTACGCATACGGTTTGCCTTTACGCTTCGAATAACTGTCATGAGACGGGCAGCATGACCAAGAACCGGGTCGTCATCATTGGCCCGCGGCGTGAAAAGCAGGTCTGGCCCAAGGCCCGATAACTGCGAATGAAAATCATTGGTGTGCATTACCGTGAAGCGAATCGGCCGCTCAAGATCGCGAGAAAAGCCGGACATGGGGCTCAAAATCATGACTGACAGAAGAAGCATCAGACTTCTATAAAACAATGATGATCTTGCACTTTGAATAATCATGGCCATGCTAAAAGATCCTTTCAAAATCCATTTCAATCATTTTACCAGATTTTTTCTACAGCTGGATGAAGAAATGTACGCAAGCCGGTTGCAGATTTGCGGCGGGTGTTATAAGCTTGCCTGCTATGGAAAAACCACTTATCGACGTCGATGAACGCCTCGACACAATACCGGGCACAGACCTGAAGTTGATACAGAAAATCGATGGCACCGCCTTTGCCATCGACACCCTGCTGCTCGCCAGTTTCGTTAAGTTCAGCCCCGACATGCACACCGCCGCCGACCTTGGTGCTGGCAGCGGCATTCTTGCGTTTCTCATCAAGTATCGCCACTCCGGTCTCTTTATAACCGGCTACGAACTGCAGGAAGACCTCGTCGAACTGTCACAGCGAAACTGCCAGCTTAATCAACAATTTACCGATATCAGCTTCGAACAGCTTGACGTGCGTGATATTCCGGCTCATATTCTTCCGGAAAACTGCGACCTGGTCGTGTCGAATCCGCCATACTTTCAGGCCGGCAGCGGCCGCCTGCCAACCCGCCCCGGCCGCGCCAGCGCCCGCCACGAACTCAACGGCACCCTCAAAGACTTTATCGATGCAGCAAGCTATATGCTGCCTTATGGCGGACGTTTCTGCTTTATTATTCCGAGTTCCCGCTTTTATGAAGTACTCGAATACCTCAAGCCCTGCAACTTCGGACTCAAACGCCTGCAGTTCGTGCTGCCCAAGGAAGGCGAAAAATCGCATCTGGCACTGATTGAAGTCGAGCGTTTTTTCAACGGCAAGCACCTGCCACTTCCCAACATCACCATTCACATGGCTGATGGGGGCTTCAGCCCAGAAATGAACCAGCTCTTCAGCGTCGGCCTGAAAAAATACAAGATCTGAACAAATCTAGTTCAGGCTGCGGCCGTGACGGCTGAGCAAAGCCGAGGCCTCGGCCGCAAAGTTTTCGCGCAGGCCGATAAACCTGCGATCGTTATCGTCGATGGTTCCGTAGCGCCTTATGCGCGGCCTTACTTCACGGTTCCAGACATGGTTGAGATAATCGTTCCAGAGCGCGACTGTCTCCGCATTATTCTCGAACAGGCGGTGAGCGACCACAAGATCGTTTATCTGCACCGCCGAAATCTTGTCTACTAGACTCAGACGGCAGAAGTTGATAAAAAGTCTCTGGGCGCTGGCACGCAGAGTATCAGAATCAATCTCCTGCTGGCTGATAACCAGAATAGTGCTGACTGCCGCAAATTGACGGGCAAAATCGAATTTATTTGAATCGAGCGCGATTCCGTAGCACTCGCGATAAAGCGCCATAAAGCCCTGTGCGGCATAAATCTCACGGTATGTCTTTATATCCCTGTGTAGATTGTCGTCGAGACTAAGGCCAACTGCGGCAAACAGACTTTCAACGCTGAGTTTGGCGTAAACAACAGAACCAGCGCGACTATTAAAGGCATAAAAAGCCAGTGCGCCGACCAGGGCGAAAATTATAATGGCTCCTGCAATCCTCATAAGTACAACTATTTCCTCTACCAGCTAAGCATAATTAGAAAGTGAGGTTTTGTCCAGCCGTGGGACAATGCCGGATGAGCATAAGCTAGTGACTTGTCACCATCATTATGGGGGCAGTCAAGGATTTCAATACCCTTGCATGAATTGTATAAATTAGATATGTGAAGAGTGAAAGGATTACTGCCATGCTATACAAAGCCCAAACACTGACCGGATACGCGCTGCAAGGAATCGATGGCGAAATCGGAACTGTCAAAGAATTCTACTTCGATGATCAGCACTGGACCATTCGTTATCTGATTGCTGAAACAGGAACCTGGCTCGCCGACAGGCAGGTGCTGATCTCCCCGTATGCCTTGACTGGCGTGAAAACTGAAGAGCGCCATATCACCGTTAATTTGACCAGAAAGCAGATTGAAGACAGTCCGGCCATAAGCAATGACAAGCCGGTCTCAAGACAATTTGAGGATCATTACTACAAGTATTTCGGCTGGCCAATATACTATGGTGGCTCTTTAGACCATCATAAAAAAACTTGGAATCCTGGTTTGCGCAGCACCAAGAACGTGAGCAAATATTACATTCAGGCCTCCGATGGCGAAATTGGCCATGTTGAGGATTTCATCATCGATGACAAGGCATGGGCAATTCGTTATCTGGTTATCAATACGCGAAACTGGTTGCCGGGAAAAAAGGTTCTTGTTTCGCCGCAATGGATCGAACGCGTCAGTTGGCAAGAAGAAAAAGTCTTCGTTGGACTTTCTCTCGAACTCATTAAGAAATCACCTGAATACTCGGAAGAATTTCTCCTGAACCGTGATTATGAGGCCCAGCTGCATAAGCATTACAATCGCCCAGGCTACTGGGGCGATATGCCAGCGGCAGGGCATGCTGAGTTTGAAGAAAGCATGACCAACAAAACCGGCCTTGCAAAAGAGTTTTGTCAAGAAAGCCCCGGCCTCAAGAAATAAAGCCGGAAATCGCACTTACACATGCCCAGGAGCTTGCCCTAAAAGAAGCACCCGCTGTTTTGATTACGAAAATTCCTGAAAAATAAATACGAATCATTAAGGAGAAAAACTATGGAAAAGTACAAATGCATTGTGTGCGGTTACATTTATGACCCGGCCCAAGGGGATTCGACTCAGGACATCGCTGCTGGGACAAAATTCGACGATCTCCCAAGCACATGGGTTTGTCCTGAATGCGGAGTTGGAAAAGATCAATTCGAAAAGGTCTGAGAATTTCGGGGCAAAGTGAGAGGAAAACTGAGGAGAAGAGAATGAAAAATTCCGAGTTTATCGAAGTTGAGTCGAATGTCCGCCTCCACATCCGGGATTGGGGAAAAGGCAAAACGATAGTCTTTATTCCAGGGTGGCCACTGAGCCATGAGATGTTTGAATACCAGTTCACCCATCTGGTAAAACAGGGCTATCGATGTGTCGGAATTTCGTTACGGGGATTCGGCAAATCGTCAGGGCCCTGGGGCGACTATAACTACGATGTCTTCGCCGATGATATCATAAAAGTTCTTGAGACTCTTGATTTGAACGAGGTCACGTTGGCCGGGCATTCAATGGGAGGCGCCGTCTCTTTGCATTACATGACTCATCATAAGGGCGCAAGAGTGGCCAGACTGGCACTTTTTGGTGCTGCAGCCCCCTGTTTCACCAAAAGATCCGGGTTTCCATACGGCCTCGAAACGGCCGCCGTTGATGCATTCATTGAAGTTTGCCTCACCGACAGGCCCAGTCTTGTGGAAAGTTTTGGCAAAATCTTTTTCCACCACGAAAATACCGTCACGCCTAAAATGGCCGAATGGTTTTACGACATGGGAATGGAAGCTTCCCCCCATGCTACCTTAGCCTGCCTGACGGCTTTAAGAGACACCGATTTGCGTGAAGAATTAAGAAACGTAAGTGTTCCAACGGCGATCTTTCACTCAAGACATGACCAGATTTGTCCATTTCACCTGGGCGAAGCCATGGCAGCTGGAATAGAAGGAGCAACGCTGATTCCATTCGAAAAAAGCGGGCACGGATTGTTCTTAGAAGAGAGAGACAAATTCAACACGGAACTGGCAAAATTCGTCGGTTGAGGGCCTTCGCCGGCTGTCAGGGAGCATTACGATTATAGCAACTTGCCGAACAAACTAGTTTCTGCGAAATCGCTGGCAACAGATGTTGAAGCCAGCACTTAAAAGAAAGGATGTCTTATATGTTAGAGTTGATTGCAGCTGTTTTGATAATAGGCTGGCTGTTGGGAATGGTTTCATCATATACGATCAACGGATTTATTCACGTCCTGCTCGTTGTAGCCATTATCATTATTCTGTTACGTATCGTCGGGGGCCGAAAGCCAATTTGATCACAAAACAGAACGGCCGCCGGATTTCTCAGGCGGCCGTTCTCATAGAGGCTGTTTTAAGTTAATCTGCAACCGGGAGATCGTAGAGAATGTCATCCCATGGATGCCGATAGAGACTTGCCTTCTGGCGGTTCTGATCCATGTAGTGCCCGATCATACCGATCGTACGCCCGAGCAGAAACATCCCGTTGAGGCCGCCGCTGTCAACGACCGATTGTATTCTCTCTTCGTCCCAGCCGAGGCCGTGCATCATATCGACCGACAGCACTCCGATTGCGCCATCAACGTTGAGTATGAGCGTATCCTTCTTGGAAGTCGTCAGCTGTTCAACTTCGAGAGCAAAGTCGAGCAGGCGGGTCTTCGGAAAATGCTTGCCCGCGTAATCCTTGAGCAGCACAACGCGCATATCAGGATTTTTCAGGCTCTTGATGCGGTGCCCGATACCCTGAATCTTGACATTCTTTTTCTTCATGACCGAAATGAACTGCTGTGGCGTCTGCCCTTCATCGACGGCGGCCTTGAACATCAGCGCCGCACCGGCAACCGCACCACCAAAACGCGGTCCGATAGTAAGAAGACCGGCGGCCACAGAACTCATCAGATCGCGACCGGCGCGCGCCGTCACGATTGTGTTGTGCGCACCTGAAACGGCAGGGCCATGGTCGGCACAAAGTTTGAGAACCATTTCCATAAAGTCGGCGGCCCAGCGCGGCAGGCGCTCCTTGAACCAGAGCAGACCAATCGTTTCACCGACCGTATAGCCTTCACCGATAATTTTGCTGATCTTGTGACCGGCATAGAGCAGCTCGTCTTTCGAGTCATCGGAAATAGTGCAGGTGAAGTTGGTCGGTTTGCGCACAAGATTGCGCGCAACTGCTTCCGCATAATCCATCGGAATGACCGGCGGTTCGACATCGGCTGCCGGCTTGATAACGCCCTTTTTAACAAGCTTTTGGTAGGTTTCCCTGATTGCCTTGTCGTAGTCATCAAATGACTGCGGCACAACAACGCCAACTTCTTTAAGTGCGGCATTTTTGGCTTCTGCGGTTTCGCGCTTAGCATCGGCCTTGGCGCCGGCATGACCGAACTGAATGCCCTTGGGCATATACTTGATCGAAGTGCCGGTAACCCACATTACCAGCGGTTTGGTAATCTTTTTGCTCTTGACCGCTTCGACGATGCTCCATTCTTCTTCGCCGCCAACTTCGCCAAGGCAGACCAGCATCTTGATGGCCGGGTTCGCTTCAAAGCGCAGCAGATGCTCGAGCAGAGTCGAGCCGGCATAGGCATCGCCGCCTATTGCCACACCTTCATACAACCCGTCGGTATTGAGGGCTACGATGTTATAGGCCTCGTTCGACATGCCGCCAGACTTGCTGACGAAGCCGACCGAGCCCGGCCGGTGCAGCTTCGACTCGATTATGCTTTCGATGGTTCCGCCTGTATTGGCGACTTTGAAGGCGCCGGCCGTGATGCCGCCGACGGTGGCAGGGCCGATAATGACCTTGCCGCGCTGCTGCGAAAGCGCGCGCATGTGACGAGCCTGGCGTTCAGGAATGCCCTCGGCGATTACAACCAGAGTTCGCATCTGATCGAAGGCCATGGCTTCAATGGTGGTGTCGTAAGCACTGCGGAACGAAGCGAAGTTGATGAATACATCTATATCGGGGTTGGCCATCAGCGCCGATTTGATATCGGCATAGACCGGAATGAAAATCTCTTTCTTGCCCCAGAACATTTTTTCTGAGCCATTTTTGCCCGGGTCGATCATCGCCCCGACCGACGGGGTATCACGCCGACAGCAGTAATCGAAATCGAGCATGCGCTGCACGGCTTTTGTCTGCAGGCCATAAATCAGCGCCCTGGTGGTTCTATCAAACAGAAGATAATCTGGACGACTCATTTTGCGGTTCCTTCCTTATGCTCTCAGAATTTGAGGGCGTCTGCTACGACGCGGGTCATGTGGTATTCAGGGCCATGTACTTCAATCGGCACGCCAAGTTTTTCAGCAGCTGCCTTGAGGTTGGCAAGGCCTTCCTGATAGTTGGGGCCGCCACGGCGCACGAAAATACGGGCATTGACCTTTTTGAGCTTGTCGCCGTATTCATTAAGAGCCTTGATAATACCGGTAAATGTCTTGGCCACGTCGGTGAAGTTCGCTATACCGCCGCCGAGAATAAGGGTCTTGGGGCGCTTCTTCTTATCAGCTTTGCGCGTCATCAGATCGAGCACGACTTTGGCGTATTCATAGGTCAGGCTGGTGCTTGGATTACCCGAATACTCGCCGTACATCGCGAGTTCTTTTGAGTAACCAAGGTCGCAGACCGTGTCGGCGTAGATAACTGACGCGCCGCCCCCGGCAACCATGTTCCAAACGATGCCGTCAGGATTAAGAAGCGTCAGCTTAAGAGATGCGCCTGAGAGCGCATCCAGTTCGCGAATCTTGCTTTCTTCAGGGCTGAGATTCTGCCCAAAAGCGGCCGGGAATTCGATATCACTGCCCCACATTTCGGTGCAGAGAAATTCAGCAGTATCGTCGAGCTTGGCGACCATATCGAGCGGAACGATCTTCTTTCCGGCGATGGCGAAAGGATTGATTTCGAGATAAGCGAAATGCATGGCGGCAAAATAGCGATAGAGGCCGCGCAGAAAGTTGGCGACCAGTTCTCGATTTTTGCCGAGCTCGGCTGGCATTGCCTTATCGACTTCGGCGGCGACTTCTTCGATACCACCAAGAACCGGGACCTTGATGGTAACGACTTTATCCCAGTTTTCTTCGACGTTGATGCCGCCCTCGAGCGAAAAATATATATAATCACATTCGGCCGCTGATTTGATGGCGGCATAATACTCGGCTTCATGAGCGACACAGGGCTCGATGATAAAATGCGTCAGCGTACCTTCGATGCCGTTCACTACCTGCTTTTTGCCGAGGCGTTCTTCGATCCACTTGCGGGTTTCGGCGAGGTTCTTGTTAACCAGAACCAGACCGTGCTTTCCTCGCTTGCCAAAAAGCTGGTCGGGTTTGGCTACCAGCTTTTCCTTTTTAAGCCAGGGGTTTTCCTTTTCGAGCTTTTTCCAGTCAGTGTTTTCATCGACCAGCACGATATGGCCTTCATAACCTACTCCCTGCTTGATGAAACTGTCAAGATGCCTTGCCAGCATTCTCTTTCCGTGATATTCGCGAATACCTCGCTGCGCCATTTTTATTTCTCCTGCGTCAAGAATATCGGTACACATGTAAGGGTATAAACTTACCTCTGACAGCCTGTCAAGTACAGTCTAAAGGCAAAATTGACGCCTGGATTAAGAATATTGAAAAAGAGATCTGTTATAGCACGATCAATCCAGACTTTATCAGATACCACAAGGTCCTCAGTATGTCTTTATGAGGAAACTGGAGATAACAAAGGCTTTGTTGTAACATGATCGCATGAACAGCACCAACATTCCGATTTTATAATGCACAGAATCACACCAGAGATTACGGGTTTTCGTGAACAACACACCAACCTTGTCATCATAATACTGATGCTGGTTGTTATGGCTGTTCCGGTTTTATTGCTGCGCTCGAAACTCGATGATATAGCAGCCAGAGAGGCTGACTGGCAGCCAGTTGAGTCGGCAATGGCTTTGCAGGAAGAACTGAAATATTTCAAAGAAGACCTTGATGTCGATATCCACCTTAAGCAGGCAATACAGAGGATTATCGATGATGAGAATCTCAGAGAGACATTGGAAAACCTTAGCCTTGAAAGTGATTCTGCACTTGCAAAAGCAAAACTGAAAATCATGTCAGACAGGCTGATCGGCAGACTTACCAGCCTCGGCTACCCGCAACCGCTGTTTCTTGTTCTGGCCGGTCCGGATCTGCGCCAGATTGCTTATTTTTTTTCAGAACAGTATCTCGGTGCCGGAGAATCTCCGGAAACCGCTGCCGAATTTATATGCGCAGCAATTCTGCAGGCGAAAGCAGGCTCAGAGAATCTGTCCGCTAAAAAGAAGTTGAAAGAGGTCCTGAAAAAGATTGTCGGCGACAAGCAGGATGATAAAACATACTATCATCTGGAAAAAAAGTATCTCACAAGCTATAGCGGTGGCATTCTCAAGCTTGGCATGGTCACCAGATTTTTTTCTGACCTTTACAACTTTCAGTCGATAATGTTCTACTCAGACATATATCAGGAGAGAAAACTCGCAATCAAAGGATTGATTGCTGTCGGCTATCTCGAAGAGCACATAAAAATGAAGCTTATGCTGAAAAAAGCATTGGTGAATTCGCGAAATGCCGGCATAAGACGATTTATCGCGAAACCTGGCGAATTCTCAGGTAATCGACTGTCAGATAATAGAAGGCTTTTTGCCAGTGTTGTCTGGTATGGATCCGGCCGCGAGCGCAGCAAAAGTCATACTGACAGATCTGATGAAATAATGATTGGCGTTGAATGGCGCGCGCAACCCCGCACCAGAATTGCTGCATATCAGCAGATGCTGAAGTTTGCTTCCGGGTTGCTGGTTCTTTTTGGCTTTGCCATGCTGGTAAATGTCGGGTTACGCCGACAAAAACTGCCATTCTCACTGCGCCGGAAAATCATCATGATCCTGGCATTGGCTCTGTTTATCCCCGGATTTCTCGTAGCCATACTGGCTTATGGAATTGCAGGCCATATCGGCGCCTCGCGGGCTGACCTGGCGCAAAGTCAGCTTACTGTTTCCCTTGATCTGCTTGAGATGTATTATAACGAAATGTCGAACCGGCAGACACTCAGCGATCTGCATTTTAAGCTGGCCATGACAGAACTGCTGCAAAAAACGAATCCCGAGCAGCTAAGCCTGAACGCCTGTTCAGGATATTTACTCCGCCACTTCAATCGCGGCACGATTTATGATCTTAAAGGTCGCTACTTAAGCTATTTACAGGGCGAAAAAATCGATATGCCCGAGAAAATTCTATTTTCGAATCTGGCCCGTTTTTTGAACAACACTGCCGGGCTTCAGGCAAACTCTACGACCAGAAAGCATCTTGATAAACTGGCCTATACCGATGGGTTTGTCGACGGCCTTATGCAGCAGGATTTCTTTCGCAACGAAGCAAGCTGCGAGTCTGAAGAAGTTGCAAGTATTGAAAACATCAACCCGCTGTCGCGCGCTCACTTTTTTCTGTTTCCTGATATTTCTTTACCGGAGCTGAAGCCGAAAGCAATCGGCTTCTTTCGACTTGATACTGAAAAGAGATTTCATGATTATGTAACCAGTCGCAAGGATTATCCGCATCGATTCTTTTCAAGACCCGGCAAAGGCTATCAGACTGATCTGGCAATCGCACACACCAGACAGGAAGGCATTATAAAAGAGTTTGCACTCGATTTGTCATCAAGACCGCCGCTGTTTCTTCAACCCCTCATGCATAGGGCCAAGGAATCGGGATCTTCTGGAAACGCTACAGGCGAAGAATCAGACACGCTTACCGCCTGGCGATTCAATGAAAACTGGTCACTGATATTTGTTGGTGCGGTTAAGCTTCATTCCGACGACCTTGCAGCATTCTACCTGAGCACATTTCCTTATGCATTGCTGGTTTTTACCCTGCTGGTGCTGCTGGTTTTTTCCGAAGTTCTATCGAATTTTTTCCTCTCGCCTCTCGACGCAGTCATGCAGGGAATGCAGGCTATCGCTCAGAAAGGCGAACTTCAGTTCAGAGTCGAGATCAAAAACAATGATGAATTCGACAAGGTCGGAGATGCCTTTAACGACATGGTGGCGGGCCTGCTGCAAAAGCGCCATATCTCAAGGTTTGTTTCTTCGAGCCTGATCAAAAACATTGACCACACAGGACAGAACCTCGATGATGCAACCAGATTCATGACCGTTCTGGCATCTGATCTTCGGGGTTTCACCAGTCTGTCTGAAAAGTATCCAGCGGAAGATGTAGTTGCGCTTTTGAACGATTATTTCACTGTCATGGAAGCGGAAATTCAGAGTGAAGGCGGCATTATCTACCGATTTATCGGCGATGCCATTGTTGCCGTTTTTTCAGAAGAAGGCGACAGCAATACTGCGTTAAGAGCCTGCCGCGCCGCTGGCAGAATGCGGACAAAACTTGCTGAGTTCAACATGAATCAGCAGTCTCTCGGCAGACTATGCGTCGACAATGGCATTGGCATTGCATCAGGGCCGATTGAATCAGCGGAAATCGGTCAAGAAAGCAGTAGACGCGACTTCATGTTTTTTGGCGAACCGGTTGTTCTCGCAGAAAAACTTGAAGCTGCCAGCAAAGCAGGTTTGTCTACAATGATCATTTTAGACAAGACTACGGCCGGCCTGGTTGAGCATGAATATATTTTGAGAACAATGCAGTCTGAAGAAGCAGGCGAATGCTTTGAGATAACGGTGGAAAAGAATTGATGAAAACCTTCAAGGCAAAACAGAAAGCCGGATTCTGGGTATTGCTGCTGGCATGGCTGTTGATTGTCATAGCACCGGCGATTGTGTTCAGACGAGCCTTTTCTGTGTTTCTCGAAACCCGCCTCTATCAGAGCGTCCAGCGCGTGCAGCCGCAGCTGTATACCGAACTTCAGTATTTTATTAACGACCTTGATGAAACTATATGGCTGGAAAAAAGACTGAAGGAATTTGACCTGCAACAACCCTTCATGTTTCGCAATCAAAAGGCATCTTCAACGGCGCTGATGCCAGAAGCCGGCTTAACTGCCGGAGAACTTCATCAAAAGCTGGAGAAACATCTTGGCTTTCAGGTTATATCTGTATTTAGCCACGGCTGCGACACCAGTACAGTAGATTCTTTTATCAGAGATGTGCCCTTCTGCAACTTGAAGCCACCATCTACCACGATGCTCAGAAGGTTTTTTGCCGTTAACAATGATCAGGCGGCATACAAACCCCTGCTGCCATCTTCGTATGTTGCTGCATTTCCTGAATATATGCTGGCCAACGCAGATAAAAACCAGCGAACATACAGTGAAAACTTTATTCAGAACTACTTTGGCACCATCGTTCCTGCGCGAATAACTCCCGGAGAAATCTTGCGAACGATAGCCAGTAAAGCAGGAAAAACAGGCCAGATATTTCTGTATTACGGACTCGCACGCTATCTTAACGGCTCTGCAACCGGCAATGCCGGCGGGTATCTTGTCGCCATAAGACTTCAGGATATTCCCGAAAGTGCAATTATCAGGAATGCAACCTCTACCCCTTTTTACCCGATGTTTTCTCGCAAAACGGGCTATCTGCGGAGGGTCATGCCAGTTCCAGAAGACTATTCAGACCAGAATCTCAGCACCTTTTCGATGCACCATGACCGCTATTCATTGCGAACCATCGCACCGCAAAGACAAATCAACCGGCTTGCGCAGCAGGGCACAATTTTTCCGGGCAACCTCAGGCTGTTCGCCGGGCAGACGCCATTCATCGAGGTTTGTTGCCCACTTGGCGAGTTAGAGCATCCGCTTGCAAAGTCGAGGGTTATGATCAATCTTGCTTTGAGCATGTTGATGCTGACCGGCACCATGATCTTTGTCAGGCTTTATATATATGGTTTTGACCTGAGAATGACGATAGCCGCCAAAATCGTTGCTGCAGTAATCTTCGCATGTTTACTGCCGCTTATGAGCCTGTTGTTAACAACCACCGCATATGAGGACTATGAGTCCAATTCAGATAAAGAGAATATTCTACGACAGCTGAAAATGCGAAATTCGCTGCTGCAGACTCTGATAAAAAATAACATAGGCAAATATGAGCGGCATGCCCGCAATCTGGCATTTTCTCTATCTGCAATGTCCGGAAAATCAGAAGATGATCACCGCCAGTTTCTGACTGAATGGTGCCATGATCAACCTGTAGCAGGAATTCTGTATAAAAAATTGAATGATTTCAGAATCGAATTCTGGAAAGACGAATTTGTAAGACAATATGATTTTAAGAACAGACGCGATTCGCAATGGCTTATACTGGTTTCTGTAGAAGAATTGTTTTTTACTTCTCCTTTGGCTTTTAGTACTCCCGAATCAGCATCGTCACTGCTTTCAGACATGACTAAGAACGATATAATCTGCCATTTCCTGCTGAACAGCCGTGGTAAGATGGCGACCATTCCGAGAGTGTCGCGTGATACCAGAGCCTGTTTCAGACTTATAAGAAGCGCAAATGCTGACAAAGGCATGCCGGAAGGATTTTTGCTCGTTGACTTCGATGTCTACATGCTTATTCAAAAGATGGCACAGGAAATAAGACAAGAAGTATTCGACAGCAGGCACGAAGGCAGCCTTAAAATTGATATGGCTGTCGGGCAGATAAAAAACGGCCGAATAGAACTGGTCGACGAACTGACTTCTGAGTCTATTGACCGTGATCAGGTCATGAGGCAGATGGAAAGCTGCCATAAGTTAAAAAAAGAAATCCAGTGGTCTGATAAACGTGTGCAAACAGAGGTGTTTTCGCTGGCGCATTTCGACCAGACCCTGCCACTTATCTCAGTAACGCAGATCAGCAGGCAGATTTCGACGGGCTATACGGGTTTCTGGCTGTTGCCGGTCATATATGCATTGCTTGTTATCTCACTGGTCATCATTATCACCAGAGCAATCTTTATCGCCCCGGCTCAGCAGCTGATTGATGGGCTTGAGGAAATCGCCGGCGGCAACCTTCAATATAAACTGGCGCTGGAAACCGGCGACGAGTTTGAGCTGATAGGAAATGAGTGCAACAGCATGACTGAGAGTCTCATTGAAAAAGCCAGACTTGAACAATATGTTTCCGCTGAGGTTCTCGAAGAAGTCCGCAGAACAACCGAGGCAGAATTGCAGCCCGGCGGCGAAAGAATTGAGGCAACTGTGCTGTTCGCTTCGCTTCACCAGCTTAACGAATCAGAAATCAGTCACGAAAGAGCGCAAATCGAACAGCTGAATCTGTTTCTCAAGATGGCAGACACTATCTGCACCCAGAATGGTGGCAGATTTGATAAGATCATCGGTCACACGATCATGATGGTTTTCCGCAGCTGCAATTCTGACATGCCTCATCAGGAGAGAGCCTGTATCGCAGCGCTAAAGATTAAATCAGCCTTCGACAGTTCCAGTCTCAGTGAGAACCAGTTATTTGCAGCAGGCCTCAGTTCCGGCTCGATGATATCAGGCAAAATTGGTTCCCGCAACGGGAAACTCGACTATACGGTGATTGGCGATGCTGTCAATATGGCTGCACGCCTTAAAACACATGCAATAAGCCTCAAGAAAAACATGATATTATGTTCAGAGTCTATGGCTGGCATAGAAAGTATAACTTACAAGATTGAACCAGAAGATGAGATCCGTATCAAAGGCAAAGCTGAGCTCTGCTGTATCTATCGTCTGACCTCAGTTTAAAGCGCTGCTCATACCATTTGTATTTCAACGCCCTTAAGTTTATCATTTTGTCGAACGCAAATTAAACAAACAGGCAAAATCAAGCATGGAACAAACCAGAGTTCTAACCATTGTTTTCACAGATATCAAGGGTTTTACCGAGAGAACTTCGCATAGCGACAGGGAAGCAGTCAGCAGATTGTTGCAGAAACATGAAGAACTGCTGCTGCCGCTGGCAAAAAATTATGACGGTGTCCTGGTAAAAACCATCGGCGACGCCTTTCTGCTCTCTTTTGCCAGTCCGACCAATGCCGTTCTCTGCGCCATCATGATGCAGGAGAAGCTCAAGGAATTCAACGCTTCGGTCAACGAAAGTGAAAAAATCGAAATCAGAATAGCCATGAACACCGGCGAAGTGATCTTGCGCGACGGCGACGTCTATGGCGAACCGGTAAATATAGCTGCCCGCATCGAAAGTCTCACTGACGCCAACGAAATCTGGTTTTCCGAGTCAACCTATCTGGCGATGAACCGCCAGGAAGTTCCGACCAGCTTGATCGGAGAATATCGCCTCAAGGGAATTCCTGAAGCAGTAAGGGTATACCGGGTTGTCCGTGACGAAGGCAGTGAATCATACGCAAAGACGGTGCAAACACAGCTTGAAAAAATAAAGGGTATGCTTTCTGAGACGGTTTTACCAACGGCGGCGCCACGCTCAGCCAAGCCTCTGTATTTTTTAGGCTTTGCCATTCTGCTGGCCCTGGCATATTTCATATTCAGAGAAAGCGATCATGCAAAGCAGCTGCGCCTGGCACATGAAGCCTTTTCGGCAAAGGATTACCGTGGCACAGTTGAGTGTCTGAAAAAGGCGGCACTAACTCAACCTGCTGACAAATCAATGACCGATCTGCTCAAACAGGCTGTCAACAGCCATATCACACAGCGCCTCACAATAGTTGAAAAAACAGCAGAAAACCTTGCTGAACTCGACCAGTTCGTCAAAGAAACCCGGGCCGCTTTTTCAACTCTGGACAACAGCCTGCTCGACTGTGAAATCGAACTGGCGATTGCACAAGCCGATCTTTTTGCCAGACAGAGATCGCGTGACGAAGCCGACAATCTTCTTGCCAACCTCGCAAAGCGCAGCAATAACAGAAGCGATGTTCTGTTCGCCATTGCCAGATTTTACAGCAATAAAGGCTACAACTGGACTCATACGATGAGATATATGCACCAGGCAGCTTTGACCGACCCGGCCAGCTTTGCCGCAAACCCTGAGGTATTAAGTGAATTTGCCTGGTTTCTCGAAAAAGTGGCGCCCGATGACGGTTATACCGAGATTCGCGATTTCATCGGTCAACAATGCTTCGACCATTTTGCCGAAAAGCTCACCGAAGCGCTTTATCATCACGGCGAAGACTTTCACATTTTACGGCGCAATGCCCGCTACCTTCTGCAAAAGCGAGGCGAAACAATCGACGGAACTAGATTCTACCTTGTCGATCTGCTGACCTCGCCAGGCAGCCGCAATTCCAAAGAACAGGCGGAAACTCTCGACTACTTCGTAAAAAACGCTGAGAACAAAAAGGTGCTCGACGAAATTGCCGAACAGATAGCCTCTTATCCGCCTGAGTTCAAACTTTTCGAGAGTTATTCCTATGATCGCGGTGATCCCGAAACCCTTCTCGTCGCAGGCCCGTTTTTTGCCCATTTCAAAGGCTATCTCAGAAGCCGCCTGATTGTTGAGCGTATCAGCCAGCGTCTCAACGCCTACAATGTGCTTGTGATTCGCAATGAACTCTCAGAAAACGAGAACTGGCTATACCATGCTCACAACCTCATTGATTTCAAAGGCATGCGCTGGAGTCAGGCATACGCACCGGCATTGTATGAGTCAGTCGATTACCTGCTGAGCAAGCCACTTCCGCCCGGCTGGCAGGAAAACGCCGACATTTCTGCAATCGGCCGCAAAGCTGCTCTTGCTGCCCGCGAGCTTACAGCTCAGATTCAGCAGGCCATTGAAAAAGGCGAAGAAAACCCCTTTACCGCGCAGGGCAACCGGAATCTCTCAGATTTCAAAAAGCTCACAGACATTATGACAAAGGCATTTCAGCTTAACTAGTCCTCTGTCACATTTGAATTGCATAGCAATCAAACTTCAATGTCTATAAGGATTAGCAGACACAGCAAGGGCGCAGGTGTGCTTTCTTCGCCAGGATGGCGATTATGACCGGCGCGACAGGAGGTCTAGCGCCGGGCCTCATGAGCGAAATTTCGAGCCAGGCAATTTTGACGCAGA
>PGYA01000108.1 GCA_002839435.1 Candidatus Riflebacteria bacterium HGW-Riflebacteria-2 | reverse complement strand
TATCAGATTCTGTGGGATCAATTCCATCAGTTCTATAGTATATTGAAGCACCGGGAGTGGCACAATTTATATGGACACTCTGCGCAGTGCTATAAGTAATTGAAGGATCGGGTGTGAAGGTAGGCAGAGCAACCAATTGGTTGGTACCGATTACATAAGTTGCAGAAGTTATCGGTGAAGGCAGATAGTCACCATTATATGCACGCGCCTTAATGGTCTTACTTTCGCTAATCAACAACGCAACGTTATAAACAGGTGAAGTGGGGACAGGATCAGTTCCATCCAGCGTATAGTGTATCACCCCTCCAATTGTATTTGTAGTAAGTTCTACTGATTGGGTGGTGGGATACATTCCCGAAGAGAGGTTAAACTGAGGTGTAGCAGCTTGGAAAGTATAAACTCTGCTAAGCACTTCTGAGGCTATCCAATTATCTTTAAATGCCTTCACTTTAACAGTTACATCAGGTGAGCCGTTCACAACTGCATTGGCATCGATGTTAAAGGGATTGCCGTTATATTGTGTAGAAGCAATCGTTGGATCATTGCCATCAGTAGTATAATAAACTGAGGCATCATTGGGAACAGGGATACCCAGAGTAATAGGCTGCAAGTTCTGATATGTCCCTGCATTCGGGCTTATGCTCCCAAGCACTACTTGCCCGGTATATTGATAAGTAGCTGAGGCAATAACACTCGGTAACCAATTATTCAGGTAAGCAATTACTTTCACCGTGGTAGCGGCAGTAATCGGGATATTGTAACCCGCTACATATGCCGGAGAAAGCTCTGTGGGATCATTGCCGTTCAGTGTATAACGCAGAGTTGCTCCGGGGGGTGTAGTTAGGGTATTAAGTGTAAGACTTTGGGGTGTGGTGTAAATCGGAGCAGGATCAAGGCTGAACAAATCTGCTGCCAAGACTACCTGCCCGGTAAAAGTGAAATATGCACTTAAGATATCATCACTTGGGAGCCAATCATCCTTAAAGCCTCTGATCTTTAAGTTCAGTGTAGAACCGAGAGGAGGATTCAAAGGATTAAATAGCGGTGAAGCGAAAGTAGGATTACTACCATCCGTTGTATAGCGTAAAACTGCATCGATCGGGTTTAAAGCCCCGACGGTGCTAATCGTTTGCAGCGTAGTATAATAGCCGGGGTTAGGCGTGATTGTTACTCCGGAGATGTTTACTTTTCCGGTTATACGATAGTTACGCGTAACGGTATTACTGGCAAAGCCATTTTTGAAAGCCTTGGCTTTAATAACTGCCGAAGAATTTAACAAGAACGGCGCAGCATAGGTATCGCTGGCTATTGTAGGTTCGTCACCATTTGTAGTATAATGTATCACAGAATCTGTGGTGCGAGGATACATAAACACAAAGAACGGCTCGTAGAAGGGATTAGTATCATCTTCGGGAACCACTATAGGATCTAGTACGGTTAAGGGCTCAATACTATAAACACCCGTCAGAGTAGCTGAAGGTGTATTACCTGCTTTGAATGCCTTTGCCTTCACTGTAGTTGTTGCACTCACGGTAAACGGTGCAGAGTACAATAATGCAGGGATTTCGGTTGGCTCACTACCATCTGTTGTATAGTATATCTGAGCTCCGGGTGTTGAAGATGTAATGCTAACATCCACAGCATTGTTGTAGGTGCCCGGCAGGAAATAAGTTCCTGCTTGTTCTACGAAATTCGGTGTGGCAACAACAGGAATTGATATGATGTAATGCGCATAAACAACTGGTGAAGGAACCCAGCCGTTTTTCTCTGCTTTGGCATAGATAACCTTGGTTGTATTTACCTGTAAGGGTACAGTATAATTCTGCCAACCTTCGCCCTCGTACGCGTACCATATTGTTGCATCAGGCGTAGTGCTGGTTATAGCAACAGATACTGGGGCATAATTGTAAACACCACCCGGTAAGTTAAAAACGGGTGTAGCTACTTGTTGGCTTATCCCGTAGGATTGATCAAACTCATCACTCGGAAGCCAGTTCAAACCATCATTCTTGTAAGCTCTGGCACGGATTCTGGTAGTGCTGGATACTGTTATTGCTCCTGTATACAGAGTTGATCCCAAACCTGGAACACCACCATCGATAGTGTAATATATGTCCGTATTAGGTGTTAGGGTCTGAAGCACTACAAATTGAGTGGTAGTATAAACATCAGGTAAATGATCTGAAGTAATTGGCTTAACCTTAAGATCATAAATTGCATTAGCTGTCTCTGAAGGTAACCAACCCGCCAGATACGCCTTGGCTTTGAGGGTAGTAATTTCGGTTATGTTGATTGCTCCCCCATAGAGGCTGGAGCTTTCATCAGGCTCCGTACCATCAGTAGTGTAGTACACAAGGGCATTTATCGGGTTTGCATTGATGGTAACGGTTTGCGGATTATAATACAAATCGCTTGCTAACGATAATACCGGCATTTGAAGCTGTCCGTTTACGTTATAGATTACTTCCACAACTTCCGAACTAATCCAATCAGCTCTATGAGCCATTGCACGGATGCGTGTATATCCATAGCCAACATCGATGGGATTTACATAGAGGATGGCGTTAACGTTATCCAAAGTAGGATTGCTTCCATCCAACGTATAGTAAATGGCATCCATACTGGACACACTTAAGGTTGCTGCAAAGGGTAAAGCAAAGGAGTTCGATAGAGGGTCAAAGACAGGATTAGGTACTTTTAGGTTATATACATTTGTTACTATTGGCGAATCTGGCCAGTTGGCTTTGCTTGCGTAAGCCATAACAGTTGTATTCTTATCTACAACGAAACCAGCTATGCCAAAAGTGTATTCGTTGTAAGTTACACCATTATCAGTGCTATAGTACATCGTGGCACCCTGATAATTGTACATCTGTACAGTCACATTCGAGCCATAAGTACCACTTACAGGAGTAACGATGGGAGCATTGAGCTGACCGTTGAAGGTGTAAACAGCTGTGCTGGTTGGAGAGGTTAACCATGAAGCATCATCCACATCTGCCCAGGCGGTAACAGTAATTGTTCCACTTGTGGGGCGGGTGACATTAAATGGCACAGCATACATTTGCGGAGCTGCTCCATCAACACTGTACCATATAGTTCCATTGGGGGCAGTTATCGTTACGGAAACACTAGTATCAACTACATACTGAGAACTGGCAGGAGTAATCGTGGGAGCAGCCAGTACATCAGTAACCTTGTACGTTGCTGAGCCTCTGCTTTCTGTCCAATTCTCCTTAACGGCAAGTGCTTTAATGGTAACACTTGTAGGGCTGAACCCCAAATGAATGGGTGATAAATAGAGAGTAGTTGTTCCTTGCGGGACACCCCCTACAACCTGAGGATCAGTACCGTCAGTTGTATAATATATGTCTGCATCAGGCTGGCTGGTGATGATCGTAACATCAATAGGATTGAGATAAGTACCGGCGGCAGGCTGGAACACTATAGCTCCGATATTATTGCCTACGATGTAGGTAATTTCTTCTATCAGAGATTCTTTGTATCCGGCTTTGTAAGCTCTTGTCCGCACGGTGGTGGTAGTTGATAACGTGAAGGCACCAAGGTAAGGAATTGATGTCTCATCCGGATCACTGCCATCGAGTGTATAATAAATCTGCACACCTGCCAGAGCGTCTGTGATGCTCACTTCTATCGGAGTTGCATGTACTAATCCGGGGAAGTTAGCAGTAATAACAGGCGTGGGTACAGTGGGAATCATTGTGTAAGCTTTCGTAGCTGTCTCGCTGGTTACCCATCCGGCTAATAGTGCTTTTGCTTTATATGTTCTGGTGTATCTGCCATTAGCGTCTATTAACAATGGCAAGGGAACAGTATATATGGGTGAACCGGCATGA
>PGYA01000107.1 GCA_002839435.1 Candidatus Riflebacteria bacterium HGW-Riflebacteria-2 | reverse complement strand
AAGGAACTGGCCGAAGGCGCCAGAGCCGCTGGCTTGAAATTCTAGGAGGAAAGCTCAGATGAACGAACAGGGAAATCCTCGTTTTCGCCGTGGTGGTCGCCAGCGTGACCAGGTAGTAGAAAACGAATTCACCGAAAAAATTATTTCTGTCAATCGTGTCAGCAAAACCGTTAAGGGTGGCCGTCACTTTGGCTTCTCGGTTCTGGTCTGCGTGGGCGATCAGAAGGGCAAAGTCGGCATCGCTATCGGTAAGGCCAAGGCCGTTCCTGATGCAGTGCGCAAGGGTCTCGAAAAAGCTCGTAAGAGCATGGTTCAGATTCCTCTGAACAAAGATACCGTTGCTCATCCGTATCTCGGTCGTTTCGGCTCTTCACAGGTAATCATCAAGCCGGCTTCTCCCGGTACTGGTGTTATCGCTGGCGGCGCCGTGCGAGCGATCTTTGAAGCCCTTGGTGTTAAAGACGTTCTGTCTAAGCGCATTGGCTCGAAGAACCCGGTCAACATGGCCAAGGCTACCATGAATGCCCTGCGCGAAATGCGCGGCGTCGAAATCGTCGCCAGACATCGTGGCATCACTCCGGGCCAGGTCGTCAACGGCTAAGGAGCAAAACCATGACAGATAAAAAAGTAACCATTAAACTTATTAAAAGTATGATCGGCGCCACCCAGCGTCAAAGACAGACCCTCAGAGCCCTCGGCCTTCGCAGAATGCTGCAGGAAGTTGAACAAGTTGCAACTCCACAGATTCTGGGAATGCTCGACAAGGTTCAACGCTGGGTCGAAGTAAAGTAAGGAGACCTTACAATGTTGAATCTTGGTAATCTCAAAAAGGCCAAAGGGTCTACCACAAAGAAAAGAAGAATTGGTCGCGGCAAAGGCTCCGGTATGGGTAACCAGGCGACCAGAGGCCATGACGGTCAGCTCGGACGCGGCAGTAAGGTTCATCCTTATGCCGGTTTCGAAGGCGGTCAGATGCGCTTTACCCGTCTTCTTCCCAAACGTGGCTTCACCAGCCCGCATCGGGTTGAATTCTCGGTAGTAAACCTTGCAGCTCTCGAACTTGCGTTTGAAGCTAACACTGAAGTAACAGTCGACAAGATGATGGAAAAAGGTCTCGTTAAAAACCTCAAGCAGCCCGTAAAAGTGCTGGCCCGTGGTGAAATAACCAAGCCTCTTACCGTTAAAGCCAATCACTTTTCGAGTTCCGCCAAGGATAAAATCGAAAAAGCTGGTGGAAAAGCGGAGGTGATCTAATTGCTTCAGAGCCTGTCGAACTCAATGAGAATTCCGGAACTCCGGAATCGTATCCTGTTTACTCTTGGCATGATCCTCGTGTTCCGTGTCGGTACTCATATTCCGACACCGGGCGTCGACGCCAAACTTCTTACTCAGAATCTTCCTTCATCTGAGATATTCAGCTTCCTGAACATGTTTTCAGGCGGCGCGCTTAGACGCTTCTCTGTCTTTGCGCTCGGGATCGCACCGTACATCAACGCATCTATCATCATGCAGCTGCTTGTTTATGTCATCCCTTACTTCGAACATCTCTCTAAGGAAGAGGGCGAAGAAGGCCGTAAGATGATCAGCCAGTATACGAGATATGGAACAGTTCTGATAGGCGCTCTGCAGGCGTTAGGCATCAGTTTCATGCTTGAGAGATACCAGGTTGTTCCGAATCCTGGTATGGGATTCAAGCTGATGGCGGTAATAACCTTGACTGCCGGTACCGCATTTATCATGTGGTTAGGCGAACAGATGACAGCACGGGGCATCGGCAACGGTATTTCTATACTGATCACCGCCGGTATCCTGGCCGGTCTTCCTGAAGCCGTGGTTCAGCAGGTCGCTTTGTTCAGCGGTGATGCTCATGACGTGGTTAAAACTGTATTCCTGCTGGTTTTCAGTGTAATCACCATTATGCTCATCGTCTATGTTCAGGACGGCGTGCGCAAGATTCCGGTTCAGTATGCCAAGCGTGTTGTCGGTCGTCGTGTCTACGGCGGTCAGAACACCTACATCCCTCTGCGGGTAAATCAGGCCGGCGTTATTCCGGTTATCTTCGCGAGTTCGATCCTGATGTTCCCGGCCATGATCTTCAGCTGGGTGCAGAGCCTTGAATCGATGCAGGATTGGGTTCAGAATCCGGTCATCTTCTGGTTGTTGAATATCTTTAACTACAACAGTGTCACCTATATACTGATCTATGTGGCTCTGATCATATTCTTCACCTATTTCTACACCGCTATTACCTTCAACGTTCAGGATCTCGCCGATAACATGAAAAAATACGGCGGCTTCATACCTGGCATCCGTGCCGGAACAAAAACCGTTGAATTCCTCGAAAGAACTGTTTCCAGGGTAACCTTGGCCGGCGGTATCTTTCTCGCTGTAGTATCAGTCATACCCAACTTTCTTATCATGATCATGAATGTCAACTTCTACTTTGGCGGCACAGCGTTGCTGATCGTCGTCGGCGTAGCCATGGATACCATGCGTCAGCTGGAATCTCATCTGGTAACGAGACATTACGAAGGCTTCATGAAGAAAAAGGGTTTGCGATGAGCGGCCGAAACCTTAATCTGATTTTTCTTGGTCCTCCGGGTGCCGGCAAAGGCACCCAGGCCAAGATGATCGTAGATAAGTATACAATTCCTCAGATATCCACCGGAGACCTGATGAGAGCAGCTGTCTCATCAGGCTCTTCTATGGGCGACAAGGTCAAAGGCTACATGGCCGCTGGCGCGTTGGTTCCCGATGATCTCGTCGTCGAGATCTTGCTTGAAAGACTGTCAGGCGATGACTGTCGCGATGGTTTCATTCTCGATGGTTTTCCGCGAACGGTCGGCCAGGCTGAGTCTCTCGAAAAAGCACTGGAAAAGCGTAATATGAAGCTTTCTGGTGTTGTCGCCATGATGGTGCCTGATGCGGCACTGCTTACGCGGCTCACTGCCAGAAGAATCTGCAAAGAATGCGGTGCCAGCTACCACCTCGAATTTCTCAAGCCGAAGGTCGAGGGAAAGTGCGATCGCTGTTCGGGCGAGCTTTATCAGCGCAAGGACGACTCAGAAGAAGTTATTCTCAACCGTCTCAAGGTGTACCATGATCAGACTGCGCCATTGATAGATTTTTATCAAAAGCGCAAAGCTTTGTACACTGTTGATGGAAATAAAAAAATAGAGATGATTTTTTCTGAGATATGTGATATAATCGACAGTCTGAATTAGCTTGATTTCCTTAAAAACAAGTGAGGAAATTGAGTTGATGCAGGAAAACGGCCGCATATTGGCGGGCGTTTTCACTAGAGTCAAGCCTCAGGCCAAACCCGGTGTTTCGACTCTGCAACTGGCAGAAATAGCCCTCGAAGAAATCAGGGCCGTCGGCGCTGAATCAGCGTTTCTCGGCTACCGGGGTTTTCCTGGAGCGATCTGCATCAGTCTCAACGAAGAAGTTGTCCACGGGATTCCCTCGCCGAACCGCATAATGCGACAGGGCGACCTGGTAAAGATCGACATGGGAATCATGCGAAACGGCTTTTACGCTGATATGGCCGAGACCCTCTATCTGGGTGAAGACATTCCCCCCGAAACAGCGCGTCTGTTGGCAACTACAAAGAAGGCGCTCGCCGCCGGCATTTGTAATTGTATTGCCGGGCAAACTTTGGGAAAAATTTCACAAAGCATTCAGCAGGTAATTGAGACTGAGAGTTTGTCAGTGGTTAAGCGATTTGTTGGTCATGGGATAGGCAGAAGCCTGCACGAAAAACCACCAGTCCCCAATTTCGGACCCTCGCACCGAGGGCCGCGGCTCGAAATCGGAATGGTGCTTGCTATCGAACCCATAGCCACATTTGGAAGCCCCGAAGTAGCCATAAAGCAGGATGGCTGGACGGCGGTAACGGCAGACGGTGCTTTATCAGCACATTTCGAGCACACGGTTGCCATTTCCGCAAAGGGGCCGGTGATTCTCACATCGACCTGCCACGCGGGTCAGGAAGGGTTATAAGTCTAAAAATGAGCAAAGGTGATACC
>PGYA01000001.1 GCA_002839435.1 Candidatus Riflebacteria bacterium HGW-Riflebacteria-2 | reverse complement strand
CTGGTCTTTTTTGCCGAGCTCCTGGCCCTTCTTGCCTTTCTGGTTCAGCTCCTGGTCTTTTTTGCCGAGCTCCTGGCCCTTCTTGCCTTTCTGGTTCAGTTCCTGGTCTTTTTTGCCGAGCTCCTGGCCCTTCTTGCCTTTCTGGTTCAGTTCCTGGTCTTTTTTGCCAAGCTCCTGACCCTTCTTGCTTTTCTGGTTCAGTTCCTGGTCTTTTTTGCCAAGCTCCTGACCCTTCTTGCTGTTCTGGTTCAGTTCCTGGTCTTTTTTGCCGAGCTCCTGACCCTTCTGCTCTTGCTTCTGGGTCGGTTGCTTGGGCAGGTGTGATGGCTGTTTGGAACCTTGGGATTGTTGTCCTGTCTGCTGCGTTGGCTGGCCGGGCTGTTGAGATGGCTGGTTCAGCTCAGTGTCTTCAAGCTCTTGCGGGGGGAGATGGCTGGCAGGCTTGCCATAATCGTCAGCAAAAGCTGGCAATAACCCTGATACCAACAGAAACAACAAGAATAGAGCCGTGCAGAAATTTCTCTCTCTGAAGAGTGGGTTCATAAAAGCCTCCTGTAAAGATCTCTTTTTTTCTCTGATTTGTGTTTTATTTTTAATCTAAATGTACTGAAACTTTAACTAAAGATGATCTAAAATTATACTTTTGTCCACAAAAATCTGCATGTGACTGTACCGCTTCGGTTACCATTGAGATGGGCTGTCAGCGCTTGTTGTGCTGGGTCGTGTGCGGCAGAAAGATGGCCTGGGACGGCCATCTTCATAACCAGAGGTCTGTTTTGTAAGCGGACTCTCTATTCCTTGCCGTAGTAGAGGAAGTCCAGGTCTTCTTTGGTAAGCATTTTAGCAAGCTTGAGCGCGGCGACGGTTCGGCGCAGTTGCGCGACAGTGATCGGACCGATTACCAGAAAGTCGGTTCTTTTGTGGGCGAGCGCGTAGGCGTTGACCATCTGATCGACGGTATATGAGGTGTTGTGCTTTTTGTTGAATTCTTCGGTGAATTTGACAACCCGGTTGTAGCGCTCTTCATTGGCGCAGGTGAAGATAGAGTGGTAGACGTTTTTCCAGTAGGGGTCGCCCTGCCCATACTTGGTGCGGGCGACTTTTCTGGCGTTTTCCCAGCAGGGTTCAGGTCGGTCGAGAATGCTGATGCCGCCCAGAGGTGAATAAGGCATTATCTTGATTCCCTTCAAAAAGTTTTCATCCTGCATATCTTCGTGGGTAACCTGGACGCCACCAGCATGAATCGCCCTTTCCGACATTTCGAACAAAGAAAAATACGGGCTGTTGAAGACCGGTCTGGCCAGATCTGACTGCTTTTTTGCCAGGGTCTGCGATCGCGTGATTCTGTGCGGCTTCCAGTTAGACCAGCCGAGAAACATGTATTTTTCGCGGATGTTTTGCGAGCTGAGAGCTTCCATTATCGTTTTAACCGAGTTCTGGCTGCGTTTTACCGGTTCGAAATTGATAAAATCGCCATCATCTCTGTGCATCAGGTAAACAGTGGGGTTGCCAATGAGGTTTTTGCGCGTGTGGCCGAGTTCTTCGCCGACCCGCTCGATGATCTGCTCTTTGCTGCCGAACAGGCGGCTGGCGTAAGTGCCGGTCGGGACATTAGGCAGAGCTGCATAGCCCTCGGCCATTATGTTTTTCGCCTTGAGCATTTCCAGCAGGCAATATGAATTTTCGCCTTCCGGCACTTTTTTGGCCCAGTACAGATCAAACGGGAAACCGCCTTTAGAGAGCGTGTAAATCTTCTTGCCGGGGTTTTTCTGCCGGTATGACTGCAGCCATTTGCCAAGCTTGTATTCGATATCGCCGACATAAATCGGGGAAGTATCGAACAGATTGATGCCGAGGCGGGCTGCTTCATCGAGCACGGCCTCGATGCTCTGCTGCGTGATTTTGCGCGAGTTCGGCCCATACCAGTCTTCCTGGGCCAGATGGTCGGTGCCCATGATCAATCTGGAAAACTTTACGCGTTCGTTTCTCTCGTTACGGACCTCGATGTATTCCATCGCGTCTGCAGACAGATCGCGGGCGAAGAGAACCGTCGAATTGAAGAAGCTGGCAAAGAACAGAATGGTAAGCAGTAGAAATACAGGGAATCTTCTCATATCAATTTCTCCCGGCCTATATTTATAGGCATTATGCGGCTCAGATCAGCGGTCGCAGGAATTTCATTTTGCCGAAGCGTTCGAGTTTCTTCATGACTTCGGCTTCAGTGTGAGCTTCGGGGCCAAAGATTACGGTGATGCGGCCGTCGTCTTCTTTGCGAATCTTGTATTCGAGGCACTTTGCAAAGTCTTTTTCCATGCGCAGTGCGAGGCGTCTTGCAAAGGGCTGATAGTTGATGACGGTGACGACTTCTGAATTGATGACCATGCTGAGCGGGTCGAGGTTGTAGGTGCCGACTACCGCGATCTGGCGGTCGAAGACGAAAGCTTTGGTGTGAATGCAGGGCATGCCCTTGGGGTAGACGAGAATGCGGGCGGTCGGCATGGTGGCCAGAAGTCGCTTCCAGTCAGTCAGGAAATAAGCCACCGTTGATGGATGGTTCGTCGATTCGCCACTGTTGGTGCAGAGGAAAATCTTTACCCCGCGGGCAGAGGCCCGGTGCAGGGCGGCTTCTGCCGTTTCGTCGAGCACGACGTAGGCATTCTGGATGAGAATTTCTTCGCGGCTGGCGTCAATCATGCGAATCAGGTTTTCGCCGATATCGCGGCGGGTACCGAGCAGCGAGTGGCGGTCGAGAATGCGCACCGGCATGGGTCTTTCGCCACGGAAAGGCTTGTATGAGTTAAAAGAAGACAGTTTTTTGAATCCTGACAGCTGCTGGCAGAGCTCCTGTGCGGTCTTGTCTAGGCTGCGCGGAAAGCTGAGCTTTTTCAGGTCGGGGATGCCCATTCCCTGCAGGTAGCGGTTCATCAGGTGATAGGCGAGATCAAGTTTGGCGCTCTGCGATACAAAGTTGACCTTATCGCGGCGCACGACGCGGTTTTTCAGGTTTTTCCATTCTTCGTCGAACGCCTTTTGCAGCTGACTGACGACGCCGGGGCCTTCCATCAGTACGTCAAGATCCTGAAAAACGTTGGTGAATTCGCCGAGCTGAACGAAGTAGTCGCGCCCGATGTTGCGTCCGCCGGTAAGGCAGACGCGGCTGTCGGCGATGATGATCTTGTCATGGTTTGAGGCAAAGACTTTGCGCAGATCACCAAGTGCCGGCAGCAACTGGCGCCCGATCGGGTTGTAGATCTTTATCTCGACATTAGGCTCGCGGGCCAGTTCCTCAAGCTCATCGTAGTCTTTCAGCTTCTTGGCACTGCGCATGAAACGGTCATCGACCATCAGACGGATCGCCACTCCCTGTCGCGCCTTTTTGCGCAGCAGACCAAGAAACGAGAAGCCGAAAATATCCTGGTCAACGATAAAATAGGTAATGGTCAGCGATTTTTTTGCACTCTCAATCAGGTGCCAGCGCGCATACCAGGCTTCTTCGTTGCCGCTGAGCAGCCGAACCCGTGCTGCGTCACCCTGTGCTGTTTTGGGAAAAGATGCAAAAACACTGCTCAAGCTTTCCTGCCCGGTGGCAGGTGCCGACCATGCCGGCATCACTACCAGCAGACATAGCATCAGCAATGCGGCAGAAATCGGGCGAAAAAGGCGATATTTAGGAAGTTTCATGAGCGTTCCCCCTGCGAGATAAACAAGAATGCTGAACCTGTAAAAGTATACTGTACTGCAGAATATTTAAAAACCTTAAAATTATCACCACATGCTTACAGCTTAGTTTTATTGCCAGTTGGACTCGAACTATGTAGAATGTGAACGAACGAATGTGATCCGCCAACTTATTTTATCAATGACGGAAGGAAACGAAAAATGACTGTACACGAGGGAACCCGAAAGATTTTCAGCCTGATAGCCGACAGGTACAAGCTGCCGAGCCTGGCCCAGATAATCAAAAACGACGATCATATCGTCTGGAAAAAGGACGTTACCATCTGTGTCGCCAATATTCTCAAGGCTGTCGAAGCCGAAGGCGAAACCCGCGAGCTTCTCAAAGAAGCTAAGAACATGTATAACGGCCCGATTTTTGCCATTAACGCCCAGGAAGGCAAATATCTCATCGAAGCCGAACCGAACCCTGAAAAGGCTGTAGAAGATCTTGGCAAATTTGATTTCTGTTTCAAATTGAGTCCCTATCATGTGATTAATACCTATCTTGCTATTCTGGTGGCTCAGGTTACCGCCCAGGATCTTAACACCCTGCTCAAAAAAGGCGAAGAGCACATGGAAGCTTTTATTGCCGCGGCTTTGCGGGATAACCCGAACTGGAAAAAGGACAGCCTCACTACTGATAAGCCGCTTCTCATAATTCCAATAGGTGCAGCCGGCTGCGGAAAATCAACTTTTTATCAGGAACTCGGCAATGTTGTTAACGCCTCATGCGACAATATCCGCTATATGCTTTTCAAAGACTTTGGCCCATGTTTCGCGCCCTGGGAAAGCACCCTGGCATGGTTCGTCGTGAACCGTCTGACCGATGTCTATCTCAGCCGCGGTTACAATGTTTTCTACAACGGTGTTAACACAGACCTCGAATACAGATCGCCGATCACCATGGAAAACCCTGATCCACTCTATGCCGGCATACCATATAATATGAAGCTGGTCTATTTTGAACCCACTGTAAGCCTCACTGTAGATGAAGTTAATCAACTCAAGTCCATCAATCTCTGGGCAAACCCTCTGGATAAGGTTGACCGGTCTGGTTTAAGTCAGAATGTCTGCAAAATTCTCGATCTCATTCAGAGAAACACTGAGCGAACCATGGAGCGCACAAAAGCGATCCGCGAAGGAAAGGCCGAGCAGGACCCGTTCGACATTCTTTACCCGGTGCCGCCGGCGATTGTAAAAATGTTCATGGAACAGTCATTTTCTAAGCCGGAAGGCCCGAAAGTTGTCGTTGTACCGCGCAAGGAGATTCCCGATGCCGCCGAGCGCGCCGCGTTCTATCGCGAGTATGCCGAAAAGGCACTCACACAGTAAGAGCTGCTGGCCCGATCTTGCAATAAAAAGCCCTGAACTTGAGGTTCAGGGCTTTTTAATAATTGCCAGGTTTATTTATCTGCCGTTGTCCTGCTTGCGTTTGTTTTTTATTATGCGGCGCATCCGGCGAATCTGCTCATAAGCTTTTCTGATCTGATCATCAGTACCTTCCCAGGTTATAATGACCGCCTTACCTTGCTGAATGTTTGAAAAGTTGTCGAGCAAAGACATAACCTGATCGTAATCGCTGAAGCGAAGAGAGAACATGGCCTTCATTCCATCGACTGCCTGCTGATACAGCATCGCTTTTTCATTGTCGGTTGCCTGAAACTCATAGCGCCCGCGTATTGTTCCACCCACGCTGGTCCAGCGTGCGAATGCTTCGCGGCAATGTCGCAGAACCGGGCAATAAGTAGAAACCTGATAAGTCGCCGGAACATCGAGTGCTCGCGAAACAAACAGGATTCCGGGAGTAAGGCCTTTGAAAAGAGGGCTTTGTGCGGTCATTGCCGGGCGTTTTGCGTCGAGAACCGCAAGCGCCTTTTCAATATGGGCAAGATCGATTCCGATAAGGATCTGCCGGTCATTGACAAAGCAACCGGAAAGTTCTTTGTGCTCACGGCCGCAGCGCATTTTCCAGCCGTAAACCGTTCGGTTGCCAAGAACGGTTTCTGTGCGATTCGGAAATTTCTGGGCAAATATGGCATGCAGGTTTTCTTTGGGCAGTTCGTTCCTGAATTTCATCAGAACCACGCCGAAATCGCCCTCGTATTGAGTGGCATACATGGTGGCGCTGAGAAACTCGCCCATGAGTTGCATTCCCACTTTGTAGGCCATCTGGGCCAGAAGGGTTTTACCCTTTGTCTTTTCGACTGCCGACTTATGCTTATCTTTGATAAGAGGCATCTGCATGATGGCTTCCATGTCGATGTGGCCATACCAGACGGCATTGGCATCGATATCCGCCGGAACTACCGGGCCGGCGTTGAGAGAAGACCCTGCCAGAAGAACCAGACAAAAAACCAGAAAAATCGAACGTTTCATATTTCCTCCTTAAAGATCTGTTGCTTATCCATTACCTGTTCTCTGCGTTTCTAAAGAATACCACGAATTATCGGCAACTTTCTATTGTGAGCTGGTTTCTTGATCAGTTCTGAATTCTGTCAGGTTTGTTCAGATTTGTTCAAGCTGGTATTCGCAGTTGCCCATTCCCAGATTTTCGGCGAAATTTAGGATTTCGCGGCCGCGTCTGAAAACGGTTTTACCAGCGGCCTCATCGATTTTGTCCAGGCAGGCTTTGTCGATGGCTACAGGATCAGTTGAGGCGAAGATGCCGATGTCTGGCAGCAGAGGCGTCATTTTGCGCCCTTCGCAGTCGCAGCCGGCAGTCAAATTCATGGCAAAATTGAGGTAAATATTCTGCTTGCCGATCTGGGCAGCATAGGCGTATTCGGCGAGTTTGGCAGTGAAACTTCCCAACATGAGAAAGCGCAGGTAATTCGTATGAATCGCGTGATGAGGGCAAGTCGCGGTGCAGGCGGCACAGCCTACGCATTTCTGCCGGTCGATGCGTGGCCACCAGCTTTGCAGATTTATCGCATCGACGGCGCAGACCTGCCGGCAGGCCCCGCATTTTCGGCAAAGGAACGGTATTATAAAGGGTTTCGCCGACTGGTGCTGCGCCATTTTGCCGCCACGCGAGGCAAAGCCCATCGCCAGCTGTTTGAGGGCGCCGCCGAAGCCGGCCAGCGTATGTCCCTTGAAGTGCGCCAGCACGATAAACTGTTCGTAGGGCTGGAACCCCGAAGCGAGATAGCATTTCTTGAACTGACGACCTTCTATCTCCTGAATATAGTAATCCTGGCCGACTTCGCCGTCGGCAATTTCGACAGGTAACTGGGTGAAGCCGTGCTCGCGTGCGGTTATCAGATGGTTGGTGCGATTATTTCTGCGCCCGCCATACAGTACGTTGCTTTCGATATAGCAGGTTTCGACCTGTTTTTCCTTGAGAAAATCAATAATGCCGCCATAGTTTTCGGGTCCCAGGAATGTCTGGTTGCCACTTTCGCCAAAATGCACCTTGAGGGGAACCTTGTTGCGCAGCTTTATGCCTTCTTTGGCTATTATGTGCTCAAGCAGTTTCGCTGCGGTCGCACTCGCTTCAGAAGTATCGTGCCGGTCGGTCAATGGACTGAAATATACCCTGGCCATGTATTTTCCTTGAGATCCTATATGCTTTTCTGCATCAGAACGCGAAACGTTATTAAAGCCAGCGCGAGATCAGGCTGGCAATTGGCTGCTATGGTCGTTGTCTTTCCTCGCTGTTTTAAGGTTTTCGACCAGTTCAAGATACAATTTCTCGACCTTTTTTCTGGCCCAGTCATTTTTTCGCAGAAAGGTCAGGCTTGATTTGATGCTCGGATGACTGAAAAAGCAGTTCAATTCAACCTTTCGATTCAGATCTTGCCAGCTGTAATGTTCGCGAAGAACAGTTAATACCTTTGCAAGAGTGATCCCGTGCAAAGGGTCACTCTGCTGCTTTTTTAATACATCATTCTCTTTATCGTCGGCTTTATCAGACATTGGTTCCCTTCGCATATCTGTCAGACTTCCCAATAATATCCGTGATCTTAAATATTCTACACGGTTTTGCAGCGGTTTGCTATTGAACTCAAACTTGCTGATAGAAAGGTTTATGGCGTTGTGGCTCTTGCTTCGAGCAGAAGCAGGTGCAGACAATCCTGGGCCAGGCCGGCGTGGCGCAGGCCGAAGGCCGGTCCTAAGACCGCGTCGGCAAGGGCGTGTATGCGGGTTTTGAAGTCGGTAAGTGATTCTGCTGCCGCTGGCCCAGACATTAGCGGAAACTGCCAGACGAGGTCGTTGCGGGAATCGCGTTGCGGGGCTTGCCAGCCAAACCGTTCCGGGTCAGCCATGAGGTCGGTTTCGAGTTCGCCGGAGAGCGGAAAAAGATCGAACGATACGCCGAACGGGTCGAAGGCCGGCCATACATCGGCAAGCAGATCGAGCGTCGCCTGACGGTCGTTTTCGTCTTCGCCCGGGAAACCAGTCATCAGAAATGAATGTACAGCCAGACCGGCTGCTGCCGCATCGAGCAATACGCGCCGGGCCCGCGCTGCATCGACACCTTTGTGAAATCTCGCCAGAATTCTGTCTGAACCGCTTTCAACGCCGATAAACAATTTGCGGCAGCCAGCAGCGCGTGCCCGGGCAAAGCCGGCGCGGTCATGCCCGGCGTCAAGACGGGCGTAGCCGATCCACGCAACCGGTTCCGGCAGCGATGCAAAAAGATCGCTCAACTCGCGCAGCCTGGCTGGCGGCAGCGCTTCGTCAACCAGCATGAATCGGCGGTGCCCGGCTGCGAACAAATTCTTGATCTCTGCTGCAACTCTGGTAACTGGTTTCGGCCGGTACAGCGGCCGTCCGGTCGCAGCTCTGACCGGATGAATACAGAAAGCGCAGCGCCCCCATGGGCAGCCGCGTGCTGTCTCGACCGGAATGACCAGGTGCGGTGTCAGATACTCGTGCAGCGGAAAGCCTGAAAAATCAGGCGCTACAGAAGTGCCCAAAGCATGAAGAATTGTGGTCCCGGCGCATGGCTTGCCGTCTTTGTTCCAGCTCAGTGCGTTGGGAAGTTCAGAAAGACTTGCGCTCGACAACAGTGCTGCTGTGAGTGGTTCGCCGTCACCAAGACAGATGGTATCAACTGTCGATCGCAACCAGGGCTGATCAGCCAGCAGACTGCGGCGATAAGTCAACGCATTGCCGCCAAAAATAATGCGCGACTTTGGCAGAGCGGGCCTGATAGTTGCTGCAAGAGCCAGCGCGGCCGGCAACTGCGTGTCTGATATGGCAGAAATTCCTATTACATCGGGGGCCCACGCAAGAATTGCGGCGATCTCGCTTTCAAGATGACGAACAAAAGGCAGCTTGTCTGGCGAACTTATAGCAGCTTGCCAGGCTTTTGAGTTCAGTACAGATGTCAGTCCGCCGCAGGTGTCCCAGAACAGGCGCCCGGTTCCGCGGGGGTCGAAGCGCTCATCGAAAATTTTCTGGGCCTGCTGGCAGGTTTGCAGGTAGCTTTCGGCATTGCCTAACGAATGCGGGTCGAGCAGGCGTTTGAGCAGAAAATCTTCGACGCCGTGCCGGCCAACTGGTTGCAGCAGACGTCGGTAGAGAGCTATATTCAGGTCAAAGATACGGGTTTCGACGCCGGCCGCGCCCAAGGTTCCGGCCAGCGCCGCCGGCGCCAGGGGCGGCTGTCGGGGATCCCATTGCGGCGGAAAAATCAGTGCTGCGCGCATACTGATAACCGCGCCGCCGTCTTTATTCTACTCTGCTTTTGCATCAGACAGGTTTCGCTCAGATGCCGGAAAGGCGCGTGGCAGCATGACGAGCATGATCCAGCCGCCGAGCATGAGAGCGAGTGCCAGGCCGAAAGCCGTCTGGAATGCCGCAACTTCGTTCGTTGCATCTGGAGACATCCACCGGATAATGAGACCCGTAAACCACATTCCCAGGCCACCGCCGACAAAACCGGTGAAGTTATACACTCCGAGTGCAGTGCCGGCCATTCTTGCAGCAAAGCATTCCCGGGCGATGCCAAAGCTGATCGAAAAAAAACCGCCGCAGAAGCCCATGAACGTGAGCAGAGGGGTCATATAAGCTGATAGCGAATCGGTTGCAAATACAATCGGAACCCAGCACAGCAGATAACCCAGCATGCCGGCGGTAAGAACCGCATGGCGGCGTTGCAGCGAGCGCCCGGCCAGTATGCCGGAAAGCAGCGCTCCGATCATCAGCCCGAGCGCAAGCCAGGTCAGGGCATAGCCGATCGAAGTATCGGACATGCCATAAACCCTTTTTAGATAAGGGCCGGCCCAGAGTCCCTGAAAGCTGATGATAGTCGTTTCAAAAGCAAAAAAGTAAAAAGTGAGAGCCCAGAAACGTTTTGATTTAAACATTACACGCAGTCCGCGTGGCTGGTTGGGGGCTGTTGCCGTGTTGCTGCCTGCTGCGGCTTTTTCTGGTGCGGCCGATTTCTCATGGCTCTGTTCCGCTTCGGGCGGAGCGTCTTTTATGACGAGCCAGATTAATACGACGAGCACGAGGGTTATCAGGCCTACAACTTCCATGGTCGCACGCCAGCCCCAGATGCTTTTTATCACTGCCAGCGGCCAGGTCGAGCCGAGCGCACCAAGATTCCCTACTGCCAGCAGCATTCCGGTCATGAACGCGAAAGAGTCTTTGCCAAACCAGCAGCCAAGAACCCGCAGCGCCGGAACATAAACGCAGCCGACTCCGGCACCAACCAGCCAGCGCGCAATAACGGCCGCATGAAATGAATCGGCTTTGCCAAAGGCAAAAGCCCCAAGACTGGCAACCAGGAGAAAGAGTGACATGGTTTTGCGCGCTCCCCACCAGTCAGAGAGAATTCCAACGGGAATCTGTACTGACGCATAGCCGAGAAGATACATTGATGACAGAAAACCGAGCGCAGCAGGGTCGAGGCCAAGATCGGCGCTCAGATCGCCTGCCATAACGGCAGTGCAGAAGCGGTGGAACATGACGAAAAAGTATGACCCCGCCAGAACCCAGAATATAACCCAGCGTCGCTGCATCCAGTACCTCGTCAGAAAACATGATTACCAGGTAGTAAGATTGCCAACAAAGATCAGGTTATGCAAGCCTTTTCTACAGATTTTTTCATATTTTCTACTTCGCCAGGACAGGGTTCTATGAAGAAGTTGCTGAAATTAATGGTTGTCGGGTGCGTTTACTTTATCTGCTTCCCGAGGTGACAATCAGGCCAAAATTGAGTATATCAGTATGTCATTGCAATAATTTTAATCAGATTCTGATCAAGCTCAGTACGTCTTGCAAGTGAAGTTGAAGATTCGCCTGGAGCGCTACTCAGGGTGAGTCCGCAAAGGAGAAAAGTCTTGGAGCAGTCCAGGGAAGTTCAGGGAACCGCTGATAATTCTGGTTCGTGGTTGTGGATAACTTTCGGAACGTTGTTGTCGTCCTTTGGCTACGTTGTTTTCATTTTGCCCCTGCATCTTTTTGAGGGCGGCGTAACCGGTCTTGGTATAATTATTGCAAAGTTTCTTGGCAATCTCTTCGCTGATGGTCGCATGCTGCCGGTGGTCGGGGTAATTTCGTGGACTCTGACGCTGTTGATTTTCGCAGCTTCGGTGCGAATAATGGGTAAGTCGTTTGGGGCGCGTTCGATTTATTCAACCACGTTGCTTTACTTTTCGATGGATATTTTTCTCTGGCTGCTGCAAAGTTATGGTTACGATGTCAAGATCAGGCAGCTGCTTGATCATGAGTTGCTTGTTGCTTCTATATATGGCGCTCTTGCAATTGGCACCGGCATGGCGATTGTGTTTAACGAAGGTGCCGCGACTGGTGGTGCCGATGCGCTGGCTCAGGTTGTGCGCAAGCTCAAACATATTCCGGTTGGAAAAACTCTGCTGGTAAGTGATTCCTTTGTTCTTTTCATCGGCTTTTTCACCTTTGCTGACGCAATGGTTGGTTTCAAGACCATGATGTATTCTTTCATTTTCATATTTATTCAGGCACGCACTCTTGATGCGGTTCTCAACGGTTTCAAAGCGAACCAGCTGGTGATGATAATTACTGATAAACCAGAATTGATAAAAAAGCGCATATTTACCGAGTTGTCGCGTGGGGTGACCGAGTATAAGTCTTATGGCGGTTTCAGCCGGGTCGAAAAGACGACACTGGCTACGGTCATTGGAAAAAATCGTGTGCCGGCTCTTCGTCGTCTTATCGCCGACGCTGACCCCGATTCGTTCGTGGTGATTCAAGAAACGGCGATGGTTTACGGTGAAGGCTTCGAAACTTTGCCGCGCTGATAAACAGAGGGATGTCTAATGAGCACAAGTCTTAAAAATTATCTGGATAAAGAGAAGAGGTTTTCCTGGATTCCTCTTTTTCTGCTTGTCTGTGCAATAATATTTGTTCTGTCATACAATTATATTTTTCCTGCCCCACAGCTATATGATGGATACATAAGACTTGAGCCTGCCTCCGAACGTGGCAAGCCTTACATTTCTTTTCATCCGGGCGAAGATCGATCAGGCCGCGGGTTTATGGTCTTGATGAAAGATCCTGCCTTTAACGCCAGGGTCGAAGCCATGCTCGATACCAGGGTACAGGTAAAGGCTCTTCTGTTTCGCCATGAACCAGCTGATTTCGATAAAATCGAAATCTTCGAGATAAATAGCCTGGAGCAAAAGAAGTGAACGACAATCCAAACGAAATTGAGAGGCAATAAGATGGCAAAAGCAAGAATGAAAATCGGAATTACCGGCGCTTCCGGTAACATCGGCAGCACGCTTTGCAAAGGTCTTGTCACGGATTATGAACTGGTTCTTTTTGATATAAAGGAACCGCGTAACGCATCTGGCAGCCAGTTTGTGCCGGTAGATTTTGGCGAAAGGGAAAAGCTTGCCGGCTTGTTTGCCGGCCTCGATGCCGTGATTCATCTTGCTGGTGATCCCCGTCCTAATGCTCCCCGGCATTCAACCATGCGCAACAACTATGCCTCTGCCAGCAACGTGTTCGAGGAAGCTAGAGAAGCAGGCGTAAAGAAGATCGTTTTTGCCAGTTCGAATTTTTACCATGAGGGTGATATCGGAGAAGCTCTTGCCAGGCCGTCATTACCGCGAATTACTCTCGATCGTCCGCCGACACCGCAGTGTCTGTATGGTGAATCAAAAGTTTTCGGCGAGAGTGTGGGTCGCCATCTCGCTTATCTTGGTATGTCATTCGTTGCTTTGCGTATTGGCTGGAGCATTCCTGGCGATGATCCTTTGCGTTACGATGGCGCCTACATGCGTGGAGTTTACTGCAGTCACCGCGATCTGGTTCAGGCTTTTGACAAGGCTTTGCAGGTGCAGACAGATTTTATGGCCGCATTCGCGGTCAGCAACAACGGCCATGGAGTTTTCGATTTGAGCGAAACGCGACAGAAACTAGGGTTTGTGCCTGAAGACGATATTGATACCATGTGATGCTCTATCGCCGGTGTTGGCAAACCAGTCAGATTTCAAGACCTAGCCTCGAAATGACAGGCACTGTTATGGGTCATTGTTGTGTCTCTTTCTTTTTTCTGTAGAAGAGCAATGCGAGCAGCACAAGTGTTGACAGCACAAAAAGAATAGAAAGGCCGATAACGGCGAATTCCTTTTCACTGGTTGTTGCGATTGGTTTCAGCCCCAGCGCCTTGCGGATGCTGTTTTGAATTTCAGGAATTGTGCCGTGTTGCGTGCAGTAAATTATTCCCGAGCCGGAAAGGTCTCCATAGCTGCGGTATTCACATGTCGATTCGGGCTGCGTAATCTGTGCTTTCAAATATTTGCCCGTGAACAGTATTCCGCTGGGACTGGTAAGATCGCTGTGCAGAACGGATTTCATGGCGATTTTGCTATCCATGTTGTACATTTCGACAGCCCCGGCAATTACCCGTTGATTGGCATGACAAGCTTTTCCGCGGTCAGCGAGGTAGGTGATTCTGAATCCTATGACTTTTTTCAGCCATAACCGGCGAAGCCTCTCTCCCACGGTCAGATCGTATATTGCTGGTTTTGGGGGGTCTATGATACTGGTGGGAACAGGCCCTGCCGATTGTAATAGTTCTCTGATCGAATCGTCGATACCCTCGTTGCCGGCTGCTGGCAGGCAAAAGGCTGCAATGACAGCAAGCAGAAGAGCGAAGAGGTGGTTAGAGAGCAAAGATTTATGAGAGGTCATTTTAAAATTCTGTGTGCTCTGGCACTGCTCCTGATTGTCGCATAATCAATGCTTTTTGCCGGCTCCGGCGACCTTTGCTTTCTCTGTGATCTGCGAAAGCCTTTGCCTTGCTTCCTTGTAGTTGGGGTTGAGGCGAAGAGCTTCTTGTAATTCGGCTACGGCCTCATCTTCCTTTGCCATCTGAAAGTAGAGTTCTGCCAGCTTGTAATGCAGATCGGGAAAGGCCGGATGTCGTGTCAGATAATTGCGATGCATCTGCACTAGAGCTTCGATTTTGGAAAAATAAACACCCAGGTGTTCGAGTCGTTTTGACAAATCGTGATACTCAGGGCGAATCACGGTTGCCATCTGAAACTCGGCGTATGCTTCAGCGAATGCACCCTGCAGTTGATGGAAACAGCCGGCAAAATAATGGCCGCGCAATCCCTTGTGGTCGAGCTGTTCAAGCTCCTTGAGCGCTGGTCCAGGTTGGCCCGATTCGCCCAGTGCGATAGCCAGGTTAATTCTGGCGTCTCTAAACGCCGGATTGATCTCGAGCGCCTTGCGAAAGGCTTTTTGGGCATCATCAAAATTGCCAGCCAGTCCGTGCAGGCGACCAAGATCGTTCCAGCAGTCAGCAAAGCGGGCTGATTTCTGGCAGCGCTCGTTCATCTGCTGAATTGTGCGATTGAGCTGATCGCGGTCAGCGAGCAGGTGCCCCAGCATGCCGGTGGCCAGAAGGTTATTCGCGTCAAGCTCGATTGCCTTGCGCATAACGATGATAGCTTCTTCAGGGATTTCGCGGCAAATGAGGATTTCGCCAAAGACCTGATAAAGCTGCGAAGAATCGTGGCACAGCTTGAGCAGTTCGCGAGCTTCTGCTTCAGCCTCTGGCAGCATGCCTTCATCCAGCAGCAGCTTGAGCTCGTTGATAAGAATGCTGAGGTTCTCGCCGGTAATGCTGGGGAAAAGCATTTTGTGATCACCTTTCCCGGCCAGCATTGATTTTCCGTTGTCCTTACTTCCCGGGAGCCCGTTGCCATGATTGCCGTTTATACCGTTTCTGGCATTGTTTTCGTCTTTGATGATGGTAGTGACGACAGTACGAACTGCTGAACAGAAGCGGTTCTGAGGGCTCATCTGGAAAACTGTTTTGCCGTCTTTTCTCGACAAATCCTGGAACTCAGGCAGGCAGCCGGCAATGCGCAGGCGAGTCTTAGGCAGGTGCTCCGGTCGGAAATCTTCTCTGGCCTTGTTTGCCAGAACAGTGACCTTGTTCTCTGGGAATCTTAGGGTATTGAGAACCTGGAAAAACCTGACGGAATTCTTAACATTGAGAATATCCTGTGAATCGAGCATGAAAAAAACGTGTTCAGAGGCTTCGATTGCCGCAAGCACCACTGGATTGATGCCTTCGTTGGTATCGACAACCACATAGTCGAAAAGTTTCTGACAGCAGCCGATGATGCTGGCCAGGTTTTCGACGTGCAGCTGTTCGGCTTCGATGATGTTGTTAGGCGCGCTCAGGATGTGAAGATTTTCATGTATCAGAGAAAAGTGCCCTTGAATCTGTTCGGCAGTAACGTCGGGATTGTGAATTATGCGGGCGAGGTTGACGATCGAATTCTGACTATAAACTCCAAGCAGAAAACTTCCGTCGCCGTAATGCAGGTCGAGGTCGAGGAAAAGAACCTTGCGTTTTTGCTCGCGCGCAATTATGTGGGCCATGGTAGTGGCAAATGTTGTTTTACCGCAGCCACTGCCTGAAGACACAACCGATATGACTTTGCCCTTGATGTTTTCTTCGCATTTCAGGACGGCAGCAGCCCTCTGGGTGACCTCTCTGAGGCGCCGGCTCAGAGCCAGCATGATTTTAGAGCTGATATTTCGGCTCATCGGTGTCGGAGCATCGATAAGTGGCCAGAGTTTGTCAGATGGCAGTCTGATCAGGTTACCGCTGCGAACGACTCTGGCAGTGGTAGAGCGGGCTGAGGTGCGGTCGTAAAGTGACATTTCGCCAAAGAATTCTTTCTCGCGAATTCGGGCAATTACTTTTTCGGTGCCGGTCAGATCGATAACGCCGATTTCAATTTCTCCGGCTTCAACAATGAATAGATCCCAGTTTTTATCGCCCTCGTGAAATATGATTTCGCCCCGGTGAATTTCGCTTTTGCTGGCGATATTGTTCAGGGCTTCGAGTTCGTTTTCAGACAAATCCTCGAATAGAGATATCTTCGGTAGCATGCTCAGAACCTTTCTGTAATTTGCGCTTTTACCGGCATATCACAGATCAAGCCATCGAAACAAAAATTATCTCTGTCCGCCTCTATCTGCGATATCCACTCACTTGCGCATATCTTAGCAGATTATCAGCAGGTTATCAATCCGGCACATTTTTCTTCTGCAAGTTTCGCAGCATATATTCAAAGCTAACCTGAGAAATAAAAAGTGTGTTACTCTGATGGGTGTTTGAACGTTATATAGTTGGTGATACATCTTAGAGGCAGAGGTAAAAAATATGAATAAGCTGAGGAAGCTGTCGGTCATCTTGTTACTGGCGAGCTCGCTTTTCATGACCGGTTGTGACGCGACACAGATTCTTGACGTCATTACCAAGGTCGCAGATGGTGTGCAGCAGGCTATGCCTGCTATAAGAGATGTTGTAAATACATTTTCCAATGCTTTTGGCAATGGTAACAACACCAACAACACCAACAACACTGCTGACAACAATACTGCTGCTGTAAACAACAACAACAATCAGCAGGATAATGTAGAAACCGGTGATAAGTCCCAGGCCAATGTCGTTACTATTGACCCGAACACAGAAGAAGTAAGAGATACTGCCGGCCAGAATGCAACTGGCACTCAGACGAAATCGACAGAGCTGGTCGAAGAAATCATCGTAGGGGCGCAGATCGCGGTTCCGTATACCCAGGTTGGCAGCGAAAGCACTCTGCCTGAAGCCACAGCAATCAAGAACAAATATGGCATTACTATTCTCGACGGCAAAACCTGGAGAGATAAATGGAACTCTGCAATCGCCGGCAAATGGACAAGCGAGCAGTTAGCAAGGTTTGCCGCTGTCATGGAGAAGTTGCCGAGAAGCTTCAGAGACTGCACGGACGGCTTTTCCATGCAGAAGACGCTTCTTAATAACGATGGGGGCGAACCCAGCGGGCTGGGGGGCGATCCGATTATGATCAGCAGCGATGCAATTGACAGCGAAGGTCCGGCTTACATGGATCATCTGGTTGTTCATGAAATGACTCACCAGTTTCAGGCAAACAATCCTGACGCTTTAAGACAGTGGGCCGCAAAGTTCTGGCCCAATGACCGTCTGACTCGTTCTTCGATTTCTGATTATGGTAACACTGACCCGGGCGAAGACATGGCGGAATGTGTGGCAGAATATTTTGTAAATCCTGAAAAAATGCGGCAGCATGACCCCGAGCGCTACGAATTTATCAGGCAGAACATCTGGAAATAATGAGGAGACGGAAAATGACACGCTCAAGCATTTTGATTTTGATGATTTTGTTCCTCGGTATGCCAGCTTTCGCAATGATCAGGACGCTTCCGTTTCCTGAACTTGTGCAGAAAGCCGAAGCGATAGTGATTGCCAGTGTCGATACCCAGCAGGTAGTCTCGCCGGCTGACGCCAAAGTTCCCGAAACCAGCACTACAGTCAAGATTGAAAAAATTCTCAAAGGCGCACTTGAGGCTGAGAAGCCTCTTCAATTCAATACTCCCGGCAGCAAGGGCTTTGTTGTTCGTGATCGACCGAGATTTCCCGAACCAGGCGAAAGGGTAGTGCTTTTTCTGGTGAAGAATGAAGACGGCAATTGGCGCATTCTCAACGGCGTACAGGGCCTCTGGCCTGTAGAAGTTGGCAGCGATAAAACTCTTGGTATGGGCTTCAACTACTCGATACAACAGATTGAACAAGAACTGGCCAGGTAAAAATTTTGAAACAGAAAGTGACTGCGCCTGAAACAAAGTTGTCATTGCCAAAACAGGTTGAAACAGATGAAAGATATGAACAGCTGCAGAGCTTTCTCACACAGAACTCTGAAAAGCTTTGGTCGGGCAGTAGTGTGCTGGTTCCGGTCGCGGCTTTTTCTGACCCGGTAAAAGCTGTTCTGGCGCTGGCTCGCGATAAAGACCGACTTTCGCGCGGCATCGAGAGCATAGAGCGTGTTCTCGACAACGAAGCGCACGGAATCGCCCTGGTCGATAAGAAAACTGGCGAAAAGAGAGTGCAACGAATTTCGCGTATGCTGGTGATGAGCAACGACGGTGTCGAACGCTTTTACCGCAAGGTTGAGTCGCTTCTGCGCCAGCATGGCCAGAGAGTTATGGCGTTGCGAGTCTCTGCTGACGCGAAACAGCTGGGTGCAGCTGTTTTTGGTCCCGAAAAGGCGGTAAAGCTTTTTCTGGTTGAACACAAGGAAGACGTAGCGGCGATTCTGCTTGCGTTGGCCGATCAGGCCTGATTTTCCGCGTTCAGGGCATTCTGGATTTTCGGTAATAGCGCATTATAAAATGCGCCATGTCGCTGCCGAAAACGAAATAGAAGATTACCAGCGTCAGTATGATCAGAAATATTTCGACGCTGCGCCTTGGAAAATGCAGAAACGAAAGATCGTTCAACAGATCTTCGTTGATGTATGACCGAACTTTGCTGGTGAGTCGCTCTGACCAGGCTGGTCGCAGAACAAAGAGCCAGAAACCGAGAAATAAGGTCAGCGTCAGCCAGTACAGAGTGAGTTCAGGTCTGAAAAAAATGCTGACCAGCAGCGAAAAATCAACAGCAGCAAGTAATGCAAAAACAATCAGGCCGCGCCAGTTGTTTATCTGAACCAGCAAACTTGTTTCATCGAGCCTTGTCTTGCGTTCAATCTCTTTTTGTGTTTTGACTTCCAGCTTTTTTCGTATTGCCACCAGAATGTTAAGGGCTTGAAAAAATTCGACCGGCAGAAGTACGGTTGAAGTTCCTTCCAGGCGCAACAGAATGCGGTTGTTCTCCAGCAGCACCACCGAAGCCTTTAGTGGATCAGGGTCTGGCGAAGAGTATAAATAGGCTTCGCCAGCCGCAAAAGTTTCAAGAAAATCGATAAGCCTTGCAAATTCACGGTAATCAACTCTTCTGACCGGGCGTTCTTTGATTCTTAACAGAATCTGCGATGGGTCAGTCTGGTCGAGAAACACGGCAAGCCCAAGCATGCGTGAGTCGCCGACATAGGTGGCGCCCGCAATAAAGTCGAAGGCGCCCGGCCGGTTGAATTTGCCGTGAATTTTGACCATAGATAATTGTGGCATCAGTCGCCTGATAAACCAAGCAAAATTTAGACAAATGCTGCATGCGTTTCGACAGCTTTCGCGTTGACAGGCTCATGGCATAACTGCTACTGTTTCAGCAACAAATCAGTCGCGCTGGGGACTTTCATGAAGCTCATCACTTTCGCCGGGCCGCCTTCTTCAGGTAAAACCTCGGTTATTTTAAAGCTGATCGAGGCCATGGCCATCGATGTCAACACAATCGGCGTCGTCAAGTTCGACTGCCTGACATCATTCGACAACCTTCGCTATGCGGAAAAGGGCGTGCGTGTCGAGACCGGTTTTTCGGGCAAGCTGTGCCCAGATCATTTTTTTGTCAGCAATATCGAGGCCGCCGTAGAATGGGGCCTGAAATGCGGTTTTGGCACTCTGATCAGCGAGAGCGCCGGGCTGTGCAACCGATGTTCCCCTTATATTCAGGGTATTCTGGCGGTATGCGTGATCGACAATCTTTCGGGCGTAAATACGCCGCGCAAGATCGGGCCTATGCTCAAAATGGCCGATATCGTCGTGGTAACCAAGGGCGATATTGTTTCACAGGCTGAACGCGAGGTTTTTGCCTTCAACATCAGGCAGGTCAACACCGCTGCCCGTATTATTTTTGTTAATGGCATCACCGGTCAGGGCGCTTCGCTGCTTGCCAGACACCTGCAGGGCGCCCGTGAGCTGACCAGCCTGCGTGACATGAAGCTGCGCTTCACAACCCCGGCAGCAGTCTGTTCGTATTGCACCGGTGAGATGCGTATAGGCGCCGAATACCAGATGGGTACAATGAAAAGAATGGAGTTTAAAACCGAGTGAGCTCCGAAAAGTATCTTGAAATGGCAATTGCAACGCCACTCAACCAGATTCTGGCAGAACACCCGATCTGTCGCGATTTTTTCATGAATCTGCGTCTGACTGATCTTGACTGGAACCTGCCGCTGATGCAGGCTCTCGATCACAGCGATCAGGATGCCATAACCGAATTCGGCCTTGATCGCGGCATGATTCTGCGCGAATTCAGTCTGTTTCTCGAAACGTTCAGCCGCGTTGCCGCCGATGCTGCCTCCATAAGGTCGCTGACCATAATCGGCGGTCATGGCAAGTCGGGCGAACCCGAAATCGCCCAATGGACAGCCACTGTCGGCGAAATTATCAGTATCGTCGGACCCACCGGTTCGGGTAAAAGCAGACTGCTCGCTGATATCGAGTGTCTCGCCGACGGCGACACACCGACCGGCCGGCGCATTCACATCGATGGCCGCGAAGTAAGCGAAGGGCAACGCTTTGATATGGAAGGCAAGCTGGTGGCGCAGTTATCGCAGAACATGAATTTTGTCATGGATCTCACGGTCAGGGAATTTCTCGAGATGCATGCCGGCAGCCGCATGACCAGAGATGCTGAAAATGCCATCGCCAGATGTTTCGAGTGTGCCAATGAACTGGCCGGTGAAAAATTCACGCCCGAGACCAAGGTAACCCAGCTCAGTGGCGGTCAGTCGCGTGCTCTGATGATTGCCGATACTGCCTGCATGAGCTCGTCTCCGGTCGTTCTTATCGATGAAATTGAAAACGCTGGCATCGATCGTCGTCAGGCTATCAAGTTGCTCGCGCAGAAAGAAAAAATTGTTTTCATTTCAACGCATGACCCATTACTGGCGCTAAGCGCCGACAAGCGTCTGGTCATAAAAAATGGTTGCATCAGCCGGATCATCGAAACCTCAGTCGAAGAAAAGAACTGTCTCGATGCCATAGAGAAGCTCGATGCTACACTGCTGCGTCTGCGCAACCGGCTCAGGCACGGTCACGAAATCAGTATGAATACAGTAAAAGGTGAGGAACAGAACTGATGTGGGAATTATACGACAGGCTGATTGCAGGCATTCCAGAAGACTGGAGAGCCGAAGAAATAGTGCGGGGCAGTGGGTTTGCTTATGTAAAAAGCAATGGTGGCCTGGGCATAGCTGAAATCAGAGCTTATGATTACCGTATGCCTGTCTATACCAGGAATCTCGAAGGAGCGCCTCTGCGCGAAGTCGCCGAATGTATCCGTTCCTGGAATTTCTATGAAGCCTCGCTTGGACTGGCTGCCATTAACGCTTATTACAACAATCTCGCAGTGGCGAAGGCAGCCGGAATTCCGATCGGCGATTCGATGCATGTTGAAGACCGCATTTATGACCCCTTTATCATGTCTCAGAATGAGGTTCGCGGCAAAAAAGTGACGGTGCTCGGCCATTTTCCGCATATCATGACCCTGCTGGCACCTGTCTGTGAAATGAAAATAATCTCAGGTGAACTGCCACAGGACGACGATTACCCGGTCTCTGCCGCTGACTATCTCATGCCCGAAAGCGACTTCGTTTTCATAGGCAGTTCCAGTCTTATCGACAAAACCCTGCCACGCTATCTGGCCTTGTCAAAAAGCGCGCAGAAAGTTACCATCGTTGGGCCTTCGACGACATTGGCGCCGGTGCTGTTCGAGTATGGCGCATGTGATCTTTCCGGCTTTGTGGTAAAGGATGTCGAACGGGCAGCCCGCCTGATCAGAGGCGCCGAAAATGGCAAAATGTTTTCCACCGGCCAGAAGGTGGCTTTCAGAAAGAAAAGCTGACGACTCGACAGGTGACTGCGCAATTTTCTACAGGTTGCGCAGTTTTTGCTTTATAATGCAGCAATAAAATGAATTATCGCAGGGGAGTCTGAACCCATGAACCAGGAACTGAACGCCGCCAATACCATGAAATTATTGCTGATCGAGGCTTTGCGCGACAAGCGCCTCGATGAGACCGATAAACAAAAAATCATTGCTCTTGCCGACCTGCTGGGAATAAGCAAAGCCAAGGTCGAGCAGCAGTTGCACGAGTCGATTGCTGCCGCCGATGCGGCCAAAGATGCGCCGCGGCACTTTGACGGCAAAGCCCTGTTCTTGAGCGCCTGCGATTACGCCAGCGACGACGGTGTTCTCACCGAAATTGAGAAGAAGCACCTGTTCGCTCTCAAAGAGGTTCTTAAAATTGAAGACGACTGGTATCGCAGGCGTATGCAGGAAATAACCATACTTTGCAACACCAGCAAAGACGAGATTCTCGATGATAACGCCGATATCAGCGATCTCGAAAAATTTGACCCGGCGCCACTTATCGCAAAGATCATCGCTAACATCGAAAAGGTGATTGTCGGCAAAACCGAAGTGATTAAGCAGGTTCTTACTGCTGCACTGGCCAATTCACATGCCCTGCTCGAAGACGTGCCGGGAACCGGCAAGACCATGCTGGCGCGGGCACTGGCAGCAACCATCGACTGCAATTTCAAACGCGTGCAGTTTACGCCAGATTTATTGCCGATGGACGTTACCGGCACCATGATTTACAACCCGGCCGACTCATCATTCTCTTTTAAACGCGGGCCGGTATTTACCAATATTTTTCTGGCCGACGAAATCAATCGTGCCACCCCGCGCACGCAGTCGAGCCTGCTCGAAGTCATGGAAGAACGTCAGGTGTCGATTGACGGTGCCGCTTTTGCTATTCCCAACGTCTTTTTCGTACTGGCCACCCAGAACCCGGTCGAACAGCATGGCACCTACCCGCTGCCGGAAGCTCAGCTCGACCGTTTTCTGCTCAAGCTCAGCATGGGTTACCCCGATCGCAGTCACGAGCGCGATATGCTGACCGCCCGCCGCAGCGGCAACCCTCTGGCCACTCTGCGCCCCATTGTCAGCCGCCGCGAATTCAGATCGATTCAGCAGTATATTCGCGAAAAGGTAACCATATCGCCAGAGCTGCTCGACTATATTTTGTCACTGGCTGAGGCGCTGCGAAAGCATCCTGAGCTGATACTGGGGCCGAGTCCGCGCGCTTCGATTGCGCTGATGAACGCTGTGCGAGCCTGGGCTTGCGTTTCCGGAAGAAACTACGTGATTCCTGATGACATTAAAACACTTGTCGGGCCTGTGTTTGCACACAGACTTATGTTGCAGCCGCATGCTCTGGTAAAACGGGTGACAGCTACCGATGTTGTAATGGCTGTAAGCAACAGCGTTCCGGTGCCAGTCAGCAAAGACAGCGGCAGATAATAGCGGAGAGCGGCAATGTGGGGAGTGCACCATCAGCTGGCCGGCGGTTTAACCGGCTTTATCAGAATATTCAGCGACCCAGCCAGCAGGGTTCGCAATCTGCTGCTGCTGATGATGGCTGTTGGCGTGTTTCTCTTTTTCCCGGGGCGCTACAGTTCAGGATTTAACTTTAAGGCGTTGATACTGGTGATATTTCCGGCAGTGGTAATTCTGCTGTCGCGCCTCTATATCAAAGCCGCCGTTCGCGGTTTCAGGCTGGTCAGCCGTGAAATGCCGCTGATCTGCCTCGAAAACGAAGTCGTCAGGGTCGAGCTGGTCATGCACTACAACAATCTTCTGCCCTTTCCGCACGCCTTCCTCGTAGACGACTTCCCCGCTGTCGATGTGCTCAGCAGCGCTGAAATATTGCTGAAAGCCGAAGACTTTGCCGGCAACGGCAGCGCCAGAATTTCTTATCGCCATCGCCTGAATCGCGGTTATGGCAATTTCAATATTGGCCCGGCCGTTCTGACAGTGCGCGATCCGTTCAATTTTTTTGAAGAAAAAAGAGTTTTTCAGCTCAAAACACCGCTCAAAGTCTGGCTCAATCCGCCGGTTCCCGAAGATCTCGATCTGGTCAAAACCAACGCCCTGACGCCAATCGGTGACAGTCGCTCGAGTCTTGCCGGGCATGGCATGGACTTTTACGGCATCAAAGAATACGTTGCCGGCGATGATATCAGGGCGATGAGCTGGCTGAAAACCGCTCAAACCGGCAGACCGGTCATCAAGCAGTTCGAGCGCGACACCCGCCCCGACGTGCTGGTGCTGGTTCATACTGATCGTCGGGAACTGCGTGGCTTCGGCTTCGGCAATACCATGAAACGGCTGTTGCGTATTGCCGCTGCGATTATCGGGGAAACCTGCCAGCGTGGCCTGCCGGCCGCCATGGGTCTGTGCATCGATGATGTCGCACAGCACATAAGGCTGGGCGGCTCGACTCCGGTTTACGGCTTTATGACAGAATTACTTGCCGATCTCAAACCGGCCGAAGAAGGCGGTCTGCCACAGCTGCTCAGTCTTGCTCTCAACAAGGCCGGCCCGGGAACAATAGTGATATTTTTGAGCCAGACCATTCATCTGCCGGTCGATGAACTGCTTGGCGGCCTGTTGACGCTACAGGCCAGAGGCGCCAGAGTATCGCTGTGGGCCATAGATGATAGCGACCAGGCCAGGTTTTCAGAAGATACCGGTCTTACCATCAGTAAAGAAGAATTTAAGCAGAGACTGAGCGAAATGAATCTTGAATTTCTGCTGCTGCCTTCGCGCAGTGAATCAGGGCCGGTCGTATGACAAACATGTATGAAGATCACGAACAGAATCAGGTAGTCGAAGGCATCGACCTCGACGACAAGCCGGGCGTAGCCGATCGTGTACTGCTGGTTGCGGCACTGCTTATCAGCCTGCCGATTTACCTGATTCTGCTGTTCCTGTTCGATGATCCAATGATGTCTGGATATTCAGGCCGAGATTCCGGCCAGGGGCATGGCTCTTCTGTCGCGCAGCGGATTCCGCTCAAGGGTTTGGGTGGCATGAGCTTTAAACCTCAGCAGCTGGCGCCTATCAACTCAGAGGAAGAACTGCTGAAAGAACTGATCTGCACTTTTGCACCAAAGTCAGGTTCGCTGCCCGAACGTGTTTATCTGCGGGCAGGCACTTATGAGCGCTTCACCGCCAATGGCATGGATAGCTGGCTGGACCGGACACCAGATAAAATATATCATGAATCTGCAATTGCCGAGTCGACATCTCAGACGGCTCATACCGCTGACCTGCATTTTTTCTGCAACTACGAGGAACGGCTTCTGCATGTGCCGGTTCTGAAAAACCTTGCTGGCCCGCTTAAATTCTGCGCCATGCGCGATGGCAGTTTCCTGCTCGACCAGACGATTGCTGTTGGCGACGAGTTCGAGCTTGCATACCTGCCGCAATCTATTCTTGCTCCGGGTGATGTTATTGGCGAAGTTCCAGCTGACAGCCCTTATCTATCGACCAGTCCATTGATGAGTGTCGATCTGCTTGAAATGGCGGGCAAAGTATCGACAGGCGCGGCTCCCGGCGTGCCTGCTGTGCTTAAAATAGTTGATTTTCTTGAGACGCATGGTGAATACAACACAGATTTTCAGATTAAGACAGGCGAACACCCGGTCAGGGAATTTTTGCTAACTTCGATGACTGGCCACTGCCAGCACTTTTCTGCCGCGCTGGTGCTTCTTTGCCGTCTGCGCGGTATTCCGGCCCGTGTTGCCGGCGGTTACGTAACTGAAAAGAAGCGTGACGGCCGATTTTTTGTGGTTTCCGGCATGGCGCATGCCTGGGCGGAAATACTGACAACCGGCGGCTGGAAAATTGTCGATGTACATGCGAAGCGCGGCGAAACGCCCCCGTTGATTACCAGCGGAGTAGCTTTGCCGAAAGCAGCCAGTCTCGATGCAATCAAAAATAAACTCAAGCAGGAAAATGCGCAGCGAATGCCGCACAGAAAAGTTTCAGCAGAGCATTTCGAAAATGCGCAAACTCCGGGAACCGTAGTAAAAGACCAGTCTCGCGTCGAAAAGCACCAGCGCGAAGAGGCCGAAAAGCTTTTTAAAAAGCAGACTACCGATTATGGGCAACTGGTTAAGGATATTTTGCGCATAGCGATGGCGTTTGTTTTAATTGCGGCATTCAGCTGGCTGGTTGTAAAGAAATTCGAAAGACTGCTCAAATGGTTGCAGAAACTTTTTGCCAGAAAGGCAGACGATGCCGGGCCCAAAAAACAAGACGTGGAAGAATTCAGGCAGAATATTGAAAACCTTCTGAAAATGAGTGGGTTTGTACTCGAAGGCTGCGATGTCACTAAACTTTTCAACGATTTTACCACGATTATGGCAGAACGTGGCGTGCTGCCACGCAACGAATACGAAACGCCGGGTGAATACTTCGAGCGCATCTGCCTCGATCTCAACCTGAGACCCGCTGACGGCCACGCTGCGGCCCAGTGCTTTGAAGCCGAATTCTACGGCGGTAATGCCACCACCGAAGCCGGCACAAAAAAGTTCCTGCTCTTCCTGCAGCACGTCCTCACCCGCCTCAACTGAGCAGCGGTTAAGATGTTATAGCGGTGTCCGGCGGGTCTGGCGGCGCAGTTTTTCTTCGGCCTTGACGATGCGTTTTACATCGATGGCCGAATAACCAAGTTCTTTGGCGACGCTTTCGAGCGCGGCCTCTTCTTCGGGCGCCAGCACACCGTCTGCAAATGCCATGCTTACAGCACCCTTGAGAATGTCGAGGGCCTCTTTGGCTACTTTCGGTTTTAAAAAATGCACCTCGCCGGCCTTAACCGCTTCCAGGACGCCCTCGAGCGTTTCAGGTGGCATGTGATATCTTGCCGCCATTTCCCTGATAAATTTCGTTTCGGCGTCGTCGATAACTCCGTCTGCCAGGAGAACCTGCGCCATTACCGTTATGATGTCACGCCCGGAGCGAGTTTCTGCGATCTTTACCTGCTCCGCTACTTTCGCGACTTCGACCGCCATATTCTCGGCAAAGCGCTCTGATACTATCTCTGACTTGCGCTCGAGAATCTCGACATAGTCGGGGCTGTCTTCCTTTAACAGCTTTTCGATCTGCCATTCGCTGCCGTCATTAAGCGTGGAAGAGCAGTAAGCGCATTGTGTCGCAAAGCTTGAGCTGAGTGCGCCGCCACAGCTGCGGCAATGAGCGCTGCTCAGGGTGTTGTTCTGATTTGTCCGACATTTGCTGTCCCGGCTCAAAACCATAACGTCGCGCACCGGTTTGCTGTATCTGATACGTTCTGCGATGCTGCCATCAGCATTGGTGGTAACGGGTATTCCGCTCCAGACAACAAGAACGTAAAGCTTCGTGCGCTCAGGCCCGGTTACTATGCCTTTGAGGCTGACCGAAGCGAGCGCGATGTTTTCCCACCAATGTCGGTTGGTGTTCGCCGAGGTTTTGAGTGCGTCGCTCAGATATGCCGCAAATTCGCTGCTGGCGAACCTGAAGATCGGTTCGACCTTGCGCGTGATCTCGACAATGCGCAGGCTCCAGAAGATGACGCCGGCGAGGTCTTCGATCTGATGAATGGTGAATTCAGGGTCGGAACTCTTGAGCTGTCGCCATAGAGGAACCAGCGTCGGATCAGAATAGGACCACTCGCAGCCCTGAGTGATCTTGGCGAGAACCCAGTCATAATAACCTGAACGTATAAATGAGTTGCAGACGGCGCAGACGGTGGCCTGGCCAATCTGAATCGGTGCGCCGCAGTTCGGACAACTGCCTTCCAGCAGGCCGGGTTTCTTGAGGGTCTTTCCTGATGGCCTGCGGATAAACGACCAGTATTCATAAAAATTGCGGGTTCTGGCGGCACCGATCGCCTTGCCGGTTTTGCTGTCGGTGAGTGCTTCCTTGAGCGAAGCCTTGATCAGAACCTGAATTTCGTCAAAACTGCCGTCGCAGTAAACATGATCGATCGATGAAGGCTCATGAATGAGTTCGCTGTATTGATATCGTATACCTGCGGTTTTCTGTTCTTCGATGCGACTGCGAAACTGCTCGTAAAGGGCGTCAGAAACGAACGCCTGAATTTTTTCGATCTGCTGGTTATAAATAGCATCTTGAATTACCGTAAAAGCCGCGTCAACCCGCTTGATAAAAGCCTGGTCGGTGAAATCGCGGTCGCGTTTCTTGAGAGCGGCGAGATTCATATTGCGGGCGTTGTCCTGAGCGCGCGTGTGCGTGTGCGGAGTTTCACGGCCGCGACTGAAGTTGGTTTTGATCGCGCTGAATTTTTCGTAAAAAGCCGCGATATTGAGGGCTGTCGATTCAATGTGTGGTCGGAGCAGTTCCCACCAGTTCGTTCTGATGACACTTTTCATGCGGGCCTTCTGGGTTGAGCTCAAACCGCTGGTAACCTGCCCGGCTTCGCTTTGAAAACGGCTCTGTGAATCGTCGCCAGGCGGCATGGCAAGGACATGCAGGGCTGGAATCAGCAACAATATTTTTACGGCCAGGTTTTCGATGCCGAGGTTGTTAAAAATGACCGAAAGCACAACCAGCAATACATACAACACGCCGATTACCGGCAGCATTATCTGCGTTTCTGGAAACCTGACGATCTGAAAGCGGTTCATCAGGGTTGGAACAGCAAACAGCATCAGCAGTATAGCCGCTTCGACCGGCGCAGACAGCAGATAATAGCCGGCATACACTGCAGAACACCAGTAGAGAAAAAAGACCGAAAAAGGCATGAAGAAAACGATGACTGCCAGCATTACCGGAACAGCATATACCATCACGCGAACCATAAGTTTATCAGTCAGCAACGCTTCGATAAAAGAATTGAACAGCACCATGTCGGGGAATCTGAATTTAAACAGTATCGCCGAAACCATTATACTGATCACTATCGCGGCAAATCCTCTCCGCGTAATTTTAAAGGCTTCTTCCATGCCACGCTCTCCTGCCTGCGCAATCTTGCTGACTATTATACAATTCTCACCCAAATAAGTCAGAAGTTAATTACCCGCCCGTCTGCAAAATTTGCGGGTTTAGGGTCCGGTCAGTATAATTATAAAATTATCATAGTGTACACGCATTGCTGTATAAAGCTCATTCAGGTGCTGCGAGGCCTGAAGACGGGAGTTGTATATGAGAAAAACTGTTGGCCGGTTTGGGCTGGTAGCTGGTATTTCTGGGTTCTTGATGTTTTCGGGTATGACACCGGCGGTGGCCGGCGATATTCAGCGTGCTTATCAGACGATGCAACAGGCGCTGAGCGAATATCGCGATGCGGTAACCGAACAGGCCGACCAGAATCTGGTCAGGGTTAAGCGTGATGCCTACATGGCTGCTAAGACTGCCTACGAAAAACTCTCAAAAACAGCAAGCCAGGCTACTGACAAGGTAAAGACGCAGCTCACCGGCAAAGCCGAAGCCCCGGCAACAACTACGCAGACATACGTGCGCGAAAAGGCGGCCTCGGTGCTGACCACGCAGCAAGGCATCGAACGCACCATTCAAAAGGCTGTCAGCGGCGAAAAGGTCGTCGAAAAAGACCTTGATATTTCATTTAAAGAAACTAACGATAACTCTCTCGAACTGCAGACCGGAGAGACTTTCTGGCAGTCAGTGACGAAAGATCTCAAGTCAGCAAAAAAGAGCATAACCATACAGATGTTCGGTATGGAAGCCGACAAAACCGGCTGGGAATTCGCTAAATTGCTTGCAGAAAAGGCAAAAGAGGGTGTCGAGGTAATTCTCGTCGCTGACCGCTCAGGCGCCCGCATGGCCGGCTTCAAAAACCTGACGTCGAAAACCGAAGAAGAAAAACTTTTCGACTTTTACAAGGCCAACGGCATCAAAGTTGTTTTTTATGACCGGCTCACCAAGGCGACTACGGCCGGGCAGAAGCTCGATTTCTTTCATTTTGACCATCGCAAGAAATTCATCATCGACGGTGAGATCGGCTATGTCGGCGGCTACACCCTGCAACAGGAATCACGCGAAAAGAAACACGACATGATGGTGCGCTGCCAGGGTTCGGTTGTTAACCAGATGCAGAGCGGGCTTCTCCTCAGCTATCTCTACAACGGCGGCAAACTCGCCAGTAACGATGCGGCGACCGTGCGCGCCCGCTTTTTCCCGGCGCCGGCCAAAAAGGGCTCCTCGAATGCCCGTATGACCTATAACATTCCGCGCGGCGTTCACGACGTGCATGATGATTACAAGCAGCAGATAGACTCGGCCCAGAAATATCTTTACATCATTAACCCCTACATTACCAACAAAGACCTGGTCGAACGCATTGCTGCCGCGGCAAAGCGTGGGGTAGATGTGCGTCTGGTTCACCCGGCTTCGGCCGAGAACCCGCTCAACGACGCGAATACCCGCCTTTATTTCGACAAACTGCAGAAGGCCGGCGTCAAGATTTACATGTATGAGGGCGAAAAAGGACTCGGTAAGGTGCATGGCAAGGGTCTCATCGCGGATGACAAATTTGCTTCGATAGGCAGCTGCAACATGGATACCATGGCGCTGCGCCACAACTACGAATCGAATGTCGCGTCAAAAGACCCCGAGTTCGTTAAGCAGGTGCGCAAAGACCTGTTCGAAAAAGACTTTGCCGTCAGCAAACTTTACGAACCGCCAAAGAGCCTCTGGCAGCGCATCAAACTCAAAACTAAAGGCACCCTCGCCAAATTTCTTGACCGCTGGAGCTGATCAGCGGGCGACGATGGTCAGCCAGATTGCCGATGTGATGATGAAATGAAACAGCCAGGGTATGAGCAGTCCGTTGGTTTCGCGGGCAGCGCGGCCTAAAAAGAGGCCGATGCCGACATACATTATCAGCTTGACCAGCTCAGGAATAACCTCGGCAAAGCTGAATGATTCAATAAACCCGTAGTGAATCACCGAGAAAAAGATAGCCTGTAAAATGTTCGCGCTACCGGGTGGTAAAACCATCTCGAATACCGGCTGCAACAGCCCTCGAAACAGCAGTTCCTCAACGAGTGAATTGGCCGCGCCACCGGCCAGTTTGGCGCCGTATGCCATGCTGTGTCCTGTTGTCCAGCCGCCCACACCCTTTGTCACCAGAAAACCGACAGTGACCAGCATAAAATAAAAGAAAATGCGGATGCCGACTTTGCTCCAGGGCATCACCTGCTTTTCGCCGAGTATGCCCGTTTCTGTCGAAGGATCACCAATTTTCAGCCGGTGCCGCCAGTTTTCCTTAAGATACTTCGCCATAATGAACGCGAGCAGCGCAATCGGAATTATCTGCAGGCCGCGGTTGCCGGCGTACGTTACCAGTTCTCGCCAGAAGGCGGCTGCCGGTATATCAGCCGGAAGCAGCGCAGCTCCACTGGGAAACCATGAGTAAATTGTCTCAAAACATCCATAACAGAAGAACGTGGTAGCTGAAGCCCAGGCGGTAAGCGTAACCGATGCTTTGTGCATCCGTTCGCCGATCATGGCAATAATCGCCAGAACGGCGAAAGGCAGCAGATAATAAGGCGCCGCAAAAAAGTAGCGCGAGGTTTGCCCGGCTGGCAGCGCAAAAAACACCGGCAAACCAATAACCAGCATCAGCCCCAGCGATTTGCCGCAACTGCCAAATTTGTGGTCCGGCGACTGCTCTGGAATACCCTCAGCCATTTATCCTCCCGCAGATTGTCGGTATCCTCTGTATGCTAGCTCCTGACGGTCATGCTGTCAATTCATTGGTAATTAATCAGCGCTGTGGTATTTTACTTATATAATCTGTTCGGCATTGTTGATGCCGCTAATGCTGCCAGGTGCGTTATCCGGAGGAAATACAGATCATGAAATCATATACAGGTTGGCTGATGCTTGGGTTTATTGCGCTGACTTGCGGGCTTTATGCTGCCGGGGAAGCGGCCGCGCCAGTCGTCGGTCTGCGCCGATCGAACGACGCTGTCGAGGTTGAGCGATTGATCGCCAGCGCACACAATCTGCCGGTACAGCGCCGCATAGAATTCGTCTCAAAATACCTTATCGGGCGCCGTTATCACCCGGCTACCAAAAAGCGCATCAAGAAACAGCGGAGTAAACCTGTCGAAAAGGTTGAAGCAAGCAATCCCAATCCTTTGCCGGTAAAGATTCTGCCAACCAGCCTGACTTATCTCGACTGCATGACCTACGTTGAACATGTGCTTGCCCTTGCCGCCAACACAAAGCCAGCCCATTATGACGAGTTCCTCTGCCGGCTCATAGACATCATGTACAATGCCGGCGGTCAGCCGCTGATGAACCATCATCGCAACCACTTCACTTCGCGCTGGGGCGATGTTAACGAGCAGAAAGGTTATCTGGTCAATGTCGCCCGCAGTCATCCTCTGGCATTGAGCCGCGAGCTTTATCTGAACCGGGTCGGTGACAACCGCACCTTTTACGTGGAAGATCGCTTCGTGATCGCCGAAAAGCCGCAGTTGATGTGGTATTTCCCGCGCACAGTCGCCCTTGAGAAAAAGGCGCCGCTGCTCTCAGGCGATGTCGTGGCACTGGTTACCGACAAAGAAGGCCTGGATGTCACCCACATGGGCTTCTTTATTGAGAAGAAAGGCAAACGATTTCTGCGCCATGCTTCGTTTAAGCTCAACCGCATCGTCGATCAGGATTTTGAACAATACCTGCGCGAGAACAAGCATGTCGGTGGCCTGATGGTCTTCAGACCACTCTTAAACAGTCCTGCCCCATACAAATATTCATTCAACCGGCTCGATAAACCCGCTGACCCGAGGTAAGCCATTTTTGTTATTCTGCGCGTCGCCTTCAGGCGAAGTCGCAGAATCCATCTTGCTCTGACAACTTACATAGCGTATATTCGATATATGTCTTCCCATTCGACGACAATTCCGGATGCAGTATTCAAAAGGCCGGGCGTGGTTCTTTTATTTGTCGCCGTTCTCATTTTTGCCACGAGTCTTGTCATCTCGCAATGGTTCGCAAAGAAACGCAGCCAGATCATGCAGGACTGGGAAGCCCATGAACGTGGTCAGATGGCCCAGATCGTTCAGAAGGTCGCAAGATTCAGCGCTGCAGAGACCTATTACCCCTTTGTCCTGCGCCAGGCCGCCGAACTGTTGCGTAAGAGCGACAGCGAATATGCTTTTGACCTGCTCCGCCCTCTGATTAAAAAAGCGTCATTTCTATTCTATTCAGCCGCCGGCAAAAGAATTGCGGTCGAAGGTTTCCCTCTTGAAAAGACTGCTGTCTCTGAGCAGGTCATGGCCCGACTCATGCGACCGGAAAGCATGTCGGAAAACCGCAGCAGCTCTCTCTCTTCTGCTTTTTTCGGCAGGCGTAAGGCACTCGCAACAATCAGCCGCAACCCGGAAACCCTGATCGAACTGAAGGGCTGCCGACGATTTTCCCATGCAGGCTGGTGGCGACTTTTCCCGCATGCCGGCGATGGTATATCTGTAAGCAGTCAGGTTGCAAATGTTCTGGTATTGGTCGAAACCGGGCGGCGGGCAGAAGAGAATCTGCTGCAGGAAGTCTTTCACAGCGTTCGTTCATCCTTGCCTGATTATTATCATCTTGCCCTCAAAAGGGTTTCGCAAAAGTCATTCGATAGCCACTCATCAGGTGTTGCGGCAGAAAGCCATCAGCGACACTTTCCCGCAAATCTTCTGCAGAACGGATGGCTAGAGGAAAAAGCTTATATAAAAAATGGTCTCTGTGTCGAATTGCGCCGCAAACTGAAGGTTGAAGGCTATTACCGGGGACTGCTCGATCTGTGGAACCTGTTAACGATATTGGCACAGTGCAGCTTTCTGCTTCTGACTGCACTGGTCGGCAGATATCTTTTTGTGGCGCGGCGCCAGGAAGTCTCATTGCGGCGGGTAATGAGTGTTGCCATACTGTTGTCGATGATTCCGGTGCTGGCATTGTTTGCGCAATGGTGTTTCGATTACCTGCAGACATCTACGCAAAACACCGTCAGGCAGCAGCACAGAGTGATTGAGCGCGCGCTCGAAGATATCGATCTCGGGCTGGTACAGCATAATGCTGCTATTGCCGAAGTCCTCAATACCCTGAAAAGCAACCTGGCTGGAGGATCTCAGCCGGTTACGCATAATGATCTGCTGTTGGCAAAGCTTGGCGATATGGCGGAAGCCGTGTATTTGATGGATGAAAGCGGCGTCGTCGTCGAAAAATTTGCCGAGATTCCCGAGCGCAGAAAAACTGTGCGCGAAGTCGCAACCTTTCTGGTGACAAATGTCGTTGCCCATTTGCATAACGTAGCGCCAAAGAAGGCTGATGCAACCTTCAATCTGAGCTATGTCAGGTCGTTTTCGCACAATACCCTCAAGAATCTCGGCCGGATAATCGAGTTGAACTGGGCCGGTTATAAGCGCAGCATGTATCTTTCTTTTGTCAGAGATGCGCAAAAAAAGTATAGTACAAGATTTCTTGTTGCTTTTCTTGACCACGAAAGGGTTTTCAAAGATTACCTCGCAGTGCTGTCGCAAAAGAAAAGTGATGTTCGCCTCGGGATTGTCGAAATGAGCGCAGGTGGCCCGCGATCTAGTATGCCCGACCAGCTGCTGCTGAACTCAGACCTGCTGATGTTAAGCGAAGAAGTCTGGCGCCTCAAACGCACTGTCGATCGACTTATAAACCTGCCGGGCATTGGCCGTTGTCTGGTTACCGGCATTCACGCCCGCAACATGGGCGACGTGGTTCTGCTCGGCGCGACGCCTTTCCAGCCGATCGCGCAAAGCAACCACAAAATAGTCTCATTTACCGTCATGTTCGTGGCGTTTTCTTTTTGCACAGCCATTTTGGCAGCCCTGTTCATTTCGCGCAATCTCGGCCTTTCGGTGCGAAGGCTGGCAAAAGCGCTTGAAGGCATAAAAAACCACGAGTTCGACAAGCTTCTGAAAGCTGAAACTGAGTCGGAAGGCCGCATTTTTTCAGGAATCAAACAGGCGGCCCATACATTTTCGGAAATATATAATGCCCAGCCACTACGAAAGAAGCTGGTATTCGAGGGAAGCGTGGCTGTCGGCAGCATCGAGCTGGAATCGTTTTTTCTGCCCGGCAGATTTCTTGGCAGCGATTATATCGAAGCTTTGCCCCTGCCGGATAATCGTCTGCTGTTCTGTATCGGCGAGATTTCCGGCAAGCCGATTCCGGCAACCCTTATGGGTGCGCGCATCAAAATGTTCATCTCAATGGCTGGTGCCGCCAATTCTGACCCGGCCAAAATTCTGCTCGAACTCAACAATTTTTTCATGTGCGAGCGAAAATACGAGCAGCAGATCAGCTTTTTATGCCTCATTGCCAATGACGATGGAAGCATCGACATTGCCAACGCCGGACAGCATGCTCCGCTTCTCGTTACGAGTTCCGGAGTTACCAGCACAGCTGACTCGTCATTGCTGCTCGGCGAGACTCAGCCTCCAGTGATCAGCAGTCATAAAATCGTTCTTGCAGCCGGCTCATGTCTCATTTTTGCTACATCAGGCGGTCTTAAGCTTTTCGATCGCGAATCGGTACTGCGCGGCCGTGAAAAGTTGGTATCTGAGCTGGTTGCAACACCCGGTCTGGTGAATTCTTCAGAGCTGAAAACGCTCTGGCTGAAGCTGGCAGGCGAAGATGCCGCGGCGCAATCTTCCGATGAAGACCGTTCATTGGTAGTAATCAGGCGGACAACATGATGACCGGAAACCGAAAATTTCGCGTGTTTGCTGGCATTTTGCTGTGGTTCCCGTTTGCATTTTTTCTGTCAGCGGGCATCTGGCAGGGTTCATCAGTCCGTCGCAGTTATGAGCGTGAAATACTTTCAGAGAGCCTGCGCTATGATGTTGAAAAACTTTTGCGGATAAAATCTCCGGCTGCCCGACTGTCGGTGCTCTGGCAGGCTGCCCGCAGGAATGAGGCTATGGCTCAAGATGTCAGGGGCTGGCACAAGCAGGCCACTGAAAGCTTCGCAGGGTATGGTATTGCCCGGCCCCATCTTTTCGTCGCGGCCCGGAGTGAAGATACGGGGGAACTGGCGGGTGACTTCGCACCACTGCTGAAAATGCTTTTTGCCGATAGTCTTATTCCCATGCAGGACGAAAAAATAAGGGTTAAAACAGCCTTTATCGATCTGCCCGGGCATCTGCTCTATACCATGCCGCGCCGTCATATTATTTATGGCCTGCCGTTGCCGGAAAACGACTGGTGGATGAGCCAGGGTCTGCAAACGATCGCCGGGCGGCAATATGCTTATATTCTGCTTTTCGATGAGAAATCCATCGACTGGCAGAAAGTCATGGGTGAATATTTTGTTCAGGCTCAGCATGGTTCTGAAACACTTTGGAAAATGTTTTCCGGGACATCAGCAATTGACTGGCAGCAGCGCCTCGGCTACTGGCATGTGAATCCCGATAATACCGGCATTGGCAGTGATTACCGCTATGTTTACCAGATGGTTGGCTTTGAAGAAAATCTGCTGGTTTTTCGCGCCAGCTTTCCGCTCAATCTGCTGGCCTGGGAAGTTTTTTCAGTTTCTGCTCTTATACTGCTAAGTATTACCTGGTTATACGGCTTTGTGCGGCTCGCGCGCACAAATTTTCCGGTGGATTCGAAAAACCTGCGGGCTGGCCTGCTCATGCTTCTTGGACCGGCAATCGGCCTGCCGTTGTTGGGACTGGTTTTAATCGGACATCTTGAAATGTATTCCGGCAGTTCGAATATTCTGGACAGAAAGTACGTGCAGCTTTCGCGTGAGATTGAGGATCTTGAAACTGAATTGAGGCAATTTACCTATGCGCAGCAGCAGGAAATAACGCGCTATCTACAGAAACAGCGGCCATTTTCCAGCCAGCAGCGTGTTCTTGAATGGTGCGAAGAAGTCAATTCCGGCAGATGGAACCTTGGTTACCTTTATGTATTCACTCAAGACGGCAAAAAGTTGTCGCCCACCTGGTTTCAGTTTCGACCGTCATACACTTATATTGCGAAACGCCCGGACCATCTGCAGAAGTGGTTTCTGCAGCGGGTAAACGATCGCGGCGGCAAGGTTGAAGAACTTTATCAGAGCTTGTTTCGTTTGACCGGTGACGAAAATGGCCGGTTAAGCGAAGAACAGATTCAAATACATCTGCTCGGGCCGGCCCGATGCCGGGTGGGTGACAAGAACGATCCGGTTATCGACAAGCTTGTGTCGGGGCTGGCGATAAATATCTGTCGCAGGGTTCAGGAACGGCGTTCAACCACAGACGCCATCAGAGATCAGGGGCAGGTAATGTCGGTGATGGCTGCTGCCGCAGGAGTCGATGAAGAAGACTATGTTAACGAGACGCTTGCTGATATTGGCAGAATCACCCGGGTCGTGTCGGGAACAGAAAAAGTCTTTAATTATGCATTTGTGCTCAGCGACGCAGACAGCGAATTGATTAACTTTGTTCTACTGCACTGGCGGGCTGGTCATTTCTCATTTGCGCGAGTTCTGGAATTGATAGCCAGGGCAGGAACAGCCGGCGATGGCAGTGCCACCTATGTGTTCAACCGCGATGCTGAAGGGCTTGATTTTGCAGCAAAGGCGGCTCCAAAAGCTATGGTCGCTATTGCCAACGGTCTCGAAAATCCTGGCGAATGTTGCCGTTTTATTACTGAAAGTCAGGACGGAACAAGAAATCTTTATCTGCTGAAGTGTTCTGAGGCGATGGAACATTTGGTAATTGCACGTTCCATGCCTTTTGATAAGGTGCTGTATGACGAAAACCGGCTGTTTGTTTCGTTCAGTGCCGCGCTGTTGCTTGGAACTGCATGGATTGTTCTGGGGCTTTACATTCTTCGGCGATTTCTGTTGCGGCCAACCGGCGAACTTGAAACTGCGGTCGAACCTCTGTTCAAGGCTGGAATGCGCCTGCCGGTAACTAGTAACGCGGTTGGCGAACTGCTTGCACTTACCCGGCTGTTTGGCCAGGTAAAAGAAGGTCTCGACCAGCTCAATCTGGCGCAGGCTCTTCAGGAAGGCCTTTTCCCAACCGGCAGCCTGAGTCTCGGTCGTCTACGCGTTACCGGCCGTTCGCTCATGATGGAGCAGGTCGGCGGCGATTTCTACGATTACTTTGTCGATCCGCATGATGAAAACCATGTTTATGTCTGTATTGGTGATGTTACCGGGCATGGTCTTGCGGCGGCTGTAGTAGTTGCCATGATCACAAGCGCCATACCGCTCGTTGTCAGACAGGCCGGCCGGACTCCGCAGGAGTTGCTGACGACTATCAACCTGCACCTTCTTCCTATTCTCAAGCGTCTGCGCATGAGTTCGATAATGCTGATGCGCATCGATTCCCGTAGCGGTGAATTCTTTCTCGCTGGTGCCGGGCATCCGGCATTGATACATGTCAAGCCCGAAGGCGGGCATGACTTTATCGAGATGAACGCTTTCCCGCTGGGCGCTACCAAAACCATGAAGATTCCTGGCGTTCAGATGAACATCGGCGAAAAGTGCTCGATTGTATTCTATACCGATGGCTGGGTCGAGGCTCTGCTGCCTGACGGGGAGATGATCGGTTACAAAGAGTTTGCAGATATCGTTGATGACACTGTTAAAGGTGACAGGAACCCGATTGAAGCTCTTTATGGCAAACTTGAGAAGCTTACCGGCACGACTTCCTGGGGCGACGACGTCTCTATCGTGCTGCTCGAATTCGATTAACATCGCTTCTCTGTCCATTTGAGCCGCTGGTTAAAAACTGTTCTGGCTATTGGGCTCTGTTATCATATTTAATTATCAACTGATTTATCGCGGCGAGATGTGAGCCCTGCCAGTAAACCTGGCGGCACGACTGGCATTGAAAAAAGTCGTCGAAATACAGCTTCGTTTTTGGTTCGAGCCGGTGCAGCACCGCTGCTTTTTCGACTCGTTCAAGCATGCCGTTACAGAGGGCGCAGCGCGTGAACGGCTGCAGTTGCCTGCCTAGATCAAAGCGTTTTATCACTTCGGCAATCTGCTCATCGGGGTTCTGCGAGCGAACAAGGTAGCCGCGGTCGATGACCTTGCGCATAAGCAGGCGGCGGTCTCGGCTCAGCAGTACTTTTTTGTCGTTAACAACTGCCGCAACCAGTTCTTCGTCGTCGATATCGTTGCGATACTCGACGTCGAGCCCGAGCAGGCGCATTTTGCCGGCAAGCTTGCCGAGATGGCAGTCGGCGATGAAGCGCAGGTCGCGCAGCGGCCTTTCCTGCAGGCGCGTAACATCTGAAATGTCGAACGATTCAAACACCGGGTAAACGCTTATCATATCGCCATCCGCGACACGATGCGCAAAATCGACAGCGTTGCCATTGACCAGTATCAGATCGACTTCGGTATGCGGCACCCCAAACGACTCGATGAGATCCTTCACCGTAGTGCAGTGCCCAAGCTGCCGCTCTATCTGCTGCTTGCGCCAGTCAGCCCTGATAAAGTCATTGAGCTCTTCATAGAACCTTACAAGAACTTTTATCATTTCATGCAAACCCGCTCACCGGACCGCGTCATGCATATCGCCATAGAACTATCTCACTGATAGATGAGACTGTTTCGGAGATCAGAGTCTCCTCGCAGTGTCAACATGGTCGAGGTCAGCGCTGCATGGCAGCTTTAAGATTTTCGCGGGCCTGACTCAGTTCCTGTTCGGCAGCCTTGAGATCAGCCTGATCCTGGGTCTCGGCTGCGGTTACATATTTTTTGTAGGCAGCATCTACGGCGGCCTGCAGTTCGGCGAGGCTGGCGGCCGCGTTATCGCACAGGGCAGACTGCTCGGCGCATTCGCTGATGGCGGCAGCATAGGCGGCGTCTGATAACGGGGCGGAACTGGCTGCGATCTGGCTGCGAGCCGCCTCGATTTCGTGCAGTTTCGCCTGGTATTGCGCTTCGAGTTGTTCGTATTTCTTTTTGTCAGATTGCGTGAAGATGAGCCAGAATTTCCACCAGGGGCGGTTGTTGTAATCGGCCTGCGCCTTGTCACGCTGCGCCTTGAGAGATTCAGCCTCGATTTCGAGATAGGCAAGCTTCTGGGACTGGTCGGTCGGATAACCGCTGGTAGCCTTGCCGGCCAGCACGACCGCCTGCTTGAAGGTCAGGTCTTTATTAAGCAGATTGACGCCGAAGTTCACGAAAGCCTTGTTCCTGCTGGCTTCAACTTTGCCGCCAGCGAAACTCTGAAGAGAATCGCGTATTGCCGCCGATTTAGTCAGCTTGAGCGCGCCGCGTTCGAGTGCCTGCATGCTTTTTGCCAGCAGCGAGTTGTTAAGGTAATCCCTTATTTTAAAGCCTTTATCATCTGTTCGGAAGTTCCTGAGGTCTTCGCTGGTCTTCGCCTGTTCGGAAATCCTGGCAATGGCAAGGTCGGCGCCGTTACCATCAGTCGTGCCGACGTTGAGGTCGGAATACTCTTCTTTCATCTGGCTGAGTTTAGCCGGGTCTGAGGTTGAAAGGTGGTGAGCCAGGCTTAGTTCGGTCAGCACCATGGCGCGATGGTTGAGCAGTTCTTTTTTGAGCGCGTCGCGGTCGTTTTTGAGCTCTTTGCCGGTCATGCGACTGTATTCTTTGCGTGTTTCGATCAGCGTATCGACGTCGATAAAGTTGAGATTCTGCTTCTTAAGAGCCTCTTTATTGCGGTCATACATGATCATATCGACGATCAGTTCGTTGGTTGTATGCTTGGGCAGGCCGGTCTGAATATCAGGAAACATGATCTTGGCTTCAGCATAACCGGTTTTGCCGTGCGCCGCCGAGTCACCGGCAATATGACTGCGCATGCCGGCCGCGCGGGCGAGCAAAATCTCGCGGTCGGGGCTATTTTTGCGCTGGGCAACTGCTTCCATGGCTTTGGCATATTCTTCGCTGTGGTAAACGCCGTAATCTTCGCTTTTGCCGTCGTCGAGTCCGACGTCAGGCTCGGTTGAACCGGCAAGATAAGCGCCGACGAGATCGTGGCTCACCGGAAAGCCACTTTTAACACCTGCTTCATATGACAACGAAATATGACTGACTGGCCCCCACGCCATTATTGGAGCTGACGCAGACGCCAGCAGAACGACCAGCAAAGCTCGCATTGCATGTCGTTTGTCCATTTTTTACCTCATTGTGCAAGACGTATCTACTAATCATACCCTTGTACAGAATTTACGCAATGCCATCTGACCGTTTTTACTAAAATGCGGCACGGAAAATTATCTACCAGATCTTTACTGCTTCTGGTAAAGCTTGCCGTCAAAATAGCATTCATTCCAGAAAACCTGGCCTTTTTCCATCTGGATTCTGTAATCAAGAGTGTCCTGCTCACCACTCTCGGTCTGATAATAAATTACCCCCTGCTGAGCTGTGCCGCGAGCCTGCCAGGAGCCTCTGGTGCCCGAAGAACTGCCATAACCCCAGTTGGTCTCGCCATAATTGCTGTTACCGGCGGTCGTATCACTGTAATATGAAAACTGCCCGTTTGCGTGCAGTTCGATTATGGTGTGCCCACTCGATCTTATATCTTTCCAGCGTCCGACCAGTTCCTGAAAAACCTGGCCGCCGCCAGCTGCTGGAACCACTCCGGTCGGGTTCCCTCCAGCAGGAACCATTCCAGGCATGTTTGCATCTCCCGCTGTAGCACCAGCCCTTGTAAACATCAACTGGCTGCCATCAGGAAAAGTGATCTGCAATTGGTCATTCTGCAGTGAATACGGGTAAGACATGGTCTCTTCTTCGTCAGCCGTCACGATCAGATTATTGCCCTGAACCTGGTAAGAAGCTGGGTCGCCATCAAAAACCAGCTGATTCGCCGAGGTAAACTGCAGGCTGATATCGCCATGTGGACTCTGATAGACCCAGTTGCCAAGCAGAGAATCCGCGGCGTAACCGTTAACCGCCAGAAGAAAAAAAAGACAAACCATGAGTGTCGCCAATAGTGTTCTATTCACAGAAAGTTCCTTTCAATCGCCTGACTGCAAAAGTTATAGCTCTATTTATATGGCAGCCTTCCGGCGAAATCCTCTTGAAAAAACTATATGACAAAATTAATTTTACTCTGTCAAAAAGCTAAACGCAATTGCGTGTTATTAGCTCTTCGCTGGCGCATATTCGGTCATTCGTTGCGCTGGTTTTCGCTGATCAGTCACGGTGTAGTTCTGCGAATCGTCTTTTAAAAGCAACTGCTGCGGCGATCGAGCGGGGAAGCGGCGCAACGCTGAACTCGGCAACCGGCAGAATCGCTGCCAGAATTATGGCAAGTTGCTCGGCCTCTTTTCTGTTACTCTCTTCAAGCTCTTGCAGCGTCAGCAACCAGTTCTCGGCTGCGGCGACGCTTATTTCTTCTGAAGTGTTGACATATACCAGCAGTTGATCTTTGGGGTCATCAAGCACTGCGCGATTAACCAGCATGCGCACCTGGTAAAAATCAGCAAAAACACTGATGTCGCAGGTTTGTTGAATTGGCCAGCCGTAGCCAGGCTGGTTGACCTTTAAGTTCGACGGTTTAGGGTGTGGCCAGCTTTTGATCGGCAGATAAAGGTTGATTGCATAAAGATCCGTCGGGGTGCCGCCCTGATAGCGGTCGAAATAGGCCGATACTATCGGTTTGTAATCGAAGGTCATCACTTCGAGACTGACTTTTTTGTCTGGCAGTCTGATGATCACCGGATAAACAAGCTGCCCGGGCTTTGCCGCGAACTCATGTGTCTGCGCCACATAACCTGGTGCCGATGCTGATATCTTTATAGTGTTGCCACTCAGGCGGCACTTAACATAAGCGTGTGGAATAACCTGCATCAGGCTCGAACGCACATCGACATCGACAGTATAGGGCCCGACCTTATGCTCTGCCGCGGTCAGCAGCGTTGGTGTCGTCAGAGAGAACACCGCCAGCAGCATCACTGTCAGTATCCGCAACCTGAAAATGCCTTTTAAACTGCTCATGTCTTCTGTCGCCCCTTCCTCAGAACTATGTTGAAATTTTATCACGTTTGTCGCTTTACGACAATCAACTCCCTTTGCTCATACCGAGGCGACGCAACATGTCGGCGTGATCGACGGCGTTGCCAAGAGCTTCTTCCTTGGTGATCTTGCCAGACTGCACGAGCTTGGCGAGGTCGTCATTGAGCAGGCGGTTGCCGCGACTCTGCCCGGTTGTCATGGCAGTCAGCAGCATGTGTGTGCGACCTTCGCGGATCATGTTGCCCATAGCGTAGTCCATTACCAGAATTTCCAGGGCCGGAACCCGGCCGCCGCCGATCTTGCGGCAGAGCGTCTGACAGCAGACGCCGAGCAGGTTGTCGGCCAACCCTGTTCTGATCTGTTCCTGCGCTTCGGCCGGGAACTGGTCGACGATACGGCTGACAGTGCTGATCGCCGTCGAGGTGTGCAGCGTGGCCAGCACGAGATGCCCGGTGTTGGCGGTTTCAAGCGCCATCGAGATCGTTTCGAGATCGCGCATCTCGCCGACAAGAACGACATCGGGGTCTTCACGCAACGCCGCTCGCAGTGCGCGCGAAAAAGACTGCGTATGCACTCCGACCTCGCGCTGGTTGACCAGCGCCTTACGGCTCTGGTGCACGAATTCGACCGGGTCTTCGATGGTGAGTATATGGCATTCTTCATTGCGGTTGATGTGGTCGAGCATTGCCGCCAGAGTCGTGCTCTTGCCGCTGCCTGTCGGCCCGGTAACCAGAATGAGTCCCTTGGGCGACTCGGCCCAGCGCCGCAGAACATCGGGCATGCCAAGTTCTTCGAGCGTGAAAATAGTATTCGGAATATGTCTAAAAACCGCACTGACTCCATTAGAATCACGCAAAAGGTTGATGCGGAAACGTGAGTGCTTGTCCATGGCGTAGGCAAAATCTTCGTCGCCGGTCTTGTTGAATTCCTCAACCGAATCTGGGCGCATGATTGGCGCTATCAGTTTGAATACTTCGTTCGGTGCCAGTTTTAAAAAGCCGGCGATTGGCAGAATCCGCCCATCTATACGCCATCTTGGCGCCTGCCCGGCCGAAAGATGCAGGTCAGAGCCACCTTCGGCAACCAGTCGTTTAAGCAGGTCGTCGATGTGCTGTGCACCAGAACCTCCGCTGGCAACCGGTTCAGCTGAAGCATCTCCGCCGTAGTTCTGCATGACTTTTTCAAAATAGGCTGCTTCGATAGCCACCGGTTCGATTTTCATGCTTGGCAGCAGTTGAGTTACCGAGGCGAGCAGGTTGTCATCCATGCGATCGCAATAACCCAGCAGCAGCTTGTTTTCCAGCTTGCGTACCGGCACGACGCGATGCCTCTGCATAAACCCGATCGGAATCAGACGCAGCACATCAACCGGCGGTAACGGCGCGTCACCCCTGAAATCACGATGTACCGGCGGGCGTGATGTTTTTTTGAGACGCTCAGCCAGCATGCGCATCATCGACATGCCGGCCTCAGGAACGGCGGTCAACACCTTGCGAAAAACATCGCGCGTTAACTTCAGAATAACCGTTTCGCCTCGGGCAACACACGAAGCCGTGCGCTTCTCGTCAAGAATAACCGCCATTTCACCTACCATCTGCGAGCGTTCCAGGCAGGTGAGTTCCATCTGGTCTTCGCCTTCACCAACCACAACAGCTACTTGACCAGAAATGATTACAAAGAGAAAGTCGGCCGGGTCGCCGGTCTTGAGAATGAACTCGTTCTCCGTATAAGCTTCTATGGTGCCTGCTTTTTCAATAACAAGATCGCGTTGCGCATCGCTAAGTGGCGCAAAAAAAGGATTGGTATCGAATGCCTTGTAGGCCTCGCTTAGAATCTCCGGTTTTCGCTCAAGAACTCGCATAAGTCTTCCCGCCTTTAAGTCTTTCAATATCGAATGAATTATACCCAAATCTATGCAATTTCGCTCACAAAATCTGCTCGACCTACAGCAAATTCTTCGCAGATGGGTTATACTTCAGTTTGCATAAAAACCGATCTTAAAGCAGGATGTGCCGGGCGCGCATCCATCAGGAGGCAATATTCATGAAGTTTTCATTCAAAATCAGCCTGTTTTTTGCATTGATTTGCTGCAGCCTTTTCATGGCGCCGCAGCTCAGTTTTGCTCAAGATGATACAGATTATAACAGCGATGATTATCCTGAATATGAAGAAGAGCAGGATTTCTTTCGTGGTGGTTACTACGAAGACGACGTCGAATATGATTTTTCCGATTATCCTGGCGATGATCTGTCTGAGAGCGGGGAAGACGCCGCCGCTGCTGACAGCTACGAGCAGCCTGTTGCCGCCCCGCGACCTCCCGCTCTGCAGCCAGGAGCACCCATCAAACTTGCCGAAAAGAGTGTTCGTTTTGGGCGCATTCCCTATCTGAGTATGCGCGACATGATGACGCAGGCTGTTCCGCTTCTGCGCTTTCTTCAGAAGCAGACCGGTGTCAAAGAGGTTCGCCTTGTTTCTAATCGCAACAGTTACGCCAGTATTCTCGATGCACTTGCCCGCGGCAACATCGACTTCGCCTGGGTTGGTCCGACCGCCTATCTGAATCGGCGCGATCAGGATCACCTGATGCCGGTTGCCAAAGCCAAATTTGGTGAGGCCACTGCCTATCGTGGCGTTTTTATCGCACCGGCCAAAGGCAAGGTACAGGGCCTCGAAGACATCAAGGGTAGTTCGATTGCCTTCGTTGACCCCGAGTCAGCCAGTGGTTACATTTATCCTCTTTATCTGCTCAAAGAGATCGGCGTCGATCCGCACAAACATTCAAAAGTCTATTTCCTGAAAAATCACGACAACGTCCTGCGTGCCGTGCTCGAAGGCAAGGTCGATTCAGGCGTATGCCTCGAAGAAACCCTGAAAAAGCTCAACAAAGCACAGCTCGACCGCATAATCATTCTTGGCAAAACCAACGAAATCCCTTCAGACGTCATCGTCTGCCGCCAGGACTGCCCGATCAACCTGCGCGAAAAATTTCTCGAAGCGCTTCTACAGGTCAAACCAGAAGCCTTGCCGGGATCGCCAACCTTTCTGCCCGCCTACGACGAAGAATTCGACTCAGTTCTTGCCGTCATGCGCTACATCGAATCCCTAAAACCCCAGAACTAGTCCTGCGCGTTGCGGCGGTAGACCAGGAGGCTGGCGATAAGCCACCAGAAAGCAATAAACGCGACTTTTAGATGCGGCAGCCAGTCAAAATAAGGCTCCCAGTCTGAATACACAATTTCGCAGCTGTCGGCGGGTTCTTCAATAATTTTGAGTGAAGCCGGGTCTACGTGCATCATTATCTGACCATTTTGCAGATCTTTGATCGCACCCGAAAAACTGCCGCGCAGCTTTTGCCCGATCTTGAGTTCAAGATTTTTTGGTTCTGCCAGTCCGAGGTTGAAACGCCGTCCGGGCACCATGATGTGAGGAGCCAGATCTGGGCCAGGTGTTATTATCTCGATGTCGAGAGACAATAGACCTGTCTGCTGATATTGCACAGCATCGATGATTCTGAATGTTGCATTCTCCGGGCCGAACCCGATCAGCGCCCATAAACCGGCCGGCAGCAAAATCAGCATTGTCAGCAGCGTTAATCGCAGCAGGTTTCGCCGCGCCAGCGTATTAAAGGCTGTTAGTGCTGCTTTCATAAGTCTGCTCCGTTTTCGTCATGTTCGAACTCATCGATTTCTTCTTTGAAACCGTCTTCGAATCGGGTTTCTGAACTTTGCAGACATTTAATCAAAGCGACGACGGTTAGAGCCAGGCTCAGAACAAAAAACAGCGTTGCCGGCCAGCGGTAGATTTTGGCGTCAAGAAGTCTGAAACAGTTCTGGGCGGCATAGGCAAACCAGTAAATATTCAGCGCCGCCATATATTTCAGGCCGTTTCTGAGAAAATGAACATGCAGCAAAAAGGGCACAGAAACTGTAACCAGCAGAAAAGCAGCGTCAGGCCATGACGACGTTACGTTGAACGGAAAATTAAAATCAAAAAGAGCGCCAAGCATCAGGGCAATGGTGATACTGGTGCCGTCGAGCAGGTGAAAAGACCTGGGATTGAGGGTCCACCATGCACAGAGGGTGAATACTACCAGCGAAAGCCATACCTGCAGCCGGTTACGGTTGCCATATAAGCCTACGAGACTTTGCATAATCAGCGTATTCCTAGTTTTGTTTGAGGCTGTTCAGCCACTCAACGATTTCAGCGGCTTCTGGTGCCAGGTTGTGCGAATTCCAGTCTCCCTCCGTTTTCAGATTTATCTCTTTAAAAAGGTTTGTCTGCGTATCCGGAATATATGCCACGCTCGCGTATGAACCCTTATCACAGGCGCCGTGCACGCGTTCAGAGATGCTGGCAACGGCGGCAGCAGGAACGAGAGCGATCATCTGCTGCAACTTATCGGGTGCAACCGTCGTGATCAGCTTTTTTCCCGGCTCATAAAGAGTCTTGAGCTGATCTGACGTCAGCGCATTGCGATCGAGTTCTGGCATCTGCACCGATTCATCATAGGCAAAGGTATATACCTGCCCGGCCGAATCGACGGTGATCCCTTTAAAATCAAAGCCCCAGGCCCAGTTTATATAGTATTTTGCAAAAAGAATATCTGCCTTTTCCGTTTCGCTCTGTGCCGCCAGCATGGCTGCACAGCCCAGCCACAGGCATAATACCAGCAGTGTTATTTTCCTCATAATTACCTCCATAAAACTCCAACTCAACCTGAATTATACATCATCCCGCCGGTTTGTTTCATTGAAGGTTGCAATAGTTTGATTGCCTGCATATAATACGCCTTTAAAATAGACATATCTTTGTAAAATCAGGGAGACAGCAATGTTTAAACAGATAGTTGCAGCAAAATGGTTGTTTGGATCGATCGTAGTAATTATGCTGTTGTCGATTTCAGCATCATACGGGCAGGAGGGTGTCATCAGTTCTGTCTACATCGCCGAACGTACGGCTTTGCAGAAAATGCAGGCTGCCAGAAAAGATGGTAATGAAGAAGAAGTAAGGCGACTGTCGGCAGAAATCAAGGAGCTCGTCGATCAGAAAAAGAGCTGGGCCCGCGACCTGATGACACTTACCGAAAGCTCGATCGAAAAAATCCAGAACGAAAACGCACCCGACCTGAGCGCAGAACAGCGCCTCGTGCTGCTCGACAAACTCGACCGGCTCAATTCCGAAAAGCGTCTGCTCGAATATCAGATGGAAGAGAACAAATGGGGCTTCTTCTACCAGAAACATGCGAAACTCAAATATCTCAAGGATTTCGAAGACATAATCGTAGCGACGCAAGAATACGCTGCGAGTGAAATAAAAAAGTTCGAAGAGCATATCGCGAAGTCTCAGAATGATCTGGCACGTCTGAGCGAAGAACATGCCGGGGAGTTGCAGAAGGCCAGAGACTCATTGCAGGAGCAGATACAGAGGGTTGCTGAAACTAGAAAAAAGATGGCAGAAGGCAAGGCGACGGCTGACAATGTGAAAGACGCTGAGCAGGCAGTTGAAAGCTGGAACAAGTCGATTGCCGATATGACGAAAGCAATGGCTGAAGGCACCTATGCTTCACGTGCTTTCAACTGGGCCAACACAGGCTCTTTTCGCTCTCTGATCGAATACAATCAGCAGGAAATTGCCAGGATCAATGCGGCGCTGGCTGATGAAAGCATGCAGCATCGCTATGGCGGAATATATGGAACTCCAGCCATCAAGACCTGTCGTGAGGTCATAGCGCGCACGCAGGCTGAAATCGACGAGATGACGAAAAAATACACCTCGGAAGAATGGGAAAACCGAAAGAATCTGCGCCAGAGTCTGCAGAACAAACATATCGAGATTCTCAAGCTGCAGGAAGAAGTCGGCCTCAAAGACGAAAAACTTGACGCTCTTATCGCCCGCCGCAATGAGCTTGAACAGTTTCTCATGCACGATTTTCTCACCGAACTGCCCAAAGAAGATTCTGGCTTCATCAAAGCGATAAAGTGGATCAACAACACACTCGATCGCGTGAACGAAGTTGTTGAAAAGTTTGAAAAGTTCAAAAAGGTCGTCGATCTGGTTAAGAACAGCAGCAACCCGTATAAGGCGGTGAATTTTCTGTTTGAAGAAGCAACCGGCAAAGGCTTGACCGAGCGCCTTGCCTCAAAGTTACTGCCCGACAAGGTTCTTGAAAGCCCGCTGGTGCAGCGTTTGATCAAGGGTGAGTCGATCAACCGCCAGGAACTTCTTAAAGAAGCTGTCATCGAGAGCCTGCCGCCAGAAACCAGACGCAAGGTCGAACAGGCGGTCGATCTTATCAACACAGCACGCAGCGGAAACATGCGTGATCTTGTCGCCCAACATGGTTTCGAACAGGCAATGCGCGTAATCGATTCACAGCCTGAACTGAAAAAAGCCTGGGATACCTTCCATCAGGCGCACAATATCATGCAGAATCCCTCTCTTATAAAAGATCGCCTCGAAGAGTCGATTCGCGAACGGGTAACGCTTGAATTCAAGTCAAAAGGCCGCGAAATCGTCGATTCGCTGGTTAGCGAAGAAGTGAAAACCCGGGTTGCAGCCTATCAGGAAAAGATCAAAAAAATCGAAGAAGATCTCAACAAAAACTACCGAGTGCCGGCAGAAGCATTTGCTGAAGCTTCACTGATCGCGGTGCAGAAAAAAATCGAAAGTCACATTGGCCTCGATTCAAATGACCTGACCGCAACCGAAGTCATAATCGACAGCTTTACGCTGAAACCCGACAAGTAGAAGATTCCCTGTTGTCTGAATTTTTCGTGGTCAGCCGGTTGTTACTTGCAGTCGGCGTTCAAAAAGGGTAATATTTGCTGCTCAAAACCTTGGGCGAGGAGTAACAGCAGATGATTATCATGAAGTTCGGCGGTAGTTCCCTGGCAAATGCCGAAAGAATCAGGCACGTTGTCGATATCATAAAGATGTACATCGATGAGAAGCCTTTGATCGTGGCTTCTGCCATGGGCGACACAACCGACAATCTGCTGGAGGCTGTTGACCGGGCGCTTGCTGGTAAGATATGCATAAAGGATATTCGCAAGCTGCATCTGGCAACCGCCGAAGAGCTCGAAGTAAACCCTGATGTCATTAAAGATCTCTTTGATGAACTCAAAAATCTGCTTTCTGGTATCGCTTTGATCAAAGAATTTTCGCCGCGCACGCGAGATTACCTCGTATCATTCGGTGAGCGCCTTTCGGTGCGTCTTATCTCGGGATATCTCAACCGCATCGGCGTTGAGGCCAGGTTCTTCGACGCCTGGGATGTTGGTTTTACCAGCAACAACGAACACAACAACGGAGAAATTCTCGAAGAATCATACGCGCGTATCGACGAAACCCTTGGGCACCTCGCAGACAACTATGCCTATACCCCGATTATCACAGGATTTATTGCTAAATGCAAAAATGGCAACATAACTACGCTGGGGCGCGGTGGCAGTGATTTGACCGCCTCAGTGCTTGGCGCCGCGCTGCGTGCCAAAGAAATACAGGTCTGGAAGGACGTTGATGGCATTTTGACCACCGACCCGCGTATAGTCAAAACTGCCCGGCCGGTCAGCAGTATCTCGTTCGAAGAAGCCAGCGAGTTAGCCTATTTTGGTGCTAAGGTGCTGCATCCACGCTCGATAATTCCGGCGATGTGCAAGAAAATCCCGGTCAGGGTCAAGAACTCGTATAATCCGACCCACCCGGGAACTCTTATTCTCAGCATGATCGACGACTCAAGTGAAATGCTGCGCGTACTGACCTTTAAAAAGAAGGTTACCGTCGTTGATATCGTCTCGACCCGAATGCTAGGCCAATATGGCTTTCTGGCAAAGGTATTCCAGATATTCGATGAGCACAAGGTTTCGGTAGACATGCTGGCGACCAGCGAGGTCAGCATCTCGCTGACGCTGGATAACCGCGAGAACGGCCTCGAAGGCCTCGAAATGGCGCTCGACAAGATCGCCAACGTCACCATCAAGAAAGGCAAGACCATTGTTACCATGGTTGGCAATGTCAAACGTTCGTCCGAGATTCTCGAACGCACCTTTGAGGTTCTCAATGCCAGTGGTATCAACGTGCAGATGATTTCGCAGGGCGCTTCCAAGGTGAACATCAGTTTCATCGTCGATGACAGTGAAGCTGACACATGTATCAGAGAACTGCACCGCACCTTCTTCGAGACCGCTTGACGCGTCGGCAAATCCCCGCCGAAAGTACGGGTTAGCAAGACAATGAGCAATTGCATTTGACTATGACTAATTTTTAACAAAGGGCGTAGACGGGCATCTCATAAGCGTAAGCTTGTGAGCCGAGCAGCTTTGACTCAAAGGCTCCAGCAATTGAGAAGTTGATGAGGCGAATCGCTGAAGCGTTGAGATTCCGCCGGGAGCCCGGGTTAGCAATAGAATTGAAGAGGTAGTATGAATAAAATAAAAGTTGGAGTTCTTGGGGCGACCGGCATGGTCGGGCAGCAGTATATCAAACTGCTGGCGCAACATCCCTGGTTCGAAGTGGCTTATGTGGCAGCATCGCCTGGTAGTGCCGGCAAGACCTACCGTGACGCGGTTTCCGGGCGCTGGCAGATGGCTTTTGATGTTCCCGAAAAAGTGGCTGATCTTGTCGTTCAGGATGCCAACAATGCGAATCTGGCTGAAAAAAAATGCGTTTTTGTTTTTTCGGCGCTCGACATGGACAAGCAGAAAACACGGGAACTCGAAAATGCCTACGCTGCCATTGGAATTCCGGTAGTAAGCAACGCTTCAGCACATCGCAGCAGCGATGACGTGCCGATGCTGATCCCGGAGATCAACCATGAACATATCAGTATTATTGCGGCCCAGCGCAGCAAACATGGTTGGCAGAAGGGCTTTGTCGCGGTTAAACCGAACTGCTCGCTGCAGAGCTACATGACTCCGGTATTTGCTCTGCTGCAGGCCGGTTACGAAGTCAGAAAAATGATTATCACCACTATGCAGGCGGTTTCTGGTGCCGGATATCCGGGTGTGCCTTCGCTCGATATGATCGACAATATTGTGCCACTCATCGGCGGCGAAGAAGAAAAGTCAGAAATGGAGCCCTGCAAGATTCTTGGCCATGTTGTCGATGGCCACATAGTTAACGATGAGTCGATAAAAATTTCGGCTCACTGCAACCGGGTCCCGGTGGTTGATGGCCACACCGCCTGCGTCAGTCTTGAGTTTGGCGATAAAAAGCCTGCTCTCGACGAGATCAAAAAGATCTGGCGTGACTTCAGGGCCCTGCCACAGGAACTCAACCTGCCTTCAGCGCCGCTGCAGCCGATAATCTATCGCGAAGAAGCCAATCGCCCGCAGCCACGCAAAGACCGTGACGCCGACAAGGGCATGGCGGTAAGCGTCGGCCGTCTGCGCCAATGCAACGTTTTCGATATAAGATTTGTCGGCCTGTCACACAACACCGTGCGCGGCGCCGCCGGCGGCGGCATTCTCAACGCTGAACTGCTCAAAGCCAAAGGATATTTCGACTGATGCTCAGACAATACCCCTTAACTAAAGCGCAGACAATTGCGCTGTTAGAAAAATACCCGACTCCCTTTCACATTTATGATGAAAAGCTGATTCGCGCCAACGCTCGGCGCCTTAAAAAAGCTTTCGAATGGATGCCCGGCTTCAAAAACTATTTTGCCGTCAAGGCGCTGCCAAACCCATTTATCATGAAGATTCTCAAAGAAGAAGGCATGGGCGCTGACTGCAGTTCTCTGGCAGAGCTGGTGCTGGCTGAAAAAGCCGGTATCACCGGCGAGAATATCATGTTCACTTCAAATGACACTCCGGCCGAAGAGTTTGCGGTTGCTCACAAACTCGGTGCCATACTGAATCTAGACGATATCAGCCACATTGACTTTCTCGAAAAGGCTGCCGGAATTCCTGAGATGATCAGCTTTCGCTATAACCCCGGCCCGCTCAAGCAGGGCAATGTGATCATCGGCAAACCTGAAGAAGCCAAGTATGGACTGACGCGCGAGCAGATTTTCGAAGCCTATAAGATAGCGCGGGAAAGAGGCGTTAAACGCTTCGGACTGCATACCATGGTTGCTTCGAACGAACTGGCTGAAGAATACCATGTCGGCACGGCACGCATGCTGTTCGAACTGGTTGTTGAGATCAAGCAGCAACTTGGCACAAAAATAGAGTTTGTCGATCTCGGCGGCGGTTACGGAATTCCTTACCATCCAGGCGATAAAGAAGTCGATCTCGAAATGGTTTCGCGGCTGATCAAGAAAGACTACGATGAGTTGATTGTTGGAAACGGTCTGGCACCACTCGAAATTGTCATGGAAAATGGACGTATGGTTACCGGTCCGTTTGGCTGGCTGGTCAGCCGGGTCAGGCATATCAAAAACATCTATCGCACCTATGCCGGTCTCGATGCCAGTATGGCCAACCTGATGCGGCCCGGCATGTATGGCTCGTATCATCACATAACCGTTCTCGGCAAAGAGAAGCGGCCGAACGACCATAAATACGACGTTACCGGCCCGCTTTGTGAGAACAACGACAAGTTTGCGGTCGAGCGCATGCTGCCCGAACTGGAAATCGGCGATGTTATCGTGATACACTGCACCGGTGCTCATGGTCATGCCATGGGGTTCAACTACAACGGGCAGCTCAGGTCGGCAGAACTGCTGCTGCGCGAAAACGGCGAGGTCGTTGCGATCAGGCGTGCCGAAACGCTCGACGACTATTTTGCGACACTCGACTTTGATAAACTCGAAGGGTTCAAGGCTTAAACATGGTTAAACGCAATCCGAACATGGCGAAACTCACGGCTGGCTATCTTTTTCCCGAAATCAACCGGCGCAAGCGCGAATATCTTCAGAAAAACCCCGGTGTGAAGATTATCAGCCTCGGCATCGGCAATACCACCGAACCGCTGACCCCGCACGTAGTCGAAGGCCTGCACCACGAAGTCGATCGTCTCAGCACTCGCGAAGGCTACAGCGGTTATGGTGATGAGCAGGGTATCTCTGATTTCCGTGCCCAGCTTGCTGCAAAGCTATATGGTGGCATCGTCAAGGGTGATGAGGTTTTCATTTCTGATGGCGCCAAATGCGATATCGCGCGCCTGCAGACCATGTTTGGCAGCGAAGTTAGCATTGCCGTGCAGGATCCTTCCTACCCGGTTTACGTTGATGGCTCGGTAATTGCAGGGGTGACCGGCTCTTACGATCAATCTAGAAGCCAGTTTGACAAGATCGTTTACATGAAGTGCTGTCTTGAGAATGACTTTTTTCCTGATCTCGACAATCAGCCACGCACCGATCTGATCTATTTTTGCTCGCCCAATAACCCGACCGGTGCGGTTGCCAGCCGTGAACAGCTCAAAAAACTTGTCGATTTTGCCCGCAAAAACCGTTCGATCATTATCTTCGACGCGGCCTACAGCGAGTATATCAGCGATAAATCGCTGCCGAAAACTATTTTCGAAATCGACGGTGCGCGCGAAGTGGCGATAGAAGTCAGTTCATTCTCGAAGCCGTCCGGCTTTACCGGCGTGCGCCTGGGCTGGACAGTAGTGCCTGACCAGCTCAAATTCGAAGACGGCACACCGGTTCGCAACGACTGGAACCGCATAATGACCACCCTGTTCAACGGCGCCTCGAATATCGCCCAGTATGGCGGCATGGCAGCGTTAGAAGACGAGGGACTGGCTGAGATGAAGAGTCTGGTTTCTTATTACATGGAAAACGCGGCGATTATTAAAAAGGCGCTCGATGCCAGAGGGCTTGTAACCTGCGGCGGAATTAACGCTCCATATGTCTGGGCGCATTTTCCCGGCCGCAAGTCCTGGGATGTCTTCAGCGAAATTCTTGAGAAGTGCCAGATCGTCACAACGCCAGGCTCAGGTTTCGGCCCGGCCGGCGAAGGCTTTGTCAGGTTCTCAGCCTTTGGCCACCGCGAAGACTTCGTCGAAGCCATAAAACGCCTCGAAGCGCTCTGATGAGTTGAATTAGCCCGAATGTGGCTGGCAAAACTGATGCGAAAGCATAGCGGAGGTAAAATGAAACGGGACATAATAGTCATATAAGCAGGCGAAGGCCTTAAACTCTATTGAGTTCAAGGTTGGATGAGCTTTTAAGTATATATCTTTCCGGGAGGCAAAATGAAAAGAATACTGTCTGTAGTTCTGGTTTTTGTGCTGGTGTCTGGCCTGACCGCTTTTGAAGCGTCGGCGCAGAGCAGAAGGGATGACATCCCGGTTAAGCAGTTGCCAGCTGGAGTGCTCAATGTTCTCTATGAATACGCTGAGGTTCTGAAATCGGAAACCCTCGAAAAGTGCGCCGAAGCTTTTGTCGCGATAGCTGGCGGTGGACTGGTGAATGAGGCTGGCGACGCTTTGCGTGGCGATGTTCCGCAATTTTCGTTGAAGAAGGATTTCAGAAACTTTCGATTCTATGCCATGCCACTCAAGATTACGCGGGTCAACAAAAGGCGCAGCAATGGGGATGGCTACGGTGAAAGTGCGATTGCCGGCTGGGTCTACAAAATCTGGATCGCCAAGAAAAAAGGCGTAAATGGCATGCCCGCTCCAATTTCGATCATGGTTCCCGAAAACCACCCGACCATCAAAACCCCGAAGGTAATAGGTATCGGAAGCCTTTAATCAACCAGATAATTATCGCGTGCTTACGTAATACGCCGCGAAGCCCCCGCAGAACTATCGTTTTGCGGGTTTTTATTTTGCGTTACAACGGCAAAAGTCGCTACTGGTCTGTCAAAGTTGGATTCATGCTTAAAAATCGTCATCCCTATTGACTTAGTCCTTTGTCAAGCTTGAATATGGGTGAGATCTGTCATTGCAAGGAGGGCGCCAGCCCGACGAAGCGGTATGCCGAAGGCATAAGCCCAGCTCTGAGGCTAATCCCATGGACAAAGAGATTGCTTCGCTTCGCTTGCAATGACGACAAAACACACATTCATATGTGACAAAGCACTAGGTCTTACGCCTCACCGAGAATTACTGAAGATTCAGTCTTAATAAGGCATAAAACAAACAAATAATCACAAATAATCTTTGATTGTCTTAGATTTTGCTTAAAAAACAGATCGAGCCATGTTAGAATTCGGCAAACAATCTTTCTGGAGGTTCCTGTGAAAGTTTTCAGTCGTTTGATTGCAGCTTTAATTGTTTGTTCTGTCGTTATTCTGGCCGGTTGCATGGGTGGAAGCGACAACGACACCGGCTATTCTCCGGTTCTGACCGGCGAAATTCTGGTTTCTGCCTTCGCCGATTCCGGCAACAAGGCTGACTTTACCGAGGCTCTGCGTGACAGCGAAAAGGCGGCGCTCAGGCCTGCCATCAGCGAAGGCTTCCAGGCTCGCGTCAAAATTGATGCCGGCGCCCCGGTCTATTTTGATCTTGATCTATCTGCTGACGGTAATACCCTCACGCTGGCAGAGACCGCCGTAACTTCCGTGTCTCCCGGAACTCACCGGGTGACTGTCGAGATTGTAGCCAAAGGCGCTGCTGCCGATGCTCCCGCCATCATGAAGCGCATCGGTCACGCCACCGTAGTTGCCGGTCAGACCAATGACTCCGACATCAAAAATGTCGAGATAAACTATGATTCAACGGCTAAGGCTTTGGTATACGAGGCCTGGTCGCAGAACACCAGCAAAACCATTGATGAAATGTCGGTTGATCTGAGCGCCGTAAAAACTGAAATTCAGAAACAGATCATTGTCGCTGAAAAGATCGGCAACACTGTCGGCCTTGATATAACAGCAGCTGCGCTTAAAACTGCGCTGGATGCTGCTGTCGCCGCGATCAAAGTCATTGAAATTTCGCAAACGCGCTTTTCCGGCGACTACCGGGCGTTCTTTGTTAACGCCCTCGGTTCTGCTCGTTGGGTTGGCGTCAGTGACATCTCAGTGGTCTATAACAGTGGTCTGAAAAATAGTGATGTTACCGAAACCGTCAAGGTAAATTCCGACGCATCGATGGTGGATTCAACTTACACCGTGACCGAGAGCAACGGCGAACTGATCTTTTCGACTGTTACCAAAAATCGCGGTTCAGTCGCTGCTTCAGGCAATGTTGCAATGGTTCATGTCTGGAATAAAACTCCTTACATGGGTCTGTTCATCAAGCAACCGACCGCTGCTACCAACGCCACTCTCAATGGAACCTACAATGTGTTTGAATACTCTGACGCCGTCGATGCCACGTTCAAGCCTGCTGAACCGGTAGTTCAGGCGTATTCAATCAAGTTTGACGGCGAAGGTGCATTTGCCGTCACTTCTTCTTACAATCCCGATTCGCTCGCCAGCACTTTTGCCGCTGGAGACTACTCTGTGGCTGGTGGCGGCCGGATAACCTTCTCGAGCTCGAAAACCGAGTATGCCCAGGTCGATCCAGATGGAAATCTGTTTGCATTTGTCGGTTATAAAGCCGGTGGTCGCTGCGTTTTCGCAATTGGCGTCAAGCAGAATTCAGGCTCAACCTGGAGCGGAAACTTTGTCGAAGCGGCTGTTAAGAGCAGTGTCGAGAACAGCACCTATGCCTCATATTCTAATGGCACACAGGTTGCGGTTGCTGGCAGTTCCTACGCTCAGAGTGACGCAAAAACCGAGAAAACAACGGCAGATGAACTCAAGACGCTTGACTTCACCATCAACAAAGGCGCCATAACTTTGACCGGCGCCGATGCCAGTGCCGGAGTCGATCCGACCGGCGAACTTTACTGCATTGTTGAAAAAGGTGCAGGCAGTGCCCGCAACTTCTATTTCGGCGTAATGAAATAAGTGAACCTTCCGGCATGGTCGTGCCGTGCTGGAAACCTGTGAGTCCCCCGGGCAGATGCTGCCCGGGGGACTTTTCTTTGTCTGAGATGACGTGGTGTTTTTATGATTGCTAAGCTTGATGCTACAGCTTTGCCTGCATGCCGAGATAGCAGAAGCGGCCGGGGGCCGGCACACCGTAAGAAGTCTCGTAATTGCGATCGAAAAGGTTATTGACGCCCAAGTATATGTGCAGCGAGTCTTTTCTTATCGGCTTTGACAGTCTGATATTGGTCAGGTTGATTTCGTTGAGGCTCGCCTTCACAAAGGGCGCTTTTTTGGAATAGAAGTTCTGCCCGTCAATATGCAAAAATTCAAGGTAGGCTTCGAGTCCGTTTTTCGCGTTGTAGGTTCCTGAGAACGAAAACTTGGTTTTCGGTCGATACTGCAGCTCATCGCGGCCGACGGTCGAGTCGACTTCTTCACTGTCCATGAGAGTCAGAGCTGTTTTCAGCAACAGTGGTTTTTTGCACTGATGTTTCGCCGACAACTCTATGCCCTTGAATCTATATTCCTGAATATTCTGATAGAGCGGGTTTGGATCGAGCTTTTCAATGTAATTCTCGACTGTGCTGTGAAAGAAGGTCAGTCCGCCCGAGGTCTTTTCATTAAAGTTATGAGTAAGGCCGGCTTCGTAGTTTATGGCCTCTTCGAGGTCCAGGTTCGGGTCGCCGCTGGAAACATCATAAAGCTGTTGAATTGCCGGGAACCTGATCTTGCGCGCGGCTGCGATATGCGCAGTGGTTTTGCTGCCGAATTCTTTTGAAACACCAAGGTTGAATTCGTTGCCCTGCTGATCGTCACGGTCTGCGCGTTTCTGCCAGTTCAGACTGCCGCCGACAGTTATTTCGACGCGGTTGTTGGCGGAATGATAGTATTCAACAGCAACTGCGCGGTTTTTGAGGTAATGGCTGTTGTTGAAGGCTCTGATGCCATAGTTTCCGTCTTTAACGTCAATGTCTCTGATGCGGCCGTAGGCATCCCAGTCGCTGCGTTCAGACTTCAGGCTCAGTATCAGCGATGAGTGGTTGCTGGTCGAGCAGATTGCCTGCAGGTTCTGGCCGGTGATATTGGTTTTGGAAATCTGATGAAAAGTATTTTTAACTGTGAAGTCAGACATGCTCGAGTAGGTAGCGTCGTCGTAGCCGTTGGTTTCTTCTTCGCCATGGTTGTAGTAGTGCCAGAGCTTGAATTCCCATGGGCCCGGTGCATCGTAGGCAGCGGTAATCTGCGCCAGGTCAGTAAGCGAAAGGTCTACTCTTTCGAATCTGGCCCGGTTGGCAAACAGCGGGTCGATCTTGTTGTTGATCGTTGAATGCGGCAGGCCGAATTCAACTTTACTCTGGCCGAGAGTAACGCCGTATGTCCAGCGTTCAGAAGGCGTCAGACCGACCTTGAACAAAAGCGATGTCCGGCGCAGGTCGCTGTTTTCTCTTCTTCCGCCATCTTCGGTAATGGTCGGTTTGAAATCGTCAGACATCTCATAGCCACTACGCAGTTCGTTGCTCAAGCTTAAAAAATAATCGAAATCACCTTCATGGCCGGTGGCTCGCATCAGGCCATACTGCTGAATGCGGGTACCTGTTTCTGTCTGCAAAAACAGCCGGCTCTTTTCGTCTTCGCCTCTTCTGGTGATGATGTTGGCAACCCCGCCGAGGGCACCGGATCCGTACACCGACGAACTTGTTCCATATGAAACTTTTATTTTTTTGATTATTTCGACCGGAATCAGTCTTGGGTCGAGCTGTCCGTCGTAGGTCGAATTGAGTGGAACACCATCGAGCAGAAGGGTGACATGGCGGGATCGATAGCCGCGAATGTCGAGACGGGGTGAACCGCCATTGCCAACTCTGACGCTGATGCCCGGCAACAGCTCCAGAGCCTCGTCAAGAGTTCTGACGCCACGCTGGTTCAGTTCTTCTTCGCTGATGACGCGCAGGCGACTCGAGCTTTCGATTTCCGGGCGACTGTCTTCGACGACGATTTCTTCGAGTTTGAAGACGCCGGCATAAGACGGGTCACTGGCAGAGGCGGTTGTCGCTGCCAACATCAGGCAAAACAGGATTGTTATGGCGTGCCTAGGGCTCATTTGCTTCTCCGTAGAATTAAAGTCTTTAATAGTAACAAATAATTACAGCAAATACGTCATAATTACAATAAATAAAACACCCGGCCATGCGGCCGGGTGCAATAAATACTGACTGTTAAAGGTCGGGGTTAGCTGGAGCTGTTTTCTGATTTGCACTGTCGCGGTTTGAACAGGCGCCAGATGCCGTAGCCAATAAGGCCGGCGCTGATCCCGAAAATAAGGTGAAGGGTGGCAGATTGCAGAACGCCGACAAGCACAAAACGCTTGGCGGTAACGCTTGCCGAGGCTTTGCCGACAATAAACAAGAACTTGACCATGTGTGCGAGAGCGCCGGCGATTATGGCACCGAGCGGGCGTCTCAGGTCGAGCAGCGAACTGCGTGCAGCGAGATCGAGAACTATTCCGGTGCTGCCATAAAGGCCGATATTATGGAGCAGCGAATGATTGAAGCCGGCTGGAATACCCCAAAGGGCTGTTGATACACCGAGTGCGAAGCCGACGCCGTCGCGTTGAATAAAAGCGCGGCCTGCCACCATTACGCTGAGCCAGAGCAGCGCGCTGTGCCCGGAAATGCCAAGATTCATCGTTGCTTTTTTGCCAACTGCAACCATAGCGCCAAAAATAACAATGCCCAGAATCTGTAGCAGCAGCCTGGGTGAGGCTTGTCCGCCCAACTCTATCGCGGTTTCCTGCTGATGAACGGTCATGCATTTGTCAGTCATTTTTTCGTTCTCCTGTCATTTTGTGTGCTCTTTCGGCCGGAATCCATCTCTCTTTGCCGCTCTCATCAGCCAGTCTTGTCACTCGCAGAACTGGCTGCCAGTTGATAAGAGTAGGTCTGATCCAGTCGAGGCTGTCGATCTTTTCGTTGTCGGCAAGCTGGTCGCCGTTTTCGTCCTGAACTGCAACAATGCCTGATCTGGCGATAATCTCGGCAACAGTTAAAATGCCTTTTAGTTCCCTGATGCCACGCACTTCTACCAGTCGACCATTATTGCCGGTCGAGCGCAGACCCACAGCCGACAGCGCGCCGATCACGCCACCACCGTCACCGCCGAGTTCTTTTAAAAAGATGCCGTGCTTTTCGGCGAGCGCGTATGCTTCGCTTTTACTGAGCAGTTCCTTTTCGGCGCGCCAGCCAAACCGGTTGATCTCTTCTCTGATCTGGGTCTGGTCACAGATGCAAAGGCCCGGGTCAGAACCTTCCTGCCAGCAGCTTTTCATGTGTTCGATGCAGGGCTCAAAAAAATCTGCAAGTTCAACATCGCTTTCTATAGCCAGTCCCTTGCTGCTGTTGTGTGATGTGTAGCGAATTTCTGGATGAACCAGCAGCTGGTGTCGGCTTACCCCAAGAGATTGCCCGAGTTTGAGTTCTTCCAGGCGGGCGCCGAGTCCGCGCGCAACCCTGCCAGTACCAACGCTCTCAAGATTATCGGTATCGTCGATTCCTATGTAGACAATACGCTTCATTCTATCTCCAGTTTGCTGACATCGACTATCCAGTCATCGAAAGCCAGTTCTGGCACTACAAGCTTGGCGGTGCCCCGGCGAGAATAGCTGAGAATGATGCGGTCGTGCATCTTGTCCCTGGTAATGCTGTATTCGGCGGTTGCCAGGCGACCTTTGGCAAAGCCCTGTATTGTTACTTTCTGATAATCGCTTATCTTGAGCGCCGCCAGCAGATCGATCAGACGCGGTCCGCTCTGGGTTTTTTCGACGCCGGGCAGGTTTACATCGACCGACTCGAGTCCGGTCAGCAATTCCGTTCCCGCCGTAGCAATCTGCTCGCCGCCACGAAATACCGCTATCGCGCAATGTGCTGCCACAGTCGCCCGCTCTTTCTGCTTCTCTACTGGTTGCTCGGCCAGGCAGGTCAGGCTTGCGCTCAAAAAAAGCAGCAGAACAAGAAGCGTATCAGCGTACACTGGCGATTGGGTGCGTCTCTGGTGCATTTTAGCTCCATTTATACATTATTTTTACAAATAAGTACCATTTCTAACTAATACTAACCTTTGGCGCTGGTGGTGTCAAATGAACATTCTTGCGCAGGCAACCGATAATTTTGCTGAACGATTTTCTGTCATCGGTTATAATTGTCGAAAAGCCGATGCGAGGAGAAAGCATGCACATTCTCACAACCAAAGAGGTTTCTTCCTATCTCAATATCAACGAGAAGAAAATTTACCAGCTGGTAAAGGACTGCGATATTCCTTTTACCCGGCTTGGTGGTAAAATACTCTTTTCTCGCGAGATAATAGACCGTTGGATTCATCAGAATACTGAGTTGCAGAAGAATATATTGATTTCTGGCAGCGATGATCTGTTATTCAGAGAAATAGTCGATCATTACAACCGCGACCATGAAAATACGGTCTTTTGCGCGATGGTTGGCAGCGTTAATGGCATAAAAATTCTCGAAAGCGGCCGGGCCACCATGAGTTGCGTCCACATAGCCGACCAGGACGGAAATTACTCTCTGTCGTTTCTCGATCGTTATCTAAACCGTGATGATTACGTGGTTATGCGTCTGTTCAATCGCCGTCAGGGTGTCTATCTGCCGCCAGACAATCCTCATTCGATCAAGTCTTTCAAGGATATTTTCAGCAAGGGCCTGCGTTTCGCCAACCGCAATCATGGTTCCGGCACCCGTATTCTTGTCGATCAGCTCTTTAAGGAGCTGGGCATTAATATGAAAAACGCTATGGCAATGCCGCCAGATGCGCAGTCGCATATTGGGGCTGCCATGAAAGTGCTGTCTGGCGAAGCCGACGCTGCGTTTGGTATTCAGAATATTTCAGAAATGCTTAAACTCAAGTTCATCCCGGTTCTTGAAGAGCCGTTTAATCTGATTGTGCCGGCCGACCAGTGGGAAAGCCGCATTGTTCGAAATTTCATCAGCAGTTTCGACCAGACGCGCCTGCCACAGCATCTGCAAAATCTGCCTGGCTACGATATTTCTGAAATCGGCAAGGTCGTCTGGAAGCCAGAATCATTATCAGACTGACCAGAACAGTATTTGCATTGGGTCTTAGTTTGCCTTACATTGAACTGACAGTTTTTGAATTTAACCAGGAGGAGAATTTGCGATGAAAATCAGTGCAAGAAATGCTTTGAAGGGTGTTGTTAAATCAGTTGAACTCGGTGCGGTGAACGCTGAGATAGTCGTTGAGATTGCGCCGGGTAAAGAAATCACTTCGATCATTACCAAAAAATCCTGCGAGAACCTTGGTGTCAAGGTCGGCAAGGAAGTCTATGCCGTAGTCAAAGCTTCGAGCGTGATGATCGGCACTGATTGACCGGTTTTTATATCAGCAGGGCTGGTTGTTGCTGAACATCTGTTGTGGCGTTACAGGCTGAACAGCTTTTTGATGAAGCGTTGCAGCCAGTCTTCGCGCTTTTCGACGGCATGTTCGACAGCCTGATAATTACCCTGCTCATCTAGCAGGCCAAAGCCTTTCCAGCTTTCGGGCAGTCCGAAAAATTCGGATTCGCCGATTTTGCCGCTGAACCAGCGATGGTAATGCGCAAAAAACCATTTTTTCGGCTTGAAATGTTCAATCAGCTCTTCGCCACGCTCGAAGCCAGGGTTGCCGTAAAATTCCATGCCGGGTGCGTTTGGCACGCCAATGCCGGCCGGGCAGTCATGCGTGAGCACAAAATCGACTTCATCGGCCCGGTGGGCGAGACAGCGTGCTATGTCGCAATCTCTTATCTCTGAGCCCGAAGGCGAGTTCAGCGCATCCATATAGCGCGCGCCGCCGAGCGACAAAAAACGTCCATTGCATATCTGCGTCACCTTGCCGCGCGAGAGATGGTTGAGATGATGGCTGTATTTTTCGACGAGATGATCGAACTGGCAGAATTCTTCGTGGTTGCCGTCGATAAAGTACAGCTTGCGCAGAAAATGGCCGCCTTCTTTGTCGAAATACCTGTGCAGCGGTTGTTCATAAATTCCGAAGTCGCCAAGTATAATGACGGCGTCGAGTGTGCGGCCGGTAAACTTTTCGGCATGGCGTATCTGTTCGTTGATTACATGATACTGACTGTGTACGTCGCCGGAAATAAGAATCATCAGGCTTTAACCCCCGTTGTGCCGGTAAAATCATAGCTGAGTCGAACCTGAAAATTCTTGATCTGCGCGAAAATCTCCTTGAGGATCTTCTGATTGATCGTAGTGAGACTTTCTGGCTTGATCAGGTTGTCTGGCTTGAGCCCCTGGTCTGTTTCTTCGACCTGATTTTCGAGCCTGATCGTCATCAGGTAGTTGAGTGCGCGCTCAAGATCGTCATAGCTCTGGGTTGTGAGAATGCCCAGTTCATTGAGCGCAAGTAAGCGTTCGTGGGTGTTGCGTGCGCGAATACCGTGTTTCAGAGCGTAGATGCGGGCAAAATCGACTACCATGCTCAGCACGTTTTTGATGTCAAGAACGTCGGCGTGCTGTCCGCGAGTTTCTACAATAAAGTCGCCAAAAAAGCCGAGCGGCGGGTCGAATTGCAGTATATTTATGGCAAGCAGGAAATAGAAGCGCGGGCTGTTTGCCAGTTCGCTTTCCAGGTGCTTTTGCAGGTGATCGACAAGATAGGTCGAACGGTTGCCGGGTTCGGCAATTGCCCTGAAGTCGAAAAATATCTTGGTCTGCAACAGGTCTTTAGCTTCGAGTGTGTTGATCCAGGCCGAAAAATTTGCTTTCCATTTCGCCAGAGATTGGCACCATGCTGGATTTTTTGCCATGATATCGCCGTCGCAGTATTTGTAGCCCGAGCGGTCAAGCATGGTGCAGACGCTGTTTCCGAGATTGAGGAAATACGCCTGTATTCTTTCTTCTTCTGTTTCGGCAACATCGGCAAATATTATAGCGTTGTCCTGGTCAGTGCACAAAGTCTGCTCACGTCTTCCCTGACTGCCAAGCACCATGAAACAATAATCGACCGGCGCCGGGCCCAGCTTTTTTACCGAAAGTTCGATGGCCTTTTCCAGAATCAGATCGGCAACATCGGTGATCAGACGGTTCAGGTGCCCAACGCCGATTTGATTTTTGATGAAGATTCTTGAAAGCTCCGGCAAAAGCCGGTTGGCCAGGGTCAGCTTTTCTTCGTTGTCGATAACCTGGATTTCCCGCAAAAGAATGGTTGGCGAGTAATTTTGCAGAAAGATGAAACTGTGGTTGTTAACCAGACCAACCGGCTCACCCTTGCCATTAACCACGAAAACATGGTTGAAATCGCTCTTTTCGATTTTGAGATAAACATCGAAGAGGAGTGCCGATTCATCGACATACACCGGATTTTCGAGCTTTATATCGATCAGTGAGGTTGCTTTGAGGTCGTAACTGCCAGACAGCAGCAGCTGAATATATGTCTGCAACGACAACACTCCTCTTATTCCGCTGCCATCTGCGACCAGAACTGCATCGATGCCGTCTGGCTGAAAATGCCGGGCGACTGAATGCAGAGTTTCTGCTTGCGTACAGATAATTGCCGGCAGACTTGCTAGGTCGGCGATGCGCTGGTGAAAATAGAGAAAGCTGCGCTGAAGTTCTTCGAGCAGCTTGTCCTGGCGGATAACTCTTTCCTGCTGGACGGTTACTTCTGAGGCGATCATGAGAAAACCCGATTTGTTGCCCTGTGGAATACTCGAAAGAAGCATCATAACCCGATAACGCTCGCCGTTCTTTCTGATCAGATAGGTCTCGTATTGATGCGGATATTCTTCGCCCCGCACCAGTGCTACTGAATACGGGTATCCGAGCTCCTTTTCGGCGGCAGACATTTCGACTATTTCAAGAATGTTCTTTTGCATGAACTCTTCGGCCGAGTAACCCAGCAGCTTGAGCATGCTGTTGTTGGCGAACAGATCCTGGCCGCACAGCGACATGATCATGTATTCGCCGGCGGACTCGACGAGCATGCGGTATTTTTCTTCGCTTTCGCGCAGACTCAGTTCTGCGAGACGGCGGCGCCTTTCCGACAGATAACTGCCGGCCAGCAGAAAGGCGAGAAGACCGGTGGTAATCAGCAGTATCGCAATTGAGAAGAAAATCAGGTTGTTTCTGATCGATGCGATTTCCTGGCGCACATCGTTGAGATAGACGCCGGTGCCGACGATCCAGCCCCATGGCTCGAATCCTTTAACATAGGAAAGCTTTGGCGAAATTCGGCTCGAATCGTCTTTCCACTGCCAGAGATACTGAACGTAGCCGGCGTTCTGCGTTTTTACGATCTCGACGAATTTGACGAACAGCCGGTTACCGGAAGGATCGGTGACGTCGCTGAGATCTTTGCCGTTGAGGTCGGTGCGGTAAGGGTGAATGATCATGCGCGGATGCATGTCGTTGATCCAGAAGTAGTCTTTCATGCCCTGCCCGTAGTGCAGGTTTTGTACCGCTTCTACCGCGAGCTTCTGTGCCTGCTCACGCGTCATTACGCCAATGCGTTCGTCATACTCGAAGCGCGCGAGAATGTTCCACGCCGCAGCGGTGAGTTCCTTTATCATTTCCTTTTTCTGATCCATGATGCTCTTTTCGAGCGCCGGAAGCATGAAACCGAAAATAGCCATGATAAAAAGCGCAATAGTCAGCAGAGTTGGAATTACACTGCGAACCAGAAAATACTTCATGCAAATCCTCGCAATACTTCGTTCAGCATAACAAAAAAATGCCGCCGGGCATAGCTCTGCCCGACGGACTTTTTTGAACGTTGCAGATCAGGCTGTCTGAGCTTCTGGCATTTGTTCCTGGCCGGGTTGTGTCATCAGCGACACAATTATGAGAGCGGCAAAGCTGAGTGGAATCGAAAATATGCCGGGGTTGTCCATCGGAAAGGGCGCGTTGGCCGGGTCGAGGCCGTATATTCTGAACATGCTGGGTGAGAGCAGGATCATACCCATGGCAGAAACGATGCCGACGATTATCGAAGCGATGATGCCGCTGGCAGTGGTGCGTTTCCAGAACAGGAGCATGATAATTGACGGCAGGTTGGCCGAGGCAGCTACAGAAAATGCCCAGCCAACAAGGAACGACACGTTGGTGCCTTCAAAGAGTATTCCAAGTATGATACTGACAAGGCCGATGATGACTGCCGAAATTTTGCCGGCTCTGACTTTGCGGTTTTCAGTGAGGTTAAGGCCGAGATAGCGATCCATCAGGTCGTGTGCTACCGCCCCCGAAGCTGCGACGATCAGGCCGCTTACCGTTCCGAGGACTGTGGCAAATGCGATTGCCGAAATCGCCGAGAACAGGAAAGTGCCGAATGAACGTGCCAGCAGCGGCGCCGACATGTTGTCGTCGAGAAGGTTGATGGTGCCGTTGGTCATGGCGCCAAGCCCCATATACAGCGTGAGTATGTAGAAGGCGCCGATGGCGGCGATGGCGACTATTGTAGACTTGCGCGCTGCTGCCGGGCTCGGAACTGTGTAATAACGAATCAGGATGTGTGGCAACGAAGCGGTGCCAAGAAAGAGGGCAAGCATGAGTGAAACGAAGTCGAGTTTCTGCAGCCAGGTGCCTTCGACCTTAAATTTCAGGCCCGGGCGCAGTATGCGGTTGCCGGGTATCAGACTGGCGGCAAATACAGTCACCTTGTTGTCGTCCTCGGCGAATTTGATCGCTTTCCAACGTTTAACAACGGTGTCGCGGTGCCCGATGTCGGCCAGAAACTCAGCCGGGCCAACTGAACCGGTAGAGGCCTCGGCGCCACTTTTACCCTTTATTGTTTCAAGGTTGCCGACCTGACGCAGGTGGTTTTCAGGCGAAGCCGGACTGCCGTTGATCAGTTGGCTGCCATCAGATTTTTGAACAATCGACTGGGTTTCATGCAGAAGAATCTTACCGCTTTTGCTGTCGACTTCTTTGTGCCACCAGCCAGCTTTTCCATCTTTTACCAGTTTGACCAAAGACATGCCAGACTCTTCGCGCATGCCCGAAAATTGCCATGTGCTGTCAAGTGGCTTTAAAACACCATCTGCTTCGCTGGCTTCCAGAGTGGAATACTTGTAAAACGGCACTTTCCCGTCCTGGTCAGGTGTCGTCGAAAAGCCGCGGCCAAGGGTAGATACGACCAGCATTGTCGAAAATATTATGAGCAGTCCGCCCTTGAGGAACTGCACGTAGGTGGTCGAGGTCATACCAGCCGAGGCGACAATGGTTATGACCACGATGCCGACAAGAATGACGCCAACATAATGTGGAAAGCCGAGCAACGGGGTGATCAGCACGCCGGCCCCTACCATCTGCGGAATCAGGTAGAATAGCGAGACGATGATTGTGCTGATGGCTGCCGCGAGCTGGATTCCCTTTGAATTGAACTTGGCGTCAAGCGCATCGGTAAAGGTATATTTACCAAGGCGTTTCATTGGTTCGGCTACCACGAACAGGGCTACGATCCAGCCGGCTAGATAACCGATCGAGTAGAGAAAGCCATCGTAGCCACAGGTGGCTATCATGCCGCAGATGCCTAGAAAAGAGGCGGCTGAGAGATAGTCGCCGGCAAATGCTATGCCGTTGACGAACCAGTGAATTGTACCACCGGCGGCATAATATCCGGCAGCAGACTTGGCCTGACTGGCGAAATAGAATGACAGACCGAGAACAAGGCCGACAAAAGTGGCGAACAATACTACAGGCATTACTTCCATTTTGTCATTCCGCCTTTTCTTCTGAAGATGTTGCAAGCTCTGCTTCTTTATTATTGCAGAGCTGGTTGTAAATGACCGCAAGAATCAGAGCTGACACAATAAGACCAAAACCATAGGTTACCGCGAGGTTAAGGCCCATGAATACTTCGAGCTCCATCGAAAGAGGACTTATCAGGTTAATGCCGATGAAGCCTGCATAGACAATGGCATAGCCGATGAACATTCTGACGCCAAGGGCCGTCTTATAAGTGGCGGCCGGGTCTTTTCCGCCTTGATCTGCTGGCTGGTGAAACATAATTACTCCTGAAAATATATACAACATTAAATGACTGAATCGTCATAACTTGACAGGGGTCGGCTAAATTGCTGCTATTGTTAACAACAACTGTAAATCGCATCAGGGCTACGGCAGCTCAAGCGATAAGCACGACGACTATGGTCAGGTCGTCGGCGTAGTTGCTATGGCCGATAAAGGACTTAAAATCATTTACGAGCAGGCGCAGGAAAGTTTGCGCTGAATTTTTTGGCAGTTCACGCAAGGCGTGCATAAATCGCTTGTCGCCATATTGCCAGCCATGTTTGTCACGGCCTTCTGAAAGCCCGTCAGAATAAAACAGGAAAAGGTCGCCGTAGCCGAATTTTATCTCAAATTGCTCTGCTGCGCGGGCCATCGGAATTCCAATCGGAAAATTGCGGCCCTTAAGCGGTTTCCATTCGTTGTTGGCTTTTGAATACCATAAAGTTGGCACATGGCCGGCATCGACATAGTTGAGTGTGTATTGCTCCAGGTCGAAACGGGCATATACCATGGTGATGAACTTGCCCAGCTGCCCAAGCTGTTCCTGCATATTGTTGTCAAGCGCCTGCATGATTGCTGCGGGTGTCGGGTCTTCACTCTGGCGCCGCGACAGGTTCCAGATAACTCGACTGAGGTGATTGCGGGCTCCAGCTCCGACCAGGGCCGCATGCACTCCTTTGCCCATCACATCGCCGATAACAATGTCAAATTTTGTCGGTGCAAACTTGAAAAAATCTATGAAATCTCCATCGACACTCTGGGATGGAATGCTTATCGATGCCAGTTGGGCGTCCTGCATTTCGCTCGGAATTTCTTCAAAAAGTAGAGTCTGCTGAATTTCTCCTGCAATCTGAATCTCCTGTTGCCGTGCTTCTTTTTCGATCTGCTGCAGCTGGTATTGGCGATAACCGGCCGCCAGCGATCTTTCGAGATTCTCGAGCGAGCAGGGCTTGGTCATGAATCTGAAGATGTTGCCCTCGTTTACCGCCTTGGTAGCAATCTGAAAATCACCTTCGCCTGTCAGCATCATGCGTATGCTTTCCGGGGCGAGATTGATCGAATTGGCAAGAAAGGTAATGCCATCCATACGCGGCATGTTAAAGTCAGCCACTATTATGGTAAAGGGCCCGTTTTCGCGAATCTCATGTAAGCCTTCTTCGCCGCTGACCGCTGTGATGAGATCCCAGTTGCGGCGCAGGCCACGGCCATAAGAGGCCAGGATGTTGGGCTCATCATCGACCAGCAGTATTCGAGGTTTAATTGTGGTTGAGTTCTTCATGAAGTCTGGTCGCCTGGTTTGTCCAGGCGGGTAACATGCTTTTAATTTTACCCTGATTCAGCAGGGTTTCGTCAAACTTGATTTCATCGCCGGCCTTGCAGCAGAGAAGCGCGTTTGCCAGATAAGTTGCTGCCAGTACCGGAGAGGTTTCTCCAGAAATCTGCGTTGGCCGATGATGACAGGCGACTGCTTCGACAACTGGATCAGGCAGACCCCACAGACCGAGCAGATAACCACCGACCTCGGCATGCGAAGTCGAATATTCAAGATATTCGGCTTCGGCGAAAGACAAATCTTCTTGCTGTGACTGCTGCCACTTTATGCTGCTGATATATTTGGGTTGTTCAAGCAGCAGCAACTTGCCAACATCATGCAGCATGCCTGCCAGAAAAGCGTCTTCCTGAACCCGACTGCTGCCGCCAAGATCTCTTGCTATTTCCCGGCTCAGTCTGGCTGTGAGTGAACTATGCTCCCACATGTCATCAAGCGAAAAACCGGGAAATTTAGAGTCTGGTGCAGCAAAAAACAGCTTTACATAAAGAATCAGCGATTTTAGAACGTTCATTCCCAGCATTACAACTGCTTCGCGCGGGTTTGACACCTGACGTGGCAATCCGAAAAAGGCCGAGTTAACCAGGTGCAAAACCCTTGTCGTCATCGATACGTCGCGGGCAATTATATCGCCAAGTTCGGCAACCGAAATTAGAGGTGATTCCATGGCACTGATCAGTTCGTGATAAAGCTGTGGCAGACTTGGCAAATAGGGCATGCCACTGATCAATTCGCGCAGTTCGCGGCTGTTGAGAATTTTGCGCAACTCAGCCGCCTGTTCGATATTTGCCAGCAGCACTTCACCCTTGCATGGCTTGGCCAGAAAGCGGTGTGCCGACTGGGTAGCGCGCAGAATAGTCTCGGCCTGGGCGTCAGATTCGCTCGAAAGAACAATTCTGATGACGTCGGGATAAAATTTCTGAACAGCCTTGAGCAGATCGGAATCATTCTCTATTGTCATGTTGAGCTCAGTGATCATAGCATCAGGTTTTAGTTTGCGCATGGTCTGAATAGCGTCACGGCCGTTGCTGGCGTAACTGGCCGACCAGGTCGGACGTAACGCCTTGAGCAGACGTTTATAAGCATCGAGAGCATTAGGATCAGGGTCTACGAAAATGAGCCGGTGGGGGATCATGATTCTGCCTCACAGCTTTTCTGGTCAGGCTGGCGGTGCGGCAGGACAACTGTAAAAACAGTGCCACTGCCAGGGACACTTTCAAAGCAGATGTTGCCATGATGTCTGATCTCGACGATATGACGAACCAGACTCAACCCAAATCCGGTGCCGGCTCCAGCTTTTTTAGTCGTAAAATCTGCCATGAAAATCTTGTTGCGGTTTTCTTCGGTGATACCGGCGCCATCGTCTTCGACTCTTATCTCGACCTGGTCGCCAAGTGATTTAGTTTTAACTGTGATCGTGCCCCTGTCATAACGGCCAGTGTCTTTCTTTTCGGTGATGGCATGGGCTGAATTGACGATGAGATTCAGCAGAACCTGATGAATTTCGTCGCGTGAGCAGAAGAGAAAGGGCAGATCGCCTGCCAGTTCAAGCTGCAGGTCGGCGACTTTTTTCCATTCGTGTCGCGAAATTGTGCAGGCCGTCTCAATGCACTTGTTGATGTCAGTCATGGAAAAGTCACGCTGTGACTGGTGCGAAAAGTCCTTCAACGCAAGCACTATGCCGGAAACCATGTCGATGCCTTCAATCGACTGTTCAAGTGTTTTGCCAATCTCAGTTTGCAGATAATCTAACTCAACTTCGCTTTTGAGTTTTGCAAGCTCCTGCCATGCCGAATTGTCCGGCTGTTCTCCGGCCTGGATATTCTGAAGCAGCGTACAGCAGTGTTCCTGTAGTCGCATCAGATCTTTAAACGCTACTTTCAGAAAGGTCAGGTTATGTTCGAGATAATGCATCGGTGTGTTTATCTCATGTGTTATGCCTGAAACCAGTCGACCGAGCATCTGCAACTTGTCGAGATCAGGTGGCAATTTTCGGCTTAGTGTGTCTTCTATCATCCGTTTTTACTTCAGCCTTTTAGTTTACAGCTGATACAGAATACCAGATTTTTGAAAGATTATAACGCAAACTTTTCATTCCTGCTGTTAATTTGCAAGGTCGCGAATTGACGCAGTTTTAGCTCCTCACCGCGAATAGCTGGTTGACGACAATCGCGCCCGGGGGGTATATAGATATGCCATCCTAAATCGTAATCGTAATCGTAATCGTAATCGTAATCGTTCTCGTTCTCGTTCTCGGAATCTTCTCCCTCGTTTTCTTTCTCTTTCTTCCCCCTCTCCGATTACAAATGATGTTAGAGGTTTGCTGATGAATGATCAATGGTTTGTCCGTATTGCTGCAGAGCTTAAAATAAACACTCAGCAGGTAGTATCAACTGCACAACTGCTGGATGAAGGCGGCACTGTGCCTTTTATCGCGCGCTACCGCAAAGAAAGAACCGGTTCACTCGATGAGGTTCAGATACAGACTGTCAGAGACCGCCTCGAACAGTTTGCCGAATTCGACAAACGTCGCGATGCCATTGTCAAGTCTTTGACCGAGCGCAACCTCCTCAGCGACGAGCTCACTGCCAGAATCGACAAGGCCGCCATTATCAGCGAACTTGAAGACATTTATCTGCCTTATCGCCCGAAAAAGCGCACACGCGCAACCATTGCCCGCGAAAAGGGTCTGGAAGAACTGGCTCAGAAGCTTTTGCAGCAGGTAGCTGATTTTGATCCAGCCGCCGCCGCCGTCGCTTTTGTTTCAGCCGAAAAAGGTGTGGAGTCGGTCGAAGACGCGCTACAGGGTGCACGCGACATCATTGCCGAAATGGTCAGCGAGAATGCTGAAGTCCGCGCTGCTTTACGTGAACATTTTGCCGTCGAAGCTGTGCTGCAGTCAAAAGTGGTTAAGGATAAAGAGGCCGAAGGCGCCAAGTTTCGCGACTATTTTGACTGGCAGGAACCGGCCGCAAAAATTGCCGGGCACCGTCTGCTTGCTATTCTGCGCGGCGAAAACGAAGGGTTTTTGAAAGTTTCGCTGCAGCCTGATGCCGAAAAAGCCAGTCGTCTGATTACCCGCTTCTATCGCCAGGCATTCTGCCCGGCCTGGGAGCAGGTGCGCGAAGCTGTCGAAGATTCATATAAACGCCTGCTTTCTTCATCTATAGAAAACGAGTTTCGCAAGCAACTGCGCGAAAAGGCCGAAGAAGAGGCAATCAGAGTATTTGCCGCCAATCTGCGTGAATTGCTGATGGCGCCGCCGCTTGGCCAGAAATCAGTGCTCGCCATTGATCCCGGTTTTCGCACCGGCTGCAAAGTAGTTTGCCTTGACCCGCAGGGCAAATTGCTCGAACACGATGTCATTTTCATCTCGCAATCTGATAAGGCGCGTATGGCTTCGGAGCTGCTGGTCAAAAAGTTGATTGAGCGACATAAAATTGAGGCAATAGCCATAGGAAACGGCACCGGCAGCCGTGAAACCGAGGCTTTCATCAAAGGTCTGCAGCTGCCGGCCAGTATTTCTGTAGTAATGGTCAATGAAAGCGGTGCATCGATATACAGCGCCTCTGAGGTTGCCCGCGAGGAATTTCCCGATCAGGATGTCACCGTTCGTGGTGCCGTCTCGATCGGCCGCCGACTTATGGATCCATTGGCTGAACTGGTTAAGCTCGATCCCAAAAGCATCGGTGTCGGGCAGTATCAGCACGACGTCGAGCAGGGCAAACTTAAAAAGGGGCTCGATGACGTGGTAATGAGTTGCGTTAACGGTGTCGGCGTCGAAGTAAACACTGCCAGTCGTCAGATATTGAGCTATGTCGCCGGCCTTGGTCCGCAACTGGCAAAAAATATCGTAGCCTGGCGCGAAGAAAACGGTCCATTCAAAAACCGCCGGCAGCTCAACAAAGTGCCGCGTCTCGGTCCACGCGCTTTCGAGCAGGCAGCAGGTTTTTTGCGTGTTCGCAGCAGCGACAACCTACTCGACAACAGCGCCGTTCACCCGGAAAGCTACAAAATTGTCGAAAAAATGGCTGCAGATCTTGGCTGCTCGGTTGGCGATATTATCAAAAGTCAGGAACTGCGTAATCGCATCAGACTCAAAGATTACGTCAGCGAAGAAATCGGTATTCCGACACTCAGCGATATCATGAAAGAGCTGGCCCGCCCCGGTCTTGATCCGCGCGACCAGTTCGAGGCTTTTGCTTTTGCCGAAGGCGTTAATGAGATCAAAGACTTGTTGCCCGGCATGGTTTTGCCTGGCATAGTCACCAATGTTACACAGTTCGGCGCCTTCGTCGATATCGGCGTGCACCAGGATGGCCTCGTTCACATCAGTCAGCTTTGTGACAGATTTGTCAAAGATCCGGCCGAAGTAGTCAAAGTTCAGCAGAAGGTTAAAGTGCGCGTTCTCGAGGTCGATATTCCCCGCAAACGCATCTCTTTAAGCATGAAAAGCGAAAAGAAACCCGCCGAAAAGTGGTAGACTGACGTCAGACAAAGACCGGGGGGTCGCCGTTGGTTGCCGGTTCTCGAACCGGCCGGAAAAACAGCGCGACGGCGGCGCTGACGTGGCCGCCTATCAGAATAATGCACGATGACAGGTATATCCACAGCATAAAGGCGACGACGGCCCCAAGTGAGCCGTAGACCAGGCTGTAGCTGTCGGTACCGAAAGACAGATACCAGATAAAACCATGCTTGGTCAGCTGCAGAGCAAAAATGGTAAACAGGGTGCCGGCCAGCGATTCGCGCCAGCGCACGAGAGCATTCGGGATATACTTGTAAAGCATTAACAGCAGCAGAAAAATGGTTGTCTGCGGCAGGTATTCAATCATCATTTGATTGAATCTGGTCATTTCAGCAAACAGAGTTTCGAGATAGGTCGGAAAGATGCGTGGCAGCACGTCGAGAAGAGTATTGGTTATAAGTGACAAAATCAGAAAAATCACGAGAATGCCGATCATCATCAGCCCGATCAGCCGGTCTATGAGAAAATGCCGACTTTCGGCCGATGTCCAGGCGCTGTTGATGTTCTGAGCAAAGCCGGCAAACACAAGCGTTGCCGACCACAGCAACATTGCGGTTCCGAGCAGGCCGACGGCGCCACTGGCTCGTATAAGGTGCTGAATGTTCCCAGCCACCAGCGACTCTGAGCCCGGCATGTATTCTTCGGCGAATTTAAGTATCTGCCCCTGCACTTCAGCGCTCTGTAGAAAAGATGAGCTGAAGGCGATCAGAAAAAGAATCAGCGGAAAAAATGACAGAATTGCATAATAGGCAATTGCTGCCGCCGCTTCGGTGACTTTGGTCTCAACGACGCGGCCAAAAACATGTTTTACGAATTTCCACAGGTTCTGCATCAGATTATCGATTGGTACATTTGACTTCCTGCTTAAATAGCATAGTTTTGCAGTACAGCGCAACTTTGCCATACATACCCCAGGGCAAACTCCTACTTTTCCATGATCAGATGCTGCCGACGGCGTGAAAGTGATTTGTCATTGCTTCGTCGTGCCGCTACGCAGAACTCCTCGCAATGACGGGTTTAAAACAGGCGTCAATTCCACGACAGGTTTACGTTTGCCCTGATTAAATTTCTCTGTTTGCCTGTAAAGCCTGTTTGTCTGTATCATGCTGATAATTATTCAGTGAGGTGACCGGATGAAATTTCAAGCCAGACAGGTGTGGCCGGTTTTTGTTCTGCTCGTGATTACACTGCACATGGGAACGGGCAACGTCTGCCTGGCGTCAGAAGAACTGCTGCCCGGACATCTGCGCATCCATTACCAGCGTGTCGATGGTGATTATCAGCGCTATGGCGTCTGGCTCTGGGATGAAGTCAGAGAGCCTTCGACCGACTGGCCGCATGGCGCGGCACTTTTTACGGCAAGCGACTCATCTGGCGTATATCTTGATGTGGCGCTTCTCTCTGATGCACAACAGGTGGGGTTTTTGATAGTTGACCGGACTTCGGGCGAAAAAGAGGGAGGCAGCAAAATGGTAAAGCTTACAGAAAACCAGGGCCAGGTCTGGGTTCAGGCAGGTGACGACAATGTCTATAATTCGCCGGAACTTAAGATTAACAACGATCTACAGCTGGCGACCGTGCTGTCGGCCGGGCACATCAGACTGCTGTTCAACAGTCTTGCCGGCCTCGATGATGCCGCTTTGGCCGCAAAACTTCAGGTTACCGACAAAAATGGCGCAGCTGTAAAAATCAAATCCTGTGCTGTTGATCAGGAAACATCGCAGGCTTTGCTGGCGGCTGATTTCAGTATTGCTCAGCATCCATTGAAAATTATATGGGCAGACACTGTCCTGGTCGCTGGTCTCGACTGGAAGCTTGTCGATGAACAATACGCCTATGCTGGCGACGATCTGGGCTGCCGATATGCCGATGGAGCTGCGACAATGAAGCTGTGGGCACCACTAGCCCACAAGGTTGTATTGATTGTTTTCGCCCGCGATGATCAGAACCGCGAGATCGGGCGACTCGACATGCAGCGCGGTGAGCGTGGTGTCTGGTCGGCCGCTATTGGCAGTGGTATTCCAGCAGGGCTGACTGACCCACGTGGTTACTACTACCAGTTTGAAGTCAGCAACCCTGGAATGGCGCCCAAAAGAGTTCTTGATCCCTATGCCCGTTCGATGGCTGCGGTTACAGTTGATGCTGCCGGGCAGTCAGGCGGCAGCAGCCGCGACTTCGTCGGCAAGGCGGCGATCGTAGATGTCGCCGTAGTTGGCAAGAAGCCGTCGCCGGCCAAAATCGATGGTTACACGAAGCGTGAAGATGCAATAATTTACGAAGTTCACATCAGAGACTTCACTTCTGACCCGTCGATCGAAAAAGAACTCAGCCACAGATGGGGAAGCTACCGCGCCTTTATCGAAAAGCTGCCCTATATAAAATCACTTGGTGTAACGCATATACAGCTTTTGCCGGTTATGGCCTGGTATTTTGGCGACGAAATGCAGATGGGGCAGCGCGAGTTGCATTATTCGGCAAAAAACAACAATTACAACTGGGGTTATGACCCGCAGAACTATTTTTCGCTCGACGGCGCTTACTCTGAGAATCCTGCTGATGCCGAGCTGCGCATCGCTGAGTTCAAAGACCTGGTCGATGCCATTCATCAGGCCGACATGGGCGTAGTTCTCGATGTCGTTTATACGCACATGGCGCAGGCCAGCTTTTTGAACGACATAGTACCTGACTATTACTTCTTCCGCGATAACAGGGGCACTTTTGTCGGCGATTTCGGCAACAATCTAGCCACTACCCACATGATGGCAAAAAAGCTGATGATCGATTCGGTTAAGCACTGGTTCAGAGAATACGGTATCGACGGCATGCGCTGGGATATGATGGGCGACGCCACCTCTGATGCGGTTCAGGAAGCATACGACGCCGCTGCCGCAATCAACCCGCAGGCGCTTTTTATCGGTGAAGGCTGGCGCACTTTCAAAGGTCATCTTGAAGACCCGTCGCTCGCCGGCAAGGCCGCCGACCAGGATTGGATGGCGCGAACCAACAGCGTCGGTGTTTTCAGCGACGAAATGCGCAACGAACTCAAGTCTGGTTTCGGTTGCGAGGGCGACCCGATGTTTCTGACCGGCGGTCCCCGCAATATTGTCGGCCTGTTCAACAATATCAAGGGACAGCCCTCGAATACGCCGGCCGACGCACCCGGCGATATGGTGCAATATATCGAAGCGCACGACAACCTGCCGGCTTACGATGTTATCGCGCAGTCGATCAAAAAAGATCCTGAGATCGCCGAAAACGACCGCGAAATCCATCGCCGGCTTCGTCTCGGCAATCTTCTGATTTTGACTTCGCAGGGTACAGCGTTTCTGCATGCCGGCCAGGAATACGGCCGCAGCAAACAGTGGAAGGGGCAGAATACGCCGGAGCACAAGTTTCATGTCTTTGTCGATACCGATGGAGAGCCTTTCAAACACCCGTATTTCATTCACGATTCTTACGATTCATCAGATGCCATAAACATGTTTGACTGGGCTAAAGCCACCGATGTCGCAAAGTATGAAGTTAACCAGGTTACCAGCAGCTATATGCGCGGATTGATTGCGCTGCGACGTTCGACTGACGCCTTCCGGCTCGGCAGCAAAGAACTTGTCGATAAAAATGTGCAGCTTATCAAGGCACCCGAGATTCTCGAAGAAGATCTGGCTATCGCCTTCAGCTGCCAATCAACTGGCGGTGAAGCTTATTACATCTTCATCAATGCCGACAGCAAAGCGCGCAAACTGACGCTTGACATAGATCTGACCGGCAAAAAGGTTCTGGTTGACGAAAAAACCGCCGGAACTGAAGCCATTGTCAGTCCGACGGGTTTTTCGCTTACTGCCGAAAGTATAACGCTCGAACCACTTTCTGCCGCAGTCTTTGCTGACTGAGATCAGGACAATTGCGTTGGCTCGAGAAGGTCGGGTCAGGCAAAGCCTTTGGTGGGTTCGGCGCCGGTAAACTCATTGAAGAACTTGTAGATGTCGTCTGCCTTTTCACTGATTTCAATGCCTTTGGCCAGCCGCTGCATGTTGGAAAGCGAATCTTCTTCTGACCTGCCGGAAGTGACTGCCTGATTTGCGGTGGCAAAATACTGCTTGAGATTATCGGTCAGGCTGACTGAAGAGTTCGAATAATCAGCCTTTTCAACGCTGGCAAAACCCTGGTTGAAGGATTTTAGCCCAGACATGCCTGTCTGTTCGACGGTTGAGGTGAAAGCCTTGTTAAAGCTGTCTACAAATGCGTTGTCGTTCTGCCCCATGGTCCGTGCCAGACCGGCAAAGGAATTGTTGAGCGCTGCTGCATCATTGTTGGCAGCATAAGAAGCACTGTTTACGAGTCTTGTCATCTGCATCGGGTCTGCCGCAGTGCCGGCGCGTTGCATCGCCGTCTGAAACCCTTCAAATGCCTGCATGTCACCGCTGCTGCGAATAGTCTGGCTGACCTTGTTAATTTTGCTGCCAGCAGCAGAAATATTGGCGGTGCTGTTTTTTGCATTCATGGCTGCATTGAGCAGCTGCGTTGAATCTTTGAGCTGATTAGGCTGAATGGTTGAAGACGACAGATTTTGGAAAAGAATCTGTTGCAGATAAGGATTGTTTACCGGGCCGATAGCCATAGTACGCCTCCATGCGTTTATCTTTATTAGATCCCTCTACCATAAAGATAACCGGTACACCTGTTTTTGTCCAGAACCAGCAGAATATTTCAGCTTTCCCCATTCTGCGCGAAGTCGCAGAATCCATCTTGCGTTTACATGCCCTGGGCTTCGGTGCCGGCGAGCATAAAGCGGTCTAGTTCTGCTTTGAGAATCTCGTAAACGTACGGAATCTTGAAAACTTCACCGTCGTTACCATTGATAAGGCTGTTAACCGCATTCTGGGCAGTGGTATGCGTGGGTTTGGCAAGAACCCTGCCGCCCGCTTCCTTTTTGCGTCGCTTCTCGGCCAGAACTGCCAGATAGGGCTCGTATGGTGTAAAAGGCAGGTTTTCGATGAACTGGTTGAGATAACCGTTTGCGGTTATAACCGACGGCAGCAGCAGGTCGCCTGCTGGCGCGTCGCGGTCATGATGGCGGGCCATGGCCGGCCAGAGATAGTCAGGCATGCCGATTTTTTGTGCCATCAGCATGCCGAGCTCCTGGTGGTCGATGCCAAAGACCTCTATTTCGGCTTCGCATACTGACTTTTTGTCGTTGCGCACCTTCATGGTTGCACGCGCGTATTCCTGGCTGTCGTGGAAACAGAGAGCGAGTGCTCCGATGTCATGTAGCAGACCGGCTGAATTCATGCGGCTGAGAAGATTTATGTCAGCACCGATGAGCTTGCCGATCCAGGTGGCAAGATGCGCGCAGCGACGCATGTGTGCAAGTTTTTCGCGTTGATTGGCGAAAACTTTGGCAAAACCGTCGAAGGTTTCCTGTAGAATAATTTCTCTGATGCCATCAAGACCGAGATAGGTAACCACTGCCTTGAGATTCTCGAACGGCATGCGGCGCATGAACACAGCACTGTTGGCAATTTTGAGCATGCGCATGACCAGCTTTGGGTCTTTACTGGTTACTTCTTCGATGTTTTCAAAGGTTACTTCAGGGTCGCGTAGCATATTGAGCAGTTTATTGGCAGAAGACTGCATCAGCGGCAGGGTCTCGATGTTTTTGAGTATTCTTTCAAGATTGCGCTCGCCGATAACACGGTTTTGCGCAGCCTGTAGTTCATGGAATTTTTTTGTCGGATGCAGGTTTACCTGAATCTGTTCGTCTTCCTGCGCCACTACCAGAAGGCGACCGCCAGCTGACAGCTCAGCCATTTTTTCGGTGAAACTCGCGTGCAAAACCGCGTCTTTCTTGAGTGAAAGAATGACGAAATCGCATTTTTTGAGCAGTATGCCGAGGGCTTCGGCTACTTGATGGTCTGGTTTTATAACGTCACCGACGATCATTTCGAAGACATTGTCGCCATGGTTCACAATTTGAAAATGATATTGTTCTGCCATAATTTTGTCTCCGGCAACAATAGCTGCTGTCAGTTCTTTTTATATTTCTCCGGATTGCGAAGCCATGATGATATTGTCGAGTTCTTCCTTGAGCAGCGCACATACTCTCGCTGAACTGAACAGATCCTGGGCCGGTTCTTCGCCGTCGCCATCTTCATTATCGACAGTTTCGACCGGTTTTGCCGGCTTTTTTTGCGGATGCAGCCGCATGTTTTTTTCACGTTCCTCTGATAGAGCCGGCATGAATTTTTCGTAGTCGGTGGCGCTGACCTGCTCGATCTGTTCATTAAGAAAGCCATTGGCGACCATTACTGACATCGAAACAAGATCGTGTTGCTCGAAATCAACATTGTGGTGATTACCAACGGCATTGGTAATGTAAGCCGGTAATGACATTTCTTTCGCGAGGCGCTCGCCGATTTCCTGATGATCGAAGCCAAACGCGTCTTTTTCGGCTTCGCAAACAGCCAGACGTTCTGATCGAACCCTTCTTTGTATTCCGATATATTCTGCGGCACCATGAAAAGACAATGCCAGTGCTCCGATGTCATGCATCAACCCGGCTGCCTTGATTTTGCCGATCAGTGCCAGATCAGCCCCAATCAACTTGCCGACATGGGCAGACAGGGCAGAGCAGCGCCGCATGTGGGAGATTTTGTCGTTAACCCTGGCGAATTCACGGGCAAGTGTGTTGAAGGTTTCCTGAATGAGTATCTGGCGAATACCTTCAATCCCCAGAAATTTAACGACTGTTTTGAGGTCGTCAATTTTCATACGGTTGCCAAGAGTCGAACTGTTAGCGATTTTAAGCATGCGACTGACCAGTAGAAGGTCTTTGTTAGTGACTTCTTCGATTTGCTCGAAAGTGACTTCCGGGTTCAGCAACATGCGCAAAATCTCGCTGACTGATCCGGAAAAAGCGGGCAGTTTAATGATGCGCCCGACTACCGTCTCTATCTGGTGGTCGTTGCGTATTCGTGTGCGGGCAGCATGAACGTCAGCAAAAACCTTTATGCCGCGCAATGGAAAAGGGGTCTGCACAGGATCGGCGGCGACGACGAGCAGGCTTCCCAGCAACTGCATTTCAGGAAAAAGTGGCTCGAGGGCGGGATGCAGTGAAGCCGTTTCAGTCAGCGTAAAAATAACATAGGAGAACTTCTGCACCATTGCCTGAAGCACGGCAAAGGCCTTGTGATGCGGAGTGATCGGCTCGTTTACAATTATTTCGAGTATGTCGTCGGCATGCTTTTTCAGCTGAAATGGGTTCGGCGGCAAGTTCACTGCGCAGCTCCAGAAAATGTGGGTTTACTTGTCAGATTCTAGCACATTGCCGGCGCGCTGTTAAGAAATATCAGACCAGAACCGAAAAGCCGTGTTCAGGCTCGGGAAAGTCTTTCTGGATAAGCTCTGGAACACAGTCGAAGAGATCGCGCTGCAGCAGAAAGGTGAGGTCATCGGCGAGGCCGATTTCGCTGACCGCCTTGCCGGCGCCTGACATGTCGAGCAGGCGACGGTCGTCGCGATAGTAGCCGTAAATCCCGACGGCTGCCTGAGCTCCATCGCCCAGTTCAAAGCTGTTTTGTGCCGAAATATGTGACATCAGTTTTGTCACCAGAAAACCAGCGCAGTAAGCGTCATCGAGCGCAAATTTTTCTTCGCGGCCAGCGCAGACAAGCAGTATGTCCATGTTGCTGCTGTTGGCATTAGAGTATGCCTTTTTGGTCACCGCTTCGGCATTGAGAAAGCAGCCGAGATAGACATGCGGTGCCATTACCAGATCGGCTACGGCGCGAGTGCCGTTACTCGATGTAAAGATCAGAACGCGATCCTGCAGATCGGCGTCGAAATATTGGCGCGGGCTGTTGCCAAAATCAAAACCTTCGGGCGCCACGCCTTTGCGCTCGCCGCATAGAAGTGGGTGTACTGTCTGCTGTGCGGCGAACTTGGTCGCTTTCTGAATTGTGGTGGTGAGAATGACCTTGCGAGGCTTTTTCGACATGATAACCGTAAGGCTGGAGGTTGCCCTGACGACATCGATAACAATGCAGACCTTGCTGGCAAGTGCCTGCACTTCGGCCGGTGTAAAAGCTACGTCAATGTGCATTCGTTCCCCCTGGCGTTCAGTTGGCTTTGATGCCTCGCTGAATAACGGTCTGGCAGAGTTTTATGGTCTCGCGGTTTTCCTGGCGGCAGCGCGCGATCTGATCGAGCAGTTCGTGCTTCTGGCCGGAAGGCTGATTCTTGAGAAGATTCATCAGCAGGATGTCGCGGCTTTCATTGTTGCGACACAGAAGATCTAGCCGTTCCAGAACCAGATTAAGCATGCTTGCAAGATGGCCGTTGCTTTCATTACTGGTTTCTGTTGCAACCTGTTCGTCGCTGTGCATTGCTTCAGGCTCGCCCAGCAGTTCGCGCGCCCTTTTGATACTGACCTTTTCGTCTTTCAGCAGTTTGATGATACGACTGATGATGTCGAGGTGATGTTTGCGGTAAATTCGATGCCCGCCGCGTGAACGTTCAACCCCGAGCAAAATGGGAAACTGCTGCTCGTAATAACGCAGCGTGTGTGCCGGCAATCCGGTCAGGCGGCTTACTTCGGCGATTGAATATTGCTCAGCCATTGTTTATATGGTGTTGTCGCAGAAAGCTCGCGCATTTTTCCGGCCAGCGTTCGGGGTGGGTGACAAGAGCTATGAACAGAAGCATAACGATAGCCAGTGACAGAACAAACATGCTTAACCTCCTGATAGATTTAAAAACTGGCAAAGGTGCTCATATTATCGGAGCAAAGATGACTTTCTTTAACCAAAAATTCAAAGTTCAGTCCTCGCTGGCCACGACAAAATTGTCGGGGTTGACCATCGCAGCGGCAAAAACATCGCCTGTTTCAAGCAGGGAATCCCAGATTTTTCCTTTGTCTGCTGCTTTCTTAGCAGATAACTCTGTGGCAGCAGTTTCTGTTTTTACAGATTTTGCGGAAACGGCCAGCGCTGTTGCCTGCTTCTGCGCAGGTTCCTGTGGCTTGCTGGTTTCCGCTGGCTGAACCGGCGGCAGCGGCGCGATTACTTCGCGATTGAATGCCAGCATTGTTGCATCAACGGATTGCCCACGCAGATAACCCGCCAGCCAGCCGCAGACATCAATCATCGGGGGGCTTTCCGGGCCCATGCTGAGAGGAGTCGATTGGTTGTACACACGCTCGAGCTGATTGCGCAGGCGATATTCCAGTTGATAAAAGCGGCGTTTAGTCTGGTCGTCAGGCGAACTTGCCAGTTCTTCGCCTTGCGCTCCCCATCTGAATTCTATTGAATGATATGGATCGAAAGACATGTCGAACAAACGGTTGCTGATATCGTCAAAACTCAGTAATATGCGCTTACCGAGTGAATTCACATAACTCACCGATAATTGCTGGTTCAATATCTGGTATTGTTGCAAAAACGCTGCGGCCAGTTGTCTGGCGTAAGCCGGGCCGCCGGCGGCATGATTCTGCTCAGCCTCGATGATCATCTGGCGGGTGCGATCGTAAAACTCACGAAACGCTACCTTGAGCCGCGCATCACGCGAGGGTGTCGAAAATTCTTCCCAGATACCGTCGGTGCCGTAGATGTTCCATGGCAGTGCGCCAGGATGCGATCTTTTGTTGATGCCCTTCTCGATACTCAGGCTGACAGCCACCGCCCGATAACTGATGTCTTCATGCAGATCTTTCATCATGAAGGCAAATTCGCTGACCGGGTCGTTTTTTCTGGCATCGTCACAGAGAGTGAGTCTGACATACTCATGATAACCGATTCCCTGGCGACCCCTGGCGCTGAAAGTGCGCCGATACTGATCGTCGGCTGAATAGTCGGGCAGATTATGGTTGCGCGTTCTGATAATCTTGCCCTCGGAGGTATAACGAATTGGCCGCCAACGCTTGAATCCGCCGCCGTTTTCCTTGCTGCCACGGGTAAACTTGGCTCCGAACCAGGGCTTTGAAATGCTGTGATCTGGGTGCGCGTCGAAAACCCTGATGCGACCGTTGTCTTCAACTTCGTAGACAATGGCGATATGACCGTCGGGGTCGTAATAAATGGTGCCCGGCACTACCGACTTTCGTGTGATTTTCACCGGATAAAAGTCTGAATCTTCAATTTCGGCAGTAGTTCTGAAATATCCTGAGTTAACCAGCACGACCTGATTGAACAGGTGCTGTGGTGACTTGAAGTAATCCTGGTCTTTAAAACTGGTCGGCCGGTTGCCCTTGCTGTAGCGCTGGTCACCACCCCTGCCTGCGATCGATGCGGTGTAGCTGAAAGGTATCCGCAACTTGTAGGCGACGTAGGCCCTGATCAGATAGGGCAGGTCGGCACAGTCAGCTGAAAGATTGAATTTTTTGTCTTCTTCGCCGTACAGCGGGTTGGTCTTGGGGTCTTTTATAAAGCGATTCAAGTTTGAATGCTTCGAGCGGCCGAGGGTGACAATGAAGTTGCTGTATGCCTTTTCGTCCTCTTCTGACCAGAAATTACGGCTGAGTTTCCAGGCGGCGGCTTCGGCCGTGGCACTGCCAGCCAGCAAAAGCAGCAATAGCACCAGCCCGGTAAGGCCGGCATAATATCTGTTTCGGCAAATCGACACAAGCTTCCACTTCATGACGCTCTGCATCGACAGCTTTCCAAAGTTTATTTATGTTCATCTGACAAAAGACGCTTGTAAAATTCAACTATCTTCTCCAAGTCGTGCTCAGCGTAGCGGTAATCGTTATCGAATTATGGTGAAATTTGTCCGCACTCTTTCCGATACAGTTAGCGATGAAAGACAGCAGACTCACTACTATTTTTGTTATTGTCATGTTCACTGCAGTATTCATGCTGAGTGGCTTCAATCAGCCAGCGGCTGAATACTTTCCGGCACCTCTGGTTGAGCCGCTTCTGGCTTTTTACAGCAATTTCACGGCCTCTGGACTTTATGATGGCGGCGAAGCCTCACTGAATGCCGGGCAGGAAATCGTCAGCCAGATCGAGAGCCTGTGCATAGCGCGCGGTGCCGATAAGACCATGGGCAATCACATCAGAAACATTGCCGAAAATCTTCTCAATGACCGGATTCTAAGCGGTCATATAAAACCCTATGAACTATATGTATATTTCTCCAGCCGGCAGAATTTTGCCGTGATTCTGCGCGGCGAGTTCGATCGCCAGAAGCTCGCAGCTTCAATTGGCAATGAAAAAGCCGTTGTCGGCGATAATGTGGTGATTGCCCGCCTGCGTTTTCCCCTGCATGAGGAGCAACAACTCTATCTGCAGGTATCATCTGATGAAATGCTGGTATGCCCCGATGATATTTCGGGAAATGTCCTGGCGCAGCTTGAATCTCGGCGCAACCTGCTGGGCAAAGAGTTTGATGCCTTTGCCAAAATGGTCAGGGTGCGCCCGGCCATGGCGGTAGAAGTCAATGTGGCGGCCATCCGTAATGATTTTGCCGAAGAATTTCCCGGTTGGCTCGAACCTCTGCGCTATGCCAGGCTGATAATCAGCTCACGCTTGACCAAGCTGCAGCTTTTCGTTCCCGATGCCGATGCAAGGGAGCAGATGCTGCGCCAGGTCGAGGCTATGGTCGGCGGTCTGCGCGAGTTTGCCGGCAATCTTGTCGATTTTGCCGCCACGCCAAGCGGGAACAGTATATTCATCGAAGCGCCGGCCGGTGAAGAACTTGAAAGGCTTTTTGGATGCCGTGCCATGTCATTTTTTGCCCACTTTTTCGTGCGCGCGCAGAAGGATCAAATCGTTGTCAGTGCAAAGGAAAGTGATGTCGTTACCGAATAATCAGCAGTCTGCCTATACCATGCCCAAAAAGCCGTTGCGTAATTCTGCCAAGGCCTTGATAATCAGAGATGACAAAGTTTTGTGTACTAGAAACCGTGATCTGCTCGGCGACTTTTATCTGTTGCCGGGCGGCGGCCAGGATCACGGTGAAACCCTCAAAAACGCAGTCATGCGCGAGTGCCATGAAGAAATCGGCGCCCGTATCGAGGTTGGCAGTCTCTATTTTGTGCGCGAATACATTTCGGCCAATCACGAGCTGGCTGAATACGACAACAGCATTCATCAGATCGAGTTCATGTTTTTATGCCGACTGCTGGAAGAGCCTGCCAGCAGCGGTGCTGTCAGCCAGGATGCCATGCAGACCGGCATTGAATGGCTGCCGATTGCGCAGCTCGAAAAATACCGCTTTTATCCAGGTTCCCTGATCGGGCCGCTCAAACAATTTCCACCCACCGATTTCACCACCGTCTATCTCGGCGACACCCTGTAGTTACTCATATCTGAAGGCTTCGATAGGGTCGAGCTGTGAGGCTTTCCAGGCCGGGTAAAGGCCAAAGAAAATGCCGACTGCAGCTGAGAACACAATGGAAATCACAATTGAAGCGTTCGATACCACCGGGGTGAACTCGACGAAATGCCCGATAATAGTCGATAGAACGTAGCCGCCACCAATTCCGAGGATCCCGCCGATACAGCTTAAAACCACGGCTTCGACGAGAAACTGATAGAGAATGTCGGTGGTCCGCGCGCCAATAGCCATTCTTATGCCGATTTCACGGGTGCGCTCGGTAACCGAAACCAGCATGATATTCATGATGCCAATGCCTCCTACCAGCAGCGATACTGACGCTATGCTGCCCAGCAGCAGGCCGATGATGGCCAACGTCTGGCCGGCCATTTCTGCGATGTCATCCTGTGTGTGAATCGAAAAGTCGGCATCTTCTTCGGTATTCTTGCGATGTCGGCGCATAAGCAGCTGGTTGATTTCTTCTTTTGCCGATTCGACAGAATCCGAGTCTTTTGCTGATATCTGCAGCATGTTTACGTGGGTAATGCCCAGCAGGCGCCTTTGCACAACACTGAATGGCAAAAGCATCAGGTCATCCTGGTCGCCGCCCATCGATGCTTCGCCGCGCGACTTCAGCACTCCGACAACAGTAAGCGGCAGCTTTTTATATCTTATCGTCTGTCCGATAGGGGTGAGATTGCCAAAAAGGTTCTCGACGACAGTTTCGCCAATTACGCATACTTTGTGGCCACCGCGCACTTCTGCCGGGGTTAAAAAACGTCCGTTGCTGACCTCGCGCGACGAGATATCGAGATAATGGTCGTTTACGCCCATGACGCTGGTCGACCAGTTCTGGTTGCCAAAGACCACCTGGCCGGAATTTCTGGCAATCGGAGTCACCTTGCCAACTGATGGACACATTTGTGCAATCGCTTCGCCATCTTCAGGGGTGAGGGTGTTCATACTGCCGGGAGGGCCGCGAAAGCCTCTCTGTTTGCCGCCGCCAGGCATGACCATGATCAGGTTGGTGCCCATTTTTGATATGTTTTCCTGTACCGAGAAATAGGCACCCTGACCGAGTGCAACCATGCCAACGACAGATGTAACACCGATAATAATGCCGAGCGCGGTAAGGAACGAGCGCATCTTGTTTCTGCCAAGACTTATGAAGGCAAGTTTTATGATTCCCAGAAAACTCATGCTTCGTCCTCCTCGCTGTCATTCGGACGTGAGTGTTTTTTGATTTCTTCCTTCGCATTAAGCTGTTCGGTTACGGGTTCATCAGAGAGAATGACGCCGTCAGAGAGCCTGACAATGCGTGTCGTATACAGTGCGATATCAGGCTCATGCGTGATGAGAACGATTGAAATCCCCTGTTTGTTGAGGTTCTGAAAAATTCCCATTATTTCGACGCTCGAATACGAATCGAGATTGCCGGTCGGTTCGTCGGCGAGAATAACTGACGGGCGGTTAACCAGAGCGCGGGCGATGGCTACGCGTTGCTGCTGACCACCTGATAGCTGGTTTGGGTGATGGTTTTCGCGACCTTTCAGGCCGACTGATTCCAGCGCCTGCATCGCCCTTTCCCTGCGCTCGTCAGAAGGTATGCCGGCATAAACCATTGGCAGTTCGACGTTTTCGAGAGCGCTTGTGCGTGACAGCAGGTTAAAACCCTGAAAAACGAAACCAATCTTTTTGTTGCGCACCAGTGCCAGCTGGTTTTTGCTGAAACTTGAGACATCTTTGCCTTCGATATAGTAATGTCCCGAGGTTGGCCGGTCGAGGCAGCCGAGAATGTGCATCAGCGTGGACTTGCCGGAACCAGAAGCACCCATGATAGAGGTAAATTCGCCAAGATGAAAGCTCAGGTTGACGTGGCGCAGGGCTCTTACCGATACTCCATCCATGAAGTAGGTTTTGCAGAGCTCTTTAACTTCGAGTAGTGGAGTGTTCATTTCAGAGCCTTATAGAAGGTCGTCTTCTGGCCTGGTTCGAAGAGTTGTCGCCGTTACTGGTAGCGCCCTGAATGCCGACTATTGCCTTATCTCCTTCTTTCAGTTCGTTGTCGAGAATTTCAATGTAATCCTGATTTGAGATGCCGATTTTTGCCGTTTTGTAGCTCGGATTGCCAGATTCGTCGAGAATCCAGACCGGTAGCGTATCGGTGGCCAGCTTGGCGCGATCTTTCTTCTGCATTTTTGCCAGCCGTGAAAAATCTTCGGGAGCCTTAAAATAAAGTGTGCGGGCGGGCAGACGCAGAACACCTTCGCGTTCGCCGGTAATTATTTCGGCGTTGGCGGTCATTCCAGGTTTCAACGCAAGATCGTCATTATCTACCGTCACCATTACTGAGTAAGTAACGACATTTGAGGTTTCCTGCGGCGACAGCCTTACCTGATCAACAACGCCTTTGAATGAGCGATTGCGATAGGCATCAACCGTGAATGTTACTTTCTGTCCCTGTTTGACCACGCCAATATCAGCTTCATCGACAGCGGTATCTATCTGCATTTTCTTGAGATCCTGGGCGATGACAAAAAGTTTGGGAGCCTGTAGACTCGCTGCCACAGTCTGGCCCTCATCGACAGCCCGCGAAATGACAACACCATCGATCGGCGAATAAATGCGGGTGCGATCGAGATTGATCTGGGCAACACTCAACTGAGCTTCCATTTGTCTGATTCGGGCCTTTGCCCCAGAACGGTCGGCATCGAGCGCTTCGAACTGTGCCATTATCGCCATTTCTCTGGCCTTGGAAGACTCAAGTTGCGCTTTTGTTGCGGTGAGAGAGGCTTTCTGCGATTCGAGCGTGGTAAGGGCCGAGTCCTGATCTGAAGCGGCGACAAGCTTGCGCTCAAACAGTTCCTTGATGCGGCGGTGGTTGCGCTCGGAATCTTCTACTGCAACTTCTGCCTTGCGGATATTGGCGCGACTCACCTGAATTTCGGCTTTGGCTGTGAGCAGGGAAGCCTGTAGGTTTTTTGCCTGTGCTTCGATACCGAGTTCGGTGGCGCGGGCGTTTTCGAGGTTCGCCTGCGCTTGCAGCAGCTGGGCGCGGTAGGTCGAATTCTCCAACTGGGCGACGAGCTGCCCCGCTTTTACTTCATCATTGAAATCGGCGTAGAGCTTTTCTATGTTGCCGCTGAGCTGTGAGCCCACTTCCACCGTGGTAATGGCAGCCAGTGAGCCAGAAGCCGAGATGAAGTTTCTGATGTTGCCGACTGTGATTTTGTCGGTCGAAAAAGTGCGCTGGCCGTTACTTTTACTGGTCATATACCAGCCAATCAGGGCTATCGGAAAAATCAACAGCAGAATTACCAGTATTATTTTGAATTTCATTGTTCAGAACTCCCATCAGAAGATTCATCAGCGATCTCAATCTGGCGTAATTCAGCCGGTAGTCGGCCAAGAACTCGATCAAGTTCGCTCCAGGCGATCAGTCCGTCAAAGTATGAGACTACCTGACTGCCGCGTGCCCGCGCAAATTCGACGCGGGCATCAGTAATTTCTATAGGTGAACTCAGGCCGGCATAATATCGTGCCTCGGCCAGGTGCAGGCTTTCACTCGCCTGCTGCACCAGATAACTGGTGGCATCGTAGCGCTCTATTGCATCAGAAACGCCGGTGAGCGTATTTTCGAGTTCGGCGGTGACTGCCAGCCGCAGGTTTTCGAGCGTTGCGGCGGAATTATCGAGCTGACTCTTTGCCGAATCTATGCGCGCGCGCGTCAATGAGCCATCAAAAACCGGCCACGACATGCTGACTCCCATTCCCCATTGCTGATCCTGGGGCGAGACATTGCCGGACCAGCGATAATCAGCCGAAGCAGATAGGCTGGGGCTGAGACTTTTTCTTGCTTCGCTGACGCCATAGGCAGAGGCCTGGCGCTGAAATTCGGCTGATCTGACTTCTGGCCGCTGCAATGCTTCCTGCAGCAGCTGCTTTTTTGTCGTCAGGTCAACGTTTGGCAGGTCGATGCGCTCGATACCGGCTATACTTATACTTGTTTCAAGCCCAATTGCCCGTGCAAGGTTGGCAATGGTGACCTTGAGCTGACTGCGCGCACTTATCAGATCGACGCGGGCGTTGGCGACGTCTACCTGGGCTCTGGTGATATCGAAAGGCGGTCGACTGCCGACTTCGACGAAGCCCTCAACCTTTTCAAGGTGGCTCTCGTAACCGGCAAGGGTTTCGAGCCGCACCTGCAGCAAAGCTTGCGCCTGCTGTGCCCGGTAAAACGCGTTTTTTATGCTGGCCGCAACATCGGTGAGCGTCGATTCGTAGCGGGCTTCAGCTGCGGCGACTGACTCGCGTGCCGCCTTTTCCGAGAGTTCACGCTGCCCTGAATCATAAAGAGTTTTTGATACAGAGAGGCTTTCTGAAGTGCTGTCACTGGAAGGGCGGGCCGGCAGTTCGCTTTTTGACCGCTGCCAGCTGGCGCGCATGGCAACCTGCGGGTCATGCCCGGAACGGGCCTGCAGCAGCCGCGCCTTGCTTGACGCTACAGTGCTTGCTGCAATTTTAACCTGAGGATGCATGGCTACCCCGTATTTGAGGCAGTCTTCAAGTGTCCAGTGTTTTTCGCCGGTGGTTGCGGTGCTGCTGGCTGTTTCCGGTTCTGCCCGCAATGGCGCCAAAAGAGCCGCGGTCAGCAGTATTGTCAGTAAAAAGTAGTTTTTCATCTGTCACCCCTAGCTTTTGCAATCAGCAACATTGAGTGGCTGACTGCGAGGTTCGACTATCATTTAATCTGCTTACTGATTCACAGATTAACGCTTTATTGCAACTGAGGCAACCTCGCCAATGCAAAGAAATGTAAATAAAAACCCGGAGTCGTCATAGAGACGGCTCCGGGCTGGTTAAACAGCTACGTTAGATCAGAATCTTGCGAATACGCCGAAAGTCGGGCCGGTGTATCTGAGGTCAGCTTTGTCGCCGTCTTTTTCGAGATCATATTTGACGCCGCGGTAGCCAAGATCGACGAACCATTCAGTGTTGTCTTTGTTGTTCGGATTGAGTCTGAGGGCAAGGTTGATGCCGTAGTCGTTATGCATGGCATCGCCGCCGCCGGCGTTAATCTTGATGTACTTGAGGTAACCCTTGAGCCAGAGGTTGTCAGCAATCTGACCGCCGGCTGCCAGGCCGAAGTAGGGCACCGGGAAGGATTCGTCCCATTTTTCATCGATATAAGCGTTGGTAATGTTGTCGTTACCAGTTACGCTGATTTCTGCATTACTGAATTTAACGCCGAAGATACCGTCGAGGTAGAAAACTTCGCGGCCCTCTTTGTCAGCCTGTTTTGACCGGGTCAGGTTATGATTGTAGGCAAGGTCGAACCAGCTGTTCTGCAGTCTGATGTTAGCTCCTGCCTTATAGGTTTCGTTTTCAAACTGGAAGGTTTTGGTCGTTGTGCCTGAATTATCATTCTTCATGTATGAAAATTCAAGAGAGGCGCGATGGTTGAGCACGTGTGAAACTCGGAAGCCAACGCGGGTTTCGTCGCCGATTGTCGTTTCGCTGTCGAGATCGAGCGGTGTGCCATCAACGCGGATGCTACCCTCGAGGTCGTTTTTCCAGCCAAGCAGCTCGATGCTGGTGACTTTGTTAAAATTGATTTTGCCAGCATTGTCGGGATGATAAGATTTATCCCAGGCAAAGCCGCTGACCGGAATAAGAATAGCCAGAACCATAACCAGAGCCAGTTTCTTCATTCATATACTCCTGCAAAAAGATTTTGCAAATAATAGAGTGTTTTGTTGGCAAAGTCAATCCTACAGCATAACTTTGTAGCGAATTTGGAAAGCTTCTGAGTTTGCGTCAGAGTTGCAGGGGGTATTCGTCGGAGGCTGTCTGGTCGAGCAGCTCGCCCTTGAACCATGGTGGCCGATGCTTTGAATTGCGCAATCTGATAAAGGCTTCAACGACATACGGGTCGAACTGACTGCCGGCACAGCGTTTTACCTCTTCGGTCGCTTCTGCAAAAGTCAGTGGTTTGCGGTATGGGCGGCATGAAGTGATGGCGTCGAATGAGTCGGCAACGCAGATTATGCGAGATCCCAGCGGAATATCAGTTCCACCAAGTCCTTCGGGATAGCCTTTGCCGTCGAAACGTTCATGATGATGCTTGATTATCTCGCAGACGTTTTTGAGAAATTCGATTGAATTAAGAATGCCGGCACCGATGTGCGGGTGCGACTTGATCGTTTCAAATTCGTCATCGGTCAGTCGGCCGGGTTTGAGCAGTATCTGTTCGGAAATGCCGATTTTGCCGACGTCATGCAACAGCGACGCATGTCTGATAGTATCGACCTCGCTGCGTGCCAGGCCCATTTCAAGGGCGATACCGACGCTCAGGTCGGTGACGCGGCGCGAATGACCGTGTGTGTAGCTGTCTTTCGCGTCGATGGCGGCAGCCAGCGATCTGATGGTTTCGAGGTAGACGTTGAGCAGGTTGTGATAAAGTCTGGCGTTTTCGATGGCGATAGAGGCCTGTGAGCCAAGTGTCTCAAGCAGGTCGAGATTTTCGGGAGTGAACGGGCCCTTTTTGCTGAGCACGCGTTCGCAGTTGATGACGCCAACGAGGTTATCCTTGTTGATCAATGGCGCTGAAATAAGCGTCAGATCAGTTTTCCGCTTGATGTTTGGCAACTCTTTATAATCTGCACTTTTGCCGGTATTTTCGATCTTAATTGGGCGTTTCAGCTGGGCGGCCCGGCCGGCGACGCCTTCCCCAAGTTTGAGTTTGACGTCAAGAACCCCCATGTCGTCGAAGCCACGGCTGACTTCAACATAGAGTTCCTGATTCACATCATCATAGAGCATCAGGGTTGCCCGGTCAGAGTCGGTGATGCGCGTGGTCATATCGATAAAATAGTTGAGAACCGAATCAAGATCGAGCGATGAGTTGACCGCCTTGCCGAGTTCTTGAATCAGACTGAGCTCGGCGACCTGCATGTCGGTCTTTTCGTGCAGACTGGCATTGGCGATAGCCTGCGAAATCTGGCCTGAAATGCCGAGCAACAGGTTCTGGTCGTCTTCAAAAAATGCTTCGCCACTACGTTTGTTGTTGACGTTGAGGACGCCAAGCAGTGCGTTGTCATGCATGATTGGCACGGAAAGAACCGATCTGGTCTTGTAATCAAGCCGACCGTGGTGGTTGGCGAAACGCATATCCTTGGAAACATCCTTCAACAGCACCGGTTTGCGATTCTGCGCAACCCAGCCGGCTATGCCTTCCCCGACCTTGACCTGAATCTGACCGACCATGTTGCTTGGTAGACCGATGGCAGCGTCGAGGGTAAGCATTTCGTTGAGCGGGTCATAAGCCATCAGCGAACAGTTTTCGACGTTCATCACTTCCTGCACCTGCTGCAGAATAGTGTCGAAAAGTTTTGAGATGTTAAGTGTCTTCGAAACTGAGTAGCCGACTTTGTACAGAGTCGACAGGTAGTCGAGTTTGCGTTTTGAATCGTTGAACAGGCGCTCGTTCTCAAAATGCGAGGTTATGATGCGCCCGATGGTGTTGAGCAGATCCTGGTCAGAATCTGAAATCGGGTCTGATTCGTCGGTGTGGTATATCGACAGAGTGCCGATAAAACGGTTGTCGGATGCCATCAACGGCACTACCAGCGCGGCCCTGGCGAAGTGGTCGAGAAAATTGCACTTCTGGATCGTGTTGTCGTTCTGGATATCCTGGATAAGCAGGGGCCTCTGCTGAGTAACTACCCAGCCGTGATAACCTCTGCCCTTGGGGATCGACAATGAGTCAAGTTCTTCGGGAAGGCCGGAAAACGCGTGCATCAGCAGTTCTTCTTTGTCGCTGTTATATAGCATCAGCGAAGAAGCGCCACAGCCAAGAGCATCGCACACTTCTTTGAGGATGTCACAATAGCCAGGGCGATCGAGAGAACGTGCCGAAAGCGACTCGGAAATACTGAAAACACGAGAGAGTTCTTTAAGTTTCTGATTCGAGTTGGCCAGCAGTCTGGCGTTTTCGAGAACCTTGGTTACCATAGAGGCCAGGGTATTCAGCGAAAGAACGTCGTCTTTCGAAAAGGCGTTGAGTTCTGAAGAATCGACGGCCACGACACCGATCAGAGTTTCGCCGACAAGCAGTGGCACAGCCATTTCTGAATAGATAGTTTCTGGGGTCTCGATGTAGCGGGGCTCAAGCAGAACGTTAGGTACGTTGAGCGCTTCCTTGTTACTGGCAACCCAACCAGTTATACCTTCGCCAAAAGGAACTCTGATTTTTTTGACTTCCTGAGGGTATTTACCCCTGGCAACCGCAACTTCGAGGTAGTTCTTGCCTTCTTTGCGCAGAAGCAGTGCGCCACAGGTTGCTCCGGTGATTTCGATCGCTATATCCATCAGGAACTCAAGCAGATTCTGGAACTCCAGACTTGAATTCATGATATTCGAGGCCTCTTCGAGAACCGAGAGAATCTTCTCTTTGCGGGCGAGCGATTCTTTTTCGGCGGCCAGATCGATCATCTGTATGAAGAAGCTCTCTACCGATTCGACAGCGGCTTCGATCTGCTCTGTTGTCATAACTGGCAGTCGCTGTTTGCCTTTGAATTGCGATTCAGGAAACAGGAATGGCCCGAGCAGTATGGCGCCATAAAGATGGCCGCGATATTCGAGCTTCATCAGCCTTACCTGAGAACCATCTGGTCGCTCGAGCAGTTCGCTGGTCGGGTATTCAAAAAATTCAGAGGCATCTGCCATGCCTTTGAAAACATCTTCGAGTTTGCCGATTACGGCTTCGCCGCGCTCATTGAAGGGCACTATACTCAGGCCGGTCAAACGACGAAAGCGACTCAGAAAACTTTTCAGGTTTTCGCGGTCGCAGATTTCCTCGAGATAGATTTTCTTGACCATTTTGCTATAACTTTCTTTGTACTAGATACATGCAGTAACTAACGGTCACAGAAATATAGTCTGCCGGCTTATTGTCAGCCGACTTCAATTACTGAATTCTTGCCGTCGTATTTGTTCTCTACAGCTATGTTCTGCTTGGGATCAAGAATCCAGTCAGTGTCGTTGATTACATACTGGTATTCATGTTTGCCCGGTTTGAGGCTGATACTGGTTTTCCATACGCCGTTTTCGAGGGTCATCGGATTGGCATCCTTGTTCCAGTTGTTGAAAGTGCCAACTATAGAGACTTTTGTCGCTGTCGCGTTCTCAAGGCTAAATTCTTTTTCTACGCTGGGTCCGCTGGCAGCGCCAGTGTCGGTTTTATTTTCCTTTTCGGCTTCTTCTTCCCACATTTCTTCTTCTTCAAAACTGTGTTCGCGACCAATGATGTAGCCAATGCCGAAAACGCTGGCCATTACAAACAGTTTCCAGACAAATCGTAAAAATCGCATTTCGTGACCTCCTATGCTTTTTCGCTATTTATAACCTGAAGTGTAGCATACTGCAAGAGCAATGTTTTGGTTCCGTGCTTTTCAAATCTTACGGTTACCCGAAAATCCGCTAGAGAAGCTCCCAACGTTTCTTCTACGCGGCCTGATCCGAAAATTTTGTGCGTAACCATTACGCCCGGTTTTAAATTTACCATGGTTCCGGCTGTCGTGCCAGCAGAATCGTTGTGGCTGCCGGCAGAATTTCTTTCTGATGACCATGTCGCCTTCGTGTGGAAAGGGGTCGATACCGGCTTGCTGCGAATGGCGCCGGGAATTGCTGAGCCGCCCTGCTCGTAGGCTCGTGTTGCCGTGCTGTTCCCGCGGCCGATAAACAGATGTGGCGGCACTTCAGCGACGAAGCGCGAAACCGGGTTGCTGCCCCAGCTGCCGAACATCATGCGGCGGCTGGCAGCAGTCATCGCCAGATATTCACGCGCCCGGGTCATGCCGACATAAGCGAGTCGCCGCTCTTCTTCAAGCTGTTCCGGTTCTTCCCGTGACGAATGATGCGGAAAAATTCCTTCTTCCATACCAACCAGAAAGACTACCCTGAACTCAAGCCCCTTGGCATTATGCAGGGTCATCAGATGCACTTTCTGCTGGTTCTGGTCGAGATCGTCAACTGCGGCATGCAGTGCTGTGTCAGCCAGGTAATCGTGCAGTTTGAGGTCGCGGTTGTCTTCTTCCTGATAGCGGATGTCGGAAACGATGGCCTTAACGTTCTGCGCACGCTCTTCGGCGGTTTCCGGGTCATCGTTTTTGAGATAATCTATGTATTCTATGTCGTCGATGATCTTGTGGCACAACTGCGAAACGCCCAACGATTCTGACGCCTCGACGAATGCTGAGATCAGCTGGCAAAATCTGGCGACTTTGCCTTTGGGATTCTTTTTCCCCTCAACCGACACGTTCTCCCACAGGCTGCCGGGGCCGCTGGCGGCCAGCTTGTCAATGCTGGTCTGCCCGATGCCACGCTTCGGGGTATTGATGATGCGCTCGAGCGCAATGCTGTCATTCGGGTTGTCGATAAATCGCAGATAGGCAAGAATGTCTTTTACTTCACGCCGGTCAAAGAACTTGGTGCCGCCGGTCATGTCGTAGGCTATGCCGGCTTTTTTAAAAACCTGTTCGAATGGCCGGCTCTGGCTGTTCATGCGAAACAGCAGCGCCATTTCGCCGAGTTCGATACCTTTGTTCTCGAATTGCCTGATCTGCCGCGCCACCAGTTCTGCTTCTTCGCGGTCGTCGGAGGCCCGGTAAAAACTTATCAGTTCGCCACCCGACTTGTCGGTCCACAGTCTCTTCGGGTGGGCGCTTTTATTCTTGGCAATGACGGCGCCGGCCGCATCGAGAATTACCTGGGTCGAGCGATAATTTTGTTCGAGTTTGACTATGTGCGCTCCTGCGAAATCAGTGGCAAAGTCCTGGATGTTGCGGATAGTGGCCCCGCGCCAGCTGTAGATCGACTGGTCTTCGTCGCCAACAACACAGAGGTTGCGCGACGCCGAAGATATCAACGATATCAGGCGATACTGCGCATGGTTGGTGTCCTGGTATTCATCGACGAGAAAATGCTGATATTGGTTCTGCAGGCGGTTGAGCAACTCAGGGTTATCTCTGAGCAGATAGTAAGCCTTAAAGATCAGATCGTCAAAATCTACCGCTTGATTTATCTGCAGCTGGGCCTGATAAGAGGCGTAAAGCTTCTGGGTGGTTGCAGCGGCAGGCCCGGGGCCGGCCAGTTGTAGATAGTCTTCCGGTCTGGCCAGTTCGTTCTTTGCCTGTGAAATAAAGCCCAGCACGGCTTTCGGCGAAAACCGTTTGGGGTCTACCTTGTGTTCCTTGAGCACATTTTTGATGAGCTTCTCACTGTCTGACTCGTCATAAATGGTAAAACCGTCGACAAAGCCGGCGTGTTTGTGCCAGCGCCGCAGCAACTGGCAACAGAAAGAGTGAAAAGTGGTCAGGGTGACCCGGTGGGCGCCGGGTACCATGTCTTGTACACGCTCGCGCATCTCGCGCGCCGCCTTGTTGGTAAAGGTAACCGCCAGAATTGAACCGGGATCGATCTGGCAATGTTCGATCAGATAAGCGATGCGAACTGTCAGCATTCTGGTTTTGCCTGACCCGGCACCGGCGATTACCAGAAGCGGGCCTTCAGTTGTTTTTACGGCCTCGAGCTGACGCTCGTTGAGCTGGCGGAGTGTTGCGGCAATTGGATCAAACAAATTTAGTCTCCGGTTAACCGGCTTAGCGGCTGGTAGCACATGACTACCCAGTTGCCGGCAATGAAATTGTGCAGGTCGCGCACCTGCAGGTTATAGAGTGGACCCTTGTATTCTTCGATTTCGACGGCAGCGACGGTGTCTTCATCGATATTGCCGTTGCGGCCAGTCACTGGCACCAGCATGCCAGGCTTGATGTGCGATGCTGGCAGAATATAGAAGGGCGCTTTGCGGGTCAGTTGAATTTTTTTGACTACTTCAAGATTGTCGAGATGCGACAGGGTTTTTACGAAAAGCTCGGCTTCTTCAAGGTCGTCGCGGGTAATCTCAAGAAACCAGAGGCCATGTTTGCCCTGCTTGCGCTTGAACTGCCGGTGTTCAGCGCGGTTGCTGTCGAGAGCCCCTGATATCTGTATCAGGTGCGAAAAGCGCTTGGCATTACCTTTCTCCGACCCGCCGAAAATGACGAACTGAATGGCATTACTTGCTGGATCCTTGCTGTTGGAAAGACGCATGGTAATGTGCGGGTGATCGATGAACATGTGCCAGTCACGCAGAAGTTCGTGCGCGCGCGAGGGCGTGTCGATGCTGTTGAACATTTCGCGTGTCATTTCTTCGGAAAACTCTGAATCAGCCTGTTTTGCCGAAAATGGAATATCGGGCAGCCCGTATTTGAAAACACTGTGCTTGAGCATGAAATTTGAAGCCGGCAGATTGGCTGTTGTTTCGATGATCCAGATGCGGTCGATTATTTCCTGCTGGTTGAACAGATCTTGTCGCAGGCTGTTCATGGCGAGCAGATCGCGCATCAGGTCATTTGTCAGGCCGAGCCTGAATCCGAGCGATGACCTCTCATGCAGAAAAAGTGTATACTGTCTGACTACCGGGTTGATGCGGCCAAAGCACAGCTGGTCAGGTGTGCAGCGCAAAATAGCTCCGCGCCCGGTAATCATTTTCAGCAGCGTGGTGCGCTGTTCGTAATTGACATAGACGTCGCGAACCCTTGTCGTGCTGATCTCAGACCAGCCGGAAGCGCCGGAAATGCCCTGGTCTTCCCTGATATCGGTGATGCCCAGGGTTGTGTTTCCGCACATGATTTTTGCGTCGGCAGGCAGCATCGCGAGGTGTCCTTTCTTTCAATACTCTTTATAACACATTTGCTCTTAAAATTTCAGTTACTGCTCGCAATTAACTTCAATTTTTCCGCAAATGAATTGACTTTGACCGCCTCTGCGATTATGCTTTGCGCATCTGACAAGGGAGCAGCCCAGCCATGAGTGAATGCGAACAAGAACGTAAATATCAGATTACCGCGATCTCGGATGCTCTTACCGATATTATCGCCGAAGTCAGCGACGAGATGCTGCAAAAGCTCAATCTGCCCAAGGGCAACAGTATCGAGCTCAATCCCGAAAATCTCGACAAACTCGAAAAAATCATGGCTACCCACAAGGCAAAAATAGCCCCGGGCGGTTCACCAACCAATGTGATTTATGGTGCCAGCAATCTTGGCCTGCGTTGCGCTTTTATTGGCTGTGTCGGCAGCGACGATTTTGGCTACGATTATATCAACAACCTGCGCGAAAACGACATAGACACCTATGTTTCAATCAAACGTGGCAATTCTGGCCTGTGTTATACCCTGGTAAGTCCTGATGGACAGCGCACGTTCGGTCTTGATTTTGGCGTAGCCAAACAGCTTTACGAGTATGAGATATTGCACAGTCTGATCAAGGCCTCTGATTTTCTGCACTTCTCAGCTTACGAGTTCAGAGGTGATAACCCGATCAATTTCGCTACCCGGCACGCCTCAGAAATAGCGCGCAAAGCCGGTACGCGCATCTCATTTGATCTTGGCGACAGTTTTGTTATTCGATCTTCCCGCGATCAGATCGAAAACTTTCTCAACGAGCGCATCGACGTTCTCTTTGCCAACGAAGATGAGGCGCGGGCAATCAATGATGGCAGCGATGATTATCGCAAGCTGCTGCGCTTCACTAACATGGCAGTGGTCAAGCTGGGTTCGGCCGGTGCTGTAGCCATAACGCCCGAAGGCGAAACACGGGTTTCGGCTTATAAGGTCGAAGACGTTAAAGACACCAATGGTGCCGGCGACAATTTTCAGGCCGGGTTTTTCTATGGGCTTTACAAGAAGCTGAGCCTGGAAGACTGCCTTAAAATAGGAAACTTTCTCGCCGCCAACATTATCAGGCGCATCGGCGCGCAGTCACAGGTCAAAATCAGCGGTATCGAATTTATTATCTGACGATTTTGCCGTACATATAGGCATCGTGAAAATCGTTGCCGCATCTGAGATAGCTTTGCAGGCATCCCTCTCTTTTATAGCCGGCTTTTTCGATGACCCTGATACTTGGAGCATTGTCAACGACGATTACCGCCTGCAATCGTCTTAGCTCAGGCCAGAAGACCTTGGCAAACAGCTCTGCCTGTAATGCTGCCTGCAGCGCGTAGCCTTTGCCATGCATTGCACGGTCGATAAAGTAGCCAATTTCGACATTATACGGGCGATCGTGTTCTGGTATCAGTCCGACTGCGCCGATAACTTTGCCACTGAGTGTTACCGTAAAGTTGAAGGCTGATCTGTCTTTCCACATCTGGCGACTGCGGCGCAAAAAGCGCTTTTCAGCCTCAATTGACTTGATATTGGTTGGAAAAAATGGAAAGTGGCCTTCTGTGATGATTCGATAAAAATCCGCTGCATCTTTTATTCTCTGCGGCCTGATCGTTATTACACTCTTGACTTGCATAAGCGGATTTTATCAGAATGGGCTGAAGTTGTATACGGTTATAAAAAAACAGCCCCCGCCGAGGCGGGGGCTGCCGGTTTAGAGCGATCAGCTGAACTTAATTTCAGAAATCTGCTTGTAAACGCTGTATCTGAGTTTTACGTCTTTTTGTGCCTGTTCGAGGAAGGCCTTGGCTGCGTCAGGATTTGTCTTCTTCAACATCCTGAAGCGGTTTTCGCCATATACGTATGCTTCGAGAGTGATCGAAGGTTCTTTTGAATCAAGGTTCAGAGGGTTCTTGCCCTGACTGATGTTGTCGGGGTTGAAACGGAAGAGGGGCCAGTGACCGGAATCAACTGCTTTTTTCTGTTCCATCAGACCCTGTGACATATCGATACCGTGGGCGATGCAGTGACTGTAAGCTATGATCAGAGCTGGACCATCGTAAGCTTCGGCTTCTAGCATGGTCTTGAGTGCATGCGCTGGATTAGCACCAAGGCTGATCTTGCCGACGTAGATGTTGCCATAACTCATGGCGATCATGCCGAGATCTTTCTTGGGCATAGGCTTGCCGCCGGCCGCGAACTTGGCAACTGCGCCGAGCGGAGTTGATTTGCTCATCTGACCACCGGTATTAGAATAGACCTCGGTGTCGAGAACCAGCAGCTTGATGTTCTTGCCAGAGGCCAGAACATGGTCGAGTCCGCCGTAACCGATGTCATAAGCCCAGCCGTCGCCACCAACTACCCATACAGAGCGTTTTACCAGATAGTGAGCCATCCTGGCAAGGCGCCCGCAGATTTCGTCGTCACAGCCTTTGAGAGATTCTTTAAGCTCTTCAACATTTGCGCGCTGTGCTTCAATTTCTTCCTGGGTTTTCTGGGCATTGCCGAGAATCTTTTCAGCAACAGTCTTAACCTTGGGAGAGCACTTGCATTTGCAGTTCACTGCTTTGTTGAGCAGTTCTACTGCTTCTTCCATCATTTTGTCGCTGGCCAGGCGCATACCCATGCCGAATTCGGCATTGTCTTCGAACAGACTGTTCGACCAGGCCGGACCACGGCCATCGGCGCGGAAGGCATACGGAGTGGTTGGCAGGTTGCCACCGTAGATAGACGAACAGCCGGTGGCATTAGCGATCATCAGGTGGTCGCCGCAGATCTGCGTTACCAGCTTGATGTAGGCAGTTTCACCGCAACCGGCACAGGCACCTGAGAATTCGATCAACGGCTTGACATACTGACTGCCCTTGATGGTGTTGATATTAACCAGCGAGCGATCGGGATCAGGAATCTTGTTGAGGAAATAATCCCAGTTTTCAGCTTCGTTGACGCGCATGGTTTCATCTTTGTGAACGAGGTTGATCGCCTTGGTTTCGAGCTTGTTGCCACTGCCATCTTTCTGGAAAGCCGGGCAGATGCTGATGCAGGCGCCGCAGCCGGTGCAGTCTTCCGGAGCGATCTGAACGGTGAAGCCGAGGTCTTCCTTAAAGCCTTTGGCTTTACAGGTTTTGAAGGTCTTTGGCGCATTTGTAGCAAGTTTTGGATCATAAACTTTGGTTCTGATCGCAGCGTGCGGACATACGAGAGCGCACATTCCACACTGAATGCAGGTATTGATGTCCCAGGATGGCATGTAGATGCCGACGTTGCGTTTTTCATACTGGCTGGTACCGGTTGGGAAAGTGCCGTCAAGAGGCATCTGGCCAACAGTTATGTCGTCGCCCTTCCCGGCGAGGATTGGTTCAAGAACGTCTTTGACCAGTTTAGGAGCATTCTTGAGAACCATGGCGGCCTTGAGTTTGTCCTTGGCAGTCGCTTTGGCTGGAACTTTTACTTCGAAAAGATTTTCGACGGCCATGTCAATGGCTTTCCAGTTCATTTTGACGATTTCCTCGCCTTTTTTGCCATAGGTCTTCTTGGCAGCTTCCTTGAGGAACTTCATGTATTCATCGCGTGGCAGGATCTTCGAGATTTCGAAGAAACATGTCTGCATGAACAGGTTGATACGGTTGCCAAGACCCACTGCTTCAGCAAGCTTGATAGCGTTGATTACATAGAATTTGGCTTTCTTGTCGATCAGGCGCTGCTGGGTTTCGAGCGGAAGTTTTTCCCAGATCTCATCTTTGCTGTATTCGGTTTCAAGCAGGAAAGTGCCACCAGTCTTGAGGTTCTTGAGCATGTCATATTTTTCGATAAAGCTGAAATTATGACAGGCAACAAAGTTGGCGTGTGAAACGAGATATGGGCAGCGCAGAGGCTTTTCGCCGAATCTCAGGTGCGAAATCGTCATGCTGCCAGACTTTTTTGAGTCATAAACGAAGTAACCCTGAGCATTGTTTTTGGTGTGATCGCCGATAACCTTGATGGCATCTTTGTTGGCGCCGACAGTGCCGTCTGAGCCCAGTCCATAGAACATAGCTGAAAAAGTCTTGGGATCGCTGGTTTCGACTGATTCACCAAGCTCGAGGTGGGTCTTGCTTACATCGTCAATGATGCCAACGGTGAAGTGGTTCCTTGGCTTGTCCTGTTTAAGATTGTCAAATACGGCCAGAACCTGGTTTGGGGTAAAGTCTTTTGAACCGAGACCATAGCGGCCACCAACAATTTTGGGCCAGCCGGTGAACGGTGCTTCCTTGTTTTCAAGGGCTTCGCCGATGCTGTTTCTTACATCGAGATAGAGTGGTTCGCCAGCGCAGCCGGGTTCTTTGGTGCGGTCGAGAACGGCAATGCTTTTGGTCGTTTTGGGGAACGCCTTAACCAGATGTTCAGCGCTGAAGGGGCGATAGAGGCGGGCTTTTACCAGACCGACCTTCTCGCCTTTGGCGTTGAGATATTCCACGACTTCATGAACGGTTTCAGCGCCGCTGCCCATGGCAACAATGATGCGCTCGGCTTTGGGGTCGCCAACATATTCAAACAGGCTGTATTCGCGGCCGGTAAGCTTGGCGAACTTTTTCATGGCCTTGAGAACAATAGCAGGAGTCTTTTCATAAAATGGATTTACGGTTTCGCGGCCCTGGAAATAAACATCTGGATTCTGGGCCGTGCCGCGCATGGCCGGGTGGTCAGGGTTGAGTCCGCGGGCGCGATGTTCAAATACAAATTTGTCATCGATCATGCCCTTGATGGTTTCATCTGGAAGTATCTCAATTTTGTTTACTTCATGCGATGTTCTGAAACCATCGAAGAAATGAATGAAAGGCACGCGGCTTTCGAGGGTGGCAGCCTGTGCGATTAGAGCCATGTCATGTGCTTCCTGAACCGAGTTAGAGGCGAGCAGGGCGAAACCGGTCTGGCGGGTTGCCATTACGTCGCTGTGGTCGCCGAAAATCGACAGGGCCTGGCAGGCGATTGATCTGGCCGATACGTGAAAAACTGTCGAAGTCAGTTCACCGGCGATTTTGTACATGTTCGGGATCATCAGCAGGAGGCCCTGCGATGCTGTAAAAGTTGTGGTGAGTGCGCCAGCGGTAAGAGCTCCGTGAACCGCACCGGATGCACCACCTTCTGACTGCATTTCACAAACGTTGGGAATCGTTCCCCAGACGTTCGTTTGCCCGGCGGCTGAATATGCATCTGCGTGTTCACCCATATTGCTGGACGGTGTAATCGGATAAATTGCGATTACTTCATTGGTCTTGTGCGCAACTAGCGCGGTGGCTTCGTTCCCATCCATCATGGCGTATGTTTTATTAGTCACTATAGTAACTCCTGCCTGACTGATATTTTCCGGGCTGAAAAATCCGGAAGCTAAAGGCAAAGAGATATTAAGCCAAATTGGCAGACAAGTCAACTCTGGCCGTACCCTTTGCGGCGTCTGTCAGAAAAGTGCTTTTGGAAAGCTGGTCAGCTGTTGCGACTGTGGTTGAAAAAAATTGAAGGCAGTTCGTTTAAAGGAATGTCAGCAATCGCTCTTTCCAGAAATTCAAGTTCACTCAATGCTGCTGGTCGGTTTTCTGTTGTGAAATGTGGCATGCCGCAGAACACCGAAATCGGGCAGACTCGGGGAATAAGGCTGCCGGGTCTGAGAGCCAGGCGGGCACCGGTAATCGCCATGAAAATGCTGGTCAGGTAATGCGTCGCCTTTACCTTTGTGATCAGTTCGATGACCTGCTGATCTGGAATTTCTGGGATTATCAGCAATACTGTTTCTTTATTATTGAAAAGATGCTCGATGCTTATAAAATCCTGGTCAGTGTTGCCAGATAACTTGATTGGTTCAAGACCGCAGGCATCAGCCAGCTTGAACCAGATGCTGGTATCGGCGAGATCGGCTGAAACGAATCTGAAAGGCTTTTTAAAAGTGCGCAGTGCGCTTAACCAGGTGAGCAGACCGAAATTGCGCGCAATATAAATGCAGCCACGGTCATGCCTGAGTGTAGTTTCGCCCCAGACCCGGAAGAACGGGAAAAAGACGCTGCCGAAGAAGCGTGCAATCGAGCGCATGAAAAGAAAAGAACTCACGGTGTCAGTCTTCCGGTGGCTGATTTATGCCGGGTATGCGCGCATAGATGCGCTCGATGTCGTAGCGCTGCAAAACTTCTGACATGACGAATGCTTTAATGAAGCTATTCCGGTCGAAGCTGATTGTAATAGGAGACTCGATATTTGGCTGGCTTTGGTCCTGTCGGCCAAGTTCGAACATTTTTCTGTCTTGTTCGCTGAGATGGTCGCCATTACTTCTATCCGAGCTGCTCATGCGGTCGTAGTTAGTGACTCCGCTCAGCTGTGGCAGTTCATCGTAGTTCTTTTTTTGCCTGTTCTCTGAACGCTCGTAATTAAACTGACCGGTAAGGCCCGAGTAATCGTCATAATTTACGGCTCCACCAGCAGCGCTGCTATTTGGGCGGCTCTTCTTTTTTTGTTTGTGGGCAGATGGTTTTGCAACAGCTTTTGGAGGGGTCGATGAGCCGCTGTCCTTGAAAAAGTCGTCGAGCGAAGCTATTTCAGAGAAGTCTATGTCAACATTCTCTTCCTGCTTCTTCTTGTTGACTTCTGACCATACTGAATAGACCAGTACCAATATAATTACCAGCAGTTCCATGCTGAAGCTCCTGACTTATGAGCGCTTGGGCAGTGGTTTCTGAGGTTCTACCATGTTGGAGAAAGATTTGCGCATTTCGGTGTCGGAGCTGATGTTCTTGAGGGTGTAATAGTCGAGAATACCCATGTTGCCGTCACGCAGCGCGTCGGCAATTGCCTGCGGTATCGTAGCTTCGGCTTCTACCAGCTTGGCTTTCATTTCCTGCTCGTAGGCCTTCATTTCCTGTTCTTTGGCTTCAGCCATGGCGCGTCTTTCTGATGCCCTTGCCTGGGCGATTTTCATGTCGGCCTCAGCCTGGTCGATCTGCAGTTTGGCGCCGATATTGTCGCCAACGTCGACGTCAGCGATATCGATCGAAAGAATTTCGAAGGCGGCTTTGGCGTCAAGACCCTTCTCTTGAATGGTTTTTGAAATGCGATCGGGATTTTCGAGAATTTCTTCGTGGCTGGCGGCAGAACCGATAGTGGTTACAATACCTTCTCCAACGCGGGCCAGAATGGTTTCTTCGGTTACACCACCGACCAGTTTATTGATGTCGGCTTTAACCGTAACCCTGGCAATCGCCTTTACCTGAATACCGTTCTTGGCCATTGCGGCGACGAGAGGAGTCTGAATAACCTTGGGCTTGACGCACAGACGCACGGCATCGAGCACGTCACGACCTGCCAGGTCGATGGCGGTGGCCTTGTCAAAGGTCAGGGGAATGCCCGCCTTCTGGGCTGCGATAAGAGCCGAGGCAACCTTTGAAACATTGCCGCCGGCGAGAGAATGTGATTCGAGAGCCTGTATAGATATTTCTATGCCACCCTTTTTGAGCATGATAGCGGGATTGATTATCGATGGCGGCGACACCCGGCGAAGGCGCATGCCGACAAAATCAAGCAGGCCGACACGAACGTCAGAGGCAATGGCGCTGATCCAGAGTCCGAATGGCACAAAATAGTAAATAACTGCTAAACAGACCAGTACGGCAATTCCGCCAAACATCATCAAGCCATCTTGCATCAGAATCCTCCTGCAGACATTTTCAATATTTCAACGTCATTTAATATGGTTTAAACCGCTTGTTAAAGTCAAGATATTATAAAAGGCATCTTTTTGCAGTTGCAGTAACCAGCAATCACGAAGAAGACTGTTCCTCGATCGGGGTGACAATGACAGTGTTCTGCCTGGTCTTGGTTACCCTTACCTTTACGCCTTTTTCGACGAATTCACCGTCAGTCATGACGTCAACGCGCTCGTTATCAATCTTTGCGATGCCGGAAGGGCGAAGCATGGTTACAGTTACGCCTTCCTTGCCAATGTAGGCCGAATTGTCTTCAACCGCCACAAAACCCTGTGCGTTTGACGCATCGGTTTGTAGAATGAACTGCTTGCCCATGCTGGTTTTTGGAAACACCAGGAAAAACCACAAAAGAAGCAGAATTACTCCAAGAATTGCCGAAAAAGTGGCAGCCAGAGCCATTGTCATGCTCAGTTTCATAAACGCGGTGACCAGGCCGCCGCTCAGAAGTAAAATTCCCAGGATTCCGGTAACACCGAAACCAGGGATTACTGCTATTTCAAGAAACATGAACATGAAACCACCCAGCAGCAACATCACTACTGTCAAACCCCATGCCGGTTCTTCTTCTTTACCTGCAGTGGTGTCTGTTCCTGGTTGCGCTGTTTCAGCGCCTTTTTGAGGCAGCAGTTCGGCATCGCCTGTGCCGGCGCCAGCGAAGGCCGGCAGGGTGACCAGTATGATGAGCAGCAGTATAAATGAAGGTTTCATATGACTCTCCCGGCGCTATTCGGCGGTAATCTGACGGACCACTATATTGTTACCCTCAACCTTGCGCACAATTACGCGGGCGCCTTTTTCGATGAAGTCACCATCGGAGACGACATCGTAACGCTCGTCGCCGATTTTTACAATACCGGCCGGCCGGCATGGTGAAACGGCAACTCCTTCGAGGTTGAGCAGGTGGTTGAATTCATTCGGGCTGATGGCAACGCAGCCCTGCGCGGTAGTAAGCTGCTCTTTGAGCACAAATTTGTCGAGGAGCTTAAATTTCGGCCCCCACTTGTACAAAATCAGCATGATTACCGCTGAATATACCAGCATCTGGGCCATCGCATGCATGGCTGTGTATACGCCGCCAAACACCATGATAATACTGAAGCACACACAAAGTATGCCGGAAATGCCAGTCAGCCCGAAACCTGGTATGACAAAGGCTTCCAACATCAGCAGAACTATGCCTGCCGCAAAAAGTATCAGTGTTTCGAGTCCCGCAAGATACGCAAAAAGATGGCCGCCGAAGAACAATGCCAGACAGGTCAGGCCCAGCCATCCCAGAATACCGAAGCCGGCAATGAAAAATTCTATTATGAGGCACCAGAAGCCAATGGTAAAAAGCAATATGCTGATATTCGGGTTGGTCAACCAGCGCGCGATCCACTCGCCGGAAGTCGGTTCGGCATATTCTACCGTTGCGTTCTCAAGACTCATTATGCGTTGTATCGAGCTCAGTGAAGAAACAATCTGATCACAATATCCATGCTTGAGCGCAACCTCGGAAGTCATCGTGACAATCTCACCGCGTTTGCTCAGGCCTTCAATCGTGTCGTGATCTTTATCGACCATGGCCTCCGCAATGGCTGTGGGGCGCTTGCGGGCCTCGGCCGCCGCTCGGAACTCGGCTTTGAAGGCCGAGACAAACTTTGCTTCGGCTGCCTGCACGCCGCTGCCAGCCAGCATTATCGGAGTAGCGGCGCCAAGTTCAGAACCGGCTTCCATATAAATTCGATGACAGGAAATAGCAATCAGGGCGGCTGCCGAAAGCGCGCGACCCTTGATATAGGCTATAGTGGTAACTTTTGAGCGCAACAGCGCGTCTTTTATCTCCTGGGCAGCTGTTACCAGACCACCGTTCGACTTGATCTCAAGAACGATTGCGCTGAAATTTTCGCGTTCGGCCCGGCGTAACTGGCGCTGTATGAAAAAGGACAGACCGGTCTCGATGTCATCATGAACCGGTATAACCAGTATCTTGCCTGGTACGTTCTGGGCATCAGCTGATGCCGATGTTAACATCAGTATAAACAAGATTGCGGGCAGCAGAAAACCCATGCACCGCCATGGGCGCTGCATGGGTAGTTTACAGATCGTTCTTGGTTCTGCTTTAGCGACGTCTTCTCTGCTTGCGACGGGCTTCTGCAGCTTTTCTTTTCTGCTTTTCACTTGGTTTTTCGTACGCTCGGCGGCGCTTGATTTCTTTGATAATGCCAGCTTCCTGACATTTTTTCTGGAAGCGCTTCAGTGCCTTTTCCAGTGGTTCGTCCTTAAGTACTCTTACTTCTGCCATTTTAGTTTCACCCCCCCTCCTGATTTGATCAGATAGAGGTCTATCAAATTTTGCCTGAATCAGCCCGGAGGCCAGCTCAGACAGCGTTTACCAAGAATATGGAAGTGCAGATGATGCACGGTCTGGCCAGCATTGTCGCCACAGTTGGTAACGACTCTGAAGCCTTCATCAAGGCCCTGTTCGGCAGCCATTTTCTGGATGACACTGAAAACCTGCGACAGCATCGCACCGTCAGCCGCTTCTGGCTGAGTAAGGCGGGCGATGTGCCTGACCGGAATGGCCAGCAGATGAACAGGCGCCTGCGGGTTGATGTCTTTGAAGACAACGACATTTTCATCCCGGTGGACTATCTCCGCCGGGATTTCACCCGCAACTATTCTGCAAAACAAGCATTGTTCCATATAAGGCTGCATTGTACATCGGCGCTGTTGGCAAGTCAACAAAATTCTCTCGCAAATATTATACCGTTTTACTGACTGCTGGCGTTTGCGCTTAAGTCAATTCTCTGAATTTTCGAGAACTATCTCGCCATGCTTGCCCGGATTGTATTTTCCCTTGTTATTAGAAAGAGGCGAACGCATGAATCTGATTGCGCGAACTCCGGCGTCGTGCGCCTCGCTGATATCGCTGTCTGAGTCGCCATAGTAAATAGCCAGTCCGTGCTTTTTTATGAATTCAGCCTTGCTGATGCGCCCCGAAAAAATTGCTTTCGGCTGATTTTCCAGCTTGAATTCTCGATGCAGTATCGAGGTAAGAATTTCACCCTTGACCGGCGGGCGGGCGGTGATGAAATATATTTTGTCGCCGCGATCGCGGTGCAGCTCAATAATTTTGCGGGCTGATTCTTTGGGAATGCTGAATTTGTCGAACTGACAACTGAGGTCGCTCCAGAACTGGTCGTTGCTGAGCGGGCGATTGCCGTATTTGTTGGTGCCGTCCGGCCCGTCCGTGTTTGAAAACGCATATTGAAATCCAGGTGACGAGAAAAGAACCGTATCATCGACATCCAGCCCAATCGCAATCGGCCGCGCCGGCAAAGAAGCGGCGATCTCCTCGACACTGGTAGTCAAATATGCCGTCTGCGCATTAATCAGCGCAACATTGGCAAACATGAAAATCGCCATAAAAACCGTAACAAAACGACGTGACATCATTAATCTGCTCCTTCTGGCCGTTTTTTTAACAGCCGGCAAAATAGGGTACACATATATCGTCTTGCGAAAATACCACCGATTTGCACCATATGCAAACAGGTATAAAGCACCGGCAGGGTTGCCAGCAAATATTGCTTGCTCATAAGGACTGTTACAATTTATCATTTGTTCGTTCTGCCAGTGTTGCAACCAACAGAGAATTGCCGGCTTGTGCCAGTTTTTTCAGGTATTTTTGGCCGCCCGTCTCAGATCTCAGATACGACGTGAAAAGGAGTGCTTATGACTGCCCAGTCTATTCAAATTGATAATGAAAAGTGTCGCAAAGATGGCATATGCGTAAATATCTGCCCGGTGGGTATATTCAAGGGAAATATTGGTGAAATACCTTCGGTTGACGAGGCCCTGGCAACTGCCTGTATCAAATGCGGCCATTGTTCTGCCGCCTGCCCGACTGCCGCGATTTCCATCGAAGGCCTGGCAGCAGACAAATATCAGCCTTATCCGGCAAAGATTCCCAGTTTGCCCGAGCTGCGCTCGCTGGTGCTGAGCCGGCGTTCAATCAGGGAATTCAAAGACGAACCCGTCGACCTCGATCTGGTCAAAGAGATTCTCGACCTCACCAGATTCTGCCCAACTGCCAAAAATACCCAGCTTCTGCGTTGGGTGCTGGTGAATGGCAAAGAAAAGGTGCATGAAATATCTGCTGCTGTCATCGATACCTTCAGGTCTAACGAAAAAATGGCACCGATGGTGCAGGCGTTTGATAACGGCCTCGACCCGATTAACCGTGGTGCGCCGCAGTTGCTTCTTGTTTGCGGGCCGGCACGCTATGACTGGGGCCCTCTTGATGGCGCCATCTATATCGCTAATTTCGAACTGGCAGCAAAAGCTGCCGGGCTTGGCACCTGCTGGGCCGGATTTACCACACGTGGCGCGGCACAAGCCTCTTTGGTCAGCGAAAAGATCGGGTTATCAAATGAAGAAAAGGTTTTTGGAGCTTTCATGCTTGGTTATCCCAAGTATGATTATTGCCGGGTGCCGCCGCGCAAGCCGGTGAGTCTAAAAATCATTTCGAACTGATGGATAAAAACTTCGACAGTCTCGCCCACCGCCTCGAACGCAATGTGTACGGCTCAAACAAAGGCAGGGTGCGACTGGCTATGCTCGAATTCGATATGGGCCGAGGCCTGCCCGAACTCTTCGGGCAGGAAAAGTTGCAGATTCTCGACGCTGGTGGTGGCATGGGGCAGATTGCCAGATGGCTGGCCGGAATGGGCCATCACATAACCCTCTGTGACCTGTCGGCCGAAATGCTGGCGCTGGCCGAGCGTGAAAACCTTGCTGCCGGGTTGCATGACAGAATATCGCTGCTGCATTCTTCGATTCAAGATCTGCCCGAACATCTGCCCGGTCGCTGTTTTGATCTTGTGCTTCTGCACGGTGTGATCGAATGGATGGCTGACCCGGCTGAAGCTATTACGACAGTCGCGCCTTTGCTCAAAAGTGGCGGCGCCATGTCGCTGCTTTTTTTCAATCGCAATAAGCTGCTCTTGAAGTGGGGCATCAACGGGCAGATCGAGTCTGCTCTGGCCGGTCGGCCGCGCAAAGCCCAGAAACTGACACCGACAACTCTCATAGAAGAAAATGAATTGCGGCGGATGCTTGCCGAAAGTCAGCTCGAATGCCTGTCGAAGGCAGGGATCAGAATATTTCACCGCTTTTTTACCCGCCTGCAGACTGCCACGGTTGCAATTGACGATGCAATAGCTCTTGAAAAACGCTATTGTTACGAAGAACCCTTTGCCTCTCTTGGCGAACATACGCACCTTATACTGAGAAAAGCATGAGCCAGACCCGTGATCTCGAAACCCTGCCGATCAGCAAACTGCTGATCAAATTTGCGATACCGGCGATCACCGGAACCATGGTGACTTCTCTCTACAATATCGTAGACCGTATTTTTCTCGGGCGTTACGTCGGCGAACTTGGCATAGCCGCGACCACCATCGCCATGCCGATGATGATGATCAACATGGCAATCGGTATGCTGATCGGATTCGGCACCAATTCACAGATTTCGATCAGGCTTGGTGAAAAGCGTTACGACGAGGCCGAAGCCCTGCTCGGCCAGGGTCTGTTTTTGTTTACCATAACCTCTCTGCTTTTTACTGCCCTGTCGCTGTGGTTCATGAAACCGCTGCTGCTGCTGTTTGGCGCTACCGAAAACGTCATGCCCTACGCGCAGACCTACACAACTATAGTCGTCATCGGCACTCTGACACATCACATTTCCTTTGGCGCCAACAGCTTTATCAGAGGTGAGGGGAACCCGCGTATTGCCATGGCAACCATGATTATCGGCGGCGTTATCAACGTAATTCTCGATTATATTTTTATCGGCATAATGGGGTGGGGAATGGCAGGTGCCGCCTGGGCCACGGTTATCGGCTATTCAGTTTCAGCTGGCTGGGTGCTGCATTATTTTTTGAGTGGTCGCAGCGTCGTCAAACTATACTGGCGAAACTTTACCATGAAATGGGAATCGACCAGAGCTGTGCTGATAATGGGTTCACCGCATTTTATAATGAATGCCATTGCCAGCGTGCAGATGTCATTGTTTAACAATCAGCTCGCCCGCTTTGGCGGTGATAATGCTATTTCGGTCATGGGCGTAATCATCAGTTTCAGTCTGATCTGGCAGATGCCTATTGTTGGCATCAGCCAGGGCCTTCAGCCGGTCGCCGGCTATAACTATGGCGCCAGAAAATTCACCCGGGTAAAAAAAGCCCTGTATCAGGCAATCTTGCTTGCTACCGCTGTTTGTGTGACATTTTTTGTTTTTATCCAGTTTTTTCCTGAGCCGGTATTTGCACTTTTTGTCAGTGATAACACTTCTGATCTCATCCGCGAAGGCGCTCCAGCTATACGGCGCTTTCTGCTCATGCTGCCGCTGGTTGGTTTTCTTATCATTACTGGCAATTATTTTCAGTTTACCGGGCGACCGCGCACCAGTCTTATTCTGACTGTCGTCAGGCAGGTTTTCATCCTTATTCCGGCACTGATGGTTCTGCCTGAATACCTTGGCCTGAACGGCGTCTGGTATGTAATGCCGACTTCAGATCTTGGAGCATTTTTCATGACTGGCATCTGCTTCTTGTCAGAGCGTCGCCGCCTCAAGAAAATGATTGCTGAAAGCAGCCACATGCAACCTGTTTCAGTGCCGGTCTAGAGCCAGATTCCCGCCGCGATATAGGCCAATATCATCAGGGTTGCCACGATAATAAAGCCGTAATGGATCATCTCATTGCGCAGAGCCGGGATTTTGATGCCGGCCATGTTGATGCCGGCATTGACGGCATAGGCAAGGCCCACCGCAAAAGGCACCTGGAACAGAATGAATTCCCAGCCCGGATGTGCAAGAGCATATACCAGCGCCGAAATGACAAGACCAACGGCGAAGATGACAAGTCCTCTTATCATGTTTGAGCGATAGTTGTCCCAGAGAATACTGTCTATTTCGTCGCTTTTTTCAGCGTATGCCAGAGCCTGGCTCGCCAGTTCAGCCGTAACGCGTGTGCGCATAAGAGCCTGCATGGCCTTAGACTTTGCTTTTGCCCGAGTCTTTTCGTTGAGCTCAGCCATATATGATGCCGCCAGCTGCATGAGCATTTCCATGCCATGGCTGCCAAGTGCATCTTCGATAAAGGCGCGCTCGCTTAGTACAGAAGCAGTCGCTTTCATCGGTTTGGGGCCGAGCTTGGCAGCAGCCTCTTTCCTTGCTGCTGACGCTATTATTGGTTCTGTAATGCTGCGCCACTTCTGCTTTTTGGGAAGTGGCTCTGAAGGCGGGAGTGGCGGCAGTGAGCTCAGATCGACCGGTTGCTGGCTGCGCGCACGCGCGGCCGGGTCGAGCAGACTGTATGTTGGCTCATTGCTGGCCTGTGGCGTTTTCTGGTGGGCGCCGCAGTTTTCGCATTTAAGAAAAGGCAGGTTATAGCCGTCGGGAATGCTGATCTTCGCCGAGCATTGGCTGCACCTGAGCTCTTCCATGTCTCTCTCCTGTCAGTGACGTCTTATTTTAATCTTTATCGGCATCTGTCTGCTCTAATTCTATCATCATTGTCTGTAAAATCAACGTGATTGCCCGGCGCTTTTGGTGTAATATCGGCAGCAGCTGATTTATGGAGTCTGCTATGGCAAAAAAGTGCAGAGTTGACGAACTGGTGGTAGCACAGGGCCTGGCCCCTGATCTGGCAACCGCCCGGCGCCTGATCATGGCCGGAGAAATTCGCAGTGGCGATCACGTCTGGGAAAAGGCCGGCGATCGTTTGTCTGCCGATACCGTTCTTGCGCACAAATCAAGGCATTGTCGCTGGGTTTCGCGCGGTGGCCTCAAACTTGAACGCGCCCTTGCCGCATTTTCCATGTCGGTGACGGGCTTTCGCTGTCTCGATATCGGAGCATCAACCGGCGGCTTTACTGATGTTCTGCTACAGAATGGCGCTGCTGAAGTCGTTGCTCTGGATGTTGGCTATGGCCTGCTCGACGCTAAGCTGCAAAATGATCCGAGAGTTGTCGTAAAAGACCGCACTAATTTCAGGCTGCTCTCCGACAACGAATTAGGCGAGCCTTTTGATCTGGCAGTAACAGATGTTTCGTTTATTTCCCTGCGCCAGATTCTGCCAAAGGCTTCTGCCATGATTAAAGACGCCGGGGCCGCCATTGCCCTGATCAAACCGCAGTTCGAGGCTGCAAAAGAAGATGTTCCCGCCGGCGGTATCGTTATAAATCAGGCCATACAGCTGAATATTATTATGTCATTGCAGGGGTTCTGCAACGCGCATGCAGGTCTTTATCTGCACGCAATCGCTCCGGTGCCGCGTGTTGACGTGCGTAAGAACATCGAGTTTCTTTCTCTCTGGAAAAAAGTGCAAAACAGCATTTCTGCGACACAGATTACTGAAATGATCGCAGCAGCGCATGCTGCCTGAAAAGAACGGCTGATAGTCGTGACAGAAGATCAGTCGTGCGTTTTGTCCGTCGGCGGAACTGGAGCATCGACGTTGTCGGTGCCAATATTCTTGACAATCAGAGTGACTTTTTCAATGTTCTGACTGAGACTACGCTCAGTCAGAATTACATAGGCCGGCACGCCGTTTGAAACCGACTTGTCAAGACGCCCATCGATTACTCTTTTGATCTCCGATGTAAAATTGATCAGCTCAGGGAATACTTCGGTGAACGGCTTGCCAGAAACGTCGATGCTGCGCCCACGTTGCCGCAAAAAATCACTGGCGCTGCGGTTTATCTGTAGAACCAGGCCATTACGATTTTGCACTATCACCATGTCTGACGTGTTTTCTATGACGTTGAATGAGCTCGCCTGAGCTTCCATGACCTGTTCCATCAGTCGCGCGTTCATTATCGCGATAGCGGCAATCAGCGAAAAGTTGCGCAGCATGACCTGGTCGTCATCGTTAAAGTCGCCAGAAACTTTGTTTATAACCTGAAATACACCGATCAGCTCGTTATGAACCAGAAGTGGGTGGCTGATAATATTGCGTGTTTTGACCCCGGAGATTTCGTCGTAACTTCTATTGAATCTAAGGTCTGGATGAATTTCGCTCAAATCGGCATAGGCATCTTTAATATTCAGGCTTTTACGGGTAACCGCAGTGTAACCTGCGATAGAAGAATGGTCGAGGGCTACTGAAATTTCCTTGACACCCTTACTCTTTATGCTCTGCGAGACCAGCCTCTGGTCAAAAGGGTCTACCAGGTATAGAGTTGCCCCCTGGGCCGACATCAGCAAGGAAACATTATCGACCAGAGCATCGAGCAGTTCTTCGATATCGAACGTGGTCAAAAGCTTTTCGCCCATGACGATAATCTTTTCAAGGCTTTCCAGTCTTCTTTTCAGTTCCATTTAGCTCTCCCGCGACCCATCGTCTACTTTTGATTCGACATTGGATTTTAAATCATTCTTAAGTAATCGGCAAGAATCTTGATGTGATTAACACCTGTTGCCTGTCGTTCTCATGTAAAGCCCGTCAGAAAAATTAAAAAGGCTGCTTCGTGATTAACGAAACAGCCTTTTCATTATGCCGGAAGCTTAAAACATGAACTTGAACAGGCTGAAAAATTGCATTTTGGCTTTTACTGCCAGGTCTTTGTTCCAGCTCTGGGCTTCTGCAAGTGTGATTTCGCGACAACGCCCAAGGTCTTTATGCAAAACATACCTGAAAGCTCTGGCAACCCGATGATCTTCGAGTGCGATTACATCTTCTGAATCGCAACTGTGGCTGCGCGAATTGATGTTATAGGCGCCGATGGTGACGGCAAAATTGTCAAAAAGGCTGACTTTGGAGTGCAGCGTCTGCGCGCCCTGCCATTCAAATATCTGGGCGCCAGAACGTAGAACCGGTTCGTAGGTTGAGCGCCCGGCCAGGCCACCATAAGGGTGATTGTTCGATTCGATTGAGTTGGTTATGATCTTAACAGAAACGCCACGCGCGCAGGCAGCGGCAATTGCATCGACCAGTCGCTGTGTCGGAATAAAATAGCCGGTTTCGAGAATTACTTCAGTTCTGGCGCGGTTAAGATAGATTTCAAAGAGGTCCAGCACATTGTCGTCTTGTTCGTTGATCGGAAAAGTCGTGACGAATCTTGCGTCAACATCTTCGAACACCGGTGTCTGCTCAAAATAAACTGGCAATGGCCCGCGAATGAGCTTATCGACATTTTTAAGCGGAGCAAATTCGGTAAGAATTTCTTTGGCCTTTTTGTACTTGCTGAGCGCTCCAGTTTCGTTCCACTTTTTAACCGTCAGGTCTTCCCAGTTGCGCTCAAAGAGGTCGAGCACATCACGTACAATCGGTCCCTGCAGCTCAACATCGGTGTCGCGCCAGCCATATTCGGTAATTTCACCCTTGGCATATTCGTCGCCCGTATTCATGCCGCCGACTATCGCGATGCTCTCGTCGATGATAAAAAGTTTCTGGTGTGATCGGAAGTTGGCTTTGAGCAGGTTTTTTAGAATTGGGTTGTTGATCATTACCTGCACGCCGCCATTGCGCAGCCGCTGAATTACGCCGCCCTTCTTATTGAAAGAGAAAAAATCGTCGAGAATCAGTCTCACGTCTACGCCGTTCTGGGCGCGTTCGATGAGAATGTCAGCGATTTTGTTGCCGGTTTCGTCGTCCTGGTAGAGCAGGGTCTGGAAATAAATGCTCGAGGTTGCCTGTTTTGCACGTTCCATGCGGTAATGGAAGCTGCTTCTGCCGTTAACCAGCAGTCTGACTGTGTTGAGTGGAACCAGGCGTGAACGTGTGAGCGCATCGGCAGAGCCGGCCGGGTAAGTGTCGAGAATGGCCAGGTCATATTCCTTGAGCGCTTTATCGAGTTCACGACCTTTTGCCCGACGTTGCAGATTGTTTACGGCATAACCGCCCAGGCTCCAGATTTTTACCGGTATTGCCAGCCACGAGGTTTTGCTGTATTTTCCCCACTTACTTATCGTGGTCTGCTGAATCTGTTTGAATTCTTCACGTTTCTGGGCGACAACTGACTTCTTTTTCAGAACTTTGATTCTCGCCATCGCCTGACGTCTGAATTCGGCGTTTTTGGTAACTTTTGCATAGCTGAGCAGAACGCTTTGCGCCTTAGAAAGGCTGGCGCTGCTTTCATAAACCACTTCAGCAAGTTGAAAAATAGCTTCTTTCTGTAAAGTTGCATCAGTGCAGGTCTTGAGAAAATCTTCAAGCTGTTTTTTGATTTCAGCCAGTTTGTTGTCACGGTCTGGGCTGCCCAGCATTGACAGTATCTGATCATACTGCTTCTGTAACGCTGACTTCTGAACTTTGCTGCCGGTGGTGACGGTCTGGTCATCCAGGCGGTCGTTTAGTTTAATTAAAGGTTCTGTCGGATTTTCAGCGTCAAAAGTTACATTGACACCAATTGAGCGGTAATAATCTCGACTGGCGGTCTGCAGATCTGCGGCCATCTGTTCAAGACTGTGCTTGTCAGCCTGGTTCATGACCGCTTCCTGATACGTTTTATATAGTGACTGGTAACGGTCAAATGCCGATTTGGAATCTTCGGCCGAAAGGTTCAGACAACCAAACGAAAGAACGAAAAACATTATTGCCAGCGCCATGAATCTGGTTCGTTTAAGACTCATACGTACACCGCCCGATTGAGAATTTACTAAATTATAATGACAAATCTGCAATTTGCCAAATTTCACCCAGCTAAGTTCTCTGTCCCGGACAATTACTATTTCTGTGTGTCAGTATTACCGGGGGACGCAAAAAAGCGGCGGGCACCTTCGTGCAGCATTGTCGGCTGAATGCCGCGAGTTGCATCGCTTTTGCGCAGTTTAAGATCTTTGTTGGCGCCGGGGCTTTCATATATTGCCTGTAAAATATTGAAAACCTCGTTGGCTGAAAGCCTGTCTGTGCCAGCTAAAAGGGCCCTGAAGCCGATGGTGGTGACATCACTTTTCTGATCTTTGTATGAACCGGCAAGAATGTTTTCTGAGGTGAAATAGGGGGTTTCGGCAAGAAGTTTCTGGCGAACATCAGCTGGTATGCTGATCAATCTTATTGGCGTTTTGGCAATTAGACGGTTTATGCCGTCGGCAGGAACCGCGCCGGCGTAATATACGGCATCGACATAGCCGTCGAGCAGTGATTCGGTCGCCCGGGTAAAGCGTTCGTAAACTATTGTGTAGTCGCCCTCTTCCAGGCCAGCAGCTTTCAGCACCGGAATAATGCTGGCGGCGCTGCCGCTGTCCTTATCGCCAACTGCGATTCGGCAGCCTTTAAGATCTCTCAGCTTGATGATACGGGAGTTATCACGCACTACCAGCTGTATAACCTCTGAATAAAGCGAAGCGATTATGCGCAGTTCCCTGAATCTGTTGTCGGAAGTGGAATTGCCTGCCTGCCAGGCTACGTCACTCTGTAAAAGCGCAAGGTCTATCTGTCCGCGGCGCAGATACTCGATATTGGCAAGCGAACCAGCCGTTGGCTCGGCAATGGAGACTACTCCCTGGAGGTTCGAACTGAGAATTCTGGCGATGGAATTGCCGGTAGGATAGTAGGTGCCACTGATAGTGGCGGTGCCTATTGAATAAAACTTTTTAATCAGCTTTAAATTGTAATCTCCTGCAAATGAGCTCTCTGACAATATAGAAAAAAGAGCAGTAACCAGAAAAACGGCTTTTAATATGCCTTTCATGCTTTATGCTCCTTTTTCCCGCAGGTCGTTGTGCGGTTTTTACCCTGCTCCTTGCTTTGCGACAGCGCTGTCTGCGTGTGTTCTACCAGCTGGTAATGCCGCTCGATGCCGGTTTCGTATTCGCCGATGCCGACGCTCACGGTTACTCGAACTTCAGCTGAAAGGGCTTTTATCTGCTGAGCCGCGATGCGTTCACGCAGACGTTCGGCAAATATCAACGCCTGTTCAGCAGTTGTGTGAGCGAGAATTACGGCGAATTCTTCTTCGCCAAAGCGCGCCGGAATATCGGTTGCGCGCACTGAATCCTTGAGAATTCTGGCGATTTCATACAGTACGACATCACCGGCCTTGCGCCCATGTGCTTCGTTGACCTTTGCCAGGTCATCGACATCGAACATAACCAGGGTCAGCGGAAAGCCGAAGCGGCGGGCGCGCTTGATTTCGTCTTCAAGACGAATCTCGAAAAACCGCCTGATGTAAAGTTCTGTCAGACCGTCGCTGATCGAGAGATCGTGTAGTCTGGCATTGTCAATCGACATTGCCATCTGGTTCGCTATGGCAAGCAGCAGATCGAGGTCTTCGTTGCTGAAAGGCCGGCTGTTGGAACGATCGGTCAGGTTTATGACGCCCATGCTGTTACCATGAACGGTAAGTGGCACTGATATCAGTGTCTCGGGCGATTTGAGATCATTTTGCGCGTCATAATTTTTGAAGCGTTCATCGCTTTTGCAGTCCATGCACAGGATAGCCTGGCCGGTTTCGGCCACTTCGCCGGCGATGCCTTCGCCGAGCTTGAGTTCAATGCGAGCTTTCGGAGTTCGTTCGCTTTCGCTGGCCGATTTGTCGGCATGCCGGAAGCTTTCGACACGAAGTTTTGTCTTGTCTTCGTTAAGCAGCATTATCGAGCCACGTTGTGCCTGGAAAATCTCGATCAAATGCTCGAGACAGCCATCGAGTGCCTGCTGATAGGTAGCCGATGTGTTGATCAGCTGCGTAACACGGTACATGGCGCTGAGCTCGAAAACCTTTTTGTGAATGCGGCCACCCATGTTGTTGAAGCACCTGGCCAGAAAGCCTATTTCGTCGTCGCTGCTGATGGCAACTCGGGCAGTTAGATTGCCTTCGCTCATTTCGTTGGCTTTGCGTGCAATCTGAATGATCGGGCTGGTCATACGATGACTGAAATAGGTCGCCAGTATAAAAGCGACCAGACAAAGAAGCAGGGTAAAGTTCAGGGTCTTGCTGCCGATAGAACGGGCTACCGCGTAAACATCTCCGGCATTCTGAAAAACAAAGATGCGCAGACCATACTGCAGTATCGGCAGCGAGATGACGAGCTGCGGGGAAAGACCGGCCCGGGCTGGCAGCAGGTCGTATGCTCCGCACTGTTTTTCCATCAGCTCAGCGATCAGATCTCTTGGAAAATCCGGTTGTTCAAGGATATTTTCACCGTTCAGTGTAACGAGAAAATAGCGGAAATTTGTGCCAAACGTTATTCCCTCAAGTGATTTGCGGAGTTTGAGAAAAGAGACCGTGCTGATGATCAGTGGTGAGTCGGGGTCATCGCGGATAGCTGCTTTTACATGAAAAGCCTCGGGCGAAAAAAAGATATGCTCTGACATGTTAAACAGAAGCTTCTCTGGCACACTCAGTTCGCTAATTGCCTCACTGTCAGGTTTTGAGTGCGAAATCAGGGTGCCGTCGGCGCTGCATAACACTATTCTTTCAACGTATTCATAAGCCTGATCAAGCTGCTGCAGGGCCTGACGTGCTTCGTGGCTGTCAGGATTCTGCAGTCGCACATCCCTGGCAAGAAATCCGGTGAGCTCATCATAACCGCTGACATACTGGTCAACTTCATACTTCACCTGCTGAAAAGCCTGTATATTGCCTTCGATGAGAATGTCACGTGCAATTTCACCCAGGATGTTGAAGGCGTAACCACCGAGCAGAAGCAGTGGAATCATGGTGAGAAGAAAAATTCCGACCCATGCCCGAAGCTTTATACTCTGAAAAAAACCTATCTTTTCGACTGTTTTGACGTCTGCTGTCCCATTTTGAGCCGGTTTCTGCCCGCTGCCAGCGCCATCGACCGGATTACCCTCTGCAAATTCGTTCATGTTATTACCTGCTGGATCTTGACTGTGATCTACTCAACTGCTGTAGTTTAATAAAAAACATGGTTGCAAGTAAAGTTTTTCCGGGCAGTGGCAAAAAACGTTCCTTACCTGCGTATATCTTGCCCGCTCATCAGGCGGGTAAATCTGCGTGCAAACTCCTTGCCACCACTGTGCTGCCAGGCGATTGTTTCGGGTTGGTTCTGCCAGATATCTTTGATTCCTGGGGTGGCGCCCTGTAACAGCAGAAGTCTGGTCACGTCGAGGTAGTCACTGCCCTTCTTTGCTGCATTTGGAAAAAGGTCGCGCTGGTTTCCAGCATAAGCTGCCAGGTGTAGGGGTGTCTGCCAGTTTTTGTTGAGGCAGTCCGGGTTGGCAAGATGCTGCAGCAGAATATCAACGGTGCTGTAACAGCCATTTGCTGCGGCAAAATGTAGCGGCTGGTTGCCATCGCTGTCGGCCATGCTGTGATCGGCCCGTCGGCTGAGCAGAAACAACATTATTCTGGGGTAATTATGAAAAGCGGCATAGTGAAGTGGTGTCAACCTTTTAAGCTTGTCAGTCGCATTAACTTCGGCTCCAGCATTGATCAGAACGTTCACAATGCGCAGGTGCCCGTTTATCACTGCGATATGCAGGGGTGACATGCCTATCTCGTCGGCCATGTTGGCCAGAACGCTGTCGCGAGCGAGGCTGGTGCGAACCTGCTTGAGGTCGCCTTCTCTGATCAGGTCGTGAAAAGCGGCTGCGCGGACTGGCGCACCGCTCATAAGTGAACTCACCAGCAGCAAAAGGGTAGAAAGCCGCCTGAAAAAAATTAACATGCTTGACACCACGCCGAATTAAAGTCTGGTAGAATTATATTAGATAATGCAACAGGGGGAAACAACAATATGCGTAAACTTGTTTTTATAGTTATTGTTCTGGTTATAACCGCATTTTTACCAGCTTTTGCCGAATCTGGCTGTGGCTCAGCCGGCTGTCAGGATGCTGCCGATTCGCAGCTCGCACCTGCCAGAGCAGATGTTCTCATTTTGTCGGCCCAGGGATTTGCCTTCAAAGGCAAGGAATTCAAGACTGTTAGAATTGGCATAAAATACGATTCTGGCAGCAAACAAGGCAGTGACAGTGGCAAGGGAGCAGTTGCCGCACACCCAGATGGCTATCTCGGGCTGGCCGGATTCAAATACGCTCTCAAGATTGTCACCGCCGAAGAAGGAAAAATCGCTGCAGATCTGTTCCGCATGTCTGACTTTGAAATTCGCAAGGATGAAAAGCAGGATAAGCTGAAACTGCCAGTGCCGATCGGACACCTGACGCTGACCAGAAGTCAGCCGAATCCTGGCAGTTTTGTCCAACTGGGAACTCTTCGCATCAATGACGAAGAAACCTCTTTAGAGGGCGAATTCGAGCTGTATCTTAACGACCTGACAGCGCAGGATGACTGATAATAACTGACTTTTAAAACACAATCTGTTTGAGATTTACTGACTCGGTTTTGCCTTTCAGCTCAACCTGACCAAAGTCATAATAGCGGCCGGTGCCAGCTGACAAGCTGCTGACAAATGCTTCGCTCCCGAGAAACCTTTCTGAGGGCAGTTCGGCTGCTCGACTGCAGATTCTTGCCGCAGTATTTACCGGGTCACCGATGATGGTAAAGTCTCTTTGTGAACCAAACCCGAGCAGGCCGGCAATGATCTCGCCATTGTGAACTCCCGCCGTAACAGGAAACTTGAGTTTTCCGGTTCTTTCGGCATCTCTGATCTCTTTCATCGCCTGGGCAGCCATGGTAGCGCTTTTTCTTTCTCCATCGGGGCTGTAAAACCAGGCCAATACTTTTTCGCCCATGATCTTGTCTGCTTCTCCACCGTTTTTGATGATGATATGGCACAGGCAGTCGATATGCTCTCTGACTTCAGCGATCAGTTCCTGATGGCTCAATGTCTGCATGAAAAGTGAAAATTGCGGGACTGCCAGATATAATACGCTGACCTCGAGATGCAAACCGGTTTCGGCCTCGCGCAGGCTTTTAGCGTCTCCGGCGATTCGTCTCGCCGAACTTGAAACCATCTGTCCCATCAATTCCTTTTCCTGCAGGCCACGGGCAATTGTGTTAAAAGTATTCTGCATCTGGCCCAGTTCGTCTTTTCTGCTGTCAGTGATGCGGTATTCAAGCTGACGTGAGGCTATCTTCTTAGCACCGTAAGTTAGCGCCAGAATTGGGCCGGTTATGTCGTATGATACGAACATGGTCAGTAGAACAATTGCCAGTACCGACAATGCCAGCAATAAAAGAAAATGCCGTCGAGAGTTCTCAATCTCGTCAAGATAATACTGCACAGGAATGAAACCGATTACCATCATTACTTCATTCTGGCGGCTCCATCTGGCTTCCACCAGACAATCTTTGCCGAGAAATGTTGTTTGCTCACTGATCGGCATTTTTGTCGCGATCGCCCAACGGGCATAATATAAAGGCGTTGTTTCTATGCCGCCATTGTGCGACATTTTCAGCGAGCCGTATCTGACCTTGGATTCGGTGAATGGATGGTAATAGCTGGTGATGGAGCTGAATATCCTCTGCATCTGGGAGTTCAGGTTGTCAAAAAACAGCCAGAATACAAGCAGCTCAGGTTTGAAAGAATTCGGAGTCGGCATCAGACTGAGCAGTCCGTGCCCCGAAGCCATAAAGATATCTATCTTAAGGCCAATCCCATTGATCAATGTAAAATAAGCATCGCTGCCAAAGAGGTTACGAAATATTTCGAGGCCTGCGTCTCTGGTCATCTCCGCCTTAACCCCTGCGCTGAGCGACTGATTTTCGATTGGCGCGGTGTCTTTACCCATTCCAAGTTCAATGAAGATGTCGTTCACGAAAAAATCGAGAAAGCGTCTGAACTCATCACGATTGGTGACAGGTGAGTTGGGTTCAACATAATTATGCTGCCAGCCATGATGATTGAATATCAGCATGTCATTGTGCCTCGTTCTGATGCCCTGTTTCCCGATCTGGCCGATTACACTGCTTATCGCCGAATTAAAAGCTGCCGACTCCACGGGATCCTTTATATTTACAATTTTGTCGGCAGCTTCTTTCAGTGACGCCGACATCGTTATCTGTTCAAGACCATACCAGTTCACCAGTTCCTGCAAAAACTGTCGGCGTTCGATTCTTTCCAGCTCACCCAGCATTTTAAGGCGTTCTTCAACTGGTCTCAGTTCAATCTGTCCGCCGGCAAACCATTCATTAACCGTGTAAACAATTGCCAGCGGTACTATTGCTGCCGCAAAAAGGCCCAGCCAGAGTTGCCATGCAAGCTTTGATGCAATGCCGGTTTCCAGGTAAACTGCGCTTCTCCAGACACGCAGCGCAGCCAGGGTAAACAAAATGAGCAGAAGACTGACCAGCAGATATTTCAGGTTGTCGCGTGACTGTGGTAGTCGTTTGCCAATGAACACACGATAACTGCTTTTGCCGAGCCGAATGGTTGTCGAGATTGTGTACCAGCCTTCAGCAGGCGAGTTCTCGCTGTTGTAGGCGACTGTTTTTGGGGCAAATGGTGACGTGACTGCAACAATCGTATTATCGCTTCTGACCACAGCATAGCTGAGTTTCTGACGATCCAGGAGGTTTTTCAGTGGTTCAATCTGATTCTCGTCGGCAGTGCTCCTGGCAAAAATACAAAGAATAGCGCCGTTGTTGAGAATGTAGTCGGCAGACTCCTGCTGGTGTTTGCGCATGTCAAGCCTGGGAACATGCGTGAGTTTTTCTATTCTGGCCTGGTTGCGTATCATCAGAGGTTGCCAGTAAAAATACTCATCGACACCGGATCGCTGAATTGGCACTAATCTGGCATAAAGCTCGAGATAGATATGACTTATCGCCATGTTTGAACCCATCAGCAGAGGCATCTGTGACCTTACATGCGGCAGATCGGGCCAGCCTGGCATGAATATCGTTCTGAGAAGTGTCTGCAGTAGTTCGCAATATAACGGGCCGTAGTCCGGGTTGCCCTGGTAATTTACGATTTTCCAACTGTCATCAGGCTTTGCTACAGTATTGTCGCCGGGTTTGTGCAGAACCGCAAAAATTTGCTGTTTAAGACCGGCGGCATCAAGCTGCCGTTTGATCTTTTCGCCCTGATTTTTCGTCTGTTCGGCACTTATTCCGCTTTTGTTCCAGTTTATTTCCTTCGAGGTGCTTTCACAGAGGTCGTCGAGATACTGCTCGAGCAACGCCGGTTCAAGGTCGGCCACATGAAGTTTGGAAAGAGCATTTTTGCATTGTTCTACTGTTTCGCGCGTTTCACGCTCTCGCGTAGACCGATCGGTCGTGTACATAGTCAGGATTCCTGCGAGTGCCGGAAAAATTATGCAGATTGCTCCTGTCAGGCAAACCAGCCGTCGGCAGAATGATTGGTTGCGGCCAAGCCAGTTTTCATCTGTGTTCTCTAATTTCTGCACTTTTGTTTTCTGCTTGCCGGATTCGAGAAAGCTGCTTTCTCCACTGTTTATGAGGTTTCTTAGGCTATCACTGATGCCGGATAATCTGAAAACAGGCCTGTTTTCGACTTTTTCCTCAATCCAATTGAAGTGCTCTCCAGAATTTTGTGATGCAACTTCGTTGTCTACCAGCAGGGGGAACTCAGGGAACTTTTTGGTTGCGGCCTCTAGCTTTTCCGCTGATTTAAAGGCTTCGCCAAACATTGCATAATCGAGACGGCTTTCCTTACTGCCAACCTCGCCGGCTATAATTCGCCCGGCGGCAAGACCAACGCCGATTCGGTAACCGAACCTGCCGTCAGACTGCCTTCTTTGGTTGATTCGCTGTAGACGGAGCAGCATCGAACAGGCGGCAAGGCTGGCGCGTAATGCGGCTGGTTTTGAGTTGCCCTCCTCGTCGATAAATACCGCCTCGATGGCATCGCCGATGAACTTGTAGATGCGGCCGCCAAAGCCGGTAATGACGGCGGCCATTTCAGCAAAGTGAACGTTGAGCAGCCGGGTAACCGTTTTGGGATCATATTTTTCGCACATGCTTGTAAAATTGCGGATATCCGAAATCAGTACTACTCCGCTTAACGATTCTGATCGTAGCCTGGTGCCATCGGAACTTGCCGAAATCGCCGAGAGTGCCTGGTCTGAAAGCATCGAGGCCAGCCTTTGTCTTTCCTCAAGTCCTTTGACCATGGCTGAAAACTCACTGCTGAGAACCCCGATCTCATCTTTGCGCTGGCTGGAAGGTATGTTTGGAAAAAGGCCGGAGTCAATCTGGTCAAGAGAATGCTTTACTCTTTTCAGGGGCATGACAACTCTTACATAGACTGTCACACCGCTGAAAATCAATATGATAAGGCCAAAGATGCCTGCTACGATGAAACTAATAATACGAAACTGGTGTGTCAGGGTTTTCTGATAATTATCGAGAGATGCAATAAGAACGGTATTCTCAAAATGACTGGAAACATAGGCCACTATCGAGCGGTCTTCCAACAGCGTTTTTACCATGCCCGACTTCAGGCTCATTGATGATCTGGCAACCTGGGCATATTTTTTAAGCATTGGCCGCGTAATACTGCGGTCGGTGTCGAGTATCGATTCAACGCCGGCTGAGGACTTTCTAAAGCCGGCAATATGCATTTCCGGTCTGCTCAGGCCAAGTTTTATGGCATTTTGTTTGAGCACCAGCTGGTTTATTTCTGAATCCAGCCAGGCAATCATCAATGTGAAGCGGCTTTTACCTTTCAGATTGACAAAGTCATATATGTATTCAAGATGGCCGCGCCCGATACTGGTCTTGATTACACGGTTCCTGAATCTCTCTATTTCATATTCTATGTCCATGCTGTCGCGTCTGAATGATTGGCTCGCCGCAACATGCCGAGGATCTTTTTTTTGTTCCGGCAGAACAAGATCTGGTTCATTTTTGCTTGCAAAAAGTCGCAGATTGTTGGTAAACGGGAGTCCATAAAACCCCGCCATTGAGACGAAATCGTCTCTGTTAATGTTTCCTTTTGCATCGAATCTGGCGTTGCCAGTTATATCGTACAGGGCTATGCCTGAGATCGGTATTTTTTCAGGGCTGGCAGCTACTATGTCTCCGATTCTGGCAAATATTGAGTCTGCCGCTGCAAGGCCCTTTTCTTCGAGCAGAAGCTTCACCTGACTATCGTTCATCATCTGCGTGAACAAAGAGATATATGCGTTCTCAAGGTATTCCTTGCCGGCATCGAAATCGAGTAGACATGAGGTCAAGGTTTCTTCAATCTGTTTTTCGTCGGCATTATGGCGCTCGTAAATATAGGCGGTTGCCGAGGCGATATAGAGGACTGCCGGCAGGGTGGCAGCAAGCAGAAAAGCCATGAGAAAGCGGCCGCTAATTGCTTCGAATGGCCAGGCGTCAAGCAGGAGTCCGCGCAATAGCATGAGCGTGATAAGGGTTGTCGCGAATAGATTCAGAGTTTTCAGCCAGTCCGGCAGACCGGTCGGGGCAAGATCCGGCATGATGACGAATGCGATGTGTGGATTCTTAGGCAGGACTCGGGTATATAGTTTGTGTTTGCCCAGCTTCATTGCCCAGGGGAACCCATGTTGTTCCCATTTCAAGCGGTCAGTAATTGCTGTGCCCATGCTTTTTCGCCAATTTTGCAGAGTCGCCGATTTTCCTATCTGTCCGGGAAAAAAGTAGTCTTCGCTGCTGTTGAATATGGAAATGAAGCCGCCGGGAAACTCCCGGCCGATGCCGGTTTTTTCGGCGCCAAGAGCATAAGCGCTTTCATCCAGGTTCTGGTTGCGCCTGACGATCAGAAAAAAGCCAAGTATGGCACCTTTTTCACTGCTTACGTAGTCCCATGCCAGAAACGAAGGCGTCTGGTCGTAGATTACCGGCGTAGACATGCCTCTTTGACTGTTGGCGACGACTCTGCCGAGAGTTGCCATGCCGAAAAAGCGGCGCAGTATTTTTTCGTTACGCCGGGTCTCGTTATCATTTCGCTTGAGGTCGAGGGTTTCTGCCAGTAGATGATCGAAGACTATCGCGGCCGATCTTCTGCTGGCAAGGTTTCTGCTGCTGAAAACAATATCAGATCTATCGTCTGAACCCTGTCTCGAAAAAATTAGAAGCTCATATTTCGGAAATGGCGGTCGGAAAACAGAAGACGCTATGCTTGAAAACTGCATTCCAGAAGGCATTTTGTCGGGATATTGAGTCTGCAGATCGCTGAGAGTGCCTCTTAATAAAGAACTGTAAGCAGATATGTGCTGAGAAATATCTACCTGTACCGATAGCTCACCGAGTTTCAGGTTGGCGGCACTTTCCTGCTCGCGGTTCTTCCATCTGGTGATGATCGAGGTGACTTCGTTATAGCCGTAGTTCGCTGATATAACAGGTATCAGCAAAAGCAATATCAGAACAAGGTTTCTAACTCTGTTGTTCAACTGCGGCCACTCTCGTCATAATCACTGATAAATGTAAAATACCACAGTATCAGATTGAAAGCTGATAGACTTTTACCGGCATGGCTTTGCCTTTTAATTCAACTTCACCATATTCACGTGCAACTATCCCGGGCTTGAGAACTGCAAAAACTTTTTCTGAAAGCAGGCAGCGCTGGTATCTGAGAATCTCGGCAACGCTTTCAATTCTGGCCGCAACGTTAACGGCATCGCCGATTACGGTGAAGTCACGCTTGTCGCCAATTCCGAGTACACCGGTGATGACCTTGCCGCAGTTGATCCCAATGGCCACCGGAAATGGCAGATTGGCGCGACTCTCGGCGGTAATTATCTTGACCGCGGTGCGGCATGCCGATTCGACGGCATCCTGAATACTGCCGTTTACTGCAAATACAGCCAGCATCTTGTCGCCAATTATCTTGTCGACATCGCCCCCTTCACTGATGATAAAACCTGATATCTGAGTTATCTGTTCCTTGAGATCGACAAACATCTGTTCTACCGATGACCCGGCAACCCACGAAGTGAAAGATGGTATGCCGATGTAAAGGAAGACGAATTCACCAGTACTGCTGTCGCTACCGTTTTGCTCGGTAAAATTCAGTGCGCTTTTCGAAATCATTTTGCCCATCAGGTTTTTTTCTTCGAGGCCACGCATCATTGAATCGAATGCGTCGCACAGTTTACCAAGCTCGTCGGCCCGATTCATGTTGATACGAAATGAGTAATTCTCACAGGATGCAAACTTCATGCCTCTGATAAGGCTCTCAACCGGGGTCAATATATCTGCCGCCGCATTTTTAGCTATTACAAGTATCAGCGCAATAGAAAACAGAAATGAAAGCCAGAAAATGACGCGGTGTCCTGCAATTTTAGCATGTATTGGAGCTTCCGAAGATGCGGCCACCAGAAATGAAGACAGTTGTGCCACACCTGGTCTGCCTTCTACCAGAAAACGTTCACCCGACCGCTCTAGCTGGCTTGACAACGGCAGATTGGCAGAGGTGATCCAGGCGCCGATCATGGCCAGGTCATGCCTGTAATCAGCCATTCTCGGGTCAGCTATCGCGCTGTGCCGGTGTGCGAGAGCAGCGAATATGTCGTATTTGCCATTATAGCGATACGCCAGCCGGTTGAGGTAGTTTTCGTATTCAAAGGCGATCATCCATAGGATCATGTATTCGGGATCTTCTATATCTGGAACAAGATGAGTGATGATGCCGATAGTGCCGCTGATGGCACTCATCAACACGGGAGTTTCAACACTGTGTGCCATTCTGACGAATACATCATCGCCGAATAATGACTTTACCGTCTGTAGACCGGTTTCGACTATTATTTCTCCCTGTACTGCGTCGCTATCAAGGCCCAAGTTGATTTTACCGGTTTTAAATCTCTTGCCGGTCATGTTTTTTGCTGTTCCCTGTAGCATGGTTGCAAAATTACTCGGCCCCTTGCCGTCGGCGCCAGAACTTACATGCGTCCAGCCGCTTCCGGCAATTACTATATCGCGCGGCACAAAATTGATCAGTCTTGAATCGAGCTTTTCATGTTCTTTGAACCACGAAGAAAAAATGTTGTCGAGAATTTTTCGGCTGTCGCTCGATATCTGGTTGTTTTTTGCGACTTCGTTGTTGATAATGGCTGCTGCTTTCTGCGTTCTGCTGTCTCGTGACCAGTTTCTTACCATTTTCCAGGCAAGCGGATCGGTAAAGGATTCGCGTAATTCAAAAAGATCCATGAAGCGGTGCAGTTCATATTTTTCCTGCGAAATGCTGACGCTGTAGTTTTCGTCAGTATATAGGCCGAAAACAAAAAACAGGGTGATAAGTGGCACGATCGAAGCAAGCAACAACGTCAGCCATAGTTTGGCGGTAAGCGAAGTATTGATGAAGGATTCGCCCAGCGAAGTTTTCCACCACAGACTGAGAGTGATCCCGGCAAAGACAAACAATATCAGGTAGAATGCAGCTTGCTTGACCATTGTTTCTGATTCGATATTCGAGCAAACTACCGCACGAAAGCGCTCCTGGCCGATTTTTATATAATCGGCACCGAGCTTGTTGTCGCCATAATCCGGGAGACGGTCTTCGTAGGCAAGCTTTCCTTTTAAATCCAGCGGGAACTTATCAGAGCTGATGACTACACCGGCCGAGCTGACAAGAGCAAGTTTTTGCATGTCGGTTTCGTAGCCGTCTATGAGCTGCAAAGGCGATTCTCTGATCTTGCCGATAGGTAGCGAAACCATGAAGTAGCCAAGTATTTCTGACTTGTCACACTTTGCGAAAACGCCCTTGCGTTTGGGGTCAGCACCGGTAACCAGGTAATCCCAGAAAAAGTACTCTTTCTGCCCGTCTGTGATAATTTCACTGACTTTCCCCAGAGTCTCGTAATGAAGGATTCTGCCTATGATCTGATCGCCAAACAAGTTTACAAATCCGGGTTGTTCATGCTCATTTATGACAATGTCTGAATTTGGGATGTTTGCGATGAGACGATTCAAAGATGCCTGCCGGCCCAGCAAGGCTGATTGCTGTGGTGTCCAGCCCTGCATGAAAATTTCTCTGCTCTGGCAGGTGTTGTTGGCTGTTCTAAAATCAGGCTTTACCAGATATACTGCCATTCTTGATGCCAGGGCTGTAGTGTTTGAACTCGATGCCAGATAGGGTTTAAGGAAAGCGGCGAGATCTTTTTCAATGAAATCAGGTTTGGCGTTCGCCTGCTTTTCGAGTTCGGCGGTCAACTTGCGCAGACGGTTTTCAAGTCCTATCCGGTCGGCGTTTTCAGAGCGCAGCTGTTCGAGCATGCGCTGATTGGAACTGGCTGCCAGGCTTTGCTTGCGCAGTTTGACTTCGCTTTGCCTGATATGTGTCGCAAAGATTATTCCGATGACAATTGACAGAACCAGAGTCGCTCCAAGCGCAAACAAACCTGTTGGAGAAAGTGTTTTGCCAGAGCCTACCACGAATTTTTCTACCTTCTCGGCTTCTTGTTTGCTGGAACTGGCAAGCCCCTGCTTCTGTTCGATGATTGTCAGGGGGTTCCCGCCTTCCCCTATTTCATACAGGCTGTACGCCGGTTGGCCATCGACTTCGGTGAATTGCTTGAACACAAGGCCATGCCCCTGCAGTGCCCCGTTTATGTGAGCGTCCAGCACCATCGGGAAAACCTGAATCTGACTGGAAAGTGCTTCCAGCTTTGCGGCAAGTTTGAGCGGTTCGCCGATTATAGCGTAGTCAAGCCTTGTTTCAACGCTGCCGATCGATCCAGAATGCATTGTCCCATATGCCAGGCCGATTCCGATGCGGTAACCAAACAATTTTCTCCGTAAACGTGTCTGGTTGATTTGCCTTGCCTTGATCAGCATCATGGCAGCAGCATTGAAGGATCTTGTGGCGGCGTTTTCAGATGAATCACGCACTTCAGGAAAAACCGCCTCTATGGCATCGCCGATGAATTTGTAGATACGCCCACCATGGCTGGAAATAATGGCGGCCATACTGGCAAAGTGCTCGTTTAGCAACTCGGTAACCTGGTCCGGCGGGTGATCTTCACAGATGCCGGTGAAGTTTCTGATATCTGAAACCAGTGCCACGCCTGCAAATGTTTCGTTATCGAGCAGGCGATTTCCGTCGCCAGTTCTGGTAATAGCATCCATTGCCTGGTCGGAAAGCAGTGTCGCCAAACGTTTGCGTTCGCGCAGTCCTACCGCCATAGTCGAGAACTCGCGACAGAGAATTCCCAGCTCGTCCTCGCTGTGGCTTTCAATTTCTGTTGTCAGATGGCCGCCGGCGACTCTATCTAATGCCGCTTTAAGTGTTTCGATGGGGTCGAGAATCAGTTTGGCGGAGAAGTAGCTGACAATAAGCACTACAGTCAGCGAAAGCAGAAGGATTGTCACAAGTATGAATACACGGTAATCAATCGCCTGGTTCAGACCAAAATGCTGAGTGCCACCAACTATAACTACCTGATCATATTTTTTAGCCGGCATCGCGACCAGAGAAAAGTTCTCATACTGCTTGGAGGCATAACTGCCTCTGAACTTAGCCATCAGCGCGAGCTCACGTGCCTTTGCCGCAAAGTCTTCATCAATATGGCGGTCGGGTTTAACCAGAAACCTGAAACCCTGTGGGTCGGCCTTGAATGCAACAAAATTAAACGACGGGTTGTTCAGGGCAATCTGGTTGAGAGAATTTTTGAAGGTTACATTGTCGAGAGCCTGGTCATCCCAGGAGACAAAAATGGCGTATTTTTCGCGGCCGTTTATCGTGACGAGTTCATGCATCTGGGTGGCGGTGCTGGCTCCGATCTGACGCTTTATCGGGAAAGACCGCCGACTGTCAACCTCACTGACCATGCTTCTGCCTGCCATTGACTGGTAAGCTTCAGCGGCCGTTTTTTGTATGCCAGTTGCCTGCAATTCTCCGAATTCCATCGTTGGCTCATGCGACCTGATTTTTTCACGTATCAGCAGGGCGATCGGATAGCTGAAGGTATCTATTGATGGGTCTGCTTCCGTTTTTTTCTGCCCCTCATAATAGCGCTCGCCTTCGCCATTTTCGTCGATAATGGCAAGATAGAGCAGCGGCAGGTTCTGGTCGCCGCTGTGAAAATTTTTCAGTATCTGCTGTATGGCTTCTTTGCTTTTGCTACCCTGGTCGGCAAGCATTTTCTGTAGTTGCGTATCCTTGAAGATTTTGTTGAAAGCCATGCGATAGTCTTCTTCTATCTGGGCCTTACGTGTGTCGAACTGTTTTATGCTGAGCTGTATGCTGTTCGTGGTGTCGAAATGCGCGGCCCGTCGGTATTGTGCGATATAACCGTAAGAAGATATTATCAGGAGGCTCAGGGGCAGGGTTGTCGAGAGCAGATAGGTCATGATGAATCTGAATTTCAGATTGAATTCAGGCCACTGTTTAAGCAACAGGCCGCGTAATACCATCAATATCAAAAGACCTATACTGCCAAGGTTGAAAAAAAACAGCCATAGAGGCTTCTCTGGCAGGTCTATTGCTGCGGTCAGATAGACGGCAAGGTGACTCTGGCTCTTGCCGATATAAGAAAAAGCGAGGTAATTGCCAAGCTGGGCGACCTCCGGGGTGCCTGAAGCCAGCCACTTTTCCAGGTTTCGCTCTGCGATTCCGGCATATTGTAACGCCCAGTTTCTGAAAATACCTGAGCGTGCAAGATCGGCATTCGCTATAATTCCATTCTCGCCGAGCAGAACAGGTATAAAGGCGCCAAGCCCCTTCTTATGTTCGCGCAGGTCGCGCAGAGCCAGAAGTCTGCCGGCGGTCTCGTGCTCCGGGCTGAAACGGCTTAACAGATAATAGCCCAGAACTGTTCCGTCTTCAGCTTCGAAATAATCCCAGAGAAACCATGATGGCAGTCCGCGGAACATGACGAAGGTTGCTTTGCCCTTCTGGCTGTGGGCGGTAACGTCAGATCTCGTGTCTGAGCCGAACAGACCGCTGAGCATGCGCTCATTCTGCTTGCCAATCGAATCTGTCGCATCGCCGTGTTTGTTTACCTGCACCAGATGTGAAAAGGTTTTGATCAGAACCCTCTGTATCGGAGGCGCGCTGGTTTTAAAGTGCAGAAGCTTGCCTGAACTGCCTTTGCTCGACAACTTGAAAGTGAAAAGCTCATAATCAGGAAATGGCTGCCGAAATACCCGCTTGCCTCGACTTGCAAGATGCTCAGTCAGCTGGGTGTCATTAAACCCCGCTTCGACGCCAGACTTGAATGCTGCCGCAAATTCCCCGGCCCGTCGCGCATACTGATATGCAAAATCAGAACCGGCGGCCAGCGCTTCGACTTCCTGACGGGCTTCGATTTCCTGTTCATGCTTCTGCCAGTACAGGTCAATTTTGCTGAAGAAGCTAAGGCCGATATTGATCGCAAGTAGCGGCAATATCCAGAGTATTACCGGCAGGTGCGCGGTTTGCCGGCTGCCGGTTCGGCTATTGGTGTTGTGGTTCATTTTTGTTTTTCTGTTCGGTTAATTTTTGTTTATTAGTAACCAAAAACCAGAGATCAATAAAAGAAATGATGTAGCCGTAAAAAAACACGTCCATCCAGAAGTTGTCTTTTGTCTCTTCTGTAAGACTGTAAATAATCTGGGTATTGCCAGTGCGCATGGCTTTTTCAACTTTTTTGCTGACCAGCTCGGCGATTTGCAGCGACCCGATCAACAATGCCCCTACCAGCACCAGCATGGTAATAACACCCCGGCGCCGGTGGCCCAGGCGCCAGGCACCCAGACCGGGACATATCAGGTTCCAGATTGCCGCCTGCCACATTCCAGGAGGCTTACCGGTATTCGCTTTCTTATTTGACAGATCAGAATGACAGAACCTGCATATAACAGCTTCTGGCATAATCAGCTCGGCGCAAAACGGGCATTTAACCCTTCTGCTATTGTCTTCGTTCTCGTTCATGCGTTAAAACCACCTCAGACGCACGTTAACTGCTACCAGTGACTTTAGTTAAAAAGTGCTGGCACCAGGCAATACATTGATGTATTCAAAATCCCGGCTTTTTCCAGCAGTTTTTTTAAAAAAATCACTGAATCCTTCTCAGTCGAGATTCAGGTTGCCAAATATCTTATAGACATGACCGTCACGGGCAACCTTGAGCTCCTTGCCGGGAAACTGTTCCGGTAATTCTGCACTTAACAGACCGACCACCTCTTCTTCAATCTTTTCGACCAGATCCTCAGGAACTTTGCGCAGGGTTGCGAGCTTCACCCTGAATACGTAGCCAGGTCCAAATTGCGAACCCAGGCCAACCGTGAATGAAACTCCCAGGTCAAAAAGGCCATCGGCATCAGGTGTGACTCCTTCACCATGCTCTGGCCGGTTCGGCCTTAACGGATACAGATGGCCATACTTGTTTTCGAGAATATGGTCAATTTTGTTAAAAATTTTCTGTAGTTTTTCTTCCCATTTTTCTACAAGCGGATTTCGCACCTGATTACCTCTTGCTTTATCGGTTGATGATTTTGTGCTATAACTGTCGAATTACCACCTCTGCCATATTAACACAAAGATGAGTGAACTGCATGAGTCTTTCTGATCTGTGTTTCAGCCTGGGCGTCGCCTTTGCACTCGGCTGCGATGCTTTTGCTGTCGGCTTGGCTGTCGGCACCCGTAATCCTTGTCGACGCGCCTGCTTTCGGCTCTGGTTTCATTTTGGACTTTTCCAGTTTTTGATGCCAATAATCGGCTGGGTCATCGGCAGTTCCATCTATGAGCACATCAAAGATTTCGACCACTGGCTGGCCTTTGGGCTGATGTTTGCAATCGCTACCCGCATGCTGTATGAAAGCCTGCAAAAGGAAGAGTGTACAGAAGAACAGCGTGCCGACCCGACTCGCGGCTTGTCACTGGTGGCATTGTCAGTCGCAACCAGCATCGATGCTCTTGGTGTCGGATTCAGCATGGGCATTGCCCGTATGGAACTGCTTAAACCAGCAATAATAATCGGTATTACCGCAGCTATTATGACTTTTGTCGGACTTCGCCTCGGCCGTCGTCTCAGTTACGCTTACGGCAAAAAAGTCGAAACCGCCGGCGCCGTAATCCTTTATCTCATCGCCTGCAAGCTTCTGACGATATAAAAGCAAACTTACTTTCGGCCGGGGATACCGGAATCGTAGAGGAAATCGAGAAATTTGCCTTCGAATTCTGCCGGATTCACCTTGTGGGCACAGACATGCCAGCTGTTGGGTGAAACCCAGGCGCGGGCATGCGGCATGCTGTTTTTGAGCATTTCAAACTGCGCCAGGTCAGCTCGACTGTCGAGTTCATCGTGTATCAGTAAAACCGCGCGGTTGGCGAGATTCTTTGCCTGTTCAACCGGCTGGTTTCCCGCATAATCTATGCCGGTGACCATGCCGATCAACCAGAACGCCAGGTCTGAAAAAGGCGTATCCGGTAGCCAGATCGTATTGTAAGCGTCATTAGCGGCAACCAGGCGCAGGCGCGCAAAGCTCGATTCAAGAATGAAAGCTTTTATTTCGGGCAGCTCAGCGGCGCCGTTAATAAGCGTGGCAGCTCCCATGGAACGACCATAGGCGGCCAGCGCCGAGTTTTCTTGCCAGTAGCCGAGTTCTTTTGCTTTTGCAAGAACTGCTCTGATATCTTGCCATTCATGCAGGCCGATAGGGCAAAGCGTGCCACCACTGAGGCCATGTGCACGAAAATCAAGCATAAGAACATTGTAACCGGCCGTTCGCAAGAATCCCACCATGTCATCCATGTAAATATGGTTAACGCCATGCCCGTGGCAGAGCAATACTGTACCGGCGCTGGCAACACCCGGATAAAACACTGCGTGAATCTTTATGCCATCAGCGCTGACTGCCGAAAACTCTTTGAAATCTGGGTCGCTCAATTTGCCGGGTGCGACAAAGTTCGGGCGATTGATTACCGTGTTGATCAGGTAAACCATAGCCAGAAGAAGCAATCCTGCCGAAAAGATGACTATATACAGAACCTTTTTCAACATTAGCTCTGATACAGTTCCTGGATTACCCGAAGCATGGCACTGTGATCTTCAATTCCGCATAGTTCGCGTATTGAATGCATTGCCAGCATTGGCAGGCCAATATCTATCGAGCGGATGCTCACATGTGTCGATGAAATCGGCCCAATCGTCGAGCCACCACGCATGTCCGAGCGGTTGACGAAACGCTGCGTTTTAACTCCGGCCTTTTCGCAGAGCTGTATAAAGGTTGCAGCTGTTGCCGCATCAGTAGTGTAACTGCGGTTGGCGCTCAATTTTATTACCAGGCCACGGTTAATCAGCGGTCGTGATGTCGGGTCGGCTTTTTCGCCTTTGTTCGGATGAACCGCGTGCGCACCATCAGCCGAGATAATATAAGATGCAGCCAGAGCTCTGAAATACTCACTTCTGCCACCTTTCAACCCGATGACAATGCGTTCGAGAACTTCGGCGAGCATCTGAGAATCAGCACCCTGCATGGTCGAACTGCCGACTTCCTCGTGGTCGAAACAGGCCATCACGCAGGTCGCCTTTGCTTTGCTGACGCTGCATATTGCGCTGATTCCTGCATGAACAGAAGACAGGTCGTCGATGCGTCCGCTCGAGATGAATTCTTCAGCCGTGCCAATCAGGCAGCCCTTGTCGTGTTCGTATAAGAACAGGTCAAAATCAAGAATCTCACTCTCTTTTACCCGCAACTCACTTGCGATGAGTTTGCCTAGATAGCCCTTTTCTTCGAGTTTCTGGGTGATCATTCCGAGCAGAGGTAAGGTGTCGATCTGCTTGTTTGGCGTAAAACCAGTGTTGGCATCAGGATTCATGTGAATCGCTATGTTGGGAATTATACACACCGGCCTTCTTATGTTGAGCAGACGTATCTGAGGCTGCATCGGGTTTTTGCTCTTGAGAGCTACGCGTCCGGCAATAGCCAGCGGGCGGTCGAACCAGGTGCTGAGAATTGGCCCGCCATAAACCTCGGTGTTCAACTTGAGGTAAGCGCCTTCTGTCAGCATTTCGGGTGCCGGCTTTATTCGGAAACCTGGTGAGTCAGTATGCGCGCCAACGATTCTGAAACCCTGTTCGGCTACCGGAGCGCTGCCCGCCACAAAAGCGACCAGTGCCGAATCATTGCGAACCAGGTAATAACGGCCACCGCTTTTTATTTTCCAGCTGTCGGTTTCATGCAGCTGCACAAATTTGTTCTTTTCAAGCAGTTCGCGCGTAGTTGCGACCGCATGAAAAGCCGTCGGGCTGGCATAACAGAAATCTATCAGCTGCTGGGCAAATTCTCTGGTTTGTTTCATATTTTGACCTCAAAATAATATATGATCAAATTCTAGCACAAACCTGCTGCAGCTGTCTGAAAAAATGGGCTGGCAAACTTTGGGTTCGAAATGCGGCTGATTATTCCGATAAATATGCCATAGATATAAATTGAATAAGGATGGCAGATATGATCATCGAAAAAGCAGACTATGCTGTGTTCTCGGATAACCGTCCGTTAACTGGTCTCAAGCTTGTCGGCCCGAAAGGCCCTGACAACGACGATGACTTTGACGGAGGAGTCGCACCGGCACCGGTTGAGCGCCCGGTTGAAGGAATGTTCAATCTCGATCCTCTCGAACGCTACCGCTACATGTTCGAGCAGGGGCAGCAGGTAAAACTTGGCAATGTCGCGGCAGATCCCCAGAAAACCATCGAACGCGCCAACCAGGTAATAAATCAGGCAATCATGCCGCCGGCTGGCGATAACCCTGGTCGCACCGAGCTGTTACGCGCTCTACAACTTAAACGTCTCGCCGAAGGCAGACTCGATATCGCAGCCTGATATTGACCCGGTCGCTCTTTTACTGTATAGTCATCAGCCCACTAAACCAGTTATTGCAGGTGAGCTATGCAGAACATGATGAAAAAAGAAATCGACCGCCGCCGTTGTTTTGGCATTATCAGCCATCCTGACGCCGGCAAAACTACCCTTACTGAAAAACTTCTGCTTTTTGGCGGCGCTATTCAGATGGCGGGCGCCATCAAAGCCCGCAAAGCCGATCGTCACGCCACCAGCGACTGGATGAAAATCGAGCAGGAACGCGGTATTTCAGTTACCACTTCAGTTATGAAGTTCGACTATGCCGATCACGAGATCAACCTGCTCGACACCCCTGGTCATCAGGACTTTTCTGAAGACACTTATCGCGTTTTGACCGCGGTTGACAGCGCGCTTATGGTTATCGACAGCGTCAAGGGTGTCGAAACCCAGACCGAAAAGCTCATGACCATCTGCCGTATGCGTAATACGCCGATCATGACCTTTATCAATAAACTCGACCGCGAAGGCCGCATGCCGCTCGATCTGTTGCAGGAAATCGAAGACAAACTGCAGATAGAATGTGCGCCAATGTCATGGCCAATCGGCATGGGCAAGACTTTTCGCGGCGTCTACAACATGTACAAAAAGCAGCTCGTTCTTTTCAGGGCCGGTGAAGCCCGCCGCCCGCAGGATACGATAATTATCGATGACCTTGCCGATAAGCGACTTGACGACCTGCTCGGTTTTCAGGCTCAGGAGTTACGCGACGATCTTGAACTGTTACAGGGTGCGGCTGCTCCCTTCGATCACGAGCATTATCTGCGCGGCAACCAGACGCCGGTTTTCTTTGGCAGTGCCCTTAACAACTTTGGCGTGCAGGAGCTGCTCGAAGCCTTTGTCGAACTGTCGCCGCCGCCAACTCCGCGCCCGACTGAGACACGCGTCGTATCGCCTTATGAACCTGATTTCACCGGCTTTGCCTTCAAGATTCAGGCCAACATGGATCCAGCCCACCGCGACCGTATTGCCTTTGTTCGCATCTGTTCCGGCAAGTTTACGCGTGGCATGAAAGTCATGCATCATCGACTCGGCAAGGAAATTACCTTCGCCAACGCCACAATTTTCATGGCCCAGGATCGCCAGAACATCGAAGAAGCTTTTCCCGGTGACATTATCGGAATTCACAACCGTGGTACGATAAAAATTGGCGACACCTTTACTCTCAAGGAACCACTTAAATTCACGGGAATTCCAAATTTTTCGCCCGAAATTTTCAAGCGCGTTATCCTGAAGAACCCTTTAAAGCTCAAACAGCTGCAGAAAGGTCTGCTGCAGCTCTCAGAAGAAGGTGCCGTTCAGGTCTTCAGGCCGTTGATAGGCAATGAGTACATCCTCGGCGCTGTCGGTGTTCTCCAGTTCGACGTCACCATGTCGCGCCTGAAAGAAGAATACTCAGTAGATGCGATATATGAAAGCATCGATTGCTCGACCGCCCGTTGGATTACCAGCCGCGACGAGACAAAACTCAACGAATTCATCCGGCGCTACAAGCCCAGCCTCGCTTACGATACGGCCGAAGCTCTTACTTTCATGGCTCCAGACAAATGGCGACTCAATTACATCATCAAAGAATGGCCTGAAATCGAGTTCCACGAAACCCGCGAACACGTCTAGCCCTCTTCTTTCTTGCTCGCGCTCATGCTCATGTTCGTAATCGCTATACCTCTACCCTCCCTCTATCGCCATTTCCGCCACCCCAGAGAGACTACATTGCCGTCGCAAAAGACTCTGGAAATCAGGCCGCTTTTCATATATACTCGGCGCGCAATCTTTTTTAAGGTGGTGAATATTGAAGACTAAGAGAAAGAATGCCGATAGTAATAGTAGAATCTATTTTGAGGAGGCTAGAATGAAACGGGAAAAAAGTATACAACACGCCCTTCAGCCAGAATGCAAGACCTGCAGAAGATTCGCCATATTAAAATCGCCCTGTGCGCCTGAATCCTGCATATTCAGAAACGAAGTCCTCTGATATACTGTCAGTCCTGGTAAAACGCGCAAAAAAAAACTGAGACCCATGCCTCAGCTCTGGTTTAACAACCAGTTTCAGCCTTTTATCTGGCTGCACAGCTCTATCTGACTCACTCAACCTCCCACTTTGTCCCGCGGTCAGGGGGTGTCCCCCCGGCGGTACAAAGTACCCACCAGCCACTTTTATTATACCAGCAATGTACCCATTTTCAAATCCCCCCCCTTCTAAATTTTGCCGGCGATAGTGGTAACCTTCTGGGGCTGCAATCATAAAGCCAGCGTGCAAAAACCTGATGTTGCAAAAAAAGAACAGTATAGCCATTCTGGTTACCTGTGTTAATATTGTTAAAAATCAAGCAGAGGTAAAACATGGGTGCTTTAGAACAGACTACGGCCATTGAGATTGAAGAAACCAGAATTTCGCTGTCAGAGGCTGGAAAAGGCGAAAACGTGCTTTTTCTACATGGCAATCCTGGCAGCCGCAAGGATTTTGCTTCTTTGCTCGATGGTTTTAACGCCGAAAAATATCGCTTTCATATGCCGGATCGGCCGGGTCACATGGCAAGCGAAGAACTGATCAACGATAACAATGATCCTTGGCTTGATACTGAAGTCTATGCCGGACTGATCGACAAAAAATGCGATGGTCGCGCGGTTGTTGTCGGTTACTCGATGGGCTGCTATATCGCCTGCAAAACCGCTTTACGCTTTCCCGAAAAGGTTCGTGGAATCATTATGCTGGCGCCTTTTTTGACGCCTGAAGACGTTTTCGAAAAGCCATCTTCAATACCTGAACTCGCCAGAGGTGCTATTATTGGCACTTTGCTCGGTATTCTAATGCCTCTGCTGTCTCAGACCAAAATGCAACAGCATCTGGAGCGAGTTTTTGCGCCCGGCAAGGTCAGCGATGAATATCTCGAAACCTGGATGCCGCGCTACACCAGATTTGAGACTCTGATGGCAATGATTGTCGACAAGAACGCCATGTTGAAAAGTCTGAAAGAGGTGCATGAGCGCCTGCCTGAAATCAAATGCCCGGTGCAGGTTCTGATTGGTGACGCCGACAAAGTCTGTGCGCCAGATCGCCAGATCGCTCTGCTCGAAAAACTGCCCGCGGTCAAAATCAGTCATCTGCCCGATGCCGGCCATTCATTGAATCTGTCGCATCCCCTCGACTGTCTGAAAGCTCTCGATGACCTGTTCGCCAGCCTTTAATCGAGGGTTTGACTTTATCGCAGTCTATTAATTATCATGCCAGTATAAAAGCAACACAGGTGCCCCATGTCAAATTTTCTTAAACAGTATGTGCAGTATCAGAAGCCGCAGATAAACATGCTCGTCGCTCTCAGCCTGCCGCTGACCGGTGCAGTTTATAATTTTGGCTGGCGTTCGGCACTTTATGTTCTGTTTTCAATGTTCTGCTGCTGGCTGGCCGAGTATCTCTTTACCCGTCGCGAAAACAAACCCGCTTCGGCCGCCGCACTGGTGACCGGGGCGCTTCTGGCTCTGATTTCGCCTCCTAACGTGCCATTCTGGATGGTAGGCGTTGGCGCTTTTTTTTGCATCATTTTCGGCAAAATGGTTTTTGGCGGCTTCGGCAAGAACATTTTCAACCCGGCTATGGTCGGTCGCTGCTTTTTGTATATCAGTTTTCCGGCGGCACTGGCCGCCAGCTGGTATGTGCCTTTTCAGGGCGGCGCTGCCGGATTTGCAGCCTATGCTCCAGTTACCCGCACCGCTGATGTCGATTCAAGCATGTATAACATCGATGCTGTAACCAGCGCGACGACACTGACCTCAATAAAGCGTCTCAATCAGGTGCGTCGCGACGCTCTTGGCGCACAGAACCAGATTGAAGCTGACCGGGCGTTGCAGGCTTTCGAAAAAATCGATCTTGGTCGCCTGTTTGTCGGCAATATCAACGGCTGTATCGGCGAAACCAGTGCGATTCTGCTTTTGCTGGCGCTGGCCTGGCTGCTTTACCAGAAAGTGCTGTTCGTTCCATTGCTGATCGGGCCGCTGGTCGGACTTTTTGTTGCCAAGCTTATTCTTCACCTGCTGGGTCTTGATACCCTGCCGCTGATCAATAGCTATATGGTAAATGTCTTTGGTGGCGGCACTCTTTTTGCCTCGATTTTTATGGTTACTGAGCCGATCTCAGCGCCGATTAACAACACGGCACGCTGGATCTACTCGATCCTGATCGGCTTTCTGGCAGCGATTATCCGCAGTCTTTCGGCTTTCAATGCCGGCTTCATGTTTGCCATACTGCTTGGTAATACATTCGGGCCGCTTATCGAAATCGCCGTTACCAACTGGGAAAAATCGCGAAAGGCCAGCACATGAGCGAAAAGATTAAAACCCTGCTGTTCACTATTGCCGTAACTGCTCTGTTTACCCTTCTGGTCAGCGGCATAAACGCTGCTCTCAAGGATCGCATAGAGCTTAACCGCAGCGTTGCCCGGCAGCGGGTAATTCTTGGTCTGTTCGGTCTGATAACGGCCGACCGCCCAATCGCGGATTCTGAAATACCGGCTATGTTCGCCAATCAGACTGAGCCGGTCAAATTTGCCGGCGACGTTACGCTTGAATGTTACCGTCGCAAAAACTCTGCTGAAAAAGTCTTTGTGTTCGCCTTTTCCGGCCAGGGTTTCTGGGATAACATCGTCGGATTTCTTGCCGTTGATGCTCAAAGCATGCAGATAAAGGGCATAGAGTTCACCAAACATGGCGAAACGCCTGGTCTAGGGGGGCGTATAAGCGAACCTGAGTTTAAACTGCGCTTCAAAGACAAGTCATTTGCCGCAAAACGGCCGGATGGACTTTATCTGCGTATGGTCGCTGAAGGCACAGTAACCCGTGCCGATGAGGTCGATGGTATCACCGGCGCCACCGGCACATCAAGTTCTCTTGAAAAAATCGTTAACAGGTCGCTGGCTCATTTTGCCAGCCTCAATCAGGGAGGTAACAGCAATTGAATACGGGTCCGGTCAAGGGCTTTGCCGCTCTCAAACGAATGCTGTGGGAAGAAAACCCCGTCATCGGGCAGATTCTGGGTATATGCTCGGCTCTCGCTGTTACTAACCTGGTTAAAAATACTTTGGTAATGTGCCTTGGCCTGATATTTACCCTGGTCATGTCGTGCTTTACCGTGTCGCTGATGCGCAACGTTATTCCCCGCCGGGTGCGAATGATCATTCAGGTGTTGATTATCGCTGCTTACGTTATATTCATCAAAATCGTCCTCGACGCCTTTTTGCCTGAGATAAGCAACGAACTTGGCCCCTACGTCGGTCTGATCATAACCAACTGCATAGTAATGGGGCGTACTGAAGGCTACGCTATGGCCAACAAGCCTGTCGATTCAATTCTCGACGGCATTGGTGCCGGCATCGGCTATTCGCTGGTTCTACTGCCCATCGCGATGATCCGCGAACCCCTGGGTCTTGGCACTTTTTTTGGTATGCAGGTGATTCCGGCTGACTGGACAAAGTGGAACATGATGGTAATCGCGCCGAGCGGATTTTTTGCCCTGGCCACCTATATCTGGATCGTCCGGGCATTAAAATCCGGTCGAGAAAAGAGGTAGGTATGGACATACAGAACGTTCACCCCTTTATCATTTTCTTCGCGGCTATCACTACCAACAATATTCTGCTGACCAACTTTCTGGGCATGTGCTCATTTCTGGCCGTTTCCAAAGATCTCAAGAGTTCGCTCGGGCTGGGTGCCGCGGTCATTTTTGTTTCGACCTTCACAGCGCCGATCAACTGGCTGGTTTATCATAAGCTGTTGGTGCCTTATGAGCTCGAATATCTTCAGTATATAGCTTTTATCGTGGTTATCGCTGCCTTCGTTCAGATCATCGAGATGGTGATAGAGCGCGTAAGCACTTTGCTCTATCTGGCGCTGGGCATCTTTTTGCCGCTGATAACGGTTAACTGTGCGATTCTTGGTTGTGCACTGTTTCTGGTAATTCGGCAATATACATTTATGCAATCGATTGCCTACGGTCTTGGCGCGGGCACCGGCTGGGCTCTGGCCATTGCTGCTCTTGCCGGCATAAGGGCTCGTATGGAAAAGAAGTCGAAAGTCATTCCTGAACTCGAAGGCGCCGGCATAGCGCTGGTAATCACCGGCATCATCGCCATGGCCTTTATCGGGTTTTCCGGTATCGTAAGAATCAACTGACAGGCAGGTTTTATGACACCGATAATTACAGCTGTGCTTGTGCTGAGCGCCCTGAGTGGCATCCTGACTCTGCTGCTGCTGGTCGCCGAGTTCTTTTTCGCCAACTACGGTGAATGCAGCATCGATGTAAACAAAGGCGAAAAAACCTTCAAAGTCGAAGGTGGCGCCAGTCTTCTCACCTCTCTGGCCAGCCAGAAGCTGTTTTTGCCCTCGGGTTGCGGCGGTCGCGGCAGCTGCGGCACCTGTAAATGTCGCATAATCGAAGGCGGCGGCCCGCTTCTTCCCACTGAAGTTCCATATCTGAACGACGAAGAGAAGAAGACTGACGTGCGTCTTTCATGTCAGGTCAAGGTCAGAGGCGACATCAAAATCGAAGTGCCCGAAGAACTCCTAAGTATCAAGGAATTTGAAACGGTTATCGAGTCGATTACCGATTTTACTCATGATATCAAGGGTCTCAGGTTCAAGCTGCCCGAGGGCGAAACGATCAAGTTCAAGGCCGGGCAGTTCGCCAATCTTTTCAGCAACCCCTATGATGACGTCAAAGAAGAAACTTCGCGCGCCTACTCGATAAGCTCAGCGCCTTCTGATAACAGGGCGCTTGAGCTGGTTATCAGATATGTGCCTAACGGGATGGTTACGACTTACGTATTCAAACATCTGAAGGAAGGCGATAAAGCTCGTTTGATCGGGCCGTTTGGCGAATTTTTTCTGCGCGACAGCGATCGCGAGATTGTCTGCATCGCCGGAGGGTCGGGTCTGGCACCGATTCGCAGCATTATTCTAGATATGATCGATCGCGGCATCAGTAATAGAAAGGCCACTTTCTTTTTTGGTGCGGTATCACAGCGCGATCTCTACTATGTCGAAGAATTCAAGGCAATCGAGAAGGAGCACCCCTGGTTCAGGTTTGTTCCGGCACTTTCAAAAGATGACAGCGACCACCCTTACGAGAAGGGTATCATCACTGAGGTTGTTGCCCGCAACTACGGCGACATGAAAGAGTTAGAGGCCTATCTGTGTGGCAGTCCAGGGATGATCGATGCCTGTGTCAAAGTTCTGACCGGCAAAGGTATGTCTGTTGACAGAGTTTACTACGATAAGTTCTCGTGAAAGGAAGCAAGCAGTGAAGCAGACTCCAGAACTCAACAGGATTCAGGAAAAAATGCGGCCCGGCGTTCTGACCCTCAAGGGTTTTCTTGGCCACGACGACCGCAAGCTTGCCGATATTCTCGAAACCGATCATCAGACGATTCAGCGCCTGAATCTCGATACTGCCAGGATTGCCGTCTGTCTGCAGGATCTGGCTGATCGAGGCAGCGACCTGATGGAGCAGGAAGTGCTTGTCGACAATCGCTATCTGATAAAGGTTCGTGACGATCGTGGCAAAATCCCCAGCCCCTGGGGCGATGGCCTGTTTGAAAAGGGTGACGTAGATCTCGTCGATCAGAAAACCGGTAAAACCCTTAAATGGAATCGCTTGACGCTCAGACTGCTCGAGGTGCATGGCTTTTTTGGCGGATACGGCAGCGAATATCGCATTGACCCCGAGGCCATTGTAGAAATTCTTGATTCAGCTACCATCACCATTAAATCAGAAAATTAGCAGCAATGCCCGGCCGAAGATCGAGATTTCTCACGTCATCCTGCGCGTAGTCGCAGGATTTACAGAACGGCTACAAGACACATGGATTCTGCGGCTGCGCTTCGCGCTACGCACAGAATGACAAAAAAGAGGGCGAATGACCGAAATAAGGCATAAAAAAACGTAGGGGTTCAACTTGTTGAACCCCTACGCGGTTTTAGATCAGGTGCTAATTAAAAATCAGATATCAGATTTACAAATTCTGGTTTATCGACGAACGGGTTGCGGTTGTTCTGAAAATTCTGGATGCGGTCATTGCGTTTCTTTTCGTCGGCGTCAACCGGATCTTCTTTGTGCCAGCGCTTGAGGACTTCTTCCTGTTTGGGGTCGATGCGCTTGTTGTAGCGAATCGCGAAATAGAACATGCCTCTGGCAGTGTTGCCGCGTTGTTCGGGGCGCACTTCGAAAACCTGTTTGTCGGTTTTGCTGCCGCCCTGTTCCCATGATGCATGATCGACATCACCGAATGGGTTATTGCCGCGAATGCCGTTGGCTCTTGAATCTGTCGGAAACAGGTGATGCAGGTCGCATTTGGCAATACCCGTTGCACCGAGAGACTGGGGCCAGGTATGTTCCAGGTTCATGTCGCTGGCATTGGGTTCGCTGCTGGTTTTGAGCTTGCGACCGGTGTATACGCATTCTACATAACCATCTTCATTGTCGACATCTGAAAAAATCAGGTCTTGAGCACGCTGGTAGCCTACAGAGACGTGATCCTGAACTATCTGCAGCAGCATTCTTTTAAGCTGATCGTCTTTCAGGCCGTTGCAGGGATCATAAAGATCGTTGCCCCGGGCGTGATCAGGTACTGACAGCTTGCCCTTACTGTTAAAGGGATCGGTAAGGTCGCCGGAGATATGAGAATAGAGCTTGTTAAGATTGTCTCTAAGCTTGAAAACGGCTACCTGATTCTGGGGTGATCTCTGCTCGAGCTCTTCGAGCTCCAGGATCATTTCCTGGTAGATGTCCTCGGGCGATTTTGACTGTCGCTGTTTTGCCGTCACATCTGGCATAAAGGAAAACACAAAAAGAACCATTACAATGGCCAAGGCCATCATTCTTCTGTTGCTGCGGAGCCTCATTGGCTACCCCCCTTACTGTTATACTCACATACTTATCAGGGTCATAAAGCAAACCACTAAAGAACAAAAACGATAATAAAAGCGGGAATCAATCACGCTTGTTTTTACATTATGCCAAATTAAAGCCAAACCCGCAAGGGTACGGGTAAAAAAAACTTACAAAACTTACAAATCCGTTGCCAGTTTTGTTTTATTAGGGCAGAATAAGCTTACATCATAACTTTACAGGTGCAAATTGGAAGATCTGGAAAACCTGATATTCGAATTGCAGGCGCCGATCAAGACTTTTCGTATATTTGCTATCGAAAAGGCGATCAAAAGCGGCGCCTCGCTTCGCCTTGTCGAAGTATTGCGGCAGAGTCAGATGATGGAAACCGACCCAGAATGCGCGATGCTTCTGGAACATGCCATCTCTTCTGTTCAGGAACGTCTGCAGAAAAAAGAGGGGCAGGCTGCCAACCGGGTTACACTTGCTGATTTTGCCAGACTTTCAGTTGGCGACCAGATTCTGGTCATTAAAAAGACTTCTGCCGGCCAGTTTAAACGTGATGCCTCGTTGGAGGCCATCAAAAAGCTGCTTGCCATGGCGGCGCATGATGTTGTCAGGGCCGAAATCGTCAAGAAGTGCGGTTCTTTCTGGCCTGACAATTATCAATCATATCTTGAGGAAAACCTGTTCTCAGCGGCTTCAACTTTGCAACTGGCATGTCTTGAGGCAGTCATTTCCAGGTCGTCAGATCTGCTGATCAAACATTTTGAAAGACTGGTGACCTCGCCGGATCCTTTGATAAGGGCTATAGCCATCAGGGGGCTGGCCAGAAAACATCCGCGCAGTGCGGCAACCTTTCTGGCAGATTCGCTGCGCCGTGGCGATTACTTTAGCCGTCTTGCTGCCCTGCGGGCTATTTCGGTAATGAATTTCGCGCAACATCGTGCCAGTTTGTTGGAATTGCTGGCGCACGAACAGGACGAGCGCCTGCTCAAGATTGCGGCGAGTATTGTTCTGGCAAATCCTGATCGCGAGGTTCCCTTCAGAATCTGCGACATAGCAGTAAAGACCAGCGCCCAGGCAAAGGCGGCATTTCTGTTTGAGCTGCAAAAAAACTGTTGCAGTATGATTCGCATGGCTGAACTCTGCCCGGATTACCAGATGTATATTGTTACCCTGAAAAAATACCGGCAGGTCGCCGTTGCCAAGCTTTTTGTCGAAAACTGTCTTTCGATTTACGAAAGCTCGCAGGAGCCTACACGCAAAGAACTGATACAGCTGTTGCGTGAGAAGTGTCGAGCATCTGAGGTCTTATCTGTGGCTAAGGCTGTTCTTGAAAAAAATCCAGACAATGAACTGCTGGTTCAGGCTCTTGCCAAGAATGAACCGGCAATAGTTGGTTTTGAAACAGAAACAACAGAGAGCGGAACAGTAAAAGAGCAAAATGATAATCAGCTTCTCAGGCAGCTGATAAGAATCAGATCAGCCAAAGATGCCGGCGCGCTTGAAAAAATAGAAACGGCCATGAATGACAGGAAAGCCGACGGTGCGCTCTTTGCTGCCGCACTAAGGGCGGCGACAAGTGCCGGCGATAACCGCTGGAAACAGCGTGCACTCAGCTTTTTGCGGCGAGATGATGAAAATCTACAGGCTGCCGCACTTGAATACCTGTCTGTTCACGATAACGACAGTTTTATGCTGCAGGTGCGTATATTCGTTAAATCACCGTCGCTGATTGTAAGAACTGCGCTTTTGCGCAGCTTGTGCCGGCAGCATCCCGATGACGCGCGCGACCTTTTCCAGGCGATGCTGGCTGACAAAGATCGCAAGGTCAGAGAAAAAGCCATGGGTTCGCTGATCCATTTCGAGTTTTCAGGGGTCAGAGAAATGCTTACTTCATACCTCGAGCGCGAAAAGGACGAGGTCCTGTTGCGCGCCGGCGTCGCTTTCTATCTGCACAATCCGATGGTCGAAAGTGTTTACGATCTCAGGCTGCTTGAGCAGAACCGGCCGGAGCACCGGGTTGTTTTTGGTGATGCTGCTTCACAGCTTATCGATACATTATCGGAACTCGGTGTGGCTGCCGAAAATGAAGTTCAGGATTTTGTCGAACAACGTCAGAAAGATGAGAGTGAGCGAGTCGCTAACGAAGAAAAGCGCAACGAGGAAAGGAGAATCGAAAGCCTCACTCGCAAGATAAGCTGGCAAAGTGTTCAGGAGACCCTGTCAGAGCTTTCTCCACTCTACCCGGTTTTAAAGATGGTTTTTCTATTTTCCATGCTGGTTCTGGGTGTTATGTTCTTTCTCGCAGGCAGCGGCGAAGAAGAACGGGTTGTAGTGACGCAGGGATATCAGCCGGTGGTTTCCGAAGTCGGTGATTATCTCCTGATAGTGCAGAAAGTCGGTCTCGATGACGGCGCCGTTCTGGCGACCGACGAGAAACGCGAGCGGTATTTGTTATTGCCAAGGCCTGGCAAGGCTTTCCGGGTAAGACCGGGCGATCGTTTGCAGGTCAAAGCTTTGCCGTTCAGACGTGATCCTGACGGCGTGTTGATCGTAAAAACTCTGGAAATCAGCAATGCCCGCTAAAATTTTAAAAAAAGTTGTTATTTTATGTTTCTCAGAAACGTATAACTGGCAGAAGGAAACAATTGCGTGAACAGGGACAAAGAATTTTCGCAGTTGCTTGAAGAGACCTACCGGGCGCTTGGCTTCTTTCTGAGGTATCTCGGACTGCCCGAGTCTGAAGTCGATGACCTTGCCCAGGAGGTCTATCTGAAGGCTTATAATGCTTTCGACCGTTATGAAAGCGGCAGGCCCTTCAAGTCCTGGCTGTTCTCGATTGCGAAGAATGCCTTTATCGACTGGACACGTCGGCAGAAGACGCAGCGGCGGTTCATGGAAATGAACTTCAGCAAAGACTTCTGTGACTCCTTTGAAGACAGTTCAAATCAACGCACTCAGGTCAAGGCGATGCTCGAAAAGCTTTCGGCCGAGGAGCAGATCCTGATTGAACTCAGGTTTTTTCAGGAATTACCATTCAATGAGGTTGCCGAGTTGACAGGATTATCCGTTGGAGCTGTAAAAATGCGGATGATGCGAATACTCGACAAGATCAAGACAGACTGGAAGAGGGAAAACTATGACCAGAATCTGTGAAAAGTTCGTCGAAGAGATTACTTCTGGTTCCGGTTCGGTTTCTGATGAGCTGAAGCAGCATCTCGCTTCATGCAGTGTCTGTCGTGAGGCCTTCGAGTCAGTCAGGCAGCTTAAAGACGCCCGTAAACCACTGACCGGCAAAGAAGCCGCCTCTATTGCTGGCATTCTCAAGGCTGTGCAGACCGGTGCGGCCGCTTCATCATCTGCTGTTTCAGGCAGCGCGGCTGGTGGCGGCAGCCTGCTTTTGCGGCAGGCGGTTCTGGTAGTCTGTGTGCTATCAATCATAGGTGTTCTTCTTCTGAACAATAGAGCTCCCGAAGTAATGCCAGAAACTCCGGCAAACGGCATTACGACAGTAATTGAACCGAAAACCGATGCCGCTGCGGTTTCTGCCGTTGACGAAACCGCCGATCTGACAGATAATGTTGAGGCAGTTAATGCCGTGGCTGATGAAGCCACTGGAGAAAATGTCCTTGCCAGCGGTTCTTTGACCGATGACTCTGCTCAAGTTGATGTCAGCACCGGAGAAGCACGAACCATATCAGTTTCGCCAGACCAGGAAGACATAGAACAGCGTTGACACATTCTGATAAAAGAAATTTAAGATTGAATGACTCCCGCGCCCACATGAATTCGCGGCGCGGCATTGTTTTTTATATTGTTCTGGCTGTTGTCAGCGTAATGGGTGTGTTCATTCTTTTTTATCACACATTCAGCCAGCAGCTGGCGCATTCATCATTTTACCATGTCAATCGCGAAAAATTGCGTAATTACACTGAGATAATTCTTGATTCAGCTTTTAACACGATTCAGATCAATACCCGTGATCCGAATCACGACCTGACAAAACGTATAATTACCCAGATGCGTTCGGCATCGCTTAATAATGATGCTTTTCCACTCACGGCACCACTGTTCGAGGCTAATAAAACGGCACTTCTCGGGGGAGCAACACTTGATTACACTCTGACCGGCCGTATTTTCGACAAGCGCACTATTAGTCCGACCGGGCAGAAATACTACGGTGGCGAGGGACTCGCGACTCTTGAGATAATTCTCGAAGCGTCTCTCCAGGTTGGTTCAAAGATTCTGGCCCGCTGTGCTCGGCGGCGCCAGTTTGACATCAAGACGGTCTGCCTTGTTTCTAATTACACAAAACGCGAAAGTTCGTATGCCATGACTTTCCCGCTTGACTTCGCGCTGCTTGTGCGCAATGGTCTGCGCGAATTCAAGGAAGGCTATCGCGGTCAGAGCTTTAACGACAGTCAGAAGCTGATAGTGCAGGATCAAGCTGCGATTCCGGCCGGACAGCGTGGAATGGTCTATTTTGGTCGGGCCGACCGTAATAATGAAGACAGCCGGGTTTATCTGAATGTTTCTGATGCCGATGCCCAGAGCGTCAGCATGCTTCCCAGTCTGTCGACCCAGAAATTCGAAATCAGTCAGGATGAAGTGCTCAAGCTGATTCCTGAGGTCGACAAGAACGGAGCAGTACAATATCGTGGCCTCAAGGGTTTTTTTAACTTCAGTGTGCATCCGGTCGCCGTAACAGGTGCTCCCGCCAATGCCAATGAGGACACGGCTCGCCAGGTTCTCTCGGTCGTGCCGGGCAATCGCAAGCTCATTCCGATGCCGGCAGGAATAAAATTAGAAGGTGGCGGCGACAAGGCATATCTTGACAGCTTTTTGCGTGGTGCAGTTACCCAACGTTTTCTGTATCTGGTGCATTTTGAGCTCGAAGCTGATGGTGCTCAGATCGGTGACGGCAGCGATTTTTACGACATACCGCCCGAAGGCGTTCAGGATCTTGAAAGTTCTTCGAAATTCGTCTGTTTTTCACCTGACATAACTTTTTATCGAGAGAGTTCCGCAGCTGATCCGAAAGGTCTGGCGCTGGCGCAGCGTCTGGTGCAGGTTGAACAACGCACCAGCCCACCTTTGCCTCTTACATCTGATTTTGCCGAAGATTATCTGCTGCACAGTGGACAGGCCATGCAGAAAGCAGAGGTTACGGCAACCTTTGATGATGCGCCGCGTTTTTATGGCCGGGACTCATCGCCACTGGGTGATCTGAACATGACCGGCTCAGAAGGATTCCGGCCGTTCGGTCACTATGCACTCTTTTCAGCCCGCTATTTGCATGCCTCGGAACTCGAAAGACACGGAGTTTACGACAAACAGAACGGCATACTCAATCTGCGCGGCGTCATAAGCGTCGAACTCGACCATGTCAGCCTCGACCCGCCACCCGGAAAAAACCACATCACCGTGCGTGGCAGCGGCGCGCTGCTCGCGCCGGCCGGGTTTACTATCAACTGTGGTATCAGGCGCGAAGACCCGAATCGTGACCTTTGCATACTTTTCACGCGGCGCGGCAATATCAGGGTAGTTACTTCAGAACGCATCGAAGCCAGTTTGCTGGCATTCAACGATTCAAACAGCGGTTCGATTTCGCCGTCGCGCGCTTTCGATGTGCAGGGAGCAATAGGGGTCGATCAGCTTTATCTCAACCGCTTCCCCTCTACTCCCAGTCGGGTAACCTTTGACCCGCGCCTGCGCACCGACTCGGATGCCGGCGAAATATTCTCAATCAACATGTCCCCCTGGATAAGATACGATGACATCAGTTTTGCCAAAGAATAAATACAGACGCGGCTTTTCGCTGGTCGAAGTGCTGATCGGCATGGTAATCATGTCGGTGGCGCTGTTCTCATATTTTTTGATTAACCAGGCGTCAAGCTCGCAGAGCATGGATGCTTATTACGAGTTTCTCGGACAGACTCTCGGGAACGAGACCATAGAATTCTGTCAGGGGATGGGGCATGCCTGGGCACTGAAATACATGGAAAAACCCGACCTGTTTCCGCTCGATGAATGGCATGGCGTGCTTGACCAGTCGATTTTTTCGAAGACTTCGTATTTCCGTGAGTGCGATTCTTTTGAGCGTATGGTTAACATGAGCAAAGTTACCGGCGGTGGCGATGGAATTCTGATAACCGTTGGAATCAGGGTTAAAACCGGCAACAAGGTGCGGGCCTGGATGAGTCGCAGTCAGCTGGAATTCGCTACAATAGTAATGGAGAAACCGGCGCAATGAGAAAAGCATTTACCATGGTAGAACTGATGGTCGTCTGCGCTATTCTCATGCTGATTCTTGTTCCGACCTTTCGTATCATGTCGCATGGTCGGCAGACTGCCAGTAAGGGTATGCAGCGCAATCAGGTGGTCATGTCGGGGCAACAGATACTCAGTCAGATCAAAATGGACCTCGCCATCTCATGCTTTATTTTCGTCAACGACACCACCCAGGATATCAATGATATTTTTACCGAAACCATCAGCGGCAGCGACACTACGCTGTCATTTTTTACTTTCAACGGTGGCCTCTACGAGAATAAAGTCATACCGACCAGCGCTGGCCCCGAAAGCTATCGCCGCATGAACCGGGTTGAATACCGCCTGAGCAGCCAGCCGGGTTCTCCTTTCAAAAAACTCGAACGTCGGCTGATTACGCACCCAAAACTGCCGCCCGCACCCGATACCTTCAGAGTGCTCAGCGATCAGGTGAACTTTTTCGAGATCCGCCCCGAAACCATTACTTCTGCCGGTTTCTCGCGCAGCTTTTTCAGAATTTCACTGCAGCTGTTCGATCAAAAAGAAGACAGCGGCCAGCACGGCAACAAATTTATTGCAGATTTCATGGATACCGCCAACCCGACCATCCTCAACTCGATTATCAACAACCCCGGCCAGAACCGTAACTGGTACACCGACCCGCACGACCAGAACTAGTCTTCTGTCACATTTGAATTATGGGGTCGAATTGAATACAAGTCAGACATGTTAAAAGACCATCACAAGGGCGTAGGCAGGTTTCTCATTCGCGTAAGCTTGTGACGAGCATGCCTGCCATCCAG
>PGYA01000051.1 GCA_002839435.1 Candidatus Riflebacteria bacterium HGW-Riflebacteria-2 | reverse complement strand
GCCGGCACCGTGCGACCGGCAAACCTGGCACCGCCGGAACATATGTCTGCCCCTGGCAGAATACAGGTCTGCACAAAATGCGCGACTTCGAGTTCCTTCATGCCTTCCAGTGCGTTGTTAAAAGTTCCTGCCAGCTGTTGCCATTCATCGGATGTTTCAATGACAATGCGGTGTGCATGATCATGTGCTTCCATGGCGTGCACTCCCCCCATAACCAGTCGAGCGGGTCTTAGAACACCGCGCATCAGCCTGACATACACAAAAATCAACGCGGCGATTACAATACAGGCAGCCAGTATGAGACGACTTTTCAGACCAGACAATTGCCCGTCAATTGCCTCAAGAGAAACGGCCGCGCAGAGAACATAACCCTGTAACTTTTTGCCGACATAGGCGCACAGAAGATGTGGTTTCCCGTTGATAAGATGCTCCTCTACATGCAGGTTACGCGGCGGCTGCATCATACTGAACAGCCTCTGCATGCGCATTCGCATATCGACAAATGGAAAACTTATACTGAATACGCGAGATGACACAGCCATATATTGAATATTCTCTGGCCATCTGGTCTTGTTGCGAAAAACCTTTTCAAAGTAATTACGCGAGAAATTATAGTTACCGGAGAAAAGGATCAGACAATACTTTGCGCGGCCATCAGCATCCTTGATCAGATCAATATAATTTATCGACTGGTTAACGTCAAAACCAAGCTCGATAAAGTCGCCGAGATTCTGCTGTATACGCGATACTGAGTTTTCGTCTTCAGACTCAAGAAATGACGACATGATCATCGATGAGACTTCTTCGCGACCATTGCCGCCCGCGCCCTGCAACGTCTGGTTATAGCGATTTATCAGGTCTTTGCCGGTAAAACTGGTGATCGACGAATACGCTGTCCTGCCCTGCGCCGGCATAAGAGTTACACACTCTTTGAGATCAAAATTTTCAGGAGTAGTATTGAAAACATACGCGGCTTCAAGATCGAATGGAATCCAGCCATCTATGAATGACTGCTGAGCAACTTTTTTGCGATGAGCCAGGTCATAAAAGACCAGACGCCGAACCTGCATGCCTGCAGTAGCATAAGGCCTGACAAACTTGCCTTCGGCATCGATGAGCAGACAGGTATCAAAAAGAAACTCGAGTTCGAGGCGCACCGACTGATCGATAAACTCCTGTAGTCTGTCTGGCTTGCCATCGAGAATCTTCACAAGATCACGGTATTTTTTTCGCAGAATGCGAAATTCCTCGGCATAACAGGTATCAAGTTGGATCAAAAGCTTTTCGAGGCGAGCGGCAGTCTCGATTCTAGCCGATTCACGCCGTGAATCAAGAAACAGATTCCAGTAAAATCCAACGGCAACAACCGGCAAAGCCATGCTTATCACAAAAACAAATGTAATCATGGTAGTCAGAGAAAGCCGGAAGCTGTCTTCTGCGTAAAAAAACCTGAACCAGAGTGGTACCCAGAGGAAAAATAACGCCAATGTCCAGAGCGGAACCGGTATCTTGCGATAACTCATGCCGGCGAGAAAAATATGACCATCGGGCTTGAAAGAAACCAGCACTTCACGCGTTCCGAAGACAAGGTATTCGAAACCGCTCTTGATATCCATTCCACTGACCCTGGGAGCGATAACATACGGGTTCAGTCCCTCCGGCACAATCGAGTCTTCGGGGTTAAAAAGATTGACATATCCGTATTCAGCGGATGAAACTGCAAAACTGGCAAAGAGATTGCCGGCGAGAAGCCGGTCAGTGATCTTCTTTTCATGTACCAGCGCAATCATAGCGTTAACACCGGTTGCATAGCGTTCCGGTGCCGAGAACCAGATGCCGTATGTGCGTTCCCCGGCGATTGTCACCTTTTGCAGAACACCCGGTTTGCCTTCCAGACGAGGGAAACCGACGCCGCCATTAAGAAGCTTGAGTAGTCGATTCTTGGTTTCTCCTTCAAGACGCGGCCTGATAAGGCCAACATCGAATTGCTCAAGCATGAATCGCCAGTCATCAACACTTGCTGATGCAACATTTAGAGGATGTCTGTTGTTATAATAAACTATTTCGCAGGAATCAGACGCCAGGCCATGCTTGCGCAGCCAGAATTCGCCGACATGAACAGCCTCCGAAGCAGTTTTCCCGCCAACATCGGCAAAAAGCTGATTAAATCGGCTGTTAAAGACCTTTTCAAATTTAAAAGAGGCATACATTTTTTCAAGAAACGCCTCCTGACCGCGGCGGTAATTCATGCGTTCGCGCATTTCTCCGCGTTCCTGGAAGAAACTGACGATGATTATGTTGAAAGAGAACGCCAGAAGCAGAATGAGAAACCGCAACAGTTTTGAATTACCTGTCTGCATCATCTTCTCCTGACTGGTAGCGTTTGAGCACTACCACAGTCTGATCGTCATTCTGTGGCCCCCAGGCATTTGCCGAGTTAATGAGAAATTCGACCGTCGCAGCCGGCTCGAGCAAGGCGGTCTGCGCACAGATTTTTGCGAATCCTTCAAAACCAAGCATCTGACCGCTAACACTTGTAGTCTCAACCAGACCATCAGTATATATTATCAGGCTGTCACCCGGTTCAATCACCCGGCTGGCAGAACCAACGACCGGCTTTGCCCTTACTCCTAATGGCATTCCAGCCAGAGTCAGCATCTCAGATTCACCGTTGGCCTTTAGAATGATCGGGTATGGATGCCCGGCTGAAGCAAAATCTAGATAACCACTGGCAGGGGTGTAAAAGCCAAGCCAGCAGGTCATATAAAGTCTTTTTGCGCCATATTTGAAATGCAGTCGATTGATTTCCTGTAACAAAGATGCGGCAGATGAGGCATTTTCGGCAAGAAGAGATAGCCAGACTTTGGTAGAAGCCTGTACCATTGCCGGAGCAATACCATGACCGGTAACGTCGCCTACTACGATCAACACACGCCCGTCCTTGAGTGCAAACCAGTCAATATGGTCGCCACCAAGTTCTGTAGCTGTTATGCAGCGGCCGTAAAGCTGCCAGTCGTCGCCCCGCATTGCTTCTTCGGGCCAAAGCGTCTCCTGAACCGTACGGGCAACCTGCATTTCCTGAAAATTTGAAAGAGTCTGATTCAGACTGGACAACATGTGAGAAAACTCTTCTACGGCAGCACCCTCGACCCGAACCCGAAAATCACCAGCAGCAACTGCGTTGAGACCTTTCTTGAGGTTTTCCAGCGGCTTCAGCAGAAGTGTACTGGTAACACGTGCCGAAATCAGTGCCAGCAGAATCACCATTATTGAAAGAATGATCATGCGACGGTTCAGGCGGACAATACTGTTTTCGATTATATGATACGGCTGCGCCAGAACCAGAACGTAGCCATCCAGATAATTGCCCTTTATCGCGCTCAGCAGATACTGCCGGCCCCCGACAATGGCAATTTCGTGGGCCGGCAGCCCGCTTTTCACAACCTGGTCAGAAAGCTGCCGCAAAACCGGTTCACTGCCAGTAGCCCGTTTTGGAAATGAAGGCCATGAAGGTATCGGGGTTACAGGCATAGCAGCAAATCTTGCAAGATCATCGCCGCGCATTCGGTCACGAAGACGGCTTACCTGTAGCAGGTAGTTCCGTTGCATACCGGCCTGTGAAAGAAAAACATACATCATGGCGCGGGCGTAATTCTTGTCATCGATGAAAATATCGACATATGTCGGTAGAATACTGTCCATGAGATTAAGCATGCCGATACGACCACAGCCCAGAATAAGCCCACGCGCCAGCCAGCCGCCAAAATCAGACACAATAGACTTAACATCGGTCGAAGCGGGCTTATCATGGTCCTCAACATACTCGCCGCGAAAAGTGGTGAGAAGCATTTCGCCGTAATGCACCATGGTTTCCCTTTTACTGTCTACTTTTGGCTGAAGCTGGCCATTTACATAAGATACATGGAATTCGTCAGAAACGATCAAAATATCGCGCAATGATTCAGAAAAAGTCGAGCCCAGACGTCCGATTTCATCAATGGAGCTTCGCAACTCAGATTTAGGCAGCGACATGCTCTTTTTGATAGCGGCCTTGAAAATGCCCTCCAGTCTTCGATATTCGTAAGTAAGACCTTCATCGATACGCGTCAATTCCGCGATGCTCTGCTGCTGCAAACCATCGACAAGCACCTTTTCGCGCTCGATACGATCTGCGATACCGGTGAATATAAGCAAAATAAGCGGGATCCCAGCGCCATACAGAAACAGCGCCGCCAATCTTCCACGTAAACCCGGTGTGGCCAGTGAAATTCCCAGCTGTAGGTATGCAACAAGTATAAAGGCCAGAAATGACAGTAGCTTTATGGAAAAATCAAACGCGCTGTAAAGCATCGCAGGCTCAACAGCGTAAACGGTTCTGGCGACGATGGTGTTGCCAGAGTCGGTATAACGCCTGATACCTGGGCAACCGGCAAACATGAATCCCTGCTCGCCAGTCGGCATTGCATTAATCACCACCGTCGCCGAACCGGCAAAGCCTTCTGACTCTGGCTGCACCTGATCTTTTGCCAGTGGATCCTGCCAGCCAAAATGGTAGCTACGACCAAATTTGCCGCGCGCCTGGGTAACGGCTTCTTCCAGCATCTGTTCAGGGACCAGCAGGCGCTTTCCAATAAACACAATCAAATGTCCTGAAAATTTTCCCTCACTGTTGTTCAACCGGAACCATCCACCCCAGTGCCGATCGTGACTTGAACCTATACTGACTATTTCGTCAGGCGTTCGATTCAAAGCAACGTGTGCGCTGCGATAGCCTGAAAACTGAAAGATGAACCGCTCGTGCTTCTTTCCCAGCTCTGGATCCATGGTTGCTTCAAGAAATTTTTGCGCCACAAATCGCGGAGGCGTTGGCATAAAAGGCAAAGCCAGACATTTTCCATGCTCGTCATAAAGAAAGACTTCTATAGAGCCTGGATTAGCGTCGAAGTTTTGTTTTAGTCGCCTGTCAAAAGCGTCAGAGGGATAAGGTAGAGCAACCAGATTTGAGAAAGCCTGACCAAAGCGCTTTACCGGTTCAGACTGTGCAGCTATATCGCCGAGAATCTTCGCCATTGCGCTTCGCTCTGTCTCGATGCGTCGATTAAGATCTATTTCGGCAAAATACCCGGTTAAACCGGTCAAAAGGAGAAAAGGAAGAAAGACGATCAGCAAAGCCTTGCCAGCTGACCTGGCTATGGCAGACAATGGTTTCTGCCGCAAGGAATCAGGTAATCTGGAAAACCATTGCATTCTGCTATCAGCTAACTCTGATCAGCACCGGGCAAAATCATCAGAAAAACCTCATGATAAGCGGCTGAGCATAAGTCTCGCGATCGAACCTGACTTCGGCCGCCTCGACAACGGGTTGTCGACGCGAACTGAACGAATTGGATACCTCGTTCAACAGCTTCTCAACCCGAAGAATTTTGCCCTTGACTGACACCTGTGCATAAGCAGCAATACGAGGGTCACTTGGCAGATCTTTGGGAAAAACTATCTCAAAAACGTAATCCATGTTGCTCTCAGCATTCACCGAAGGCTGACTGTTGACAAACAGCGCCCGGCCACCTTTTTTGGTGGTAACGAATTCAATACGGCCGCTCCATTCAACTGCACTGCCAATGTAAGGTGTCGGATTACGGCTGACTTCGTATACATCGGTGTTCTTTCCAACGTAGGAGGCGTTGCTGGTAGTGCGACGTTCCTGATCAACACGCTCTTTTTCTCGTTGTTTGTTAAGCCAGAAGCGACTGGCGTTGAGCATTTCATCGACCTGGCGATTTTGATCCGGGGTAAGATTGCCATACTGTCTGGCCATAGAGAGCAATGGCTCGGCCTTATCATATTCGCCACGCTGATAAAAGTAACTGCCGCGGCTGTAATAGTTATAGCCCTGACGGCCGGCCAGATATGACAGCTTGTCTTTAGCTTCTTTCTGGTTCGGGTTAAGTTCGAGGCAGCGACGAAACTGCAGTATCGCGTCTTCTATTCTTTCCTGAGCCTCGTAGGCTTCGCCAAGCCCGAAGATGGCCTTAACCATAGCCGGCTGCAACGCGACGGCCTGGCTGAAAAAGCGTTCTGCGCGTTCAGGGGCCTGTGTCTTCATGTATATTAGACCAATGGCGTAAGGGATTTCGGCATCAGTCGGTGCGTTTTTCTGAGCTCTGGTATAGCTATCAAGCGCATCACTGAAGCGGTTCTGACGAAAACGCAGAAAACCGAGCATTTTGTTGAGAGAGGCATCTTCAGGCCTTTCTCGCAATGCTACTTCATAATAGCGTATAGCTTCTTCGGGGCGACCCTGGTTGAGCATTTCACGGGCCCGGCTCACCGCCTCATCCGCTGGAATTGTATCAAATTCAGTCTGCTGAATCGTTTCGCGCCCCTGAATCTTCTGCTGCGCCGCCACGTCAGTTGCCAGCGTCTGCTGCATGGCCTCGAGCTCACGTCTGGCAGCCAGATAATCTGGCTTGATCTGCACAGCAATCTGAAACTGTATAATTGCTTCCTTCATGAAGCCCTGAGCCTTGTAAACACGCCCGAGGTTATAGTGTGCCTCTGGATAACGCGGGTCTTTTTCGAGGGCCTGTTTGAATTCACGATAAGCTTCAAGATAGCGGTTCTTGTAAAAGTGATTGAGACCAACATCGACATGAAACTTGGCGTTCTGCGCCTCTAGAATGTTTGCTGGCAGCAGCAAAGCCATAAAAAGTAATGCAATAAATCTGTATCTGTTCATTAAGATCACCTCGAACGGTTTTAACAAAAGTAATTATTCAATAAAATATTAGCAGAGTCCGAGCAAAAACTAAACACACCAGACAAATTGCCCGGCAGAAAATCTTAGGCAAGTTTGCCCAGGCGTAGGCAACTCGGAGCGAATCTCTTTAAACTATCACCGCAATCCATAGGCAAATAGCGGCAATCCTTTTGAACATGCGATTGCTTCTTCGGGCTATCACCCTCTTCGCAATGACGATAAATTCTTGAACTCGGTTATGGCAGGGAATTAAAGGTTGTTGAGGTCTTCCAGTTGCTTCGCCGATTGCTCGTGCTGATCGATGATCTTGTCAAGATCGCGTCTGATCGCTTTGCCATCGTATCCAATCAGGCTGGCGGCCTCAGCAACTTTTGCCTTCTGCCGCATCTGATCAGATTTGCTCAGCGGCGCCACAGCTTTCGGCTCAGCTTTCACAGCGGGCGCCACTGGTACCGCTTCCTGGTTGCCACAACAACCGCTCAAGAACACCGTTGTCATAAAAAAAATCACAGTCAGAAATCTCATCAGACACCTCGCTATCGTCTAATTCAATGCTAATACTTTCCCATGCACAAAACAATGCAAAAGATACTCCAAAAATCATTTGCATGAACGGTTTGCATTTACCGGCCGGCACGTTTAAAATTGGGTCTGTATGAGCAAAAAGGAATCGGGTCTGGTTTACTCAAGCGAATGGGGGAAAATGTGCCCCGGCTGCGAAAAGCCGGTAGCTCAGTGTGTCTGCCGCAGGAGTGGCAATGCCGTGTTGCCAGCCAAAGACGGTATCGTCAGAGTGAGCCGCGAAACGAAGGGGCGCAAAGGCGCTGGAGTCACAATAATCAGCGGACTGCCCGGCAGCGAAGACGACCTTAAAAAGCTGGCTGCCGAGCTCAAAAAGAAATGCGGCGCCGGCGGCGCCATAAAAGACGGTCAGATCGAGATTCAAGGTGAACATCGCGACCGCCTCGTCGCCGAGCTCGACAAAATGGGCTACCGCGTCAAACGCAGCGGCGGCTGAATTTAGGCAAAAAAAACGCCCGTAACGGGCACTTTTTTTGTCATATTAGCACCTGCGCGACCTCAACCACCGGAGCGTTCAAGTGAGAAGTTCAGATCAACAGGAGAGAGGCGCAGAACCTTGCCGGAACCGGACGCGGCAGGCGCCAGCCTGATAAGGAAGTCTTGGCCGAGTTCTTTTGAGATCAGCGGTCTGGTCAAAAAGGCTTCAGGGAACCCGACCTGCATGGTTGCAAAAGGCTTATCGCTGTCTGGAGTAAAGCGCATCAGCTGATATGGCATCTGAGCCCGGACATCATTGCTGATAGCTTTGTAACCAACGACACATTCGCCACTGCTGGTTTTTGCCAGCAATTCGAGATCGAGAACATCACCAACCGGAATCTGAGATAGCTTGACAGTGTTATCGGCGAGTTTTCTGACTGCGAGGTAAAGCTCGTTGTCCTTTTCGACAACATAAGAGACGCTGTCTTTTTCAACCAGAAAACTGCGGCCAGAAACGGCATCGGCGCGCACCAGACTGCCATCTTCGGTGAACTCGATGAGTTCGCCAAGAGTAAGGTCAAGAACCAGCAGATTGCCTGAGGGCAGAAGCTCGATTCTTATCGGCCAGGCCAGCTGCTTTTCGCCAATAGTGGTGAACCGGCGGATTATCAGTCCATGCACATCTATTTTAAGCAGAGCCGCGTTATCAATATCGCAGAGCCAGAAACAGCCATTAGACATCCTGACAAAGTCTTCAAGATATAAATGGCTCTCACTGGCCACAGCAAGATATTGCAGGAGCTTTCCATCCTGGTCGTATTCAACCAGACGCTTGTTGAGACTGTCGCTGACCCACAGGTTGTCGCCAACAAAGCGGAGGGCGGCCGGGCCCAGCGGCAAACCTTTCCCGAAGTTTTCGCCGACATCGGCAAGTGTTTTGAGACCGAGTTCGGCAGTTGAAGTACCAAGCGGCAGGTCAATGGCAAAGAGTGCTACAGCGTTCATAAACAGGCAAGCAAACAGAATAATGTGTCGATTCATTGGTTATCTCCGTGTTTCAGGGCATTGCCCAGCCGAGGTATTGCAAACCGCCTACCATCTGGCTGAGAGTAAACTTCTTGATATTGTAGGAAGTGGTTGAAATGACAATGGGTTCGCCATTTGCGGCCTTTTCACCGGTCGCAATGAATATATGACCGTAAGGGTTGGTACTGGTCTTGTTGGTGAACATGACCGCGCCGGCAGGGGGATTGCGGTCATTCTTGATTTTTCCAGCATTTTTGAAGTTATAATATGACTGAATGGCAGAAGGGGCTCTCAATTCAGGAATCTTACGGCCGTAGGCTGTACCAACAAAAGCCAGACACCAGCCGTCCCAGGCGTCCGGGTTGCTGGAGCGCTGGCCGTTATTGGCATTCAAGCCTTTGCAGCTACCGCCGGGCATCTGGTCATGAGCCCAGGTGAGAGCGCCGGCCGGGGTTCCGTCGCCCTGTGCCTGACCGATAACTGACGGTTTGCTCGGCAACGTGCCACTGCCAGTATTGCCTCCGGCAGTATTATTGCCGCCATCTTTGGGAATATAGCCGCCACTCCGTGTATCGCCGGGATACTCAGGCTCGACCTGCGAGGCTGGCGCACCGGGAATTGAAACAAAGTTTTTGTGCATATAGCCGGTCTGACCATTCACCTGAACTTTGTAAAATTCGCCCTCGGCGCCAATTACGGTAACCTTGGTGCCACTGCCGAACAGGCCCAAGACCGGCCCCCATGGATATTCGCGCAAACGTAATGACGGGTTGACTTCGATCACGCCATTGACCGGGAACTCAGACTCTTCCTTGGCCTTGTCGGCAGATTCCACCGCTGCGCCACTGCTGTCGAGGCCAGATACCGGCTTTGCCGGTTCAACCTTCTTCTCGTTGAAAGGGTCGCCGAGCAGCAGTCCAGGAGTTACCAGACACAGGAATAACAATAAAAACCAGCGCTGCATGAACAATTTCATAAATTATCTCCTGAATGGCTTTTTCTAACATTACTGTACATCACCGAAAAAAGTTTACAAGTTTTAAGCTGCGCCATCCATGCTCTTCTGGGCAATTATCTCGCTGGCGGGGATTCTCGGATGCCGATAACGAATACGGCCTTTAGTCCACCACAGGCATTGAATGGCTTCAACCGGGCAATATTGCAGGCAGGCCATGCACTGTTCGCACTTTTTGAGCCATTGTGGTCGACCGGCGGCTGACATTACGATATTGTTCACCGGGCAAACTCTGGCGCAAAGTCCGCAACCAGTGCATGTGCTTTCGACGCGAAAGCGTTTCTGCATATAAGGCAATCCGGATATGCAAATCTTCCACGCGACCCTGTTCATACATGCCAGTGCAAACGGCAGAGAAAAATCTATCGCAACACCCGACTGAATCTCGCAGGCGATTTCGAGCAGGCGATTGTCGGCCTCCTTGAGCATGCGCTCTATGGTTGCCGGGCTTTCACTGCCATAGAGCGGAGTGTAATTACCCGGCATATAGATTACCCAACCGGCAGAAAGACTCTTGTTGCAGCGACTCTGCAGCTCTAAAGCAAAAATATCGAGAGCTGTCCCGGCCGAACTGGCACAATTCGCGATTGCAGCTACATACTTTGCTTTCGACATATCGATCAGATCAAGAACACGAGCAACCAGCGCCGGAATTCCAGCGCAATAAACCGGAAAAACGAATATCGCCTTATCGGTCTGCAGCAGGTATGGCTTGTCCGCGCTCAAGATTCCGGCCAGCGGCACAATGCAAGCTTCCGGCAGTTTGCCGACAAGCGTGCGGGCAGCTGCCAGCGAGTTCCCTGTTCCGCTAAAATAAAAAACAGTTACACTCATATAACGGTACCTCCCGGTCGTCTTTAAAACAGTATATACCTTTCATCAGGCATCCGACCAGTCTGCTTAAAATTGGCAGCAGCAGCGGTCAGTGGCAAGGTCACTTGCAATAGTTAGAATACGACTATTTGTCGATTGTTGCCTTCTCTGTTATATCCTGTTCATCCAGTTTAGCGTAGTGCTTTTCAAGTATGCCAAAAATGACCGGAACCACGTAAAGAGTCAGTAGTGTAGAAGAAATCAACCCGCCGTTAACAACCAGCGCCAACGGTTTTTGAATGTCTGCGCCAGAACCGGTCGATAGTAACATCGGCACATGGCCTATGAAAGAAGTCAGAGTAGTCATCATGATGGCACGGTAACGCAGCGCGCAGGCCTGTCTTATCGCTACCGGCAGGTCCTTGCCTTCGTTGATCAGCTGGCGCATGAATGAAATGAGCAGAACCCCGTCCTGCACAGCAACACCCAGCAGAACGATAAAGGCGATAGCGGCAGAAACTGAGAAGGTCATTTGCCATAACCACAGCGCAATTATTCCACCGACCAGCGCAAACGGCAGGATAGTTATTACCAGAAGCGCGTCGCGCAGTTTGCCAAGTGCCATGACCAGCAGAATGAGAATGAACAGCAACACTACCGGCACAACCAGTCCGAGTCTTTTCATAGCCCTCTGCTGATTTTCAAATTGACCACCGAGATTCAAAAAGTAGCCGGTCGGCAGTTTCGCTTCCAGTGGTTCCAGGCGCTTCTGTAGATCATCAATAAAGCTGCCAAGATCGCGGTTGCGCACGTTGGTTTCAACCACCAGGCTTCTGAGGCCATTCTCTCGCTTAACCTCGATCGGAACCTCAACTGGTCGGATGCTGGCTATCTGCTTCAAGGGAATAAGGGTGTCGCCAGGCGTGCGAATGCGCAGATTCATAATGTCATCCTGATTTTTGCGCACGTTTTCCGGATAGCGAACCTGCAGATCGAAGCGGCGCTGGCCCTCAATTATTGTGGTGGCCACCTTGCCACCTACCGCGGTTTCAATCAGTTCATTTACATCGCCGGCATTGAGGCCGTATCTGGCAGCCGCTGCGCGGTCAATACAGATATCAAGCTGGCGCATGCCAGAAAGTTGTGCCGATTTGGTATCGTAAGCGCCGGGTGTTGCAGCGAGAATGGCCGCGACTTCGCCAGCGTATTTGGCCAGCAGATCAAGATCATCGCCAAATATTTTGACAGCAACATCGCTTTTGATGCCTGAAATCAGTTCGTTTACGCGCAAAGCGATTGGTTGCGAGAACGAGTGCCGCAGTCCGGGCACCTGGTTCAACACCTGTCTGATGTGTTCGGTTACTTCTGCTTTAGACCGGCCTTCAGGAAAATCCTTGCGCGACTTGAGCATGATGACAAAGTCGGTTTGTTCTGGCCCCATCGGGTCTTCAGAAATCTCAGCCCGACCGGTTTTGCCGACCACAGTTTCAATCTCGGGAACGACTTTCAGCATTCTGCCGATTTCGTCAGCCACCTTGACGGAACCAGCCAGAGATGCGTTGGGTAACCTGACACTGTTGATGGCGATAGCACCTTCGTCAAGGTCTGGCATAAAGTCTGTGCCTAGTCCGAGGGCGAGCGAAGCTGTGCCGATCAGCAGCAGCAAAGACAGTGCGATCGTCGTCCACTGGTATTTCAAGCAGATGTTTAACGTGCGCCCATAGAGCCGGTGAAACCAGGATACAAATGGAAATTCGTATTCTCTTCCTCTGGGGAGAAGACTTTCGCTCAATGCCGGCGCGATAAAAAGCGCAATGCCCAGTGAGGCCAGCAGTGCAATAAGCATAGTCTGGGCCAGCGGAATGAACATTTTGCCTTCCATGCCTTGAAGCGTAAACAACGGGATCAGAATCAGTGACACGATGAAAATCGAGAATGATACTGGTCGCACAACTTCCTGTATCGACCGGCTGACGATTGCCATTCTTGTTTCATCAGGCTTTGCCAATGCAAGATGGCGGCGGGCATTCTCGGTGACAACAATGGTGGCATCGACAACCATGCCGACCGAAAAAGCGAGTCCTCCCAGGCTCATCAGGTTTGAAGACATTCCCGTCAAATCCATGATGATAAAACTGACCAGAAAGGTCATCGGGATTGAAAACAATACTACTGCTGCCGTTCTCAGTTCAGCCAGAAATAGAAAGAGCACAAAAATTACGCAGATACCACCTTCGCCGATGGCATCGACAACTGTTTTAATACAGGCCTGAATCAGTGAGGTCCTGTCGTAGAAAGGGTTGATCTTGACGTTTTTGGGTAATGCCTTTTGAATATGCGGAATTTTTTCTTTGACTTCTTCGACGACGTCTTTTGAATTAGCTCCCTGCAGCATGATAACCATGCCGGCGACAACTTCACCTTTGTCATCACGGGTTACACCACCCTGACGGGTTTGCCCTCCGGTAGTAACCTCGGCAACATCTTTGACCAGAACCGGCACGCCATCATTGTCTTTCAATACCACGTTGCCAATATCTTCGAGGCTGGTTAACAGGCCAAGTGAACGAATAAAGGTCTGTTGCCAGTCTTTTACAATAAATGATCCGCCGGCATTGGCGTTGTTCTCTGCAAGCTTCTCGATTACAGAACGCAGAGATATCTCATACTTCTCAAGGGCTGCTGGCTTAACGACTACGTGATATTGCTTAACAAAGCCGCCGAAACTGTTGATCTCGGTCACTCCAGAAATTGTGCGCAGTTGCGGAGCGACTACCCAGTCCTGGAGAGTGCGCAATTCTGTCGGGCTCGATTCATCGCTATCGAGGGTATACTGAAACACTTCGCCAAGCCCCGTGCTGATTGGAGTCATCTCGGGAGATGAGCCGGGTGGCAGAGACTCGCGCGCCTCAGCAATACGCTCAAATACCAGTTGTCTGGCAAAGTAGATATCAACGTCATCTTCAAAAATAACGACAACCTGCGAGATTTCAGACTTCGATACCGATCGCACCTGTTTAACCTGCGGCAGGCCACCCATGTGCTGCTCAATCGGAAAAGTTACGCGCTGCTCGACATCAAGCGATGTCAGGCCGGGAACCTTGGTCAGAATCATGACCTGAACGTTGGTGACGTCTGGAAATGCGTCTATCGGCAGACGGTTCCACGAGACCAGCCCGGTGATCATAAGTATGGCCGTAATTAGGAATACAAAAAAGCGTTGGGTCAGAAGGAAATCGAAAAACCTGTTCATGACATTTCCCCTTAATGTGCGCATCCTGCGCCCATTTTGCCGCGCAGGATGTCTGATTTAAGAAGAAAGCCGCCCTCTGTCACCACTTCGGCGCCTTCGGCGATTCCGCTGCTGACAACGATTGTGTCGCCCTGTCTTGATGCAACCGTTATGTCCCGGCGAAGATAGAGTGAGTCGTTGTATTTAACAAATACAAAGCAGTCGTCTTCATCTTCGAGCAGAGCGCTGGCAGGAAGAACTGGTTTCTGCTGACTCAGGCCTATCTGCAAAGAGCCTTCGATAAACATTCCTGGGCGAAGCAGTTCGTCAGGATTGTTAACTGTCAGCTGGATTCCCAACGTGCGCGTAGTTGTTCTGAGGCCGGCATCTGCGCTTACCGCTTTTACCGGGTACAGCATGTCGGGAAAGGCCTGGGTTGTGATAAAGCCTTTTATGTCTCCTATTTTAAGCTCAGCAATTACAGTTGAAATGTCTGATTCCTTGATTTGTCCTATGGCTCGCAGTTGCTTGATATTGACAATGTCAAAAATTGCCTGTTGTTCACCGACTGCGCTGCCAATATTAGCGTGAACTTTTATGACACGCCCTTGCATCGGGGAAGCTATTTTAAGCTGCCCTTTTTGCGTTGTCTCGCTGCGTCCTGCAGTAATGGCGTTAATATCCTTCTCAGAGAAACCAAACATGGCGAGACGCTCTTTGCTGCATTTAATCTCGATCGCGGCGAGATCTCTTGCGGCGCGGGCCTCCTGCACTGCTTGCATCGCACCAACCTTCTTTTTGTGTAACAGCTCTTCACGGTTTAGCTTTTTTTCGGCAAGCTCAAGCTCTGCCACCAGTTTTCGCAAATCAAGAGCTAGATGCGATAATTCCGGACTTTCAATAATCGCAAGGATCTGTCCCTGTTCTACACTGTCGCCATTGCGAACCGTAATTGACGAGATTATTCCAGGCACTACGCTGGCCACGGTTCGAAACAACTGATTGTCGTATTCGAGTTCACCGCGAAAGGTGATTTCTTCGCGGCGCTGTTCCTGAGACAACTTTTGGGTTTTCAGCATCGCCTTGGTCTGGTCGGTTACTTTTACAGCGCCCAGCTCGTAGCGGCACTCATCGCAGTCGATTGTTTTAATTTTATGTTCGCACTCCTGTTTAAAGAGCTCTTCTACTGGCATTTTACCTGCATCAGCATGGGCACTGTGGTCATGGCCAGCGTGCGGGTCTGTTGAGCAGGCCTCTCCAGCAGCATGGTCATGGTCAGCATGTGGGTCGGCGGCAGGTGCTTCTTTTGCATGATCATGACCAGCATGTGGGTCGGCGGCGGGTGCTTTTGTTGCATGATCATGACCAGCATGCGGGTCGGCGGCAGGTGCTTCTTTTGCATGATCATGACCAGCATGTGGGTCGACGGCAGGTGCTTCTTTTGCATGATCACAGCCAGCGTGGGGATCTGTGGACTGACTGAACAGTGGGGTGTTTGCAATTACTGCCATAAAAAACATGGAAAAGGTTATAACAACAGCTGTGGTGAAAATTTTCTTCATGATTTTGTCCTCGTATTTTCTATTGCTGGTTAAGAGTCTCTGAAGAGCTGGTTCTTAGTGAAATGTTGGCGGGGCCAACAAGGCTTTCGATGTAATCCATTGCTTCATACAGCTCTGCAAGACTCTGCAGATAGTTGTCTCTATGACCGAGAAATTCCTTTTGTGTCTGCAGGACCACTATCTGATCGGTTTTTCCGAGTTGATATCCGGTCAGTGCAAGCTCAAACAGTTGGTATGAAGCTGGCAGAATCTCATCGCGAATTTTTTTGCTCTTCTCCTGGAGTCTGGTGAATTTCTGCCAGGCGCTGATCAGTTGCAGGCGCAACTCTCTGGCCTTATTGGCTTTTTCAAGGGCAAGACGTTCCAGATCACATTGCAGAGACTGTCTTTCGCCCTTATTGTCTCTGGCACGAGGAAGCTCAACGGTAATGCCAATCAAAAAATCGTGCTGACTGGTTTCCCGTAGATTGCGTGCTCCGGCAGTGATGCCCCATCCTGGCCGATTTTCGGCACGAATTACTGCAAGTTTTGAGTTAACCTCATCAGAAAGCAGCTCACCGGCCAGAATTTCTGGATGAGAGCTTAGAACGAGCATTTCGAGTTCTTCAATTGCTGGCAGCTGCAGATCAATCGTGGCAGAGCCTTCTATGCTGTGATTCTGCAGGGAATCGAGTCCCATTGCTATTGCCAGGTCGGCCTTTGCATCTTCAAACCTGCCAAGCAATGATTGGTGCTCAAGTTTCGCTTCCTGTAAAAACAGTTCAGCCTGGAAAACTTCGCGTTCAGCGGTAGAACCAGCCTCAACCATTATCTGGGCAGCGCTTACCATTTTTTTGGCATTTTCAATGTTTTCTTCTGCCTTTTCAGCAATTAATCTCGCGCTCAGGGCTCGATGAAAAGCGCGTTGAGTCTGGTTCTGAATTATCCAGGCGGCACTGGTCTTCGCAAGTTTGCTCAGATCAATTCTGGCCATCGCCAGTTTTGTTCTGGCCTTGACCTTTTCTTTGTCCTGAATGGGCAGCGAAAATTCAATGGATGCTTCGACATTGGAAAACCCGCGTTGGCTGCCACCAAAGTTCTCAGAATTTAAAGAAATGCTGCTGGCGCCCCTGGCGTTGGCATCTCTGGCCTCGTGTTCGCGACCTTTGATGTTCAGGTCGTGCGATTGCAGCACCGGGTGATTTTGAGCGATCTCGAGAGCGTCATCTAATGTGAGCGCCTGCGATAGGTTAAATGGATAGAAAAGAATGTAAAGTAAAATAACAAAACGCATTGAAATGCGCATAAATGCCTCCGATTAGCATGTCAGTTTATAAAAAGATTACTGAATCAGCCGATGGAGACTCTTGGTGGTTTAAAAAAGTTTGCTGCAATTATCGGCAGCCGTTGACTGGTATTGGTAAATTTTAAAAGCTCAATCTGCCCGAATGTTTGCCAGCAAAATGCTGATTCGGCCAGAAACAACGTTCCATGTGAGCAGGAAAGGCTCGAACAGCTCTGATGCTCTGAATGGCAGTCGTCAGCTTGCTCTGGCGAGGTTATAGCCATATCTGCCGAACTACAGCATGCGTGATCGGATTCTTGCCAGGCCTCGTGTAGAATGCCCTGAATCAGCACTGCAAATACTGTTAGCAGCAGCAATGTAGCAAGTGCATTCTTTAATGCTTTTGACCGCAGCAATTCTGTACCTCGTGAGCTTTAATAAAACCAATATAGCAGAATTTGCATTATCACACCACAGATAATGAGCAGGCTACAGCAACGTATAAATACATGATTTTGCCAGCAGGAGTAATATGCTATTTTGTAGGTATTGAATTTTACAAGATTACGCCATGCGGGAGACATTGATGAATCTGAACAAACACCCTCTGATATTGATGGTTCTAGTTATTCTATGTTTTTCAGCGCCTGCTGTTTCGGTGAACGGGCAGAGCTTGACAGTACCTGCTATTACGCTGGAAGGGCAAAATACTCAACCATTTCAGTCGCTCTTCTCGAACCGCACAACACTTGATGGCTCTGAGTTGTCTTCCGAATACGAATTGGGTGGTGCCTGCGCAGTGGTCGAGGGAGTATCAACCTACCATTTTATCGATCATGACTTTATACCATCAAACCAGATCACGGCATTGTGCGAAGATAAAAACGGTAACATCTTTATCGGAACCAAGGACGCCGGAGTCATCAAGCTGAGCGTGGTCACTGCCGGTCGCGCCGTGTTCAACAAGTTTCCCATTGAGAATCCCAAAAAGCATGGTCAGATTGCAATTCACGACATGGCTTACAACAATCGTGAAAAGCGCATTTACGTGGCGACTACCGGCGGTCTTTTTAACATAGTTGATGATGAAAACTTCAGTAACGCCGCGTGCCGCGCCGTCGAAGTGTTCGGCGACCGCACTATTACTGCATTGGCTTTCAGCCGGGGCGGCGATCTCTGGGCCGGCACTTCAGAAGGGCTTTTTGACAAAAAAGGCGTCAAATATGGTGAATCTGACGGTCTGCCTGGAGAAAGAATCCGATCGTTGCTTTTCGACAGCAACGACAACCTCTGGGTTGGCACCGAGAATGGGCTGGCAGTGCGCCGCAGCGACACCTTCAGATCAATAGATTTTGGCGACGATGAAAAATATTGGATTAATGACCTTATCCTGACCAAGCCTCTCGAATTGATGATTCCCATCGAAAAATATGAATTGATAGTCAATGCTTTCTTCGCCGGAATCAAGATTAACAAAGCCATTGAAGAAACAAGTCCCGGCGACCTCGATGCCCGGATGCAGGCAATGCTCGACGTTGCAAAACCAGGCTCGGCAACGGTAATGATTGCAACTTCAAATGGTATGTTCCAGATTGCCATGAACGATCACAAAGCACAACGCATTGAAAATGGCTGGATGCATTGTGCATCGTTCAAGGATTCCGGACTCATGTATTCTTACAATAACTCTGCAGAATTGATCAATCTGTCGCCAACCACCAGGGATCTTGCGCGTTTCGACATCGGCAGAAGATTCAGAGGTCGTATGCTGGGGCGAATGTTCAGGGAAGTGCGCCGCGAAGCAGCAGCGCAACTTCTCGACGAAAAGACCATTGACAGCCTGCACGGGCGGCCGGAAGAAACAATTCTGCCCGAACTCGAAGCCCGTCTACAAAGCCTGCGGGCAACTTCGATGCTGATTGACAGTAATAACCTTTTCTGGCTGGCTCTCGATGGCGCCGGACTTTTCATGGCAGACGCAAAAATGAACACTGGTGATTTTTTTGTCTCGCCCCTGGGCCGTTATACAGAAAAAGATGCCGACACATTGTCTGACCAGTCGAAATACCGTTATTATCTGACTTCTTTGTTCGCCAGCCCATCCTTTGATAGCGACGATATGCTACAGGGCCGTGCTCTATATGATGCTGCCTACTATAAGACATTCGAATTCGCCCCTCTCAAAACCTGGTTCAATAAGTGCTCGCATCTCGGCGACGACGACTGGAACAGAGTTGCAAGTTACGTTGGGCGCACACTGCAGCTGAAACCCATTTTTGAATTCATCGCCATTCTCGGATCAGATCCGGTAATTTTTATTCCTGGAATCGGCAAAGGCGATATTCCAGATCTCGACAGAGCAACGGGCGAAGGCGATTTAGTTGCTGAAAGCGAAGAGTTCATAAAAGCACACGAGACTTATCAGCTGCCGTTGATATCTCCCGATCCCCCATATAATGAGGAAACCTACCCGGCCAACCACCCCGACAGCCGGCTAAACGCGCGAGAATTGCCAGTAGAAAGCACATTCGACTGATAACGATCCAGTCCTTTGTCACCATTGAATCTGTGTATTATCTGTCATTATATATTCAATCTAGATAAAAAACCTGCTTTATAAAACAGCCACCTGCGGCTCTTTTCAGATACAGCAGATGGCTGATTTGTTTCAGCTATAAATGTTGTCAAAATTCGGCTGATTTTGGTGTTCTTGGAAAAGGCGACACGTCTCTAACGTTGCTCATACCAGTTATAAACATCAGCAGGCGCTCGAAACCGAGTCCAAAGCCACTGTGAACAACGCTGCCGTATTTGCGAATATCGAGATACCACCAGATGCTTTCTTCTGGAATCTTGAATTCAGCGGCGCGTTCTTTGAGAATTTCGTAGCGCTCTTCGCGCTGTGAGCCGCCGATGATTTCGCCGACGCCGGGCACAAGTATGTCCATGGCGGCAACGGTTTTTTCATCTGGATTGACTCGCATATAGAAAGCCTTGTTTTCACGCGGATAGTCGGTTACGATAACCGGCTTTTTGAAATGCTTCTCGACAAGATAGCGCTCATGCTCAGACTGCAGGTCAATGCCCCAGCGCTCGACAGGATACTGGAACTTCTTCTTTTTGTTCGGCGTGCTGTTCATGAGAATGTCGATCGCCTGCGTATAGGTGACGCGTTCAAAACTGTTGTTGCGCACGAATTCAAGCTTTTCGAGCAGTGTCATTTCTTCGCGCTCAGCCTGTGGTTTGAGTTTTTCTTCTTCAGCGTAGCGCTTGCTCAAGAATTCCATGTCGTCAACGCAGTTTTCGAGGGCATAGCCGATGAGATACTTCAAAAAGTCTTCGGCTAGATCCATGTTGTCTTTGAGGTCGGCGAAGGCGACTTCCGGTTCGATCATCCAGAACTCAGCGAGATGGCGCGAAGTGTTGGAATTTTCAGCGCGAAAGGTTGGTCCGAAGGTATAGACCTTGCCAAGTGCCATAGCGGCAAGTTCTGCCTCGAGCTGGCCGGAAACGGTCAGATTGGTCGCCTTGCCGAAAAAGTCTTTCGAGAAATCGACTTTTCCGTCGTCAAGCAGTGGCGGATTATTTTCAGGCAGGGTTGTAACCCTGAACATTTCGCCGGCACCTTCGCAGTCAGAGCCGGTTATGATCGGCGAATGAATGTTAAAAAAGCCACGATCGTTAAAAAACTTGTGAATGGCAAAGGTCATGGCATGGCGCACTCGCAGAATCGCGCCAAAAACGTTTGTTCTGAAGCGCAGATGGCCAATTTCGCGCAAGAATTCGAGCGAATGCCTTTTCGGCTGCAGCGGGTATTCTTCGGGATCGGCGACACCTTCGACGCTGATTTTTTCGCAAAGCAGTTCGACGGCCTGGCCGCTTCCCTGCGATGCTACGAGTTTTCCTGAGGCACACAGTGAAGCGCCGGTAGTAACTTTGACCATGGCCTCTTCATTCATGCCTTCGTAGCCCTTATCGACATCGATTACCAGCTGCAGGTTGCGAATGGTAGAGCCGTCGTTCAGCGCGACAAAAGAGACATTCTTGCTCGAGCGCCTGGTTCGCACCCATCCGCTCACCGAAACCGTTTCGTCTGAAGGTGACATTGTCAGAACTTTGCTGATAGACAGACTCATTGAAATAACCTCAACTATGATTGAATCGCGGCATGCCTGCCCGGGCAGGTGCGCCGATTATACTGCACCGGCCCGCTTCAGTCAATAAGGGCTGATTGTGAATAGTTGAACCGGGCGGCGGGTGGTGTATAATGATCGACGAGATAACGAGCGAAGGAGAATTGATGAAAAAGAAATACTACGAGATCAAGATCGAGTTGATGGAAGTCGAACCCACAGTCTGGCGCCGCTTTGTGGTGCCGGCGGAAATTTCGCTCGACCGCCTGCATGACGTCATTCAGATTGTCATGGGCTGGCAGGACGAGCACCTGCACGAGTTCAATTTTGGCAAACATCGCTATGTCGAAGTCATCAATGATGAATTCGATGACAAAGAAACTTTTCTCGAAGGCACTGTCCGCCTCAACCAGCATTTCAAAAAGAAAGGCGACAACTGCATCTACGTTTACGACTTTGGCGACTCGTGGAGTCATCGCCTGACCCTTGAGAGCTCAGATTTCAAGCGCTCAGAAGACGACTTTGAGATCTGGTGCCTCGAGGGTGAACGCGCCTGCCCGCCCGAAGATGTCGGCGGCCCCCCGGGTTACGAAGAATTTTGCAAAATCATCAAGAGCCCGAGAAACAAGGAACACGCCTCAACTGTGGCCTGGTCAAACGGACTGCAGCCTACCGGCAAAAAGTTTGATCCGGCCTGGTTCGACGGCGACATGGTAACTGTGACACTATACTGGTATGCGCGCTGGTCACGGCCACGCAAGCTCGATTGACGCAGTCTGGTGTGATCTCAGCAGACTGCCAATAATTTGAGCAACAAAAAAACCACCTCATTGGTGGTTTTTTGGTTAAATAGGGCATGAGGGATTTGAACCCGCGACCCACTGATTAAGAGTCAGTTGCTCTACCAACTGAGCTAATGCCCCAAAGAATACGCTTGCGCGTATTCTTGCCGAATGAGCCGCATTGGATTTGAACCAATGACCCCCTGATTAAAAGTCAGATGCTCTACCCCTGAGCTAGCGGCCCAAAAAACTTTTCAATAATCGCGCCTGGAAGGATTCGAACCCTCAACCTACGGATCCGAAGTCCGTTGCTCTATCCAATTGAGCTACAAGCGCCCATCAGGGACGAAGACGGGGCTCGAACCCGCAACCACAAGATCCACAATCTTGTGCACTACCATTGTGCTACTTCGTCCAAGGAAGACAACTTAGCAAACTTCCAAGCTGTCCATCGCGCCAGAAGGGACTCGAACCCCTGGCCCGCAGCTTAGAAGGCTGCTGCTCTATCCAGCTGAGCTACTGGCGCAACCAGAGAAAAAGAAAGCGGGAAACGGGACTTGAACCCGCGACATCCACCTTGGCAAGGTGGCGCTCTACCAACTGAGCTATTCCCGCATGCTTCAACTGCAAGCAATCGGGGCGACTGGACTCGAACCAGCGACCCTCTGGTCCCAAACCAGATGCGCTACCAACTGCGCTACGCCCCGTGATTTACGACCATGCGTTGCAACGGAATTATATTAGCAGAACAAGCTTTTTCCGTCAAGCATATTTTTAATTTTTTTCTCTAATGCGTACCCTGTGCCAGTTTAACCATCTCTGCCGCCTGTTTCATACGAACGCCACAATAATAGCCGGCAAATCAGTCAGCAGACCTGTTGTTATCGAGGCGTTTTTCTGGTACATTGCTCGCAGCATAAAAATCCTGATTTACGGCAGGTCTGACAGATGAAGCAGATATGTGTTCTCGGCCTCGGCTATATCGGGCTGCCTACCAGCTCGATTCTGGCCGCCAAAGGCTACCAGGTTCTCGGCGTCGATGTCAGCCGCAAGGTTGTCGATACTATCAACAGCGGCAAAATTCACATCACCGAACCCGACCTCGACCTCTTTGTAAAAGCAGCAGTGCAGTCTGGCAAACTAAGGGCGTCTCTCACCCCGGAGCCGTCAGAAGCCTTCATAATAGCGGTTCCCACCCCATTCAAAGACGGCAAAAAGCCTGATCTCTCATACGTCGAAGCGGCGACAGCTGCTATCATTCCGCACCTGCAACCGGGCAACCTCGTCATTCTCGAGTCAACTTCGCCGCCCCAGACCTGCAGCAACATTATTCTGCCGCTGCTTAAAAAAGCTGGTTTCACGCCTGGGCGCGACATCTATCTCGCGCATTGTCCGGAAAGGGTTCTGCCCGGCCAGATCATGCGCGAAGTTGTCGAGAACGAGAGAGTTATTGGTGGTTATACCCCAGAATGCGCAGAGAAAGCGAAAGCACTCTATGCCAGTTTCGTTAAGGGCGCCATCCACCTGACCGACTCGACCACTGCCGAAATGGTAAAGCTTGTCGAAAACAGCTTCAGAGATGTAAACATCGCGTTTGCCAACGAACTCTCATTGATCTGCGATGAACTCAAACTCAACGTCTGGGAACTAATCAAACTCGCCAACCTGCACCCACGCGTCAACATACTGCGTCCGGGCCCCGGCGTCGGCGGACACTGCATTGCCGTCGATCCCTGGTTTATAGTTGATACCTGCCCAAAAACCGCGCGCCTGATCAAGACCGCTCGCGAAGTAAATGACGGCAAGCCAGAATTCGTGGTAAAAAAAGTCATGCAGGCGGCAGAACGCTTCAAAAACCCGGTTATCGGAGTGCTCGGGCTCGCCTATAAACCTGACATCGACGACCTGCGCGAGTCACCGGCGATCGAAATCGCTCAGAAGCTCAAACATAAAAACGCCGGCCAGCTGATGGTCTGCGAACCTTACTGCACCGAGCACAACGACTTTGAGCTATGCGATCTTGAGACAACGCTAAAACAGGCCGATATTCTTGTGCTGCTCGTTGCTCACCAGCAGTTCAAAAAGATTGACCGCGAACTGCTCAAGCCCAAAATAGTCATAGACACCTGTGGAATCTGGTAAAAGCATGAAAATATTACTTATCGACCCCCCATTCAAGAGTTTTGCCGGCATGTTCAGTCTGTATTTTCCGCTTGGCCTAACCTATCTTGCCGGAGCCGCCAAAAAGGCCGGTTATGAATGCAGCATTCTCGACATGGATGCGGCTGAACCCAAAGAAGGCTCGCTGAACTATTCGCGTGAATACGAGCATTACAGCAATTACATAACCGCCATCAACGACCCCGCCCACCCGACCTGGCAGCTCATGCGTCGACTTGTGGTGGAACAAAAGCCCGATTTTATCGGCATTACCGCGTTGACCACCAAATTCGGTTCGGTCATTCAGACTGCCCGTTTCTGCCGCGAAGTGCTGCCGCAGGTGCCGATAATGGTCGGCGGTGCGCACGCCTCAACCATGCCGGAACTCACCGCCAGCATACCCGAAGTAGACTTTGTGCTGCGTGGCGAGAGCGATGAGACCCTGCCCGAACTGCTGAAAACTATTGAAAACCGCGGTGATCTGAGCAAAGTCGGCAGCCTGACCTGGAAAGACGCCGGAAAGATTATTCATAACCCGGACGCCCCATTTACTCAGGACCTCGACAGTCTGCCACTGCCAGACCGTAGCGCGTTACTCAATCCCGAGCATTATTCATCAGAAGACATGGGCATCATGCTGACTTCTCGCGGTTGCCCTTTCCGCTGCAGCTATTGCTTTCACATGTGGGAACGCCGCGTGCGCTTCCGCTCGGTAGAATCAGTTATCGCAGAAATCGAACAGGTTCACCGTGAATTCGGCACGACACAGTTCTCACTTAAGGACGACTCTTTCACTGTGCGCCGCAGTCATGTATTCAATCTGTGCCAGGCCTTCAAAAAACTGCCGTTCAAGATCACCTTCAACTGCACCACACGCGTTGATCTGCTCGACGATGAAATGCTGACTGCTATGAAAGACGCAGGGCTCGCGCAGCTCAGCGTCGGCATCGAATCTGGTTCGGCCAGCATATTGAAAGAAACCGACAAAGATATCACGCATGAGCAGATTCTCAAGGCAGCTGAAATGCTCAACCGGCACCACATCTTCTGGACCGGCTACTTCATGATCGGCCTGCCGACCGAAACAGAAGAAGATATCGAAAAAACCATCGCCTTTCTGCGGCGGGCAAAGCCTTATTACGCGGGTCTCGGTGTTTACAACCCTTTTCCGCGCACCAAGCTTTTCAACCAGGGCGTTGAAATGGGTCTGCTCGACCCACACCCCCCGCTCGAGCACTTTCTCAGCACCAACCCCAAGGATCTGTTCTTCAAAGATCCTGAACGACGCGTGCTGAACCTCGACCATAAAAGATTTCAGGAGCTCTCAGAAACTGCCTCGCAAAAGTTTCACCGACACAACTCGAACCTGTTCAACCTTATAAGGCGTGGATTTGCGCGCCGACGCGCCTATATGTATGACCCCGCCCTGCTCAAACGTGACTTTGGCCGCGGGCTTGAGTTTCTCGGACTCGGGAGCCTGATTAAGTAAGACTTGCGAGACCTCATCAAACACTACCTGCACTGGAGTAAAACATGCGACAGATATTGCAAAGCCTCAAAACTGGCGAAATAGAACTGGCTGAGGTGCCGGTGCCACGTGTCAGGCCTGGAACGCTACTTATACAGACGCGCCGAACACTTATTTCTCTCGGAACCGAACGCATGCTGCTCAATTTCGGCAAAGCCGGCTGGGTCGATAAAGCCCGCCAGCAGCCCGACAAAGTAAAGCAGGTCTTGCAGAAGGTAAAAACCGACGGCCTGATGCCGACGGTAAACGCCGTATTCAACAAGCTCGACCAGCCACTTACGCTGGGCTACTCGAATGCGGGCAAGGTAATAGCAGTTGGCGACGGCGTTTTCGGCTTCAAGGTTGGTGACCGGGTTGTCTCAAACGGTAATCACGCTGAATTCGTCTGTGTCAGCCAGCACCTCTGCGCCAAGATACCCGACAACGTCAGTTCAACCAGCGCCAGCTTCACTGTCGTCGCCGCCATCGGCCTGCAAGGCGTCCGCCTCATCGGCCCGACTCTTGGCGAAAGCGTGGCAGTTCTCGGTCTGGGTCTGATCGGCCTGCTATCGTGCCAGATTCTTCAGGCGAACGGCTGTCGCGTGATCGGTTTCGATTTCGACCACCAGAAGGTCGAACTGGCAAAAAGCTACGGCGTCGAAGCCTTCGATCTTTCACAGGGTAACGATCCGGTCGAACTCGCCATGAATTTTTCGCACGGCAACGGCGTCGATGCCGTTCTGATAACGGCTGCAACTACCAGCAACGACCCGATTCAGCAGGCGCCGCAGATGTGCCGCAAACGTGGTCGCGTAGTGCTCGTAGGAGTCAGCGGCCTCAATGTTTCACGTGACGATTTTTACAAGAAGGAAATAAGCTTTCAGGTCTCCTGCTCATACGGGCCTGGCCGCTATGAGAGCGCCTACGAAGAAACGGGACTCGACTACCCGATCGGCTTCGTGCGCTGGACCGAGCAGCGCAATTTTACGGCAATTCTCGACCTGATGGCTGCCGGCCGCCTCAAAACAAGTGAACTGGTCAGTCATGAAATCGACTTCGATGACGCACAGCGCGCTTATAAAATGGTATCAGAAGCAAAAGATGTGCTGGGTCTCGTGCTCACTTACGATGAAAGCGCCGATGCAACGATTAAAGCAGTCGAAATAAAAAAAACGCACCACAAACTCGAAATGCACCCGCACAAACCGGTAGTCGGCCTGATCGGCGCCGGTAACTACGCCGGCGGCATGCTGATTCCAGCTTTCGCAAAAACCAGCGCCGAACTCAAAACCATAGCCAGTTCCGGCGGAGTTTCCGGCACCCACATCGGCAGCAAAAACGGTTTTAACATCAGCACGACTGATAGCTCGCTGATTTTTAATGACCCAAAGATCAACACGGTCATAATCAGCACCCGCCACGGTTCGCACGCAAACTTTGTCTGCGAAGCACTCAGAAAAGGCAAAAACGTATTTGTCGAAAAGCCACTCTGCCTTAACTTTGCAGAACTCGCACAGATCGAACAGGCATACCATGAGGCCCGCAAAGACAAGCCGGTTCGCCTGATGGTCGGCTTCAACCGCCGATTTTCACCGCTAACACAGGCATGCCGTCAGCAACTTAGCGGCGGCAACGCGCCGTGCAGCATCATCGTAACAGTAAATGCCGGCAAGATTCCAGCAGATCACTGGGCGCAGGATTTCGCCAGCGGCGGCGGACGCCTGATCGGTGAAGGCTGCCACTTTATCGACCTTATCAGATATCTCACCAACAGCCAGATTGTTTCAGTTCAGACAACCAGCATGGCCAACCCGCAGACACCTGACCTGTCGCCTGACACGCTCAGCCTGACGCTGGCCTGCCGCGACGGTTCGATCGGCACAGTGCACTATTTTGCCAACGGCTGCAAGGACTTTCCGAAAGAACGCATCGAAATATTCTCAAACGGTCGAATAGCGCAGCTTGATAACTTCAAGAGCCTCAACTTTTTCAGCTGGCCAGGTGCGAAAAACCAATCACTCTGGGCGCAGGACAAGGGTCAGGAAAAATGCGTCGCCGAGTTTATCAATTCCATCGAAACCGGCAGCGATTGCCCGATTGCTTTTGAAGAAATCATCGAAACCGCAAGAATTACCCTATTGGCAGCAGGAATAAACGAAGACAACAACTCAGAATGAATTTTGGCAGGCTTTTCAATACAATCAGATGGCTGAAACCTTCTCAGGTTATCGGACGACCATGGTTCGCGCTTAAGCGCAAGCTGCTAACGGCCGGCAACCCCGGCAAACTCTGCAAACTGGCCTGCGAACTCAAGGGTCAGCTGCCGCTCGACCGCCAGGTTCCTTTTGTCCTGAGCTTTCTCAACCTTTCCCGGCAGTTCGTTCCGGCCGAAATGAAGTGGCACAGTCGAGAGTTTCCGGCCGAAACCGAAAAACTCTGGCTGTATAATCTCAACTATTTCAACTGGCTTTTCGACGGACAGCTTGATGGCAAGCCACAGTTGCAACTTTATTTGATACTCGACTGGATCGAGAAAAATGATTCCAGCCGCAGCGAAACCTGGGAGCCTTATGTCGTTTCGCGCCGCCTGTGCAACTGGGTCATGTGGTTGCAGCAGCAGAACGGCAGCGACGAACCTTATAGCGACTGCGTTCACCAGTCGGTGAGCGGCCAATGTCAACGCCTCTGGTTTGATCTCGAATACCACCTGCAGGCAAATCACCTGCTCGAGAATCTGCGGGCGCTGTTTGTAACCACCGTTTTTCTCGTCGAACAAGCGGGTGAACTTTCTGCTGACCTTGAGTATCGCTTAGAATATTGCGCAAAAGAACTTATTGCGCAGATCAGATTGCAGTTTTTCGCGGACGGCGGACATTTCGAGCGCAGCCCGATGTATCACCTCGAAATGCTCGAAGCAGTAGAATCGGTCAGACAGGCAAACCGCCGCCTGCTGCAATTCGCCCCCCCTGAAAGTTCGCTGCTGAAGCAGGCCAGAATTCTCGAAACCCTGTGCGAAGATCGGGTGCCACTGTTGCGTGACTGGTTGGCGGTCATGACCCACCCAGACGGCAAAATCGCGCAGTTCAACGATGCAACGATGAAGGCCGGCATCAGCCGCAAAGGCCGGCCGATGAATTATCTGCTCGACAGTTCGGGTTTTTTTGTGCGGCGCACGGACGACAGTTATTTTGTAATGAGCTGCGGTGATCCTTCGCCGGCATTTCAGCCTGGACACACGCATTGCGACATAATGTCGTTTGAGTTTTCACTGACCGGCCTGCGCTGCATTGTCGATACCGGTTGCGGTTCTTATCAGAACGCTCAGATTCGCGAAGAATGCCGACAAACTTCTGCCCACAACCTGCCCATGATCGAGCATGCAGAACAATCTGATATCTGGGCGCAGTTTCGAATTGGCAAGCGCGCCAGAGTGATTCACCGGTATTTCGATTCAGAGCACAACCGCTTCGAAATGGAAATGCTCGACCAGTTCGGGCAGCGTTACCGCCGCGAGGTTATTTTTGCCGATTCTTCGATAAAGGTTAGAGACCGCATGTTCGACCGCCGAGTTACCGGCACTTTTATTTCGCTTCTGCATCTGGCGCCGCAGGTACAGGTAGTACATGGCAACGAGCCAGGTTCTTACAGTTTTAACATCGGCAACTGTGAATTCAGAATAGCAACTTCAGCCCGCCTGCGTTTCGAGGGTTATGTCTGGTATCCTGATTTTGGGTTGCCGGTTAATGCCGAGAAGCTTATACTAAGCAATCATGCGACCGAGGCCATAGATTATGTCATTTCCTGGAAAACCTCTTAGAATACTCTTCGTCACCCAGTTCTATTACCCTGACGTCACCGCCTGCGCTTTCCGTATGCACGAAACCGCACAGCTTCTTGCCAAAATGGGCTGTGATGTCGAAGTTATCGCCGGAGAACCTCACAAAGGCGATCTCGGGCAACAGATCGATGACGGGCCGGTAAGAGTAAGCCGGGTAAAACTCATCAAATACGCCGGCAAAGGCAAATGGAACTACATTGCACACTACCTCTCCTTCATGTTCGGTGCTGTAAAAGCTTCGCGGCGTCATCGCGGCAGTTTTGACGTAGTATGGGCCTCGAGTCCACCACTTTTTACTGGCATCGCCGGCTGGGCCATCGCGAAGCTCAAAAAAACACGACTCTGTCTCGACATTCGTGACATCTGGCCCGAATCAGCTGTAGTTGCGGGTCAGATCAGCGGCACCGGCATTCTATTCAAAGCCGCCAAGGTAGTCGAATGGTTGCTCTACCGACTGACTGACCAGTTGACCTGCGTAGCCAGGCCGATGGCCGACTATATCGAAAGAACCTCAGGCGGGCGGCGGCCACAGATTATCTACAATGCCATTCCTGCGAGTATGGTAGCCGAACAGGCGCTGCCAGTCGATAGCAATCCTGATCCTCTGCGAATTCTCTATATCGGCAACATGGGGTATTGCCAGAACCTGTCTCTGGTAATCGAAGCTGCCAAGATACTGGCGGCAGAAGGCAATCAGAAGATCCGCTTCGTTATTGTCGGCAATGGCATCGAAAAACCAATGCTCGAAAATGCCGTTAAAAATGGCAACCTCCGCAATGTTGAGATTAAAGGCATAGTCAGCAAAGAACGGGCAATCGAAATGATCCGCGAGACGCATGCGTTGATGCTGCACCTCAAAGATGACGGCACCATGGACAAGACGATTCCGTCGAAAGTATTCGACTACATGGCTGGCGGCCGCCCTATTCTTTACGGTCTCAAGGGCGAAGCCTGCGACATCCTTGGCTCGGCAAGCGGCAATCTTTACTACGACCCGGCCGATGCCTCTCAACTTGCGGCACAGGCCAGGTATCTACAGCAAAATTACCAGCAACTGGCTGAAAATGCCGGCGCGAATCTGACGCTGGTAAAGGGAAACTACCTGCGCGACCGCATGGCCGAACGCCTCAAAGAAATCTTTGCGAGCATGTGAGTCAGCAGAGTGGACAGAAAATCGGAAATTAAATTTACTGCAAGAAGGAAATTGTGATAAAATTTCAGAGCTAGGTGGATAGACAGCTGGCGCATTTTCCAAAGTCTTTGCATTAAACAGAAACCTGCCGCGACAAAATCATAAAAACTCACAAACAGGCTTCTTTGGGAGGATCTCGTGGTAAACAAAGGTTTTGCATTGGGAATTGTTGTTGTTTTCATTGCTTTTTTCATGATTATGGTTTTTGGGGTAATGAGGTTTTCCAGTCATGAAATGTATTCTACCGGCCAGATGGCGTTACAGAAAAAAGCAGAGATGCTTGCCCTGTCTGGAATCAATATCGCCGATATGGCTCTTGATAAAGGTCGTTGGTATCAACCTCCTTACAAGCCCGCAGTAGACCTTGACGGCAACGGAGAAATCAGCAGAGCTGAGGCTGAATCTTCTTCGTTGATTCCTCGTCCAAATTTTACTTATCTTGATGTAGAACCCAATAACGGTGAAGATGGCGCCATCAGAATTTATTTTCAGGAAATAGCCAAAAACGGGGTCGACCTGACCGGGAACCGGCTTTACGCAAAATTCGGTCTTAAAACGGCTGATCTTCTCGATCACATCAAAGTCTACTCTATCGGTGAATATTCTGGTGTCAGAGTCATGATTTATGGCAAGTTCATTATGAGTCCATCGCCATTGTTGAACTCTCCTGAAATTGACATCGCCTCTCACACCAATTTTCCAACAACTGAATTTCATATAATTGCAGAGCCTCCAAGACTGGTGCAAGAACAGGTCGATCAGGGCATGCAGCCCTTCAAAATAGGTGAAATCAAAGAAGTTTTAGCAAAAGCTGGAGACAGGGTTGATCCTAACACCCGGCTACTGGTAATCAAGGATGCTGAAGTTCACGACCCCGGACCAAACCAATGGATTTCAACTCAGTTGGCACAGCCCAAATCAGAAGCACATGGGACAGTCAAATCAATGATCAACCCGAATACCGGTCAGCCCTGGCAGGTTGGCGATAAGACACCGCTGCCAATTGAAGTCGCAATAATCAATGAGGATTCAAATGTTGGTTCTGATATTCCGAGCCAGACTTTAAAGAGAATGACGATGATCATGGAAGTCCCTGAATCGCTTTTTTCTGCAAGCAGCCTTGAGCCAGGCCCGGCAACCTATTTAACTCTTAACGAAATCGGTTCTTATACAAGAGGTGTGGCCATTAACTTCGTGATGAACTCCATGAACAAAGGTGCCTTTCAGAAAGACCTGGAAAAGGTCTTTAAATCGAGCTTTCCGGCTCATGACGATGGCGGCACAAATGTTTCTACTGAAAAAATCATCACAACTCTTGATTCAATTGGCCCTCTGGATCCAAGCGATTATAATTTTTCTGGTAACAAATTCATTGTTTCCATGCTGTCAAAATGGCGACCGCGCGGCTTCAAACTGGAGCCTGATGAAATGGAAAACATTGCTGACCTTGCCAGCTATACTCTCGGTGTCAAAGAAACAGACCCAAGAAAGAGCTGTCAGGATATTTTTACGATTTGTCAGGAATTTTCTGAATGGGTTTTTGACACTTCAGCTATACCTCTGAGCAAGGACTGGACCCCTGAGGAATTCTTTGCCATCTGGCATCCAAAATATCCCGGTGCAGACGGCCTTCCTTCTCAGTATCCGCTGCGCTCGACCTGGGATTACTTTGAGAAAACTCTGGCGCGAGAGATCAAGCAGAAGCTTTATCCGGGAATTCCAGCTGGAGCAAACCGAACCCCGCCTTATGTCTTCTCACCTGACAATTCTGATCACCCGACAGATGAGTTTTTAAAATTTAAGAGCTTCAAGGGTAGATACTCGCAATTTGCCAACAAGTCTGATGGCGGCATCGACAAATACATTGAAAGCTCGACACCGGAAGAATTCGTTAAGAAAATGTCGATTCTGAAAAACGCGGCAAAGAAGGTGCATTTTACCTTTCTACGCTGGATTCCATGGCAGGATTGGGATTTCAGTGCAATGGTCAATGATTATGCCCATGATTTGCATGGAATGACAAAAGCGAACCTCTATCCGCATGACCCTTATACTGCCGTAGTAGGATTCAAGCCTGACAATTACTGGCCGTGGTGGGGTGATCAGCAACAGCTTGATAAAAGAGAAAATCTGTTCCACTACGACCCGGCCAACCAGAAGTATGAACAATCGAACAACACATTTGGCGCAAAGGGGTGGCCTGATCAGCTTAGAATGCCAAAAGGAGATCCCAGAGGCAGTCAGATTGACCCGGGTTTTATTGATCCTAAGACCTTAGTTGAACAGGTTGATGTGCCATTTACCTATGACCTGAAATTCAAAGATGGGCATGGAATAAAAACCAGAATGGATTATCTGCTGGATTATTTTAGGAAATATTATGACGAACCGCTACCCAAGCCAAGCGCTACCGAATTGAGAGGGGCAAGCGATCAGACAGATACTCCGCAGACACCCGGGCCGCCTGATCTTTTGGGCGCGGTTTATACCGGATTGAGCTCATAAGGAAGAAACCGATGAAAAAAGCATTTTCTCTGGTGGAATTACTGGTTGCAATCGTGGTCTTTTCAATTGCCGGCCTACCTATTTTTTCTTTATATTTTCAAACGGGGATTGGCCAACAGAAGCTGATTCGAGACTATATTTCGGTTACGACTGTTGCCGAAAAAATTATTAATCGGGTTAACCAGGAAATCGATCTGCAAAGATTTTCTATAGCAAAGTACAATTTTGAAAAGGACATTTCCGATTCGATTAAACTTGGCGAATCCATGGATCCGAGTTTGGAGTTTCTTGACGTCAGCTTCAAAGACAAATCAGGAGAAGCTGCTTTTCGTTACATCCCGATTTGCACAACAGAGCTAAAATCGGCTCCTTTTTCGGTTTTTGAAAGCTCTGTTCCTTCGTCGCATCGTTCAAACAATCCGCAGCTGTTAAAAGAGGTTCTTCTCAGTATAGAAAAAAAGTCGAGAATGTTTGAGGTTAAGACACAGTGGCACGATTCTGCAAAGCATCTGCACGATTTTAACATTATCCTGGTTAAATCAGTGTCTCCCGAAGCATGACCGATTGGACAAAATATGATTAACAAAACAAGAATAGATTACAAATCCGGAATGACTGTGGTGGAGCTGATCGTTTATACGATTATTTTTGTCATCATCGGAGCCTTCATGTTACAGCTGATCTGGGGCGGAAAAAGCACTGAAACCGGCAGACAACGGCTTGGCATTTTTCAGGATTTGCGAATCAGTTCATTGAAAATGAATCGTGAATTGTCGCAAGCCACAGAAATATTGTTCCCTCCTGCTGATGGAAAAAAATATTCTCAACTTGCATTTATTTCTTGTGAGGGCGAGTTGATCGTTATTTTTCTCGATGACAACAAGCATTTAAATCTGTTGAACTACGATCAATATAAAAAAAGCAAAGCACCGCCACATCTGCTGGCGAGAAAAACGATCGATTTTTACGCTTTGCGACCTGAGGATACTGAAGACTACGTTCAGTATTTCATTCAAATTCTTGACGAAAAAGATATTCCATTTGCTTTAAGTGACGGCATCTCAGTAAGAAATATCATTCGCTGAAGATACCCCATAAACCACACTCATATTCAATGTTATCGTCATTGCGAGCGAAGCGAAGCAATCTTATTGTCAGAGAGATTGCTTCGTTGCTATGCTCCTCGCAATGACGCTTTTACACACATGAGTTCAAGAATTCAATCCGTGGCATACCGCTTATGCCGGGCTTTCGGCAGAATCTCATTCGCTCCAGCGATTCCTCGCTTGCCTGCTGGATGGCAGGCATGCTCGTCACAAGCTTACGCGAATGAGAA
>PGYA01000050.1 GCA_002839435.1 Candidatus Riflebacteria bacterium HGW-Riflebacteria-2 | reverse complement strand
TTCTTACATTCCTGAACATCGCTTCTCGATGCTTCCTGATGCGAAAGCCACCGCCAGTGAATTTTTCGACGTTGCCATGCGCCTCTACCAGAAGCACGTCGCCGCTTTTTCGCTCTATACGCTGCTGCAGTTCGGACGCTGGGTTGTCATGTTTGCTATCTTTGCCGCTTGTTTCCTGATTTTTGGAGCCATGGAAGACACTGTTGGCAAAATGTTTGCAGTTATTTTTTCGCCTTATCTGGCCTACAAAACCCTTGGCCTGATGGTTGAGTGGAAAATAAACGTGGCACTGATGATTGATGACGGTATTCACGGGCGTGAATATAATCGCGAGAGGGTGCGTGAAAAAGCTGGCGATCTGTATGACGGGGTGTTTGCCAGTTCTCTTAAAAAGCATCTCATGCTTGGGATATGGTTCTTGATCGCAATGGTCATGAGCGGTACAATTTTGTATGCCGGCAGGGTAACCGCTATCAGCACAATTGCTACCGATCTGGCCAACATGATGGCATTGCTGATATTACTTGCGGTCTTCGCTTCGGCTTATTTTAAATATCTTCTAGTCGAACCTGCGGCAATTCTCAAGCCCGGTGTCGATGCGTTCGCAACCTCAGAAGTTATTTTCAAGCAAGACCGGACTCGGATGGTCACCCTGTTCGTCTTCGCAACCTTTATTATTCAGCTGATAACAGGCACTTCGGTAGAAATCGCAACTCTACTAAGCAGCGCGTTACCAGCACTTGTCGGAACCATTATCGTTGTGGCCCTGAGTTTTATTTCAGATATGTGTCTCGCACCGATAGTGTTTTCGACGCTATGTATTTATTCGCTCGTTCAGCTGAAAAAAATGAACTGAGCAGCCGGCGGTGTCTTACTGCGCAACAGTTGGTGCGGTGTTTCCCACATTTAAAAGGGCTTTATGAAGATGTGCGAACATGAAGCCGGCGACAAATCCGCCAATGTGTGCATCAAATGCTACATTTGGCCCTATGCCGCCACTTGTTCTCGTCATTGACAGAATATTCAGCACGAGATACAGGCCCAGAACAAGAACTGCCGGAACATCCACCCGGCGAATAAAAAACCAGACCGGGCAGAAATAACTGGTTACACGGTGTCGCGGGAACAGCACAATATAGGCTCCCATTACGGCACTGACGGCTCCGCTGGCGCCTACAAGCGGAATGTGTGAGGCCTGGTTCAGGTAAGCATGCAAAACGCTTGAAAACATGCCGGTTACCAGGTAAAAGGCCAGGAACAGCGGTGCTCCAAACCTTTCTTCGACATTATCTGAAAATATCCAGAAAAACCAGATGTTGGTAAGCAGGTGCATCAGGTTGGCATGCAGAAAGAGGCTGGTTATGGGCATCAGCCATAGCCATAAGGCTGATGACTTAAGGTGCAGCAGGTCGTAGAACTCCCGTTCAGATGAGCTGGATTCCTGGATCTCTGCCACGCTCGGGTCGCTTTCCATGTGAAATTCAGGGGGGCCGATCTGATAATCAGGATTGCCGGCAAAATAGGCTCTTGGAACCATTCCGTGCCGGTGCACAAAATGGGTTGCCCTGATTTTGCTGTCCGGCGAAAAGACAATCGACATCTGATAAAGCTGCGCAAGAAAACATAGCGCGATAATCAGGTAGCTGATGACAGGTATTATTCTGACTGGCGCATTATTCTGGTCATGCAGCGGAAAAAACATGTTTTATCTCGTTCTGTAGCAGATGCCGGTGAAGACGCGGCAGCTTTGCTGCCGCGTCTTGTCGATTTTCAGGCACTCAGTCCGGAATGCCGCAGAAGTGCTGCGGTCGTTGCGTCGCGCCCTCTGAACATTCGATAGACCTCAGTCGGGTGTTTGCTGCCGCCAAGGGCAAGTATGGTATTGCGATATTTTCGGCCAAGTTCGCGAATCGAGTTCTCGTTATCAAACCCGGCTTCTTCAAACGCTGCAAACGCGTCAGAGCTGAGAACTTCGGCCCATTTATAGCTGTAATAGCCGGCTGCGTAACCACCGGCAAAAATGTGGCTGAAGCTGCAGAGAAACCTTTCATGCTCGTATGGCGGCATGACAGATGTTTTGGTGGCAATGCGACGGGCGGCGTCAAAAGGTGATTCCTTGCCGTCGAGATCGAAATGATGGTGCAGATAGATATCGATTTTGCCAAATTCCAGCTGGCGAAGCATACCTGAACCAGATCTGAAATTCTTGCTGGCCTTTATTTTTTCGAACAGCTCATCTGGCAGGTTTTCACCGGTTTCATAATGTCTTGCCATGCCCATCAGAGTGGGTTTGTTGTAGCACCAGTTTTCCATGAACTGACTGGCCAGTTCGACGGCATCCCATTCAACGCCGTTAATCCCGGCTGCTTCTGCTTCATCGATAACGGTTAACATCCCCTGAATGCCGTGCCCGAATTCATGGAACAGGGTGCTGACTTCGTTGAAGCTCATCAGCGAAGGTCGCCCTTCTACCGGCGGGGTGCCGTTACAGACCAGATAAATTACCGGCAATCTGACACTGCCATCGATCAAACGGCGGCCGAAGCACTCGTTCATCCAGGCTCCGCCACGCTTTTCAGCTGGTCGTGAGTAGGGGTCGAGATAGAAGTGGGAAAGCATTTTGCCGTTCTCATCTTTGATGTCAAAGAAATCTACCTCTTCATGCCACTTCGGCACGTTGCTGTCAGTGGATCTGGTGATTCTGATGCCAAAAATCCTTTCAGAAAGGCTGAAAAGACCGTCAAGCACGCGCGGCAGCGGAAAATAAGGGCGCAGCTGGTCATCGGTAAAGTCATAGAGTTTTTCACGCAGGCGCTCGGCCCAGAATGGGGCATCCCAGTGGCGCAGCGGCTCGGTCTGTCCAGACTCAGAGGCAATTTTCTGCAGATCCTGCAGCTCTTTTTCGGCAAACGGGCGTGCCGCTGCTTCGAGTTCGGCAAACATTTTTTCGACTGCAGCGATATCCGGGGCCATTTTGTTGTCGAGGCTCAGTTCGGCAAAGGTTTTGAAGCCCAGAATCTGAGCTTCTTCACGCCGTAGCTTGAGCAGCTCTTCGATGATCGCAGAATTATCAAACTTGTCACCAGAAGCGCGGGTGACCATTTTGTGGTAGACTTCACGGCGCTGTTCGCGGTTGCGACTGTGCTGCATGAACGGGCCCGAGCTAGGATAATCAAGAGTTATGCGCCAGGGGCCATTTTCTGGGTCAGGCTTCTGGCTTTTTTCGCCTTTTTCCTTGCACCATGACTGGGCCGCCAGCTGTTTTAGATTCAGCGGCCAGCCCTCGACATCGGCCTTGTCAGTGACTATGAGCTCATAGGCCTTGGTTGCATCGAGTACATTGTTGGAAAAATCAGTGCTGATTTTTGATATGCGATTGGCAATCTCATTGAATCGCTCTTTGGCCGCGCCTTCAAGTCCTACACCGGCATGTTCGGCCGCTTTGATCTTTTTGTCGATAATGCGTCTGCGAGCGTCATTAAGACTTTTATATTCTTCGCTTTCACGCAGTTTTTTAAGGCCCTGATAAATCGGCTGGCTCTGTGACATGCGCAGACTGAAATTGATAACCTTGGGCAGTATTTCCTGATGCGCACTGCGAAGCTCGTCTGAATTCTTTACACTGATGAGGTGGTTTACCACGCCCCAGGTATATTCAAACGGGGTGTCGAGTTCTTCCAGTGGCTTGCACAGTCCATCCCAGGTTGGTATGACATTGGCTTCGATTTCTTTGAGGCGTGTTTCTATTTCGGCAAGAGTTTCATCCATCGCCGGTATAACGTGTTCTGCCTTTATTCTTCCAAATTCAGGCAGACCAGTTCTGGCCATTAAAGGGTTCTCAGATGGTGATAACATATTTCTTTCCTTTCCTGAGTGAGATTTGATTTTCTATATATTAGAATTTTTGCCGATAAATGACAAACAAAACTTCGGTTGCCGGGAATTTTGTTTGTTCTTTTGTTTCGCGCCGCTTTTACCGATAGGTTAAACAGACTAATTTTGCGGAAGTAGACATGGTAAAAAAAATTGCAGCCCTGACAGCCCTGCTGCTGGCTTTTTTTCTGGCCGGATGCGATAAAACCGGGCAGATCAAAGAGCCTTTGCCGCCCTATTCTTATGTGACTCCGACAATTCAGTCTCTCGATATCGTAGCAACGACAATATCAAAAACGACCGGCGGGATCATGAAGCTGAGCTGTGAATGGACCAGCCCATCGGTGGTCTCCACCGCGACCGCGTATCTGGGCTTTGTTCGCACTATCCAGGATGTAGTAACTGAACCCGTCGGCGTAATTGCTTCAGATACCGCAAGCAAAACATCAAGTCTTTTATATTCTGGCTATGCAGATGCCCGTGCTTCCTCCAATGCCGAAACAGAAGCGTTTTATCAGCGTTTCAAAGATCCGATTGCGATTCCCACCAAGATTGGTACTGAAAATCTTGCCGGTCAGTGGGGGGCAGAAATACCCTTTACGCCGCAGGACATCTACGGTGCGCCGCTGGGCGTGCACCAGATGATTCTTTACATGTCAATCAACGGCGTCAAAACCAATACCCTCGCATTTGAGATGACATTTACCGAATAATTCGCTATCCATTGGCCTGCCTCTGCTCAATTTTTTGCAGTTATGATCAATTTTTCAGCAGGCATATTTATGCACAAAAAAAGCTTTGGTTGATGTGCCCTGTTCAGGCCATGTTGTGTATATCATACATAGTTTTCAGACTTGGCATGATTGTTGCTTTATGCTTTCCCGGAAATCTGAAGTAAGTAAATAAGAGGACAGAAAAGATGTTTTCCTGGAGCATGTTAATAAGTGGCAATAAGCTGGCAGAACAGATTCGGCGTTTTGTAACCGGTTCTTTCTTACGCTAGACAATAACTGAAACTGAATTGAACGAGAATAGTAAAAATTTTGAGCTCATGGCAAAACCTGAATACCGCAAATTCACCGCCGCGAGGCATCTAAATATGCCGTGGCGTTCAGGCAGAACGAAGAGACTGCTCTGGAGACCAATATCTCCTCGCAGTGACAAAAGCTTTTTAAATAGCCTCTAGAATTTTTTCATCGAGATTAAGGATTCGTCTGCTTCGACTTCTGCCCGCATCGGGCAGTCGTGCAGGTGATCGCAGCTCTTGCAATATTTATTCTTGCGTGGCAGAAAATCTTTTTCGTGAATCATTTCGTAAGCTGTCTTGTCAATGGTCTCAATGACCTTCGGAATGCTGTCGCGTGTGCGCGTCGTTTCTACTTTACAGTCGTGATCGAGCATGAGCAGCGACAGTTTGCTGATTTTCAGGCCAAGCGTATCTTCGCAGGCCCAGTAGTAGATACTCAGCTGCTTATCACTATCGACGGCTTCCTGCGAGCGCATCGTCGGTTCAGTTTTGTAATCGAGAATCTCGTAGGTGCCGTCATCGAGTTTGTCGATACGGTCGATGAAACCTGTCATTACTGCGTATTGCCCACATGGAATCTCAAAGTAATCTTCGATTGAATAGGCCGGTTTAAAATCCGCATCCTTGATGAAGCTATTGTAATACATGGTGATCTGGCGGATGCCGTCCTGTCGGTACTGTGCTTCAGTTGCATCTGAGTCGAAACCTTCGCGGTGTGTCAGGCGAACTTCATCGTAAATGTCGAGAACCTGCTGCAGGGTCGGCTTGGGTATCGGATTGACCGGGTCGTAAACGCGTTCGAAAGTTTCATGAATTGTCGTTCCGAAACTGAAGAATGGTTGCGGTTTTGGCGGCACCTTGTCGATATAGAGCTTTTTATAAGAACGCGGGCAGTTGAGATACAGGCTCATCTTTGAATAACTCAGCCTGATGCGCTGCCTGAACTGTTCGGGCGTTTCGCCGGCCATTTCGTGCGGCTTGACTTTCCATTCCGGGCAGGGGCCATAATACTCGCACCAGGCGCAGAGTGCACCCTTTTTAGGCTCGAATTCGTTCTTGTTGATCAGAGCGACCAGCTCAGCCATTTTAGTCTTGTGCGCCACTATATCGGCATCGGTCGGTTCGAGAGTGTAGCGTTTGTTGTTCGCGAGAAAGTGGTATGACACCTTGGCGACCTTGCCCGGCCATTTCTGGCTGGCTGCCAGATACATGTTCATCAGGCTCGAATCTTCGTTGATGACACGCTCGTCAGGAACTTTTTTGCCGGTCTTGTAATCTATTATCTCATAACGGCCGTCGGCAAGCTGATCGATGCGGTCGATCTGCACCACCGTATCGACTCCGTTCCAGCTCCATTTCGCCGACATTTCGAACATTACCGGATTCTCTTTGCCGTCGAGGCCCTTGAAATAATCTTCGAGCATCATGTTGGCGCGCACCTTGAAGCGCTCTTCTTCTTCTGCATCGTTGTAGCCATCACGTATCCAGTATTTGTTGATGATCGATCTGAACGGGTTTTTCTTGAACTGGCCCGGTTCATAATTTTCGTGAAACTCGCGCAGGGCAAAGTGTATCGACCGGTCAAAACTGAGGTTCGGGGTAGGGCGGGCTTCTTTCGGAACGCGGTCGATATACTTCATGCGATATTTGAGCGCACAGGAAGAGAAGCAGTTGATCTTGCTCGGCGACAGCAACATCGATTTTGCATCTTCGCAGATATCAACATAGTCGCAATACGGGCAGAGCGGGTTGCGCTGGCCTTCAAAGGATGCTTCCTGATTTTCGCTGACAAACTCGCTGAATGTCAGCTTCAATCTTTCTATGTCCTGTTCAGTCGGCGTGAAAGGAACTATGTCGCCGGTCAACAGGTAAAAATACGACAGTTTTTCGACCCGGCCGGGATATACGCGGTCGGCGATGAACCAGTTATAGATGCCACTAAGATCCAGTCTTGCCTCATGCGGTGTCATGGCCTTTTTGCCGGTCTTGTAGATCACTACATGCAGATTCCCATTGGGCAGAAGATCGACGCGGTCGAATCTCGTGGTGAGAACCAGGTCTTCGTAACCTACCCGCGCCTGTTCGCCCAGAGAATGTATTTTGGGAAAACCCGCTTTTAAATATTCGTTGACGTTCTGAAAAGCAGTATAGGCTTTGCTCAATACATCCTGTTTCGCGGCCGGGCTTAGCGTCTTGTCATCGTTAACTTTGGCCGAAGCCTTTTCCAACATCAGACCAGCATCCTGCATGCGGCCGGAACCGATATAATCCTGCAGAGTAGATTGTAACAGCTGGTAGAGAACGATTGCCGGCTTCTCCTTGTCGGGTATTGGCGCTTTGGTGATATATCTGAACTGGTAACGTTTGGCACAGTCGCGCAGAGTCTGGATTTTCGACATGGAAACCACAAGGCGCTTTTCGCCGCATATATCTGCAACCGGGCAGGTAGCACAGACAGGGCCGCCAAGCGGTTCAAAATTTTTCTGTCTGATTTGCTCGCCAATAGTGTTCAGCAGCTGATTGCCTTTTCTGATAAGGATGTCGCTGACTTCGAGCCTGACCTCTTCGCCGTGGCGCAGGTAGATGCAGCTGAAAGACTTTATTTTGCCGGGCCAGCGCTGGTCTGCCGCCGCGCACACCGCTGTCGTCAGTGGGTCATTGGCAAGTTCTGCCGCAGTCAACATGCGCTTGCCGGTTTTGTAGTCGATCAGAGCATAATTGCCGTTTGCGTCGGTATCGATGCGGTCTATCGTAGTCTGAAAACAGAATGTTTCGGTATTGTATTCGATGAATTCATTTACCAGCCAGGTTTTTGATTTAGGAAAGGAATGAGTCAGATAATTCTGCAGATACTCCCGGCCGGTATTCTTGATTTCATCCTGCATTTCTTCTGGCAGGTCCTGCGGGATTGCCTTAAAAAGAAGCGAAAACAGAGCACTCTCAGGCGACCGGTTGGGGGTAGGGCGGTAATCGCGATGAAATAGTGCCAACGCGTCATGCAACGGCCGATCGAGTGCAAGATCGAACGATGGTGCTTCCTCAGTCGTTTTCGGCTTCTGGTGCCTGACATAGATGGCTGCGTATTTATGCGGGCAGTCAAGAAATGTTCTGATCTTTGAGGCATTAAGAGCTGGAATCTGACCTACCGGGCAGATATCTTGAAAGTCGCAGTAGCTGCAGGCGGCTGAGCGCACCGGCTCGAATTTTCCCTGATAAATGGCCTCGCCAATATCGAGATAACGTTTTTGTGCCAGTGCCATTTCGGCGTTGTTGCGCATTACACTCAGGGTGCTGCCGTCTTTGATATAAATGAAGGTTATCTTTTTGACCTTGCCTGGCCAGATGCTTTCAGTTGCAACGAAAAGCAGTTGCACTGCCAGTGACTGTTCGAGTTCCAGCACGCCGTTGTATGGTTGCTTGCCAGACTTATAGTCGATGAGCTCGAGGGTGCCGTCGGGGTGGCGATCGACCCGGTCAATTTTGCCGCTGTATTCGCCGCCGCTGATATCTACTTTGAAAAAATAGTCAGTTTCGATGTTGCGCGCAGGCACCTGGCAGAATTTCTCAAAATAGATTCTTAAACCCGCCTCGGCCATGTGCCGAAACTCGCTTTCCTGCTCTTTGCTCTCATACCCGCGTGGATCCCAGGTTTCGTCAAGCAGCGCGAAAAGATTGTCAAGTTTGAATGGCTCGCCAGTGCGGCGGTTTTTGTAATATCGAGCAAGTGTGGCGTGCAGAGTCTGATCGAAGCTCAGATGCGGACTTGGTGCCGATGGTTTTTTGACCTTGCGGATATAGGTGAAATGAAACTTCTTCGGGCAGGTCTGGTAGAGCTCAATTTTGCTGCCGCTCAGTCCGACTTTGTTCTTGGTGTCTTCTTTTCTAGGGTCTTTGGAAGGTGCCGCAGATGCTGGTACTGCGGGCGGCTGTTTGGTGGCCGGGGCCGGCTTGTTCTTCTGTTCTATGCTTTGCTTGTGTTCCTGGGTTTTTCTGAACAGTCGCGAAAAAAGGTCGGGCTTGTCGGCCATTCTCTTAAGACTCCTTGTTTGGCTTTGTGACATTATAGCCTAATCCGGCAAATTCTACAAAGAAAGCTCCGGCGATGGTGTAAAGATTCAGTTACGGGTGGAGCTATTATTGTGAGTGCGCAGACAGGGATCTCATAAGCGAAAACTTCGAGCCAGGCAATATTGACGCAAAGCCACAGCTATTTACCATAGATTGCGTCTGGTGAGAGTTGTAGCGTTGAGACCCTGTCGAGAGCACGGGTAAATAGGCATGAGCTTGTTGCTATAATCTAAGCAATACAGGCAATCCCACCTAAGATTGAATCTTTACGCGATGGTACTGAACAGATTTTTATGCGGGTTGTAAATTTTGCGTTTTGCGGCTAAACTGTCGTTAAAATTATCAGACCGATGCGGGAGAGACCGATGAAGCATCTGGAACAGCTGTCAGAAGCGTTGTGCGAACTGACCAACCGCTACGGTATAACTATTACCGAGGTGCCTGAGCGCCTGCGTGAGAAAATTCTCAACAAGGTTGGCGCTGAAGCCAGCGAAGATCTCGATGTGATTTTCAGGCCGCTGCTGGCCAATCTTTTGCGCCCTTTGCGCATAAGAGCCGGACAGCGCGTCGATAAAGGTGCCGTGGCTGATACTGTCCGCAAAATTGCTGAACTTGAGGGTTTCGACACGCATCTTGCCGAAACTATTGTCGATCTCTGGGCCTCGGTTTTTCGTGTCAATGTTGGCGAATTTCCCGGTCTCGCTGACGAAAAAACTGCCCGGCAGAATCTGAAGCAGGATTTGGCTGACAAGGCTGCCGCCGCCGCTGAAGCCGCTGCCGCCGAAATGACATCTTATAAACAGCGTGAACCCGGCGACAGCGCTGGAAATGCGCTCAGAGAGAGTGACAGCAGGAAAAAGGAAGCTGCCGCCCGTGAGGCACAGGCTGCGCCTGACTCGTCTGATATTGTCGTCAAAATGTCGTTTGCTGATACCAAGAAAACTGCCGACTTTTTGAACACAGCAACGCCGGAGCGGCCTGAAAAGAAGAAAGCAAAACAGCCTGTCCGGCTTGAAGAAGCGACCATTATTCCGCTACAGCCCGATATGATGTCTTACAGTGCGCCAGCAGCTCCCGATAAGACTTCTGCCAAAAAGCAGGGTATTGACGAAGCATTTCGCTGCCTGCGTAATGGCCAAAACCAGGTCGCTTCAAAAATTATGATGGAGCTGGCACGCGCCGGAGATTCCCGGGCTCAGTTTCATCTCGGAGAATTTTACCTGATGGGAACCGGGGTAGAGCAAAGCAATGACAAAGCCAAATACTGGTTCAGAAAGGCGGCGGCGCATGGTTCGCTGCCCGCCCGCAACAAGCTTGCCGACCTCGAAGAGCCCGAAGGGCAGACCGGATGTCTTGGCTGCGCCTTTACTGTTTTTCTGGTAGCAATAGCGCTAAAGTTTCTCTCAGCTGTGCTCTAGTCCTCTGTCACATTTGAATTGCATAGTAAAATCAAGCTGACTACAAAACAGATTTAGCAGACACACTAAGGGCGCAGGCGTGCTTCTCATGAGCGGAAACTTTTTGCACAGGTAGGTGCTTATGTCGAACTGCGCAGGATAGAGCAGTTCGGCCGAGCCAGGCACCTTTGACGCAGAGCTATCGCTATTCAATAACACTTACGCCTGGTGAGAGTTGTAGCGAATGAGATCACGCCGAGAGCCCGACGAAGGCAGTATATACTAAATTGAATTCTTGAACTCTTATATGACAAAGGACTATTGGAGGTTGAAAATGAAGCGTTTTTTGTTGCTGATTTTCATGTTGTCGCTGGCGATACTGCTGAAGGCCTCTCCCATGGCACCACAGCCGGAACTTGATGTCGAAGGCCTGATCGCCGTTATCGAGTGGGTGCCCGAAAGAACCGAAAAAGGTGTGTGGGGCATGAGCGGTTCGCTTGGCGGCGATCGCACTTTCCCGGCGCACTATTTTGTCGAGCTGGTGGACTGTAACGTGGCTGTTGCCGATGGCGAAATTGAACCAGCCGACGGATCTATGCCCTGGCTTAAACTCGGCAAACAGGAAAAATACAGCGTTTCTCTCAATCATCCCGCTGACGATGGCTTTCTGAAGCGTGGTATGCGTATAAAAATTTCCGGTTACCACACGAGCGGCGATGAAGGTGGCATCTGGACTACTTTCAGAGCGATCACAAGAGAAGATGCCCCGACATGCCCCTGTGAGAATACTGAAGAACCGAATTCAGCCCTGGACGATGATGTGCTGGCAGTGCCTGATACTCCCGGCCCGGAACCTCTCGAAGGCAGCTCTTCACTCGATCTGCAACCCTGAAGCTGGCTGACGCAAAAAGGCCGGCAGAAACAATTGTTTCTGCCGGCCTTTTTATATACAAAAGCTCATTGAATATTTCAGGCGCGTGCTTTTTCGTAAGCTTGTGAGCGAAGCGAATCGCTGAAGAAAAAGCATTCCGACTGAGCAGCCGACATAGATAGGAATGATTCAGTGAGCTCTTATATAGAAGCTTTTATATATCGTGAATCTGTTCGCGCATGTCGCCCATGATGGCGCGCGGAACTGGCAGGTCCAGCATGGTGTGCAGCCCTGGTCTGGCATTGATAACCTGTGGAATCATGTTGATGCACATGGCTATGGTGCCGATGCCGCCGGGAATTTCAGGCTTGTTGGCGAGGTTTACGTTTGGAGTACCTTTTATTACTACGTAATCGCCAGTGTCGGTGCCTTCGAGTTCGGGCTCGATCTGCTGAGGATGAATCATTTCAACAGCCAGCTTGCCGTTGACATAACCAAATCCCTTCATGGTGCAGCCAGCAACATCGCCGGGTTTAACTTCAGCGTATTTGGTTTTGCGCGGCACGTTGGAAACGATAGGAGCCATGGTCTGTTCAACAGCCTTGTCAAGCTTCCAGCCGATGGCATCGCAGATCATGCTGATCGACTCATTGAAGCCGACGTGTCCGGCCAGATGGCCTTCTTTCGCTTTCTTGTTGAATTCATCGAGAGAGATGCCGACACCCTGTTCTTCCATGACGGCCGGGCCGAAAGGAGAAAGGCTGTTGACACGCTCGGCCTTGACGAATTCAACATCAGTGCAGGCGCCTGACATGAGAACTACAAGCAGATCCATTATCAGACCGGGATTGATACCGGTGCCGAGAATGCTGACGCCGTTGGCCCTGGCCAGACGATCCATTTCGGCGGTCAATTTTGGCTCTTTTGCTTTCGGATAAGCCATTTCTTCGGCTGTCGATATAACGTTGATGCCGAGCTCGACTATCAGCTTGATTTTGTCAAAAGCCTTGCTGGTAAAACTGTCAGTGGCCAGCAGAACGACGTCTGCTGATTTCTTGCTGATGACCTTGCTGATATCGTTCTGAATTATTACGTCTTTATGATTGCCCCTGGGAACACCAAGCACGTCAAACATGCTTTTGCCGGCACGATCGGGGTGAATATCGCAGACCCCGACTATTTCTACGCCTTTTTTGCGCAGCAATACTTCTGCCATGCCACTTCCCATGGCTCCAAATCCCCAGATCGCGACGGTAACATTTTCTTTCTTCACATCATTTCTCCTGTTGTTGAATTATTCTTTTGAGCTTTTCCAGAAGACTGTTGCTTGAGTATCTTTTCACAACCGTGAAAAGGTCTTCGTGCTTCACGGGCAAGTATACTATAAAAGATACGGATATCAACATGAGTTTAATAGAAAAGCGATATTGCGGCAGGTTGTGCCGGTTTGCTACGATTCGCTTGCTCTTTACCGGGCAAGTGCTATAATGTGGGCCTTTAACACACTCTGATATGCCGGTTCAGGTATGTCTGGTTGATCAAAGCACATAGCTGGAGGTTTCTGATATGAGTAAAGTCCCGGCCGGAACATGGGTTGAAATTGAAAATATTCTACTGACCCCTGAACAAAGGGCGCCGCAGGTGCCCGAGGATACCCGTGCTACACCCTATGTCATGCGAGTCGCGGGTTTTCTCGTCGCTGAGGCAGAACTTGGCAGCGAAACTGAGGTAAGAACGCTCAGTGGTCGCAAGATTCACGGAACACTCAAAGTTGTAAGGCCCCATTACGAGCACAGTTTTGGCGAAACCATCGAAGAGCTTTTGACCATCGGCCTGGGGGGTGAGTTATGAGTCTGGATAATACTTATCAGGCCGTGATGGCGCGCAAAAACGAGATCATGAAATCTTCGATGGGCCTCGATTACGAAGTCTATCGCCAGGGCGAACTGGCTTTTGACTACGAGAGAATGATGAACGACTGTGGTTTCACGCTGCAAGACATTATCAGAATTCAGGCCGAAACCAAGGTCGGCAATACGCCAATGTATGAATTGCACAATCTGACACAGGCTGTCAGAAAGATCAGCGCGCCCGGCAAAGGAGCTCGCATTTTTCTAAAAGACGAGGCAGCCAACGCTTCGGGCAGTTTCAAAGCGCGCCGCGCTTCGATTTCGGCTTATGTTGCAGCGCAAAAAGGGTATAAGGGGGTTATCGCCGCAACTTCGGGCAACTATGGCGCCGCAGTTGCCTCTCAGGCGGCTCAGCGTGGTCTGCGCTGTATAATCGTTCAGGAAGTTTTTGACTCACACGGCATCGGTCAGCCCGAAATCGTTGAGAAAGGGCGCAAATGTGAAGCTTTTGGCGCCGAGGTCATTAAGCTTTCAGTCGGTCCCGAACTTTTCTATTACCTGCTTCTGACCCTCGAAGAAACGGGCTATTTTAATGCTTCTTTGTACACACCGTTTGGGATCAAGGGTGTCGAAAGCCTTGGCAATGAGCTGGTTATGCAGATACGCAGCATAGCCGGAAAAGACCCCGATGCCGTTGTGGTTACCCATGCCGGTGGCGGCAACCTTACTGGAACGGCGCGTGGCATGCTTGCTGCCGGTTGTCGGGCCCAGGTTGTTGCCTGCTCGGTTGATCTTGCCGGTTTGCACATGGCTTCTGATCGTGACTTTAATCGTAAGTCTTTTACGACCGGTCACACCGGTTTCGGCGTACCGTTCGCAACCTGGCCAGACCGGGTCGATGTGCCGCGTAATGCTGCGCGCAGCATGCGTTACATGGATGACTATGTTCTGGTAAATCAGGGTGAAGTCTTTTACATAACCGAGTTGCTGGCCAAGATGGAAGGCATCGAACGGGGTCCGGCCGGCAATACCAGCGTTACCGGCGCTGTCGCTCTGGCCCGCGAAATGAACGATGACCAGATCATCGTTGTGCAGGAGACCGAATATACCGGCGCCGGCAAACATCACAATTCGCAACTGGCATTTGCCCGCAAGATGGGCATCGAAGTGCGGCGTGGCAACCCTGAAGAGGGAGTCAACGGCAAGAGCATTGTTATTCCTGAGCATCTGAGCCAGGTTAAAGGCCGTCGGCAGGATATGGAAAAACTGCGCGTTTCTTATCTCAAGAACGCGGCCAAACAGCTGGCACCCGATAAATGGAGTGACATCGATCGTAGCTTTGTCGCCGCCGATGTCAAAAAAGATCTCGCCTGGCTCGACGCAGCGCTTAAGAGTATCTAGTGCTTCAAAAAGGTTGCTTGATAGACATAGTTCGTTAAGCTAAAACAAAAGAGGCTGCCCATGCAGGACAGCCTCTTTTATTTTAGCGTGATTTTACCTGTCGTTGTCTGACCGAACTGCTTCGGCTGGAACAAGCTGATCAGCTGCTGCGCCGAGCTGGTCGGGTTGCTTTTTTTGTAGAACCAGGCAGGCGCCAACTACAGCCCAGCCGGCTACGATTCCACATGTGGCCAGAATGGCCGGGTTGTTGGCCATGTAGAAGAATGGAGCATCCGGGGCAAAGCGATGTACTATTGCCGGCACGAAATAGAAGACGGTAGAAGCTATAACGCCTGCACCAACCATTTCACGGGTTACGCGCGGCAGGAAGAGGCCGCAGGCAATTGGCAGAAATGTCGCGGTGAACAGGAGATACACGCCGTATTGCGCGAAGATGGCAACAGAACCGCCGGTCGGGTTTCTAAGCTGCCAGATTGACAGCAATACGCAGCCTATGCCGACGATGACCAGTGAAATTCTACCGAAGAGCAGGGCCTTTTTGAGATCCTGTTCTTTTGTTTCAGGATTGATGGGCTTGAGCGTCAGGTAAATGTCACTTGAAAAAATTGCCGAAAGTGCCAGCAGCAAACCTTCCAGCGTCGAAATTCCAGCGCAGAGAAGACCTATGCTTATCAAGACCTGGGTCGCCGATGAAAAATTCATGGCTATGTAGGTGGGAACGACCATGTCGATCCTGGCTACTTCAATCATGGAGACACGCGCATAAAGGCCAACTAACATGACCGAAACAAACGCTGTGCCGGCAATAATTGCAACAGCCAGGTAGGTTTTGATCTGACTTGCGTCCTTCAGCAGCAGAGATTTGCCAAGGATATGCGGCTGGCAAACGATTGCAAGGCCGACGACGAAATTGCAGACAAATACTTCGAAGAAATTGCGGAAGTAGAGAGAACTCGGGTTGGTAAGTGATGAGAGTGCCGGGTTGATAGTATTAAGCTTGGCCAGCAAGCCTTCGCCGCTGATAAAGTTCTCGTAACCACTGCCAATAAGGATGAGTGCAACGATCAGCATTACTACTGCCTGAATGGCGTTGGTATAGGTCGATGTGTTAGCGCCGCCCAGCAGAGTGTAGCTGAAGACAAAAACCATTATGCCGATTACCAGCCAGGAAGTCTGACTTATATCAGTAAGCTGTAGCAGAGAGAATAGCGTGAGGGCAATCGCTACGGCAATCAGAACGATAAAGCTGATCAGTGAAAGCGAGATGACTGCAAAAAAGAGGCGTAGCCATTTTGATTCATATCTGGCGCCAATCCATTGCGGAATTGTTAAGGCCTTAACCTTGTCGCCAACAGCCCTAAATGGTCCGGAAAGAACGCACAGGCCGGTAATGATTCCCAGGCCGGCGGCGACACCCAGTCCGAGCAGGGCAGAGAGTCCGTATGTGTAAACCAGACCGGGATTGACTACAAAGGTAGCAACGCTGGTGAGCTGCGCGGTTAGAGACAGACCGACCCAGGCCGGGCCAATATCGCGGTTGCCAACGGCAAAACTCGCCAGGTCTTTGGTTCGCATCATCCCACGAACAGTTAAAAAAACGGTTACAGAAACGTAAAGAATAAGGGCCGACCATACCATAGCTGTGTGACTCACGGCTTGCTTTCCTCCATTTTGCCTTGCAATATTTTTATGAACAGATTTTGCCATAAATGTTGCGGTGCGTCAAGAGGAAAACTGCGAATTTTACACAATTGTTACAAAAGATACGTTGCAAAGCAAAATCATTTTATTCCGTGTTATGTAAACCTGACCATCTATAACATTTCAAAGCTGTGAAATCTTTCAGGGTCATTACTGAGATAGAGAAAATAGTGTACAATGTAAAAATGAGGAGACGCATATGTCTAATGACCTGAAAGAATCACTGGGAAAGATTGATATCAGTGATACGAAATTTCTGGTGGCAGGCATCGTTCTGCTGCTGATTCCCATTCTTTATCTGTATTTTCACGCAAGAGTTGTAGATAAACAGCCGGTTACCACCAGGATTGGCCTCGCTGATCCTGGTAGACAGTCTGCCTTCAATCTTACGTCAACCTCACGGCCAGGAGCGGCAGGACGCTCCAAATCGGTAGCACCAGCGGTGAATCCCGTTGAAATGACTATCGAAGCCGAGCTTGAGCGCGCCTGGTCGAAGGTGCAGGCATTACCTCGGCGGCTGAGTCTGCCGCCTGACATTCCCAAAGAAACCAGACAGATGATCGAGGTTGAAGATGACCCGATGATCGCCGAAGCTAACTCGCTGTTTGACGAGGGCAACTTGGATGCTGCCGAAAAAGCTTATGCAAAGGCTCTGAGTAACAGCAATAACAATCATTTCAAGGAACTCCATGCCTGGGGTGGCCTGATGGAAGTATATCTGATCACCGGCGATAAAGAAAAATTCCGCGAGGCTTTCAAAAACTATGCTTTGTCTGCGCAAAAACTTTCCAAGGTTTATGGTCCTCTGGCCGACGATGTTTCGCGTGCTTATGAGATGTTCGAGCAGATAAGTCGTATCGATCCGGGCAAATTGCGTGAGCAGCTGACCAAGGCAAATCTCGCGCTTGGCACCAAAGTAAGTTTTGAAGAATTCATAAATGGTCTGAACCAGACCAAAGACTGGTATCCAAAGGATCTGCCGGTGGCAAAACCGGTTTCACCATATTCAGTGCAACGCGGCGGTGGAGGTTGAACGTATATATCTATGAGACTTTCTCTCAAAGTCAGAGAGGTGAACTATGAATACAGAAAAGCTTTTCAGCAGAACCCGCAGGGGTAATGTTCTGGCGGTAGTCGTGGCCATACTTGGCGTTATCTTTGTCGTTTCGCTATATTTTGGCTCATCGACAGTCGAACGAACACGTCAGTCAAAGAGGGCGCTGGGCGGCGATCAGGCGGCTTCACTGGCTGAAACCGGTATCATGCGCGGCATGCACATGATGAGCAGCGCTATGAACGATGACTCATCTTTTGTGCAGACAGCCACCCAGAAGAGCTTTGCCATAATGTTGCGCTACCCGCTACCGGTCAAGAGCGGAAAGGTCAACGATGCTGCCGCCGAATTGGGCGCTGACGACGAACTTGATGTTGCTGTCATGGAAGCGGAAGGCTTCCCCAACAAGGTTGAGTATACCCTGGCTGATCTTCGTCTCAAAGCCGAGGGCGAAGACTGGGTCGATGACCTGATCAAATTTGCCGGTGGCGACAAGATAAAAGACTATGATGTTAAGGTCACCTTTGAAATCGAAAGCGCTTACCGTGTTACTCCCAAGACTTTACCATCCGGCAAATACGAAGTTCCCGGCATCGACTGCGAATTTACTGCCCGCCAGGACATAATTGATTTTCTCGATAACAAGGGGCGTGCTGCTTTTGTTGGCGAGTTTCCCGACTGGCTGTCACTTTTCAACTTTACGATTCCGATCAAGGTTCATATTCCGATTATCAAGGCAGATATTACGCTCGCCACTATTGATCCGGCGGCTGTCGTCGATCTCGCGCTGAAGCCTCTGACCAAGGAAACACAGCTGGCTGATGTGATGAATTGCCCAGATGGTATCGGGTTGAATGATTTCTTTATTCTTGACAAGATTCTGCGCGCGATTTTCCATGGGCTTCTCAATAAGCCGAACCTTTACCCCATACGCATCGTATTCGACAGGGATTTTTTCATGCGCAAAGAAGAGCTCTGGCCAGGCGGCGTCGCAGTTCCCGCTGACTATTCGCGCTCTGTCGAAAAATACGGTACTCTCAAGGTAACTTCAGTTGCCAGAGTTAATTTTACTGATGATACATTCTCAGAACGCCGTATCGAAGCCACCAAGGATTTCAAGGTTTCTGACATACAGCCGATGGCCCCGCTTTACAGCTTTTTCTGTGCAAATATCAACAATGACCGGTTCAATTTTAACGACCACGGCGGTCAGTTTTATGTCAATAACAGTGCGAAACGTATCATGAAGAAAGACGAGCGCGAAGCTCGCAAAGAGCACCCCGGACAGATCAGAGTTAACTATAAGCCTGACGACTTTGTCGATGCCGGTAGCCCGGGGACGCCACTTGTAATAAACACCGCGCTGGTAGGGCATTTTGATGGGCCTAAACTTTCTGAGAACGGTTTCGCTGACAAGGCGATCAATATGGCGGCCGGTGCCGATGCGTTGATGATGCTGGGTCGTACCAAGAATATGGTTGTCTCGAAGGCTTCTTATAATCTCGATGTTACGGTTAATTCCAAGAACGTCAAAAGTAAAAAAGGAAGTCCGCTGCCAAAAGAGCTCAAGTTTTCTCGTGGTGCATTCAACCATGGCTTTCAGATGACCTCAGACGTTGCACCCAAGGCTAAGCTGCTGCATAGGGATCCCGCTTATATCACACACCGCAATAACTACAAGGGCAGTGCTCTCGAAGCCCGCAACGATTCTTACAAATGGTGGACTCAGGATCCCCATAAAATGTCGCACGAGGACTTTCTCAAAAAGAAGGCAGAAAGTATAAATTTTCTGCCAGACCCTGAAAAGCTCAGTTCAAACATTATTACATTCGGCATCAGCATAGCTTTCAGAGCTTTTGGCAGTTCTTTAACTGATCTTACTAAAGGTGCCGTCGCTTTTGGTGCTACGCCGATTGCAGACGCTTTTTCCCGCATGGAACTGCCATGGATGGGTACACGCAATAGCTATTATTGTTTACCGACTCTTGGCTGGTCAGACAACAAGACGCATCTTTTTGGTCTTAACACCTGGTATCCGACTCTTTCGCGTGATATCGAGGGTATGGTGGCCAAGCGTCATAAGCAGTGGCATGTGACCATAATTGGCCTGTTTGCGCAGGATCGCCTGCCGCTTCTGCCTTTCCCGCCGCCCTGGTGTTTTGTACCGCCAGTTCCGATACCATACTGGTTTACCGACCAGATGATTGGTAAATATGATTACAACATGTGGTTCATGAAGGCCTATGATGCTGAAGACATGACCGCTGACGTTTCATACACCATGTATGACCCTGGTGATACTATCAATATGCCCGCCAACTACTACTCTCCGGAGCAGTTCGCCAAAAAATCGAATTATTACTATGCCAGTGCCGAAAACTTTATCAAGGATCTGCCAAACCGCATGATCACAATTGATGGCAAAAAAGCTCTGCAGCTAAATGGCGTAACCTTTATTGCCGGCTCACTTGGCGCTGACAATAACTCGTTCAAGGCACCCGAAGGTGATACCTTTTATGTTACCGGTAAGGGCATGATTGTAGTTTCTGGCAATGTCAGCCTCGGTTGCAATATCAGGTATGTCGAAGAGCCCGAAAAACAGACGGTTTTTAGTCTGGTTGTGCGTAACGGTGGCCTGATAATGACTGACGAAGGCGATTTTACCATCGAAGGCTCAATCTATACACACCGCTGCATATATCTTGGCTCTAATACCCGTCTCAACATCGTTGGGAACTGGATAACCAACGAATTCGCCAAGCATCGCATGCGCGGCGAAGTGATGATCGATTACGCAGCTTCCAAAGTCAGGGCTTCGCTGGGAAGCCTGCATCCGCAGACTGGCAAATACGACCCGCGCCGTTATTATCTTGCGCTGTCGCCACGCTGGAACGCCTGGAAGGTTGACTGATGAAACGTTCTAGCGGCTGGTCTCTGCTGGAAGTTCTTATCGCCGTCGCGATAATTGTCATCGCCTTTATTCCGCTCGTCAATCTTGTCAGTTCCAACGCCGTTTCTACGGTTAAAGTGGGCAACTATGCCAAGGCTTCCGGCCTGTTGACCAAGTTTCTCGAAGAAGTGAAACACGTGCCGTTCTCGCGTTATCAGAAGAACTACGATCAGCTCAAAGGTGGGGAACCCGTTGCAGTGCCTGTGGAGTTCTATGCCGATACTCTGGCCAGCATCGAAGAAATGAAAAATGACAAGGAATTCTGGCTCGAGGCGACAATGCAGGCTTCGAAAAACGATTTCGGCCAGCTTGTCGAGATTTCCTTCAAGGCCGAGATTTTCTGGAGAGAGCGGGGTACCCGCAGCGACACTTCAGAGCCAGAACGCAGCCTAAGAGATTTCGCACTGATCTTTAATCCGGAAACACGGTTTTGAGCGGCACCAGGAGGCAAAGATGAAAGCAGCTAGAAAGTCTGGTATCACGCTCGTTGAACTTATGGTGGCCGCTGTTCTTGCCTCTATGGTTATTGGCGCTGCCATGAACATCTGGAGTTACGCGCGGCGTAACATTTCGCGAACTACCACCCGCCAGATACTGCAGATGGATGCGCAGCGAATATTGACCCAGTTCAAGGCCGATATGAAGGCCGCCAAGGCAGAAACCTTTCAGTCTACGGCTGATCCGCTGACACTTGTATTCAAGCGCTATGTCGTTGACGATACAGACAATACCAAGCTCTCTGCCGACAAGATTGAAGAAATCAGATATGTTTTCAGCAAGCCTATTTTGCGCCGGCAGGTGGTCGGCAGTTATCAGAAGACGCTTTCGACCAATGTCGATAACATCAGGGTGAGTCGCAAGGAACTGAGCGAAGCGCAACGAGAAGACGAAGCTTATCTTGAAGCGCGCGTCGATATTGCTCTCGACCTGGCTGCGAAGCCCCCCGGAACCGACATTGAAGAGCGTTTTTCGCAGCACACTTCTGCAGTCATCCGTGACGAGTTCTATTCGCTTGCCAACAAGGAACGCGAAGAAGTACTGACCATCGCCAGCGAAGTTGCCGAAGAACTCGATAAGCCGGCAGACAGCAGCTTTTTTAATGAAGAACTTAACGCTCAGTCGCTTTCCAGTCTTACCGAAGAGCAGCTGGCAGATCTTTTGGAGACGCAGGAAGGTGCCATAACAGAGGCCAAGAAGAACCTTTCAGAACTTGACGACCGGATCGAAGATGTCGATACCGGTAAAAGATGGTGGCAGATCGGCTGGTGGTCAAATGATGAGGGTGCCGATGTCAAAAAGATGCGCGAAGATCTTGGCAAGATAAGATGCCCCGACGAAGGCCCATTGCCCGACAAGGAAGATAAAACTCGCCCGTCAGACCAGGTTGATGGAGTGCTCGAACGAATCAACAACAAGATCGGAAATCTTGAGTCGCAGTTTTATACCAAATCTTATGCAGGTACAACTATTCTTGACGCCGACAGTGATAATGTCGAGACTCAACGCCAGGCTGCCCTCCAGAAGCGCGCTTACGAGATGAAGCTGACTGACCGTCAGATCGACAAGGCTATGGAGGGCATGTCGGACGAGGAAAAAGCTGAGGCCGAAGCCAGCAACGTTAAAAAGATGATCGATGCTTTCAATCGCACTGAAGAAGAGATTCGCGAAGAATATAGAACTTCTGCGGTAGCCCCTGAAGGGTCTACGCAATTCGAAGAGCTTGTACAGCGTGAAATTCGAGACCAGGCGTTTATCAAAGAACAATACAATGCCTGTAATCTTGACTGGATGGAATCAAGCAGTGAAGACCAGAATGCCATCAAGGCTTACGAAGGGGCAAAACAACTTAAAAGCCTGGCTGAAAGCAAAAAAGAAACGCTCAAGCTCAAGGAAATGGCTATCGACAACAAGGTTGAAATCGATGAAGCCAAGCGCATCAAGCAGGAAAGCTTCACCGGCAATTAGTCCTCTGTTACCATCAGACTACTTTACGGCCAATTTTTTGACAGCTTCTACCGCTGGAATTACCGTGAAAGCAATGCCGGCGCAGATCAACAGTTGGCTCGAAGTAAGCCCGACTACACCAAAGAGATTCTGCATGAATGGCACATATATGGCTGCCATCTGCAGGCTTGCTGCCAGAATGACAGAGCCGACCAATGTCATGTTGCCGAATATTCCGACTGTCAGCAGCGATTTTTCGAAGCTGCGGCAGTTGAATATGTTGAACAGCTGAAAAAACACGACAGTACAGAAGGCCATGCTGACAGCGAGTCTTGCATCTGCCGGATCAATTCTGACACCGATCCGATAGGCTGCAAGTGTGCCCATGCACATCAGAAGCGAAACAACTGCGACCTGCCAGCGCATGGCCTTTGTCAGCAGTGAATCATCGGCGTGGCGTGGTGGCTTTTGCATTTCGTCGCCTTCGGCAGGATCAACGCCCAGCGCAACCGATGTTGTACCGTCGGTGACCAGGTTGACCCAGAGAATCTGCACGGCCCGCAATGGTGCTGGCAGGCCCAGCAGCGACGAAACCAGAAAAATGAGCACTTCACCGATGTTGGTCGAAACCAGAAAGCCTATAGCCTTGCGCAGATTGTTGAAAATTATGCGGCCTTCTTCGACCGCCGCTACAATTGAGGCAAAGTTGTCATCGACCAGAACCATACCAGCAGCTTCGCGTGCGACATCGGTGCCGGTACGGCCCATGGCAACGCCGATGTCGGCACGGGTGAGCGCTGGCGCGTCGTTGACGCCATCACCGGTCATGCTGACTACATGCCGGTGTGACTGTAGTGCCTGGATTATGCGCATCTTGTCTTCTGGTGAAGTTCTGGCGTAAATAGCGACGTCAAGAACGATGTTTTTGAGATCATCATCAGTCATCTCGGCAAGTTCGGCGCCGGTGAGGGTTTTCATGCCTTCGTCGTAAATGCCGGTCTGCTTGCCGATGGCCAATGCCGTCGCGGCGTGGTCGCCGGTGATCATGACGACCTTGATGCCTGCCTTTCGGCATTTACCGACAGCCTCTATTGCTTCAGGTCGTGGCAGATCGATTATTCCGACCATGCCGGCAAATATGTAACCGGACTGTTCGTCATCTACATACTTCAGCGGGTCTATGCCAGTTGCGAGATTGCGATAAGCCAGACCTATTATGCGCATAGCTGCTGAAGCGTAATCGAGATTGAGCTGTTCGAATTTTTCACGATCTGCAGGAGTGATCGAACGAGCGTTACCATTCTCGCGCACCTGGCTGCAGCGCTCAAGAACAGCTTCAAGCGAGCCCTTCATGTGGGCGACGATTTCGTCGCCGACCTTATTGACCGTGACCATGTATTTGATTCTGCTGTCAAATGGCAGCTCGGCAAGGCGCTCGTATTTTTTGCGCAGATTCAGGTTCTCTCTGGAATGTTTGCCGCCGAGCGTCATCAGCGCGCCTTCCGTTGCATCTCCGACCATCTGCCACTCATTGCTTTCATTGGTTAGAGACGCGTTGTTACATAGAACTGCAATTTGCACGAGTTTATCAAGTGAACTGTGGTTATTATCTTCACCTTCTTGCGGCTTAATCTCGCCATCGCAAGAATAGCCTTCACCGCTGACTGTAAAGTTGTGTCCTTGGCTGAATACGCGTGTTACAACCATCTGGTTGCGGGTAAGTGTACCGGTTTTATCGGTACATATTACGGTTGCCGACCCCAGGGTTTCTACTGTTGGCAGTTTTCGTACCAGCGCCTTGTGGCGTGCCATACGGCGTACCCCGACTGCCAACACGAGAGTGATGATGACAGGCAGCCCTTCTGGAATCGCCGATACGGCAATTGCGATCGCATTGAGCAGCACTTCGTCGAATGGCTGCTTCCAGAAAATATAACTGGAAATGAAGATAACGCTGCAGATTCCGAGCACGACTTTGATTACCATGTGACTGAAAGCTTCTATCGTTTTCTGAAGCGGTGTGAGAACCTCTTCGGCAGTCTGTACCAGACCGGCAATTTTGCCAAGCTCCGTGTTCATGCCTGTGCCGGTAACCAACGCTTCGCCTCGTCCTGCTGTAACATGGGTGCCGCTATAAAGCATGTTGTGGCGATCAGCCAGAACCGACGATTTCGCCTGTTGCTCGGCAGTCTTGTGAGCTGCAATTGACTCGCCGGTAAAGATGGCTTCTTCCACCTGTAGCCGGCTCTCAGAGATGATTCTAGCATCAGCAGGTATTTTGTCGCCCTCTTCAAGCAGAATGATGTCGCCAGGGACGACTTCGATTGCAGGAACTTCGGCAACATTGTCATCTCGCCTGACCCGGCAGAGCGGGGCGCTCATGCCCTTGATGTTGTTTATTGCGCGCTCAGCTTTGCGTTCCTGGTAGAAACCTATCGCCGCATTTATCACCAGAACGGAGAAAATGATGATAACGTCGTTGTAATGCTGCATTAGAATGGTAATGATCGCAGCCGCCAGAAGGATGTAAATCAGAGGGTTCGCGAACTGACGCGCCAATAGAACATACCATGGTGTTGGCTTGCCTTTTGCGATTTCGTTGTTGCCAAACGTAGCGAGGCGCTTACCGGATTCTACAGCGCTGAGGCCTTCTTTAGATGTGTAGTAAGATTCTAATGCGCTCTGAGCAGGTTCTGTTGACCAGTCCTGCTGTATGGCTGATCTGATTTTATCCATTATGTTCCTCCGGTATACTGATAGTAATTGTTTGAATGCCGGAAATTCTTTAGAACTACAAAGTGAGGTAAATGTTACTCTTTGAAGGCAGACGGGTGCAACCATGAAATATTCTTTCAAATTTTGTGAAACTAGTCGAAACGCTTTGAAAATCAATGATTGGATGAGCGCGAAGAGAATGCCCGGTGAATTGGTTGACAAAGGTGCTATCTGCGAGTTTTACGCAGCTAAAGCAGAATATGTACCGGGCGCCGACGGTAGTATAATCCTGCCACGATATTCGTGCTGATAAGGCTTATCGAGTCGGTACATATATTTCACTATTCTGTAGGAGGCATTTAAATGCGTAATTTGTTGATCGCTCTGTTTTGTGTTCTTTTCGCCGTTTCCGCTTTTGCTCAGGACGCCGTGGTTGAACCCGCGGCTGCTCCGGTTGTCGCCCCAGCAGTATCTGCTGAAGAATTCAACGGTATTCTGGAAGTTACTCCGGCTGATACTGAAGCCGGACAGACTGAGGCTACTATGGTTCTCGACATGGGTGAAAAAACCTTCAAACTCGAAGTTGCCGACGCTGCCAAACGGACTGAACTCGAAGCTCTGGCCGGCAAAGCCATTGTCGTAAAGGGCGAACTCGTTGCCGCTGCCAACGCTGAAGAACTTGATGTTATTAAGGTTGCATCATGGGAAGAATCTGAAATGGTTGTCGATGATGAACCAGTTGATGAAGAATCGACAGATCTCGACGCTCCTGATGCCGAATAATTACTGATTCAGCAGAATTTTTCGGATACAGCGCTCTCGCAGGTCGAGGGCGCTGTATTTTTTTTACTTTCTTTCTGAATCTTTAATTTGGTTCAAATTGCTTCATTTATCTTATAGAGACGTTTACAGGCAAAAATAATAAAAAAAATACTTGTCAATAGCGGTAAAAAAGTGCTATTATATATTTACGCAATTATGAACGATATTGACCGGGATACTGCATTTGGTTCTCCGGGATAGAGGTGAGTAAGTGTGAAATATCTTAGGAGAACTATTTGTGATGAAAATTTACGTTGGAAACCTTCCTTACAGCATTCGTGACGCCGAACTTGAAGAACTCTTCAGACCCTACGGTGATGTTACTAGCGCCAATGTTATCATTGAACGCGAAACTAACAGATCTAAAGGTTTTGGTTTCGTAGAAATGCCAGAAGCAAGCGAAGCACAGAATGCTATCGCTCAGCTCAACAACAAGGAAATCAACGGCCGTGGTCTCAAAGTTAATGAAGCCAAGCCGCGCGAAGATCGCCCCCGCAGACCTTCACGCTACTAATTAGCCGCCAATAAAGGCCGCTGCAGCTTATAGCTGCAGCGGTTTTTTTATTGCCCGCAAAAACGTTGTTTCCTGCAAACAGCAATTTCCGTAGAAGCGGTTCCAATGCCCAAAGAAATCGCCACGGATCTACAGTCATCCTGCGCGAAGTCGCAGGATCCAGAAAAATGCTTAAGAGTTGAATGACGGCGGATTTTGTCCGGGAATTGCACTGCAAAGGTTTGATGTTCATCGCGAATACGCAAAGCATAGGCTGTTACCAAAAAAAAATAATGCATAATCTGTGCGGGTTGGGTAGAATATGACTCATATAGAGGCACATGTCTTCAGAGTTGGAGAGCACAAACAATGCTTGAATTTTTACTGGTGGTATTTCTTGGCTTTATTGTGTACGAGAAAATCGCAAAAACCAGGCGGGCGCTTGAAGAGAAAATAGATGAGCTTGAAAACAGAATCCGCTACCTCACAGACAAAGTAAATGCTCTCAAGAAATCTTACGACAAACAGCGCCAGGAAATGCATGCGCGCGCAGCTCAAGCGTCTCACGCAACATCAGTCAGCCAGCCTGAACCGGCTCAAAATCTGAAACCGTCTGCCGAAAAGCCTGCGCTAACTGATACGCCAGTTCCGATTTCCGCAGATGATGGCTTTGGCTCTCTCAGTTTCTCGCAAAAAGGGCGTGACGTTAAGCCCGCAAGCGATCAGCCAGTTGAAAGTACTCTTGATGGGTCAGAGACTCAGGTGCCGGACAAACCGCAGGAACCAATTTTTTCAGACAGCGTTCCCGGTTCTTCTGTGGCCGCTGAATTCAGGCCGGAAGACGCTAAGTATGAGTGGCTGAAACGTAGCTGCGAAGAAGTTGCTGGTGCAAAAATGCCAGATATCGAAGCGGAAGAGAAGGCTGTTAAGCGCCAGAAACCAAAATATGAAAGAAGCATGGCGGCTGGTGCTGCCGGCGTCGGCGGCGACTCGGGTGGGCCGCGCGGCCCGTCCGGCCCTGGTGACCCTGGTGAACCCGACTGGGGCGACCGCTGGAACAGCTTTAAAGACAGCGTCGACTGGGAACAGTTTACCGGTGCAAATCTTTTTGCCTGGCTTGGTGGTATCGCTCTATTTATCGGTGCCGGCTTTTTTGTAAAGTATTCAATCGATAAAAACCTGATTTCACCGATAATGCGACTCGTTATCGGTGCCATTGTCGGTCTTGGCATGATTGCCGGCTCATTCAAGTTTGAGCGTGGGCGCTACGATACCATGCGACATACTTTAGCCGCCGGTGGTATCGGTGTTCTATATTCAGTCTTTTTTGCCGCGACACTCTATTATGGCTATCTCGAAAAGCCGCTTGGGTTCATTACGCTGGTTACAGTATCAGCAGCGGCGTTCGTGCTGGCGATATTTCATCGTGGTGTCGCCATATCGGTGCTTGGCGGCATTGGCGCCTATCTGACACCCTTGCTGGTTTCAACCGGCCGCGGTAACCTGCTGACACTTTTTGTTTACCTGGCTATCGTTAACGTCGGGATCTATCAGGTTATCAAGCGGCTTGAGTCACGTTTTCTTTTGTTGTTCTCAACTGTTGGCACATTGTTTTCGCTGACCTGCGCAACTTTTCTGGCGCCAACCGTGCCGGAGTCTTATATGATCGGTCTGGCCTGGGTCGGCAACCTGCTGGTATTCTCGATTTTTATCGAAAGGCTCGGCTGGATTCCCCAGAACAGCAGTTCGACAAAGTGGTCGGCGATCATTCTATTTTTGAGCATACTTTTGATGGCCGTGGTAGTGGTTCACAGCCTGGCCGGCTGCACGCCGATGTGGATGATGGCCGCGGCGATAAGTATTGCCGTCGCACTAGCCCTGCGCAATGGCAGCTGGCATGGCGCGGTCATTCCCTATTCGGCGCTGACCTTTTTTGTTGCAGCGTTCTGGGCAATTTACCGCTTTGAAGCTACCAGTAACGTCTGGTCGTTTCTCGCTTTCTTTGTTTACGGCCTGGCAGGCGGCATCGGGCCGATTCTGCTGATTCACCGCAATGGCATCGACAAGCTGTCTCTGAAGTGGTTCAGGATTTTTCCGGTTGCCATGTCTTTGCTGATGTTGCTGGCAATACTGCTGACACCAAAGATGTCGGCAATGTTCTGGCCTATGGCAATTGGCCTGCAGGTAATCGGCATTATCGTCAGCCTGCTGTTTGGCGGTTTGCTGCAGCTGGCCGTGATGGCGATGATACTGGTTTTTGCCGCCGGCTTCTGGATCTACTGGGCTGCGCCGATTGTCTACGTTTCGGGAGTTTACGCGCTGATTCTTCTGGCTGGTGCTGTTGTTGTGCTGGTCATGTTCTGGTGTCTGAAGCGGGTTGCGCAGTGGAGCGAAACGCTTAAAATCGATGAGCAGGTGACCGGCACCAGCGTGCGCAACAACCCGCTGCTGACCGAATGGATGAGTTCGACGCCGATCATGGGCATTTTTATACTGCTCGCGACGGCTTTTTCGTTCGTCAAACCGCTGAACCCGCACCCTGGAATGGTGACCCTCTTCTGCTTTGGCGCCATTACGCTGACAATGGCACGGCGCATGGGTTATTCGATAATGATCGCGATGACGCTTTTCTCTGGCGCTTTCGCGCAGGCATGCTGGGCGTTGCGCCCGGACCTGACCGGCACCCTGTATCTGCACTCAATGCTGTGGTCGGCTCTGCTGCTGATTGCAGCGCTTACCGTGCCGTTCATTGTTTACAAGGATTTCCGCAAATACCGGATTGCCTGGATGGCCTGGCCGATATTTGAGCTGGTGCAGGCGATTTTTATCGTCTATGCAGCCGACCACTTCTGGACCCGCGAGGTATCGGGCTGGGTACCGGTATTGCTCGCCTTTATCAAGCTGCCTTTCGTCAAAGTTCTGCTTGGCCAGCTGGAAGGAAAATCTGAACGCAACAGCATTCTAGCCTGCCACGGTGGCGTTCTGCTGTTTTATCTCTCTGCTACACCTATTCTGCTGCTGGAAAAGGGCTGGCTCGGCCTGGTGCTCGTGCTTGAGGCAACCGCGCTGCTCTGGTTGAACCGCCGCATCGAACACAACGGTTTGCGCAAGGTGTCGGCGGCTCTGGCACCGATTGGCCTCTATCTGTTGTTGTCGTTTTTGCCACAGATGAAGGGCGCCAACAGTATGATCATCCTCAATGCCGCAGTTTTTTCGGTTGCGGCTGCGACTGCCGCTCTGTTTGCGGCAGTAAAGCTGGCTCCTTATCCTGACGACAATCTCGGCCAGTTCAGCATCAGCAAATACTATATGTGGCTGGCGATCGGCACTGGTTTTTATCTGGTAAACCTTATGGTTGCCGATGTCTTTGCTGGCTCGCAGGTTCAGGTCGGTTCGACGTTGAAGTTTCTGCCGTCCGGAGATTTGTTGCAGACCATTGTCTATGTAACACTCTGGGGCCTGTTCGGCGCTGTGCTCTGGCGTTATCAGGACCTACCGGTCGGAATACGCATTTTTGGCATGATTTTGCTCTTTCTGGCCACGCTCTGGCTTATCTGGTTCCCATTCGCTTACGGCAGCTATGTCGCCAGCATGAGCCCGTTGTTCAACCTTGGGATGCTTGCTTACGTGCCAATGATGGTCATTCTGCTCTATCTGTTTTTACATGAACCCTGGCAGGAAAGCTCTATTTCGATCAAGAACCTCTTTCTCGCCATGCTTCTGATCACCGGTCTCTTTGCAATCAAGATCATCAAGAGCACTATTCTGCAACCGGGGCAGCCGTTCGACATTTTCCAGGCGAAAACTGCCGGAATGGCGATAGGCTCGGCTGCCGGCTGGATCATCTATGGCCTGTTGATGCTGGTCTGGCCGAAGCGCCTCGACCGGCCGTTCCGGCTGGCTGGCCTGGTTTTGCTTTATCTTGGCTTCATTCGCACGGCGCTTTTCCCGTTCAGGTTCAGTGCGCAGTTTGGCGAAATGTCGCCGGGGCTCAATTCCCCAACGGCTCTTTTTGCGTGCTGTATCGTTCTGCTGATCTGGCTTACCAGAAGAAAATATGATGAAACCTGGCCTGTGAGCCAGGTTCCGCCAAACGCCTTTTTTGGCACATCGCTGGCTGTGGCGGTGTTTTATGTATTGAATATCGAAATTGCCAGCGTGTTTGGCCAGAAGGGCCGGCCATTCAGTCTGCTGACCAGAGGCGATCTCGCGCATCAACTCGGGTATAGCCTTGGCTGGCTGGTTTATTCTATTGGTCTGCTGCTTTCGGGCATCAGATGGAAAGTGGTACGCGCGCGCCAGGCTGCTCTGCTACTGGTGTTGCTGACCTGCTGCAAAATATTCCTGATGGATCTGTGGAAGCTTGGGCAGCTGTATCGAGTCGCATCGTTCATCGGACTGGCGATTGTGCTGATGCTGGTTTCTTATCTCTATCAGCGCTTTTTAACAAAATCGGAGTAGCTATATGAAGAACATCTGCAAAATTATCATTATTCTTGCGTTGCTGGTAACCCCTTCATTTGCGGTTGCAGAAGATAGTTGGCATTCTCAGGGAAGTATTACAGCAGACGCCACTGGCCTGGTTGAGGCTGTGCTGCCGGCTGAACTGCACGAGATGTATACCCGCAAAGATCGCGCCGAATCACTTGATCTTTCGCTTTTTGGCCCTGATGGCAATTCGCGTGCCTTCGAATTGTCCTGGCGTTCGGCCGGTGAACATCAGCTCATGGATCTGCAGCCGCAGAAACGCGAGTTGCTCGATGATCGTCGGCTGGTTATAGAATCAAATCTACCTGCCGGCTACTCTTTCAATTTTGTCAGGGCTGAAATTGATTACGATAACTACGCTGGTAAGGCAGACATTGAATGCGAGCTTGACGGAAAATGGCAGATGCTGGCGACAGGTGTGGCGGTTCAGCGCGATCGCGGTGCTCTGGCCGTCTGGGCCGACGTGCCGGCAGCAGCATACTCTGCGGTTCGCCTGACTTTCAGCGGCTATGACCGTGATTTCTCCAAGATTCCTGTTTTCGTGCGTTCGGTCAGGGTAACAGCAAAGAGGATGGGCAGCGATTATGTGCGAGAAGAACTGCGGCCATTATTTGAAGAAGCTACCATTGATAATGGCTCTGAGTTGCGTGTCATGTTGCCGGGTTCAGGCCTTTCTCTCGAAACGCTTGAAGTTAAGACAGCAGCCCCGTTCAAAGGTAGCTGGGAGATCGGCTTCGAAAGCATGCAGCTCGGTCGCCGCGATTTTGGACTGGTGACTCAGGGCAGGGTAGAGGCAATCGGCAGCGAACCGCTCAAGCTTACGATCGACTGTTCCCGCGTATGGAAACATAGAGTCATGCTGATCAGGCTTGTGTCAGACAATTATTTTGGCAGAGTTGATCAGGTAAAGGTGTTGGCAAGGCTTCCGACAGTTGTTTTTGCTATTGATCAGCCTGGTGAGTGGATTTTTAGAACCGGTTTGAATAAGCCGGCCATAATTATGGAAAACCCCGGTGTTAGCGGCCGGGTTGCTGAAAAGCTCATCGTCGGTAATCTCAAAGAGCGCGGCGAATGGCGCTCAGAAAACCTGCTGAAAAACTATTCTCTTAAAGGTGGCCCGTTCAATTCGGCAGGCTACGCCTGGAAGTCTGCATTCAATGTTGACAGTCCCGGTTTTTATCAACTGGTAACCGATTCTAAGATAGGACTTGATCGCTTTCAGGATTCATTGAGAATTGTGAAAGATGAGATCCAGGTGCCATATTTTCTGGGTAGAAGCGAAGTTCGGCATCTTGCTGTGATTGCCGAAAGCTCTTATGACCAGGCCGCCAATCGCACTACTTATCTGATGAAATTGCCGCAGGGCGCGAGTTTGCATGCGCTGCGAATATATGCTCGCGGTATATTTGAGCGTAACATTTTGTTTGAAAGACATGTCGCCGGCAAGGTCAGCTGGCAGCCATGGGAGACGCGTCAGTGGAAAAATCGTAACGACGGCGAATCTGCCTTAACCATGAGTTTGCGTGGTTTTCCCGAGGATCAGACCGAGATCCGCATGCATGTAGATCATGGCAGCAATCAGCCTCTCGATATATATGGAATCAGCGGGTTGTATAGTGCTCATGATCTGTTTTTTATTGCGCATGAAGCTGGAGAATATGAGCTTTTCGGAGGGAATCCGGCAGTTCGTGCACCGACCTACGATCTTGCGATAATTCAGCAGGAACTGCTCGACATGACGCCGACAAAGATCCCGCCCGGGCCGGTTCTGACTATTGCTGATATGTCTACGGACTCAAAGCCCATCGATCAGGGCGCGCCGTTTAGTAATGCAGGCTACTCATGGGTGGCGACTTTCTCTGTCACAACCCCTGGATTTTATCAGCTTGGGCTTAATATGCAGGCTTCGCTCGATGACAACAAAAAAGGGCAGCGGCTGGTAAAAAATGATCGGCAGGTTCCTTTCTTTGCCGGCGCATCTGAAAAGGCCAAAGCAGATATTTTTGTAAATCCTGTATACGATAAGGCAGCTAATACTACCACCTGTGAGATAAAACTTCCGGCGGCCTCAAAACAGTGGCAGTCGCTGCGGATCCACAGCTCAGGTGTTTTCAGTCGCGAGGCAGTTCTTGAAACCAGCAAGCCCGGTCGTCTCGGCTGGCAGACATTCAAGAAAGCCCCCTGGACAAGCCGCAGCGAAAGCAGCACTGTGCTGGAGATTCAACTTTCTGGGCTGCGTGAAGGTGAAACCGAGCTGCGGCTGGTTATCGCGCATGGCGACAACAGCCCGATCGAAATTTCTGCCGTTGAAGCCACCTACTATACCGAATCTCTGTTTTTCCATGCGGCCGAAGCCGGCGAATACCAGCTTTACGGCGGCAATAGCAAGGCCCGCGCTCCGGTTTACGATCTGGCACTGATTAAGGATCACATGCTGAAGAACGAGCCAAATCGCATAAAGCTCGGCGAGGCCGCGGCTTTTACCGGCGATCTCGATATCAAGCGCCAGTTCAACGAAGCTTTCAGTGAAACCGGGTGGGGGCTTTATGTCGTTCTCGGCGTCGTTACGCTGCTTCTGATTGTTATCATCATCAGGCTTTTCCCCGAAGACGAAAAGGCATCTCAGACAGTCGCCGCTGCCCCACCTGCTGACCAGGCTTCTGCTCCGGCATCTGAATCGTCAGCTACAGCAGAGCATGCTGATACCAAGCCTTCTGAAACCGGCGAAACGCCGCCAGTTACTCCTGAAAAGCCGCAGCCAGCAGACAGCGCATCATCAGAAACAAAGCCAGTCGATCCGCCCGAATCTGACAAGCCATAATTCAAGAGCACTCAGCTGTCGGCGAGCTTGATCTTTTTTCTGATTTTGATTTCAAGCACATCGATGTCGCCTCTGATTCGTTCGAGTTCCGGCCTGAACTTTTCGGCGGTTTTCTGGCGTTCTGCCTGGATCTTCCCAATCAGCGACAAGTGGTAAAAAACGTTGATAACAACTGCAAGCTGGGCCAGGGCATATATCTGCAGCGGGAAATTGATCGCAAGAATCGCTGCTTGAACAGCTGCGGTAACAATTATTGACGTGACGGCATCGGCTCGGCGGCTGTCTAGTAGTCGCGTCAGGTCATCTTTTTCACTCATCATAACTTCATACTGGTGCGTTCTTGTGGCCAGATCGCTGCGCAGACGCTTTATCGCCAGTTCCGCATTGCCCTTTTCCGTTATCTTTTCGAGATTATCGAGCTTCTCTTCAAGCCGCCTGAAAAAAAAGCCACCTGAATTATGCAACAGGGCATGCTCGGTGCCACAGTAGTTGCAGATGTAACGGTCAAGCTTATCGGATATCTGCAAAGACGCCGAGCAGTTCGAGCATTTGAGAGTTATGAGAGTGATGTTGTCCATATTACCCAGTATCTGATAAAATCTACCACAACGTAAGTTAAGCGGCATCATCTAATTTGCAGTTAGAATCGCATCACTTGTTTGACTTTATAAAAGCTCGTTCGGCAGCAACCCGGCTGAAGGTCGCAGCCTTCGGATCGAACCGGAACAATGAGACTTTGTATAGCTTTCATGGATAACACAAAGCAGGAAAAATGATACCAGAAATCATCGAGGGAGACATTCTTCAACAAAATGTTGAAGTAATCGTAAACGCCTGGAACCGCAACATTTTTCCATGGTGGTTGCTGCTGCCACAGGGCGTTTCCGGAGCAATCAAGCGTAAGGCCGGTCTCGACCCATTTCGCGAGTTGTCTGGAATGGGCTTGATCGAGCTTGGTGGTGCCCGCCTGACCGGTGCCGGCAAGTTGCCTTTCAAGGCCATCATTCACGTTGCCGGTATTAACCTGTTTTGGTTTGCCACCGATTTTTCAGTTCGTCAGTCGGTACGCTCTGCCATGCAGATTGTTGCAGACAAAGGTTTCGCATCAGTGGCGTTTCCTTTGATCGGTTCAGGCTCGGGCAACCGCGGCAAAGAATGGTCGAAGCAGATCATGCTCGAAGAATTTGCCAGCCTCAGCTCAAATGCCACTGTAAAGCTGGTTGTCTTTCGAGAATGACAGCGAACCAACGTGCCAGTGGACTAGTCCTCTGACAAGCTTGAATATGTGTGTGATCTGTCATTGTATACTCACATTGTGGTGAATATAAGTAGACATGTTAAAAGACCATCACAAGGGCGTAGGCAGGTTTCTCATTCGCGTAAGCTTGTGACGAGCATGCCTGCCATCCAGCAGGCAA
>PGYA01000106.1 GCA_002839435.1 Candidatus Riflebacteria bacterium HGW-Riflebacteria-2 | reverse complement strand
GCGTCGGGGTGATTCGGGTCATACTCCATTTTGAAGGGCGCCATATCTTCCATGATAGCGTTTACTCTGACGCCTTTTCCTGGCTCCTGTGGCTTCAAGCGATCCTGAAACCACCAGCTGCCGTGCGGGTTACGCGATTCGAAGATTACCATCTTGCGTCGGAACGGCTGGCCATCTTCGGTTCGCGTGGTATTGACGTTGGCAATGTTGTTGGAGATAACATCCATGCGCAGGCGTTCGGCGGTCAGGCCAGAAGCCGATGTGTCAATCGCTCTGAACATACCCATCAGGCTTTACCTCCCCTGGTGATGACGTCGTTGAGGCCAGCGAACATGGCGGCCAGGCGGGTGGCATGAATCTGGTAGGTCATGGTGTTTTTCGCCAGGTCGCTCATTTCAACATCGACATCGACGTTGTTCTTGTCGTTACGCATGACGTGAATACGGTCCTTGATCGTGGTCGGGCCCACGTCGTGGTAGTTGATCTCACCGATCGGAATATGCCCGTTGTGCTCGCGCTTGCCGACCAGATCGATTTTGCCGTCGAATACTTTCGCCATCTCGTCTTCAAAAGTGACTATCTGGCGCTTGAAAAGAGGGGTGTTGACATTGGCAATGTTGTTTGAAATTACCTTGTGCCGAACCGACGATACTTCCAGCCCTTTGGCGAGAAGATTGAAGGTTGCGGTTCCGGTCAATCTTTCGAACATTTCGAGTCTCCCTGAAAATCAGATTAGAGAATGAATCTTGCCAGGTCGTGGTTCTTGAGCAACGGAGCAATAGCCTTTTCAACACTTTCGCCATCGACAACATATTTTCCGCTCAGTTTCTGCGGGGCGTCGAAGGCCGCTTCCTCCATCAGCTGTTCCATGATGGTGTGAAGGCGGCGGGCGCCAATGTTTTCGTGGTCGGCATTGGCCTGAAAGGCAAAGCGTGCAATGGCTTCAATAGCATCGGTTGTGTATTCGACGCTAAGACCATCGACTTCAAGCAGTGCCTGATATTGTCGGGTCAGCGCGTTTTGCGGTTCGACCAGAATACGCTTGAAGTCGTCAACATTGAGTGCGTCAAATTCGACCCGTACCGGGAAACGGCCCTGCAGCTCGGGTATCAGATCGGAAGGCTTGCTGACATTGAAGGCACCGGCGGCGAAAAACAGTATGTGGTCAGTCTTTACTATACCATACTTGGTCATCACGCTGGTGCCTTCGACCAGCGGTAACAGGTCGCGCTGCACACCTTCGCGCGATACGTCAGGGCCGCTCTTGCTCGTGAAGGAAGAAGCAATCTTGTCGATCTCGTCAAGAAAGATCACGCCGCTCTCCTGTGCAAGGTTGAGCGCTTCTTTCTGGAGCTCGTCCTGATCGATGATATTGTGCATTTCTTCCTGAAACATGATTTCACGGGCTTCGCAAACCTTGACGCGTCTTCGGCGCTGGCGGCTGGGCAGCATGTTTCCCAGCATATTCTGCAGTCCCTGCATGTTGATGCCCATTTCTTCAAAGCCGGTCTGGGAGGAGAAAACTTCGACAACTGGCGTAGCCTGGTCGTTCACGTCGATTTCTACCTCCTTTTCGTCGAGTTCGCCTTTTAGCAATTGTTCCGATAGCTGCTGGCGTTTTATCAATACAGAATCAGTCTCTTCTATATCTATCGGCAGATTGCTCTGCTCGTCTGAGCTCTTTTCGAAACCACTGAGTGGGTGATAGCGGCGCCCCTCTGGGTAAAGGATGTCGAGCAGTTTTTCGTGCGCACGTTCGCGGGCCTTTGGCCCCATCTGCTCGATTCTCTGTGATCGCAACAGGCTCATGCTGACTTCGACCAGATCGCGCACCATCGAATCGACATCACGGCCGACGTAGCCAACTTCGGTAAACTTGGTGGCTTCAACTTTTACAAAGGGAATGCCTGAAATATTGGCGATTCTACGCGCAATCTCTGTCTTGCCAACGCCGGTAGGGCCTATGAGTAGAAGGTTTTTTGGCCTGATGTCTTCACGCAGGTCGCGGCTGAGACAGCGCCGACGGTAGCGGTTGCGCAGAGAAATAGCGACTGCGCGTTTGGCCTTGTGCTGGCCGATTACATAGCGGTCGAGTTCGTCTACAATCTGTTGCGGCGTCTTTTCAGGCTGCATTTGTTGTTCGCTCATTTTCCGAGAACCTCCACAACTATTTCGTTGTTGGTGTATATGCATTGCTCAGCGGTTATTTCCACGGCTGTTCTGACGATCTCGACAGCTGAAAGCTGTGAATGGCGGAAAAGGGCCTTCGCTGCCGCTGTGGCAGAAGCCGCGCCTGAGCCGATCGCGGCAATTGGTTCATCTGGTTCGAGCACGTCGCCCTGGCCCGATAACACAAGAATTTTTTCAGAATTGCCGACAAGAAGCATGGCCTGTAACTGGCGCAGGGCTTTGTCTAGTCGCCAGTCGCGTGCCAGTTCTACTGCTGCTCTGGTCATGTTGCCAGAAGCTGCGTCAAGGCGGCTTTCGAAGCGCTCGAACAGGGTGAAGGCATCGGCGGTATGTCCGGCAAACCCGCCAATAATCGGATAAGAGCTCAGTCGTCTTATTTTCACGGCTTTTGCCTTGATGATCTGTTCGCCAAGAGTTACCTGTCCATCGCCGGCAACGGCCAGAATATTGTCTTTGAGAACTGCCAGAATAGTTGTTCCTCTATATGTCATTTTTGTCTCCTGCTCTGGGGTGAGAGAGTCGATAGGTCTGCATCAGACGCTCTTTGCTTATTCTTGTATAAATCTGTGTGGTTGCCAGACTTTCGTGCCCCAGCATTTCCTGCACAGCTCTGATATCGGCACCGTTGTTGAGAAGGTGTGTCGCGAAACTGTGTCTGAACTGGTGCGGGGTAATGTTAAGCATCATCGCAAGCTGGCGCGAATATTTGTCGAGCATACGGGCGATCGAGCGCACGCTCAGAGGTGTTCCGAACTTGTTGAGAAAAAGGTTTAAATTCTGTTTCTGCGCCGGCATCTGGGCGTTTCGCGCCTGAAGATATGCCTGTATGGCCTGGCAGGAAGCCGGCGTCATTGGCACGATGCGATCTTTGTTGCCCTTGCCGGTGACTCTGGCCTGCTGCGCGGCAAGATCGAGATTGTCGATGGTCAGGGTTGCCGCTTCGGAAACACGCAGGCCACTGCCATAAAGCACTTCAAGAAGGGCGTGGTCACGCAGGCCGAGTAATGTCTGCCGATCGGGTGCATTGAGCAGAAGGTTTATGTCATCCTGGTTCAGGGCGCGTGGCAGTGGCAACTGCCGCTTCGGAGAATCCATGGTTGCTGCCGTGTTTGTTTCGATAAGCTTATGACGGCGGGCGAACTTGAAGAGTCCGCGCAAAGCCGACTGGCCTCGCCGCATACTCTGTGCCGACAGGCCTTTGCTGCGGCGTTCAGCCCAGAATGAGCGCAACTGGGTGTGGTTGAGGTTTTCGAGTTCCTCGGCCTGAGCTATAGAGTTTTGTTCAAGCCATACCCTGAAAAAATCAAGGTCGCTGCGATAGCCGCGCACGGTATTGGGCGACATTCTGCGCTCTTTGGCGAGTGACTCGAGATAGCGCTCTATCAGCTCGTTTACTGGCACCTTTGGGGCTCCGGGGGGGTGGGTATTTTCTGGATGTGCAAAGGTTAGCACAACCCCGCCCAAGGTACAAGCCCTGTAAAAATATTTTTCACAAGTTTTTGCTACTACCCGTGAATGCTTGCCAAGGTTTGCTCGTTCTATATAAGAGCTCACTGAATAATTCCTGTTCTGGGTCGGCTGCTCAGTCGGAATGCTTTTTCTTCAGCTAGTCTTTTCAATTTCAGCGCAGACATTAATGTTGTATCACCATCTTTGTTGAGAGCGTTCATGTTGGCGTCATGTTTAATCAGCCAGTCAAGGTCGTCTTTCCAATACATTGCGGCGGCCCGGTGCAGTAAAGAGTTTCCTGTAAACTCCTGCAAGTATTTACGCACCGTATTTAAGCCACGCATGTGGGGGGGTTACCTCTATTTTAAATTTCTTAGATGTCTTTACCGTATCTGTTACTTAATCAGAGCTAAATAAGATCACGCGGAAAAAAACCGGACGTCAGATCTTTCTAACTAGTGCTTTGTCAAAGTTGAACTTATAGATTAATTGAAGATAAACAGGCGTTGTTAAAAACAACACTAAGGGCGTAGGCAGGCATACCATAAGCGGA
>PGYA01000049.1 GCA_002839435.1 Candidatus Riflebacteria bacterium HGW-Riflebacteria-2 | reverse complement strand
TCTGATGCGGTTGAGCAGGCTGAATTTGTGCATTTCGTTGTCCATCCCGGCAGATCGATTTTGTCTTATTGCCAGAATATACTATCCCGCCAATCTTTTCAAACTGACAAAAACGCCGTCAGTCGTCGGTGCCGATGGCGAGGCGGTCGAGAGCATCGTTGAGCAACTGGCGGTCTTTGGCGCTCACTGCTTCTTCGAGTTTTAGAGAGGCGCCGGGGCAGTTGTCTTTTATTTTGAGAATTATCTGCAGCAGAGCTTCGATTTCGCGTTCACCCCAGATCGGGCCTTTTTCGTAATCGAGCGCGATGGCGTTGTCGAGAATGAAGACGCCGAGTTCGTGAACAATGCCGGGTTCATGTCTGAGGCTGCGCAGCATGAAGTGAAAAGGATTTGCCTTCATTTCGCAGACGAGCAGTGCGGCATTTTCTACCTCGTCGAGACCCTGCTCACAGCCAGCCTCGCGGTTGAAAAAACGCGGTGAGCCCACAACGAAGTCGGCAATACGGCGAATGAACAGGTAGCTCTCGCTGATCTTTTCGGGAGAAAGCCCGCAGATGCAGATTTCAGGAAAACTGCCGTCGTCTGCGTCAAATATGTGGTGAACTTGGTTCCAGAGCCAGCCCATGCCTTAACTATCGGCATGCATGACAGGGCTGCTTAAACAATGTTTATTTCTTCGTAGTCGCTTATGCCGAAAAGTTCAATTACTGGTTCGACAAGGTAGGATCTGACGGCGATGACCAACTCTGGTGGCTGGTTTTGCAGCATGCGGCCAAGCAGTTCGTAGAATCCCTGTTGCATCAGCTCGAGTGGGCCGACTTCATCGAGATAGAACCGTCGGCAACCATTGGCCAGCGCCGATTCTGCGATTTTACCGGCGAACTCGAAGCCTTCGGCGCAGAAGCTGAATTTTTCGGCGAGAAAGGCGACTTCGTGCCAGTTCGGCGGAATATGCCCGGGTTTTCTGATAAAGCGGCATCTGGAGCCATCAGTCAGGCGTTCGAGGTCGTAACCTGTGTGCTCACCCGCGCTGAATATTTTGCGGCAGACGAAGCCGTCAGCATCTTCCTGATGGCGAAAGTCTTCTGCCATCCAGCTGGTTTTGCCGGCATTGATTTCGCCACGGACTATATAAATCATGGCTGCAGGCTTTCCAGCCACTTTCTGGCGGCGGCAGCAAAACCCTGCTCATCGTTGGCAGGTGCCAGTATGAACTGTTCGACCAGTTCTGGCGGCGCGTTGGCTACCACGAATGAAGATTCTGTCCATTCCAGCATGGCCAGATCGTTGAAATCATTGCCGATGCTCATGGTGCGCTTGCGCTCAATGTTCAGGCTGTTGCACAGCCACTCTGCCGCAGTGCCCTTGGAAGAACCGGGCGGAAACACTTCGATCCAGGTATGCCGGTTATCGATTGGCGAGGTGGTTCGGATGATGCTCAGGTGCGCAAAGCGCTGCTGCAGCTGTTCGATAATTTCGCGGGCGTCGAGGGTAATCGCCAGCAGCTGTGATGCTTCTTCTATTTCAAGAAAATTGCCCTGGGTGGCAAACTCGGCCCAGAATTCAAGGCGGGCCAGCAGGTCTGATGTCGGGTTGGGCGAGGCATACCAGTGAAAGCGGTGCGTCTCTGGAATTGGCTGATGAATCGAAAAATCGAGCTGATAATCAGAGAAGAACCCGGCGACTGCGTGAATATCACTTTTTGCCAGCGCCCGCTGGTGAATGATGCGGCTGTCTGAATAATGGCAGATTCCGGCACCGGTTGAAAAAATCAGGTAGTCGAAGGGCAGGTCACAGCCGATTACCATACGGGCCGAGTGCAGACTGCGGCCAGTTGCGGCAACTCTGACGACGCCCTGACTGCCGAGAGCATGCAGGGTTGCCAGGTTTGCTGCGCAGATGCTACGGTCTGAATTCAGAAAAGTTCCGTCGAGGTCGGTGAGAACCATGGCGGGACGCATTGTCTTACTCCTGTTCAAGCAGCTCAAAGCTGCTCGGTCTGAATGGCGCATTCAGGTTTGGCAGCACCCTTTCCAGAAAAATGCCGCCGCGTGGATCATGCGCATGCCCATAAGTTGCTCTTACCGCGGTCGAAATAAACTGCACGGCGCGGTCGAGAGCCATTGGCAAGCTGTCGCCCTGCATCAGGCAGCCGGTCAGCACGCTGGTAAAGGCGTCGCCGGTTCCCGGGTAGTTGGCTGGAATATAGTCGCACTGTACCTTCCAGGTGCGGCGGTCGCGCTGGTTGTAAGCATAGACAAAGGTTTGTTTCTCTCGGTCAGACTTATGTACGTTGGTGATGATGACAATTTTCGGGCCGGCGCTGCTGAGCTTTTTGAGAAGGTTCTTCAGTGCTGGTTCGCCTAATTTTTCGTTGTATTCAAGGTCGAGCAGGGCGCAGGCCTCGGTCAGGTTCGGGGTGATGATGTCGGCTCGCGCTATCAGACGTTTCATCTGGCTTACCATGTCTGGTGTCATTGATTTGTACAGGTGACCATCGTCTCCCAGCACCGGATCAACTATGACAATCTGTTCGGGGCGCCGAAAATAATCGATAAAATCCTCGACGATTTCGATCTGGCGATGTGAACCGAGAAAACCGCTGTAAATGGCATTGAATTCAAGCTTGAGCGCCTTCCAGTGCTCGATGAAATCACGCATGTGATCGGTGAGGTCTACCAGCCTGAAACCGGCAATTTCGGTGTTTGACGAAAGAACCGCTGTGGGCAGTGGGCAGACCTGAATTCCCATGGCTGAAAGAATCGGTATTATTGCCGTCAGAGAAACCTTGCCGTAACCTGAAAGGTCATGAATGGCGGCAATGCGCTTTACTGGCGAAAACATCAGCTGAGCGAAATGGCGGCTACCGGGCAGGCCTTGGCGGCTTCGTCGGCTTTGGCTTCGTTTTCCGGGGCAACTGGCTTCTGAATGACTGTTGCTTTGTCGTCGTTAAGCTTGAAAACTTCGGGGCAGATCATTTCGCACTGTCCGCAGCCGATGCAGATATCGTGGTCAACAAATGCTTTCATTAGTCTTTCTCCGTTCATAACTTTATCAGATCATTCTACCTCAAAAGCATAGAAATATTAATAACGAATTTGCCGGTCTGGCAAAATAAGATAATTGCACAATAAAAAGCCGCTGCCTGGCGGCAGCGGCCTGTTAATGTTGATAATGCGATCAGTCGAGGGTGTGAATGACCATGCCCGAACGCAGTTTTGGTTCGAACCATGTCGATTTGGGTGGCATAACCTCGCCACTGTCGGCGATCTGCATGAGCTGTTCGATCGAAGTCGGAAACATCGAGAAGGAAACCACAAATTTGCCGTTATCGACGATTTTTTCGAGCTCCTTGATGCCTCTGATGCCACCGACAAAGTCGATGCGCTTGTCAGTGCGCGGGTCGCCGATGCCGAGAATCGGGCTGAGCAGGTTGTTCTGCATGATCGAAACATCGAGGCTGGCGACCGGGTCTTTGCTGTCATAAGTGCCGGGCTTGGCGGTGAGCTTGTACCAGGTGCCTTTGAGATACATGCCGAATGTGTTGGGCGCGGTAGGTTTTTTGTAGTCCTGCTTTTCTACGGTGAACTTTTCTTCGACCTTCTTGATAAATTCGCTTTCGCTGAGCCCGTTCAGATCATGCACCGCGCGGTTGTAGTCCATGATCATCAGGTGATTGTGTGGAAAAACGACTGACATGAAGAAATTATATTCTTCGTTGCCGGTATGCTTCGGGTTTTTTTCTGCGCGCACTTTGGCGATACGTGCGGCGGCCTGAGTGCGGTGATGGCCATCAGCAACATAAAGCGCTGGAATTTTGGCAAATTCGGCTGTGATTTTCTTTGCCCACGCGCCGTCTTTTACTACCCAGAGAACGTGTTCTATGCCGTCTTCAGAGGTGAAATCGACTTCCGGTGGCGTCTTGACGATTTCGTCGATCAAAGTATTGATGCTGTCGCGGGCCGGGTAGGTCAGAAAAACCGGGCCGGCGTTGCAGTTGGTCATATCGACATGTTTAAGCCTGTCTTCTTCTTTATCCTTGCGGGTGAATTCATGGCGCTTGATCTTGCCATCCCAGTATTCCTGGGCGCTGCAGCCGCACACCAGGCCGATCTGCGCGCGACCAGCCATAACCTGTTTGTATATATAAAAACATTCAGCCGCCTCGCGCACCAGCCAGCCCTTTTCCTGAAACATCTTGAAATTGGCGACAGCCTGGTCGTAAACCTTCTGGTCATAGAGGTTTATGCCGGGGTCGAGGTCGATTTCGGGTTTGTTGATGTGAAGAAATGACTGCGGATTGTCTTTTGCCAGTTCGCGAGCCTCTTCTGAATTGAGAACGTCGTAGGGAAACGACGCGAGTTTTGCTGCGATTTCTTTGGGAGGTCTGAGCCCCTTGAACGGTCGTACTATTGCCATTATTCCTTCTCCTTGTGCGCTGATATCTGAGTTGCCTGCATGCTAGCAACCCCCGTCAAAACTGTCAACCCTGAACCGAATCATTGCGCGAAGAGCGTTTTTTTAGCGCGGTCAGTTCAGAATTTATGATCTGCTGAATGTCGATTTTTGAGTAGCCGAGCTGCATGCCCAGATTCATGATGGCATCTTTCTCGTCGCTGCTGAGCTCTTCGTCGGCGAGTGCCATTTTCGCGGCTTCGCGAATGAGTTTTTTTGCGCCGAACGATTTTGATTCAGGAACCGGAACATAAACCTGGCCGTCGCGCACGGCATCGAGTATGCCCTGCAGTGCCGTTTCTGGCATCGAGTATCTGGCAGCAATGGTTTTGATCATGGTCATTTCTTTTGCATCGATTTTTCCGTCGGCCATGAGTATCTGTGCTGTCGTGGTTATTATGTCGTTGGCTGAAGCTACTTCGCCAACGACATGTGTGTAGCCGGTATCGCCGCTTGGTTCCTGGTCAGCAGATATGGTGGCTGCCGAGGTAAGCAGATTGCTGTATTCAGGCTCTTTTTCCTTGATGACCCGGCACAGCAGCCATTCGCTGCCGTCATTCACCAGAGAGCCGCAGAATGCGCAGGTAGATTCGAAGGAAGAGGCGAGCGGGCCACCGCAATTGGCGCAGTGAATGCTGCTGAGGCTATTGTTGATTCTGGTCGATGCCTGATGCGGCCGCGACAGAACCAGAACGTCGCGCAGTGGCCGACTGGCTGCTGTTGACTTCTTGTTGGTAAAAACTGCGCTCCAGACGACGAGAACGTAGCAGAAGTCAAGGTCATTGCCGAGGCTGATGCCCTTCATCGAAGCAGAATCAAAAGCTGCCGATTCCAGTGTTGAAAATCTGCCAAAACTGTCGTTCTCGATTTCGTAGCCAAGTGTTTTGCAGAATTCTTCTGCGGCAAAGCGTCTCAAGCCATCGATAGTCTTTGATTTTTCAGCGACTCGCAGCAGCCAGAAAATACTTGTCGTGCGATCTTCGATCTGCTGCACCGAAAAGTTGGGGTCGGCCTGAATCATTTCCTGCCAGCCCGTTAAAGAAGCCGGTTCAGAGTAAACCCAGGCGCTGGCCGGAGTGATCTTGGTCAGAACCCAGTCGTATTCGCCCGATCTGATGAAAGAAGAGCAGTTCGGGCAGACAGTTGCCTGACCAATCACGATCGGAGTTCCGCAGTTCGGACACTGGCCCTCCATCAGGCCGGGGCAGTCGCGAGTCTTTGCCGAAGGTTTGCGGATGAAGCTCCAGTATTCGCAGATGACGGTCTCTTTGAGCACCTTTTTCTTGTCAGCTTTGATGTCATCGGCGGTCAGGTTGTTCTCTGATGGGCCAGCCTCATAATCGCGAGATACGGCGCGGGCAAACAGATGCAGAACATCGAAGTTGTTGTCGAGATTGACCTGGGCAATCTGCAGATCATTGATCATGAATTCGACCGAAATCAGTCTTGTTTTCTTTTTGCCGGCCTCGCTCACCCTGTATTTAAATTGCTCATAGAGGGCATCTGAGACGAGATGCTCGATTTCACCTATTTCGCCGGTGTACAGAGCGTTGTAAATCTTGCCAAATGCGCTGTTGGCGCGTTTGAGGAACTTGTCGTAAGAAAACATGCCATCGCGGCGTTTGATCTTCGACAGAGATTCAGAAAGTATGGCTGGCGACTGCAGTTGCAAAAAATCGGTATCGTGCAGGCTCTTGCGTTCTGCTTTTTTGATCTTACGGGTTTCGACGCCGTCTAGATTTATGTCATTGGCTTCATCAACAAAAAGCTTTATGCTCATCAGGAACGACCACCATTTGAGATGGCTTTCTCGTTCCTTTTCATCCATCAGCTTCTCGTCATCCGGGCAGAGGAAAGTCAGAGCACTGGCAAAGCCGTTGCTTAAAATGATTCCCAGCAATAGTGAGAACAGGTAGGCGGCTGGTGTCACCAGCAGAAGATAGAAGAGCCTGTTCCAGCGCACTGCCGCGTTGAATGAGGCCAATAGTAAAAACACAAGTATGTTGTTGCCGTTTAAAACTTTCGAGTGCCACAAAAAGAGCATGACTAAAAGTATGACAAGGTTGAGATGAGCATAAACAGAAAGGTTAAAAAAGGTAAAGACCAGATAGGTTAACGAAAAGATGTATTCAACATAAATGGAACGAGCCAGCGCATAGCGTTTGTCTGAAATAATTCTGACCAGTCTTGAGATCAGAAACGCGACTACGAAAAAAGCAATCTCGATCCAGAAGATGTTTGCAAGGGCATGTTCCGTTCTGGCCATTGCGATATTCATAATAATCGCAGCAAGTATACTTAGTGTGACAATCAGGGCCAGTTGAATGAATTTTGCAAACATATCGTCTCAAACCCTTTCCTTTTTATCTCACCTTACCACAAACACTGACTTTTAAAAACAACCACTCGCCATAGCAGCAATTTCCGGTCAATAATTGTCATTGCGAAGGGCGAAGCCCTGAAGCAATCTTATTGTCAATAGGATTGCTTCGCTTCGCTCGCAATGACGAAAAATACACACGCTTTACACACAGTCTTTATTGATGGCAGTTTAACTACTAACTGAGAATTGCAGTCGCCACGCTGATAAAAATCGGGAGCCGATGAGATTTTGCTCTCTTCGGCTCCCGGTTTGGTCAAGGACTGTCGGGTTAAGGCTGAAACTATGGTGTCAGCGGCCCCGGTTAGCAGGAGGGTGCCCATTCAGTGCGCCCTCGTTCTTGCGGTCAGACATGCCATGATTGTTGTTTTCTTTCGCGTTGTCGATAAGCCAGCGCTGAAAGAATACCAGTATGCTGAGGTCCATCATAACACTCCTCCTTTCGTAAAAATCGAACAAACAAGACTATGCATTAAGCGTGCCATGTTTGAAAAACCTTCTCTGGAGCCTGTTTTAGATAGTGCTATTCATTTGGTGTATTCCACAGGGCAGGCAACTGTGCAACTTTTGCTCAGGCTTTTTTGAATTGACGCTGTGAGTTCTGGTTCGGTATATTTGACAGCATTAAAATTGAAAACAAGGGAAGGAAAGATTAACATGACTCCTCATCTCAAACTTGCTGAAGGCAGCATTTCTCCGTATGTTCTTGTCTGTGGCGACCCGGGGCGTGCTGAGAGTATCGCAAAACTCTGCGAAAAATACGAAGAACTCGCATATAACCGAGAATATCGGACATTTCTTGGTATCTACAAGGGGCAGAAGATAACCATAACTTCGCATGGTGTTGGTTCGGCCGGTGCTTCAATCTGTTTTGAAGAGCTGATAAAGATTGGCGCAAAGGTTATTGTCAGGGTCGGCACCTGTGGCAGTCTGCAGGACGACCTCGGACAGGGCGACCATATTATCGCGACCGGTGCCGTGCGTGAAGACGGCGTGACTCCGCTTTTGGTGCCGCTGGGCTACCCGGCCATTTCTGATGCCGAAGTATGCCTTGCCATTGAAAAGGCCTGCAAGGATATCGCCGCCCCCTATCGGCGCGGCATAATGCTGACCAGCGATCTATTCTATCCGGGCGTGCTTCCTTCTTCGCTGGAGCTCTACAACAAAGCCGGGGTACCGGGAGTCGAAATGGAATGCTCGGCTCTGTTCGTTATCGCTTCGCTGCGCAAAATACGGGCCGGTGCCATTGCCACCATTGACGGCAACCCGCTGAAATGGGACGAAGGCAACTATGATCCGCACGGAGACAAAGTGACTCTTGGCAAGCAGCGTATGCTTAAAATCGGCCTTGACGCCATGTCAGCCATGAGCGCCGCCGGTCTGTGATCTGACACTTAACAGCTGCCAGTCTGTTCAATCTGCATCTGCCCAATCGGCAGGCGCAGGTTGAACTGCTGGTTTTTTGTGTGTATAATCGAATTAGCACGGCGCTGTTAGAGTATAAAAAATCCGAGGCATAAGGCAGCTTGCCGGATAGTTAGAGGATATTATGAACCTTGGCTGGTGGGCCGGACAAACAGATTATATTCTGCTTTGGCATGGCTTCTCGTTTATTTTTCTTGCAGTGGCTATTCTGAGAATCTCATGGATAGATATTGCCAGCCGTTTTCAATGGAAATGGCTGGCTGCTTTTGCTTTCCTGCAGGGATTTCACGAATGGCACAAGATGTTCGAATATTGCCAGTCCGGTAATATTGTCTGTAATACACCTTTGCTGACCACGCTGAGTCTGTCGTTTATAATGCTTCTTGAGTTTACGCTGCGCTACTTTTTTCGGGTTTTCAGCGAGCCAAAAGGCTTGTTGCTGCGCGCTCTGTTCTGGGGAAGCACTGTAGTCGCGCTGGCGACCGGAGTATATTGTCCGCAGACGGCGGTCAGACTGTGTCTTGGTTTTTCTTCAGCCCTGATCTCCGCCTGGATTTTCTGGCGGGAAGCCGGGAGCTTTCAGGGTGGCGCCAGGCGTGGTCTTCAGATTTCTGCTGTAGCCATGTTTGCCTATGCTGTTTTTTCCGGGTTGATCGGCCCTGAAAGTTCCTGTTGGCCGGCTGTGACTTTCAACGAAGAAATCTGGCTTGGCACTTTCGGCTTTCCGGTATTGATTATGCGGGCTCTCGCCGTTCTTTCCTGTCTGGCCGGAATCTGGTGGTTTGGCCGGGCTCTTAGCCAGAAACTTGAGCACGATATTGTATTTCGTCGTCTGGTATTTCCGATTCTGTTGCCTGTTCTTTTGTTTGGAGGATGGGCCACAACCGAATGGAACAGCAGTTATGCCGACAGATTCTTTCGGCAGGAAATTCTTCGTCTGGCGGTAAGTATCGCGCAGACGATCAATCCCGAGCGGGTCAGAATGCTCGAATTTACGCTGGGAGACCGTAAGAATCCGGCATTTCAAAGATTAACCAGACAGCTGACGGCGTTCGGATCACGGACTCCTGGTCTCAGGGGTATTTATACCCTGGCGTTGCGTGACGGTCGCCTGCTGTTCGGCCCGGAAAATTATGCTGAAGACGACCCATCTGCTTCGCTGCCGGGAACGGTTTATGAGAAGCCTGATCCTGCCGTTATGAGGGTTTTTCAAGATGGCAGGCCGGTTCAAACAGGCCCTTTCAAAGATGAATACGGCACATTTGTGTCTGCTTTCGCGCCGGTCGTAGATGTGAAAACCGGTGAGGTCGCTCTTGTAATTGGCATAGACGTGCTGGCCGAAGACTGGCGCAAAATGATCGCCAGAGCGAGACTGCAGATTATCTACAGCATTTTTCTGCTGGTGATGATGACCATGCTGGGTTTTCTTTTCGTGCAATGGCGCGAGGACAAAGCCGCCTCCAACAGACAGGGTTGGTGGTCGCGTCATCTTGAAACGGTTTTTACCGGTTGTTATGGCATTCTTGTCAGCATAATCGTCATGTTATTCGTCTTCGAGGCGGATTCCCACAAGAGCCGACAGGAGTTTCTCTGGATCGCAGATGTCAAAAACCAGTTAATCGGTGAAACCTATCGTCAGATAAGGCGCGACCTGGAAAGTCTGGCGAGGTTTTCCACCAATACAGGTTCTTACAGGAGTTTTGCCGAATTCGAAAACTTTGTCGATCCGCTGACCAGATCGACAGCTGCTCAGGCCTGGATCTGGATGCCAGCTCTTACATCTGAGCAGCTGCCACAGTTTCGGGAATTTATGGCTGCGCAGGGCTTTCCGCATTTTTCGCCGCATGCATTAGATAACACTGGAAAGAGAGTGGAACTACCGGCGAAAGAACGATATTATCCATTTGCATTCGTGTCGCCATTTACCAGAAATGTGGAACTGATTGGTTTCGACCCGTCTGTCTGCGAATTGCAGGACAGCAGGATATTTTCCGACATTGAAGGCGAAAAACTGGTCAGCGCTGCGGTTGTGCGTAATTTGCCTGGAGTCATTAAAAAGCGTTTACCCGGCATGCTGGTAGCACACCCGGTTTTTTCGCCCGTCACTGGAAAGCTCAACGGTTTTGCAGCCTGTATTCTCTGGCAGCAAATCATACTTGAGCGCATGGTTCTCGGCAGTTCGATACACTCAGATGACGTAATCATCGAAATGGTTGATCTGGGCACGAAAGGCAAGACCCTGCAGGCAATTCATCCTGTTGCTCTTTTGACTGAAGATTTCTCTTTTTTAAAGCCACATGAATTCAGTATTACTTACCCATTGTTAATTTTCGGGCGCAGTATCGCGATAAACATTCACCCTGGTCGCGACTTTCTGGCTGGTCGGCGAATCTGGGCGAACGCAGCATCTGCTGGTCTTATCTGTCTGGCCGTCAGCGTTCTGCTGACTCTTTTCATCGGGTTTCTCAAAAACAGGCAGCACGACCTTGAAATACTTGTTCAGGCAAGGTCAAAAGAGCTGGCTGAGCGCGAAAAAGATCTGTTTATAACGCTCAATTCGATTGGCGATGCGGTAATCGCAACCGATGAAAATGGCCTGGTCACCCGAATGAACCCGGTGGCAGAAATGCTGACCGGCTGGCCTCTGACAGAAGCTGTCGGCACGGTAATTCGCGAGATATTCAGGATATACCAGTACAGCAATCGCGAAGTCATTCCCTGCCCGATAGCAGAGGTGTTGAATACCGGCAGAACAATTGAACTCGGCAATGATACTACTCTGTGTGCAAGAGATGGCAGTGAGAGGCAGATAGCCGACAGTGCTGCGCCAATTCGGGATGAAGAAGGTAACATTCGTGGCGCCGTTCTGATTTTTCATGATGTCACTGAGCAATATCGTATCAAGGAAGTCCTGCGCGAAAGCGAGGAACAGCTAAAGACTCTGATGACCAATATTCCAGGGATTACCTATCGTTGTGCCTGTGACAGAAACTGGTCGATGGCTTTCATAAGTGACGAAGTCGAGCGAATGACCGGGTTTCTGGCGGCCGATTTCATCAATAACAGTGTCAGGAGTTTTGCCAGCATAATTCATCCTGACGACCGCGAAAGAGTCGAGCAGGCTGTCGAAGACAGCCTTAAGAGCAGCTCATATTATGAAGTCGAATACCGGATGCAGAAAGCAAATTCTGAGTATATCTGGGTCTATGACAAGGGCAAGGGAATTTATGCCCGCGATGGCAGACTGAAGTGGCTTGATGGCGTCATAATCAATGTCACCGATCGCAAAACGGCGGCAGATGAACTGATTACAGCTGTTGCAAAGCTTGAGGCTGCCAACGAGGAACTCAAAATCGTCAGCCGGCAGGCGGAACAGGCAAGCGTCGCCAAGAGTGAATTTCTGGCTAATATGAGCCATGAGATTCGTACGCCAATGAATGGCATTATCGGCATGAGCAGTCTTCTTCTGGAAACCAGTCTCAGCGAAGAACAGCAGCAGTATGCCGATGTTGTCAAAAACAGTTGCGAAAATCTGCTGTCGCTGGTCAACGATATCCTGGATTTCTCCAAGATTGAGGCAGGCAAGCTTAGTCTCGAATACATCAACTTCGATTTGCGCACTTCACTTGAAGATGCTTTTGAAATGATGGCGATCAAGGCGCATGAGAAGAAAATTGAACTCGCCTGTATCGTGGCTCCCGAAGTGCCCTCGCTGTTGCATGGTGACCCGGGTCGTTTGCGCCAGATTGTTCTTAATCTGGTCGGCAACGCAGTTAAATTTACTGAGCAAGGCGAAGTGACGCTGAGTGTCAAGTTGGCATCAGAGACAGAACATGAGGTCGTTCTGCATTTTGTCGTTAAAGATACTGGCATCGGTATCGCACCCGAGCATATTGCACGGCTGTTTAGCGCCTTTACGCAGGTAGATGGCTCGACCACCAGAAAATATGGCGGCACCGGCCTCGGGCTGGCTATTTCCCGCCAGCTGGTCGAATTGATGAACGGCGACATTGGCGTTACCAGCAAACCGGGAGTTGGTTCTGAATTCTGGTTTACCGCGACGTTCTCGCGGCAGGCCGACGAAAATGTGCCAGAATCGTTGCCAATGGCTGATATTACCGGTATCAGAATTCTGGTCGTCGATGACCACGCGGTAAACCGGTTGCTGGTGACTAATCTGCTGAAATCATGGAAATGCCGCTTTTCAGAGGCTGCCGACGGGCAGTCTGCTCTCGATATGATGGAAAAGGCTGCGGCAGAAGGAGACCCATACTATGTGGCATTGCTTGATATGCTTATGCCAAACATGGATGGCCGCGATCTCTGTAGTAGAATCAAGCAGAATCCGAAGCTTGCGGCGACCCGGCTGGTGCTGCTGACTTCGCTTGGCCAGCGCGGCGATGCCGGTTGGATTCAAAAAGCCGGGTTTGCCGGGTATTTGACCAAGCCTTTGCGCCAGTCTCAATTGCATGATTGTCTGGCCATGATCGTCGGTATGTCTTCAGAAAATAATGCCGAACTGAATCGCGAGCTGATCACGCGACATCGAGTTCTTGAGGCGCACCGGCGTAACGTCAGGATTCTGATTGTTGAAGACAACGTTACCAATCAGGAAGTGGCGCTGATCACCCTAAAAAAGCTGGGTTACCGGGCCGATCTTGCTACCAACGGCATTGAGGCAATCAGATTGCTGTCAGAGCGCGATTACAGCCTGGTGTTGATGGACTGCCAGATGCCGGAAATGGACGGCTTTGAGGCGACTGAGAGCATTCGGTCAGGTCGCAGCAGCGTTCGCAACCCCGGCGTGCCGATAATCGCCATGACCGCCAATGCCATGCAGGGCGACCGCGAACGCTGCATAGCTGCCGGCATGAATGATTACATCGCCAAGCCGGTGCAGCCCCATGAACTGCTGGAAAAGCTCAGTCAGTGGCTTGGCCGCGCTTCCGACTCAGGCCGTTTGTATGTGGTCGTTCCGCCGCCAGAACCAGCATCAGTGGTAACAGCTGTTGCTGTAAATTCAGCACAGGAAGCAGACGTTTTTTGTGAAGATGAGCTGTTTACAAGGCTGATGAATGACGAAAAGCTGATGCGCCGCATTATCAAGGCCTTCGATTCAGATACTCCGACGCATCTGGTCGAACTACGTTGCGCTGTCGAAGCGAAAGATCATGTGCTGGCACGCAGGCTGGCGCACAATATAAAGGGTTCGGCCGCCAATATCTCGGCTCCGGCGCTGCGCAAGGCGGCTTTTGACGTCGAAAAGGCTATCAAGGAAGAGAAAATCGACTGTCTCGCAGAACTCATGGTTATTCTCGAAAAGCAGATGGAAAAACTGCTGCAGATGATGCGTGATCGCGGCTATCTGTGATTTGTCAGACGGTAGCGAAGAAACTGGTCGTCAAGCGCCCTGGGCATTGGCAGAACATGATGTTTTTTTTGATAATTCTGCATCTGCTGCATGATATTGAAGCCCGCGGCTGAGAATACCCGGGTGGCCTGCGTTATAAGGCTATCAGCCGGGTATACATCGTAATGCGAGACTGTGGTCGGTAGAAATTCAGGTCGTATGCCAGGGCTTGCCATCGCAAATTCTGGTTTCTGCCCCTCTATTTCAGCGGTCTGGCAGGCAAACTGCCAGAGTTGCTCAAGTTCTTCATTGCCGCCGGAGTGTATTATCAGCCAGCAGTTGTGCGGTAGCCTGGTGCTTTCGCTTTCATCGGCAGTGTCAGCCGCAGGATAGGGCAGAACCAGATTTTCAACCGGGGCATGCAGGGTGTGTAACCACTTTTGTTGTTTTTCGCCAAGCTTTTCGAGACGGTATATCTTTGCAAATTGCGGCAGAGGCCCGTTCAGTCTGCTGTGGTAGGCTGGCAGGTCAAGAATGCGCGCCAGATAAACGTATTCAGTGTTTTCAAGTGGTGGCAGGTCGCAGAGTTCACCGAGAATACCGCCAGGAAAGGCATCTATGATAAGGGTTTGCGGGCGGTAGTCGTTCAGCATTTTGCTGATCCAGATTCTGAAGCTCTCGATGTCAGCGTTATCAGCCTCATCCGGGATCAACACCGGACCAGCTTCTGGAATAATGCGCCCGGACCTTACCAGCTCGCAGTTGGTCATCAGGGCCGGTTTTATTGCAAAATACCGACAGAAGGCGGCGAATCTGGTGATGTGTCCGAGTCCGCCGCCCATGCAGTAGTAAAGCGTCGTCATTGCCCCATGCGCAGAAGTTCTGAAATTATGACAACACGGTGTTTGAGCGGAATGTGGGTTAACATGATCACGCCGGGCGCGGCCGAGGCTTTTAGGTCTTTGCTGACGAGAATTTCTTTGTTGGCGGCATCTTTGACCTTGAGCTTGCCGTTGTCGGGATAAAACTTTACGTTCCCTATTTCTGCGCCAGAGGCGTCGCGTATTTCTGACTTGTCGGCCGACTTGCTCTTAAGTTCACATGAATTATTGCCGTCTTCATTGTCACTGACCTTGATTTTGCCGTCTTTTATGCGTATTTTCCACAGCAGTTTTTCGTTCTCATCGACGATTTTAAAGCTGTCAGGCTGCAGTTTCACTTCGGCGACCTGCACTTTTTCTTCAGCACCATCAGCAGACTCTTTATATTTCCAGCGGTTTTCGGCGCCGGAGCGGGCCTTTAGGACTGCGCTGGTTCCCTCGTGATTGATTTCGATCTTGTCGTGATCCTGATAGCGCTTGATCACTATGGCGTCTGAGCCATCTGCCGCCTTGAATTTTATGCGTGCCGTATAAGAATCGCCGGCTTCAGCCTTATTTGAGGCAGCTGGTGAAGCCTGGCCTGCCCCTGTTTTCTGGCTCTGTTCACCTGGCGCCGGAGGCTGGCTTTCGCCGCATCCGCATAGCAGAAGGCCTGTAAGCATACAGAGCACAAGGCTGAACGTCATTACGCTGAGTTTATTCATTTTGGTAATCCTTTCAAACTGGTTAAGACTTTTACAGACTGGCAAACAATTCAAGATATCGGCGGGTTTCAACGGTAGAGGTGAAGTTTTCCGATATGTGCTTTCTAAATGCTTTGCCTGTTTTTGCGCGCTCTTCAGGTTTTAGTTCTGCGGCCTGCCACAGGGCTTCTCGGCAGTTTTCGCTATTGCCGGGATAAAAGGTCAGTTTGCGCTGGCAGTCTGGCAACACTTCGTTGATGCCGCCGGTGCGGGCCGCGATTACAGGAATTCCCAGTGCGCCGGCTTCCAGCAGCACGTTAGGCATGCCGTCGTAGTGCGAGGGCAGGGCGATATAATCGCAGACAGGATACCAGCGTAGAAGCTCGAAGCGGTCAAGAAATGGCATTTGAACGAGGCAAAGCTGTTCGGCGCGGGCGTCGAGCCATTGTTGCACCTGCTCTTCGACATCGCCGATCAACAGAAATTTGAAGCGATCGTGCAGACCGGCGCGCAAAACATTTTCGAGTAAAAAAGTGACGCCTTTCTTTTCCTTGAGCTGTCCGATAACGCCGATGACGAGGCGCCCGTCGCCGGCGTTCTGCTGTTTCCAGGCAGCAGCTGCCTGATAATCGCTGCTGTCCGCTTGCCAGTTCGCTGCATCGATGCCATTGGCGATCACCTTTATATTTGTGTCGGGATAAAGATTCGCAGCCTTTGTCAGCAGGTCACTGCTGAGAACGCAGGTCACATCTGAAGCTTTCAAGGCATCAGCAAGCATTGCCCGCCGCTGTGCCATGAATACGCCGAGGTCGAAATCATTGCCGCGCAGCAAGGTAACAGCTTTTGTCGCCAGCCAGGCCTTGAATACCGGAAGCGCCAGAATTGGAAGATACCCGCCAAAAGCTACCATGCAGTCGTATTTCTGGCGGCTGGCCGGGTCGTTGAGATAGTTGAAAAGGCAGTTCAAGGTATGACCGGGATTATCGCCGGCGGGGGCATGAATCAGGCGGCCGTTTTGCTGCTGCACTGCTTTGATATTCTGACCGCCGCCCGCGAAAGAGACTACATCGACATTTGTACCGGCGCTACGAAGATTACTGACAATGCGGTCGCAGGCCTGCGCCATACCGCCACGTCGCGGTGGGTAGTTCTCGGTCAGCCAGAGAATGCGCATGCTGAATCAGCTGTCGAAGACGTTGGCTTCGGGGTCGGGAGCTTCTGCATCCATATCGTCGATCTCGGCTGAAGACTCGAAGACTCTGATGTCATTCTCGCCAAAATGTGAGCCGTCCAGATCAGATCTATGCCCGATGTACCATGGCCGGTAGCTCGAATAATAGTTGTGGCGGTAGCCATAGCACCAGACGTCATCGTAATAATAATCGTCATTGTAGCGGTTGCGTCCGCTGCCCTTAGTTTTTTCCTGCGGCTGTTGCTGCATGCTTTTGCCGAGACAGTCGAGGCAGATCGGTTCGTTGCTGTCGGGCTTGATACGAAGATGGTCGTTGCAGAAGGCTTTGCCGCAGACACTGCAGCTCTGGTGCGCCGGATGGTCGCAGTCGCGCAGGAAGAAGAATCCTCTTTTCATGTTGCAGTTTTCCATGTTCAGCTTCCTTTCTCAGCGGCCGGCTGCACGCTCATGAAAATTTTACCGAGAAGCGCCAGGCAGCGCTGTGGGTCTATATGCGCATCAACATCCTGGGTTTTGATTTTGTCCTTCAGGCAGATAAGCTGGCGATTATCGCCATCCTTGTATTTAAGCCCGTCGCCAAGAGTGCCAAGCTCATTCTCATTGGTAACGGCATATTTTTTGTGTTTCAGGGCCAGGCCGGCCATGATTTCGTGCTTAACCTTGTATTTGGTTTTGCTTTTGATTTTGCCGCTCATGCTTTTGTAGGTCTTGTCGAGGCGCGTGACCTGATCATCGACATTGAGTATAAGCTTTGAGCCATCGACGAGTTGCCCGGTCAGCTTGAACCAGGGATCGTCGTAGATTCTTGTCGTCACTTTGGGGTAAGAAAACCAGCCTGGATCGTCTTTGCGGGTGTCTTTGAGCTTGTTGTCGAGAGTTTTGCCGCGCAGATCGAGATCGAGGCTGATTTTCGTGCCGGCTTCCATGTCCTGGCCGACAAGATTCACGACCGGAACCACGAATTCGCGCAGATTGTTGTGTATATCGATTTTTCCCAGCCGCCAGCGTACGATGATGCCGATGAAAGTCAGTATCACCAGTAACAATTCGACTGCAATAACGATTGAGTAGTCCTCGGCCAGGGCAGCTGTGGCGAAGATGCCGAGAAAAGACAATATTCCGAAAAGAATTACGTAGTTGAGCAGTTGCGCTCTGGCTTCGTCACAGGTCTTGTCGAAAACCGCCATGGGTTTGAAGAATTTCACCAGTTCGTCAGGGGTTTTAACGAACTTCTTTTGCGCATCGCTGATGAAAGACTTCTGTTCATCGCTTAGCGCCTTATATTGCGAAAACGCGCCAAAAAATTTCATATCTCACCTCTCGTCTGTTTTTAAAATAATAACATAAATTCCCATGCTCGTAATCGTGCTTTTATTTATCCTAGAACAAAGCCACAAAAACCAGGAAGAAGATAACCCGCAGATTTTTGCTGAAGAAGGAAGAGAAGATCGATCGCGATACCGAACCCGATAGCGATGAAGGGAAAACGTGCAATCGTGCTCGTGTGCGTAATCGTAATCGCACTCTCATAATTGTCATCCTGCGCGAAGTCGCAGGATCCAGAAATCCAGTAATGGCATGGATTCTGCGACTTCGCTTCGCTCCGCGCAGAATGACAGGTGCGTTGGATTTGCGAATTCTTATAGTTCCCGGTAGATGGCTGTAAGTGCCTGAGCTGAAATCTGCCAGGTCAGTTCGGCGCTGAATTTGTCGCGGGCATTGGCGCCGATGCTGGCACGTTGCTCTGGGTGAGCGAGGAGTATGCGTATCGCACGCGCGAGTTCAGAAGGCCGGTCGGGTCTGACCAGCCAGCCGGTATTGCCGTGTTCGAGAAGTTCTCTGACGACCGGCAGATCTGAAGCGATGACCGGCGTGCCTGTCGCCATCGATTCGACAATTTTGAGCGGGCAGCAGCCCTGCACCAGATTGCGCGAGCACTCGACCAGCGGGGCAAGCGAGATGGCGGCTCCGGCCAGCCATTGAATGACCGTTGTCTGTGGCACTTTTAGATGCCAGATTACTTGCGCGTCGATATTCAGACGGATTGCCAGCTTCTGCAGATATTTAAGGCGCGGCTTGCTGCCGGAAGCGCACATCACCAGCTTGAGATCTGACATGTCGCGCAGAAATGTCATAGCCTTGAACAGCACTTCGATGCCCTGCCAGCTTTGTACTGCTCCCTGATAAAGCAGATATTGCGATGGTGCGTCGGGAGGGCGGCTGATCTGGTTGAGATCGACCGGTTGTGCGCCATTGCGGATAACCGTAATTTTGCTCGAATCTGCGCCGAGTTCAATGAGGCAGTTCTTTATGACCTGCGAAGGGCAGACGATTCGGTCGGCTTCCTGCCAGCAGCGGCGCTCGAGCTCGCGAATACGTTCGCAGGTTCTTGCAGTAACCGCAGGGTAGCGTGCCGGCAGCTCGATCGAAGGCAGTGCGTTTACTTCATACACTGTTTTATATGAGCGGCTTTCTACCGCAAGCAGCGGCATGCCACCCCATGGATCACGAAAATGCGCAATTGCGAGATCATTTTTCAGCATTTCGGCGTGGGCATGCACAAAGTCGCTGAATTGCATGGCCCGCTTCAGATAATTCTGTTCGTCCGAAACCAGGCGCCTGATCTGCATGCCTCCTTCAATCTGCCACGAAGGCAGACCCTCTTCGCCAAGCACCAGCAGCAAACCGCCGCCGCTATGCGTAAACAGCGTCTGCGCGAACTCGCGAATATGCACCGCCGCCCCCTTTGGCGCCGGGAAGGTATCGAACGCAGCATACAAACTCTTCGGCTTCATATCCATCTTCTAATCGTAATCGTAATCGTAATCGTAATCCTAATCGACTATTACAAATTAAACAAATGTTTTAAGTATCTGTGTGTCAGCGTCACTCAATCTCGTTCTCACAATCGCTAGCGTTAATCGGGCAAATTATTTTAGCTGACGCCTTCTATAAACAGAAACAAAAACAATCTTGCAGTGAATGCTGGTTTTATCGGGCTGATTGCAGTATCATTGGCAGCTGAAACTTGACGCACCGGAGAACTAACCCTTATGGCACTTGTTTCGCTGCAGAATGTCAGCCTGACTTTTGGCGACGCACCGCTTTTCGAAAATCTCAGCCTGCAGATCGAAAAGAACCAGAGTATTTGTCTGCTCGGCCGTAACGGCGCCGGCAAGACCAGCCTGATGCGCACCATCGCCGGCGAAATAAAGCCTGATAGCGGCTTTGTGCAAGTGTCGCAGGGTGTGCGCGTTTCATATTTTGCGCAGAAAATTCCCGATAATCTTTCGGGAAGCGTGTTCTCGCTGATTGCTGCCGGTCTGGGTCGCAGTGGCGAGCTGCTGGTGCGTTATCACGAACTTGAAAAGACGAGCAGCCCCGAAGATCATGACGCAGTAGCACAACTCGAGCGCCTGCGCCACCAGATCGAAGAAGCTGATGCCTGGAACTGTCTCGACGAAATCGGCCGGGTCACTTCGCGGCTCGATATCGAGAGTGACTGGTTGTATGAAAACCTTTCCGGCGGTCAGAAGCGTCGGGTTCTGCTGGCGGCGGCACTGGTTTCCAGGCCTGATGTGCTGCTGCTCGACGAGCCTACCAACCATCTCGATATCGAAACCGTTGCCTGGCTCGAAGATTTTTTGCAGCGCATCGGCATTACCATCTTGTTCGTGACGCACGACCGCATGCTGCTGCGCCGTCTTTCCAACCGTATTATCGAGCTCGACCGCGGGCGCCTCTATGACTGGTCATGTGACTATGTAACATTTCTGCAACGTAAAGAAGAACTACTGGCGGCCGAAGCGAAAGACTGGGAACGGTTTGACAAGAAGCTGGCACAGGAAGAAGTCTGGATCCGGCGTGGCATCAAGGCACGGCGCAGCCGCAACGAAGGGCGTGTGCGCGCCCTCAAGAAAATGCGTGACGAGCGGCGCCAGCGCCGTCAGCATGTTGGCCGCGTGACAATGCAGCTCGGTCACAGCCATGATTCAGGTCGCGACGTTATCGAAGCGCGCAACATCACTTATTCATGGCCTTCGCGGCCTGTTATCAAAGACTTTTCGCTCAAAATAACACGTGGCGACAAGATCGGCGTCATCGGCCCAAATGGTTGTGGCAAAACGACTCTGATCAGGTTGCTGCTTGGTCAACTGCCGTTGGAATCTGGCGAAATAATTTATGGCACCAACCTTGACGTGCTTTATTACGACCAGATGCGCGAGCAGCTCGATGAATCCCGCACCGTCTGGGAAAACGTAGCGCCGGTCGGCGATGTTGTCGAGGTCGATGGCCGCAGCGTACACGTTATTACCTATCTTGAGAATTTTCTGTTTACTCCAGACCGGTCAAAAACCAGGGTCAGCGTGCTTTCCGGTGGCGAGCGCAATCGTGTTTTACTGGCTAAGCTTTTTGCGCAGCCGGCCAATCTTCTCGTGCTCGATGAACCGACCAACGATCTAGACGTAGAAACGCTCGAACTGCTCGAAGAACTGCTGGTCGATTTCCCCGGTACAGTGCTGCTTATCTGTCACGACCGCACTTTTCTCAACAACGTTGTGTCGAGCACTATTGTTTTTGCCGAAAACGGCGAAGTGCGCGAGATTGTTGGCGGTTACGACGAATGGCTGAGCGAGCGCACTCAGCGCGAAGAAGAGGACCGCAAAAAGACTGTCGTTGCCCGCCCGGTGCCACGCAACGAAGAGACGGCGAAGAAGCCGGCAAAGATGAGCTTCAAGGAAAAGCAGGAACTACAGCAGTTGCCAGGCCTGATTGAACAGAAAGAACTTGAAATCAGCCAGATCGAGCAGAAGCTGTCTGACCCTGAATTCTACAAAACCGGCGGCGGTGCTGCCGATCTTGCATCGCGCCTGACCCAGCTTGAAGAAGAACTGCTCTCTGACATGCAACGCTGGGAAGACCTGCAAACCCGCCACGACCAGCAGTAACAAAATTGGTTAAGAGCCAGTCGGGTTATGCCGATAGCTGGGGTGCTGCCGGATGGGCAGAAATCTGTGTTAACCGGAAAATAGCATGCCATTTGAAATCAAGGATAAACTGGTCATTGCCGTCGCTTCTAGCGCGCTCTTCGATCTGAGTGAGTCAGACCGCGTTTTCAGGGAAAAGGGCTGCGAGGCCTATCACCGCTACCAGCGCCAGAAGCAGAACGTAGCCCTGAAAAAGGGCGTAGCATTCCCCTTTGTCAGACGTCTGCTCAATATCAACAAGCGCTTTCCAGGCCGGCAGCCGATCGAAGTCGTGCTGCTGTCGAAGAACGACCCCGACACCGGACTGCGCGTGTTCAACTCGATTCAGCATTACGGGCTCGAAATCATTCGCGCCGGCTTTCTCAATGGCAAGTCGCCGATCAAGTATATTCCGGCTTTCAATGCGGCACTGTTTCTTTCGGCAAACGCGGCCGACGTTAAAGAGGCAATAAATGCCGGGTTTCCGGCGGGCACCGTGCTTGGCACCGGGCATGAAGACGACCTCGATGACGATGAACTTCGCATTGCCTTTGACTTTGACGGGGTTATCGTCGATGACGAGGCTGAAAAGGTCTATCAGACAACCCATGACATAGACCGTTTTCACGAGTCAGAGACGCAGAATGCAGCTTTGCCGATGGATCCCGGCCCTTTGTTCAAACTGTTCAGACAGTTGTCTTTTTTTCAGAAGTTCGACCGTCTGCAGGAACGCCGCGACAAGAAGTATAAGCGGTTTCTGCGCATCTCGATCGTCACTGCACGCAGTGCCCCGGCGCATGAGCGCGCGATCAACACTTTACGCAAATGGAAGATCTTTGTCGATGAGGCCTTTTTTCTCGGTGGCATAGAAAAAAGGCGCATCCTCGAAGTGATGCACCCTCATATTTTCTTCGACGACCAGATGGTTCATCTCAAATCATCTTCCGGAAAGCATATCCCGTCGGTTCATATTCCCTTCGGCATCACCAACCGGGGCTGAAGCTCGTTATTGTATCATCCGGTTGTTTCATGCTCTTTTCACGAGAAATACTTTAAAAATCGGGCTATCGGCGGAATTAGGCAGCTCTTACGGCTTCAGCCGTTAGAGATGCGGATGGCTTGCCCTCATTCGCTACAACTCTCCCCAGACGAAGACTCATCTTGTAAAGCTATGGCTTTGCGTCAATGCTGCCTGGTTCGGCCGAGCTGCTCTATCCTGCGCAGCTCGGCATAAGCACATCCATGTGCAAAAAGTTTCCGCTCATGAGAAACCCGCCTGCGCCCTTACTTTTCTTGTATCTCAATATAACGTTATTGAACGGCAAAATACGCTTTTGGCTGATAAAACTCAGTATTCAATATTTAACCGAGCAGCCGTAGGATCTGGTTATTGGCACTGATACAGGCTTGAGCGCTTTTGCTTCGTCGAGTGCCTGCTGCACGTAATTCTTTGCGGTTTTGATGTCTTCGACGTTCGTGCTCGATTTGTCATCGATGGCTCCCATGTAGATCAGTGTTCCGGTGGGGTCGATCACGAACATTTCGGGAGTGGTTTTGGCCAGGTAGAGCTGGCCGACTTTGCCGTCAGGATCGAGCAGAATCGCGGTTGGCGTCGATTTGCGCTCGGCTGCCAGTTCCTTCCATTTTGCCGGCGGGAAATTGCCCTGTTTGCCGGGTGCTGAAGAGTTAATGGCGAGCCAGATCACGCCTTCAGCAACGTTCTTGTCCTGCAGTGCCTGCATGTTTCCGCTCGAATAGTGCTTTTTAACGAACGGGCAGTCGTAGTTCGTCCATTCAAGCACGACATATTTGTCCTTGAATGAGGCGAGTTCAACCGGTTTGCCATCGAGGTCAGCGAGGGTAAAATTCGGGGCAGCTTCGCCGAGAACCGGGCCGGTTGGCGCTGTCGCTTCTTCGGCGGTAAGGCCATTGTGGATGAACAGGGCCAGAACGATTACCAGTGTCAGGTAAATGTATTTCATATTTATCTCCTTTGTTCTTTTTAAATTTCATTCAAATTTTGTATTTATAACCCGGGCTTTCGGCGGGATCTCAACGCTCCAGGATTGGCTCAGAGCTGGCCTTTGCCTTCGGCAAACCGCCTCATCTGCTTCTCGATTGCTGGAGCCTTTGAGTCAAAAGTGCTCGGCTCACAAGCTTACGCTTTTGAGAAACCCGCCTACGCCCTTTGTTTATAACTACTCATAGTATAATCCACTTCTCCTGTGTAGTTTCACTTTTTATGCCATTCGGTATCGACTATTATACTTCGGGGCTGGCCTGAGATAACTTCGTTAAGAACGATGACTCCGCGCAGTCTTTCTTCGGGCGGCAGGCCGGTTCGCTGCATGTCTACTCTGATTTTGCCTGCATCTATGGTGGCTTTGATGCTGCCGTGGCGAAAGACGCCCTGCTGTGCCGGAAAGAAAGTCAGAGAGCCGGCATCTCGCAGTGAAACACCGGTTGGCGGTTCAATCAGCAACCGTGCCGAGCGGGTGTCGTAGGTGGGTGAGAATCTCCAGTCAGGGGATGCTTCTGGCAACAGATATTTAGCATTGGCAAATGACGGGTCGGCTGGTGAAGGGTGTGCCGTCTGCGCCACCGTCAGTTCTAATTCGACGCTGGCGCTCTGGCTGATGCAGATTTCATCGCACACCAGCCATTCGATGTCGGCACCTATTTTTACGACAGTGCCAGGCTCGAGATTTGCTGGAACACTTACTTCATGCGCCAGCAGCAGCTCGTCTTCGTGTCCGAAAGTGGCGAACGGTGGTTTATCGAAACGCTGTGGCGCCGGCCATTTCGGTTCGCCGATCGCGAAACCTTCCGGCAGGCGCCAGCTGATCTGCGGCTCGGTGCCTGAATCACCAGGATTCATCCAGTAGACATGCCAGCCTTCGCGCATCTTGAAGAGGGCACCGAGATTGAATGACGAACCCGGCACAATCGAAGCAGCATCGGCAATTATTGAAGCCTGTGAAGGTTCTTCTTCTATTTTGTGGGGCGAATCAGCGGCGACCGCTGTTTCGCCACCGGCAGCGACGGCGACTTTTACCCGTTCGATGCGGGCGATAAGCTCTTCAGCGCTGACGAAGCCGACGACCCGCTCCTGAAGAACCTCCTGGCCGTTTTTATCGAGAAACACCAGGGTAGGCACGCCGAGGATGCGGTATTTTTCGCGCACTGCCTTTGATTCAGGCGAGTCGTAATTCGACAGATCGACCTTGAAGCGCTTGAGCTGGCCCATTGCTTCAATGGCAGTGCGCTCGGTGAAGGTCATACGATCGAGTTCGAGACAGGGAATACACCAGCTGGCAGAAAAATAAATGGCGGCGGGGCCAAAGTGTGTCGGTTGCCCGGAGTATTTTTCCCAGTTGATGGCTGGAACCTGACCGGCCTGGTAGAACAGAACCGATCCGACTATGATTGCCACACCAGCCAGACGCTTGAACCATGTAAACAGGTATGAGCTGGTCTGCGTTTTGTCGATGAAACCGAGATAAATGCCACCCAGAAGCATGGTCAGCGGAATCAGTATGAACGTAAGACCTGGCTCAACAGCGAGCGACAGGTAGAAGAAGCCGACGGCGATGAGCACGATTCCAAGCAGCTTCTTGACCCAGTTCATCCAGGCACCTGAACGTGGCAGTTTCTGTAGCAGACCGGTGAATGTGCCGAGAACCAGGTAGGGAAATCCGAGTCCGAGGCTCAGCACGAAGAATACGAGAAATCCGAACAGCGGCTCGCCGCGATGGCCGACCAGTGTCAGCAGGCCGATAACCGGAGGGCCGACGCAGGGGGCCGCGAAGATGCCGACGAACAGGCCCGAGAGCCAGGTGCCGAACAGGCTGGCCGAGCGCTGCCCGCCGAGTCGACTGAGAAGCGAAGATGGCATCTGCAGCTCGTAGAATCCGAACATGCTCAGTGACAATACGAAGAACAGAAGGCTGACGAGCAGCAGCACAACCGGCAACTGAAGAATGCTGCCGAACAGGCCGCCGGTGAGGGCAGCGAATAAGCCGAGAATGCTGTACATCGTCGATATGCCGAGCACGTAAACGAGCGGGCGCAGAAAGAGCGGGCCGCGGCTTTCGCCCTGCTGCCCGAAGATAGATACTGTGATGGCAAGCATTGGGTAGACGCAGGGCGTCAGGTTGAGCGCGAGCCCGATCAGGAATATGCCGGCAAATGTCAGCAGCAGACTCTCGTTGAGGCTGGCGGCCAGCCCGGCCGCTTCGCCGGTCAGCGCTTCTTCGCCAAAGGTCGGCGCCGCGGCGATTATCAGCAGAACCAGCAGCAACAGCGCAGTCCTGCTGGCAGAATTTAATATTGATTTTGTATGATTCAATTTTAGTATCATTAGCAGTCTCAATTCTCTAAAGGGTTACAAAAGCAGCGAGAAGGCAGCGGGGCAACCTCTTAGAATTTTTTTTCTCTATTTATTCTAATATGCTCGAAAATTAGTTTAATGTCAAACTGTTTTTGCGCGGTGTCCTGATGACTTTTGAATTTTGTTGTAGCATAGTATAGTAAATACCGGATTTTTTAACTCGCTGCGACTAGGCTAACTGAATACGTCAGAAAGGAAATACCATGGCAACACTGGAAAAGGCTATCGCGCTTGCTGCCGAAGCGCATGCGGGTCAGGTCGATAAAGCCGGCCAGCCCTATATTCTTCATCCTCTACGCGTCATGTTTCGGCTGCAGGACAGGCAGCAGCAGATCGTGGGCGTGCTGCATGACATTGTCGAAGACACTTCTGTGACGCTCGAAACTCTGGCTCAGCATGGCTTTTCACCTGTCGTGATTGCAGCGGTCGATGCTCTGACCAAGCGCAAAGGCGAAACCAGAATCGATGCCGCCCGGCGCGCCGCCGCTGACAAGACTGCGCTTGCGGTAAAGCTCGCTGACAATGCCGAAAATATGGATCTTTCGCGCATTCCTTCGCCGACTCAAAAAGATCACGCAAGAATCGAAGAATACCACAAAGTGCGCGAAGTCCTTCTGGCCGCCGGCAAAGATGTTGCTGGAGAAACCGCTGCAACAAAAAACATTGCCGTGGCAGTCGTTGTTCGTGACGGAAAAGTGCTTGTACAGCAGAGATACCGATCCACTGCCGGGATGGTTTATGAGTTTCCCTGCGGATCAGTGGATGCCGGCGAAACTTTTGAAGCGGCGGCCATGCGCGAACTGCGCGAAGAAACTGGAGTTGCCGGCTGTAGTCATGTGTATACAAGCGCCGGTGTAACCGGCGATGGGCGAAAAATTGGCTATGTAATTCTTAATTGCAGCCCTGGGCAGCAGCCGCAAATGATAAATCCTGCAAGAAAGCAGACTTTCTACTGGTTTGGCTTCTCTGAGGTTCCAGTGGATGAATTCCCTGCGGCCGATCAGAATTTTATCCGCTCAGTGCTGAAAAAATACATTTAATGATTGAAGATTAAGGGCTGACAATTGTCGGTAAAAGTTACGGATTGTCGTCGTTATCGCGCTGATCCACGATAGTGGCATTTTCTATTTCGGCTTCAGACGGGCGTATCGGTTCTTCAGGCTGTCTATGCTCGTGAGAATCTTGCTGAGCGGAACTTCCTGACGTGTAAACTCTGAACTGCCCGGTGTCTATTCCGGACTTGAAGCGCTTCACCAGTCGCTTTGCGACGAAGTTGCGAATGGCCGGAACGATGATGAGAAATCCCAGGGTATCTGTGATGAAGCCAGGCACGCACAGCAACACGCCAACTATCAGCAGCAGCAGACCCTCGACCGCCTCATCAGCCGGCAATGCGCCCCCTTCCAGCGTCTGCCGTATTCGCACCAGAGTCTGTATGCCCTGTTGTCTGACGAAGTAACCACCGACAATACCGGTAACCACACAGCAAGCCATGGTGAACAGAAGGCCGGTGTGCTGCGCGACCAGCAGCAGAAGATATACTTCGCTGACCGAAAAGAATGTCACCAGCAGAAAAAATTGAAATATGCATCCCATTAGCACAGCCTATGGCAAGTCAGCACCTTAATGCAAGCAAGTTGATTTATTTATTCGGTTGCATGATATCATACTGACATGACGAAGGAAACGCTAATGCATGCCTGGCATCGGCCTGCGTCGCTGCTACAGAAGCTTATTCAATTCGATACCAGCAATCCGCCCGGTAACGAATTGGCCTGTATCACTTTTGTTGAGAAGCTTCTGCGCGATGCCGGCATCGACACGATGCTGCTGGCAAAGTCGCCTGAGCGGCCCAACCTGATCGCTCGCTTGAAAGGGCAGGGGAGTGCCCCGCCACTGCTGCTTTATGGGCATGTCGATGTGGCTGTGACATCAGATCAGCAATGGCAGCACCCGCCATTTGCTGGCAAAATTGTCGATGACTTTGTCTGGGGCCGCGGCGCCCTCGACATGAAGGGCGGCGTTGCCATGATGCTGACTGCCTTTTTGCGCGCAAAAGCCGACGGTCTGGCGCTACCCGGCGATGTCATTCTGGCGCTGGTCTGTGATGAAGAAGCCGGCAGCGAGTATGGCGCGAAATTTCTTGTCGAAGAGCACCCCGGGCTGTTTAAAGATGTTCGCTATGCGATTGGTGAATTCGGCGGTTTCACCTTTGCGATTGCCGGCAAAACCTTCTACCCGATTCAGGTCGCCGAGAAGCAGATGTGCTGGTTCAAAGCCACGGTGCGCGGTGCCGGTGGGCATGGCTCGATGCCGGTTCGTGGCGGTGCCATGGCGAAGCTGGCCAGGTTTTTACAACGACTCGACAGCCACAGATTGCCAGTTCACATAACTCCGGTGGCGCGTGAGATGATCAGCCGGGTTGCTGCAAAGACCGGTGGTCTGAGCGGTGTGCTGATCAGATTGCTTAACAACCCGCTGCTGACTGACAGGTTGCTCGATCTGATGGGCGAACGCGCGCTTCTGTTTGACTCCTTGCTGCACAATACCGTGTGCCCGACTGTTCTCAAGGGTGGTGAACGGGTTAACGTCATCCCCGGAGAAATATCGGTCGGGCTGGACGGGCGCTTGCTGCCAGGCTTTCGCCCAGAGATTATGCTGTCGGAATTGTGCCGCATTGTTGGCAATGAGGTCGAGTTCGAGCTGATGCATTACTGCCCGGGGCCTGGCCAGCCCGACATGGGCCTTTTCGCAGAACTTACCGCTATATTGCGCGATGCTGACCCCGACTGCGAGCCGATTCCACTTTTATTGAGCGGAGTTACCGATGCAAGGTTCTTTTCGCAGCTGGGCATTCAGACTTATGGTTTCCTGCCAATGCCGTTGCCAGTGGGTTTCGATTTTTCGCGAACCATTCATGCCGCTGACGAACGCATTCCGGTGGCTGCGCTAGATTTTGGCGCCAATGCGATTTATCGCCTGCTTAGCCGCTTTGGAAATACCCGCCATAGTAATAAACCGTCGCGTGACTGATTAAAAAGGCCAGCATGCTGTTAGAACTTCGCTTCAGGAAGTAAATCTACCTCTGAGTCTTTATATTTAGAGCTTGCAACGCTCAGATTGAAAAAGTAGTATAAGCATCGGTTTTGAAAAATCTGTACAGACTACGGGGATCAAGCCTATGAAAAGCACAGTTCACATTTTCTTATTTGTTGCTCTACTTTTTCAGTTAGTCATTTCAACCGGCTGTGGCGGCGACAAAAAAGAAGTCACAATAAGTGAAAAGGCAGGTCCGGAAAAAATTGCCGAAACGTCGAGCAAAGAGGCTGTCGAGGTTAAAAGTAGTGAAGATAAAAAGATAGAGCATGCACAAGTAAAGACTGAAAAGCCTTTGCCTAAGACGCTCAAGATCGATCTGGGTGACGGCATCAAACTTGAGTTGGTAAAAATCAAGTCTGGCAAGTTTACAATGGGTCAGATCGGAGACCAGGAAAATGAACAACCGCTTCGGGAAGTCACATTAACCAGAGACTTTTTTATTGGCAAATATGAAGTAACCCAAGAAGAGTATAAGAAAGTAATTGGTAATAACCCGTCGAAGCACACACCTGCCAATAGTTACCAGAATACGGATAAGCAGCCGGTTGAGAGTGTTGCCAGAGCTGAGGCAGCGATTTTTTGTAATGAGTTGAGCAAAAAACTTGGGTTAACTCCTTGCTACAGAATTATACCGGGTGAAAAACTTTCAGAGACTCTAGTTTTCTGGGAAGATGACGGCAATGGTTTTCGCCTGCCGACGGAGGCTGAGTGGGAATATTGCTGCAGAGCCGGCACTCCATCAAAGTATTTCTGGGGTCATGAAGTAAATGATCAGATTGCCAACGAGTATATGTGGTGCAAGGAAAACGCCTACAAAAGTGGCTGGAAAGAGCCGCACGCTAAAATGAGTGGAACCCAGCCCGTTGGCGCAAAATCTGCCAACCCCTGGGGATTGCATGATGTATATGGCAATGTTGCAGAATGGTGCTGGGACACATTTACCGATAACTATACCGACCTTGACGGTGACCCTCTAATCGATCCAAGAGGAGGAAGCTCGTCTGGTTTCGGAGTTTTAAGAGGCGGCGCGTATTTTTTTGAAGCTCAGGATTGTTATTCCGCCCGAAGAATCTCGTGCTCGCCGTATGATAAAGATTATTCCGATCATGTCGGTTTCAGAGTGGTAAAAGAAATCTGGAGGAGTAGCCTTTTGCCAAAGAAGAAAGCAAGCACGAAGACCAAAAAAGCAGGCAAAGATGAATCAGGTCGATCTTCTCAAGAAAAGCCTCTTGATCTTGAGCTTGGCGATGGAGTTCAAATCGGGTTTGTCAAAATCGCACCAGGAAAATTCAGTATGGGCAGGAAAGACGGTGCGCCAGATACGGAATACGTCCGGGAGGTTGCCATTGCCAGTGGCTTGCTGTGTGGCAAGCATGAGGTTACTCAATCACAGTTCGAAAAGATAATGGGGTACAACCCCTCTTTTTATAAATCGGCTGAAGCCAAGGATCTGCCGGTTGAATCAGTTTCCTGGTATGAAGCAGTCTCGTTTTGCAATAAACTGAGTCAGAAGGCCGGGCTTACCCCGTGCTACAGCGATCAGACCGGGGATTATGATATTTCTCAAAATGACTATGTTGACTGCGATTGGAATGCATCCGGTTACAGGCTGCCAACTGAAGCAGAATGGGAATACTGCTGCAGAGCCGGCACAACTACAGCATATTACTGGGGAGATTCAGATGAGAAGGCTGATCTGAACAAGCATGCCTGCTGGTGGGGCAATTCAGGTTACAAGATGTTCCAGAAAGGTTCAGGAAGACCTGCCAAAGCAGGCGCTTTCGCCCCGAATCCATGGGGTTTGTATGACATGCAGGGAAATGTCTGGGAATGGTGCTGGGACTGGTACGGTCATAACTACTATTCTGCCGGAGAGGACAAAGACCCGAAAGGCCCTGTCGGCGGCAATAATCGCATCGTGCGGGGCGGTGGACATGACAGCGGTCCGCAAAGTTTGAATCCTGCATATCGTTACCGTCGATCATTTGAAAATTTCAAAGACTATAACATCGGCTTCAGAATCGTGACAGGCAATAATTAATTGCTGTCAACGCCCATGCGGCATGACGAGCCGCTGCCGACTGATCCGCCGCAGACCGCTTAAGATTTATCCGCCGATTACACAGATATACGCAGATTAAAAGAAGCAGGTCTGAAGAGAAGCTTGCCACTTAAGACTTGTCCACCGATTGAACAGATGTGCACAGATTTTTTGAGAGATTTGGTCAGTCGTCAAAAAGTGGATTCTGCGACTTCGTTTTGCTTCGCGCAGAATGACCGAGAAGGTTGCAGCCAGCCTCGTTAAACCTTCTTCGCTAGAGCTTCGCGGATCGAGAAAGGCTTCGGCGCGATACGTCGCTATCCTGCGCGTTGTCGCAGGGTTCATGCCTGACTTCTCACTGAGAATAGCTGCTTCTAATCTGCGGCATCGGTGCAATCGGTGGATGCTCTCAGGGTTTTTGGTGCCGGCGGTGAGCTTTAAGAGGGTGACTGGTGCGTGGCTGCGGGTTTTTCTTTACCTGCCGGGCGGGGCGTGTTATTCTGCTGACTGTCGTGCGTTGTCGCATGGAATCAGATATACACGAGGTGTGATATGAAGACTTTGATTGAACCTTTCAAAATCAAGATGGTCGAGCCGATTCGCCAGACTACCGAAAAACAGCGCGTGCAGCTGCTGAAAGAGGCTTTTTATAACCCGTTTCTGATTAAGGCCGACAACGTTCTGCTCGATTTTCTTACCGACAGCGGAACCGGTGCCATGAGCGACAAACAGTGGGCTGCCATGATTACCGGCGACGAAGCTTATGCCGGCAGCAAAAGCTTTTATCACTTTGAGAGTGTTGTTCAGAAAATTACCGGTTTTAAGCACGTGATTCCGACCCATCAGGGACGTGCCGCCGAAAAAATTCTGTTCACGACCGCACTCAAAAAAGGTGACAGCGTTCCTAACAACACGCATTTCGACACGACGCGCGCCAATGTTGAGTATCAGGGCGCCGAAGCCGTCGATCTCGTTATTACTGAGGGCAAACAGCCGGCGCTGGTGCACCCGTTCAAGGGCAACATCGACCTGGTAAAGCTCGAAGAGTATCTCAAAAAGAACCACAAAAAAGTGCCGCTCGGCATGATGACGGTCACCAACAATTCAGGTGGTGGCCAGCCGGTCTCGATGGAAAACATCAAAGCCGCCGCGAAGATCTACAAAAAATACAAGGTGCCGTTCTTCATCGACGCCTGCCGCTTTGCTGAGAATTCATATTTCATCAAGATCCGTGAGAAGGGTTACGAAAAGAAGACTCCTCTCGAAATCGCGCAGGAAATGTTTTCTTATGCCGATGGCTGCACGATGAGCGCCAAAAAAGACGGTATGGTGAATATCGGCGGTTTCCTCGCCATGAACGACGGCGATCTTGCCGCGAACTGCCGTAATTTGCTTATTCTCACTGAAGGCTTTCCGAGCTACGGCGGGCTGGCCGGCCGCGACCTCGATGCACTGGCCGTTGGCCTGATGGAAGCACTCGACGAAGATTATCTGCGCTATCGCGTGCGCACTGCCGAATACATGGGTGATCGGCTGCTGGCGGCCGGAATCGGCATTATCCGCCCGACCGGCGGCCACGCTGTGTACATCGACGCGAAGTCGGTTTATCCGCATATCCCGGCCGAACAATATCCCGGCCAGGTGCTCTGCTGCGAACTCTATCGCACCGGTGGCATTCGTGGTGTCGAAATCGGTTCGGTAATGTTCGGCAAGAAAGACAAGAAAACCGGCAAAGAGATACCATCCGCGATGGAACTGGTGCGCCTGGCTTTTCCGCGCCGCGTCTACACGCAGAGCCATTTCGACTATGCTGTCGAAGCGATCATCGAAACATTCGAGCAGCGCAAAAAGGCAAAGGGCCTCAAAATCGTCTGGGAAGCGCCTTTCCTTCGCCATTTCAGCGCCCGCTTCGCCCCGATAAAGTAAAAACGGGCGCGTTAACGTTAATAATTACAGGTCATCTTATAGCCGCCCTGCCGAAGTAAATCGGCCGGGCGGCTTACGCAAACAGTTACCAGTATAAATTTCGCGCAGGTGTAGAGGATAACATGGATCGAGCAGCAAGAAGAGCCCGCATTAAGGAACTCGAAAAAGAGCTGGACTACAAAGAATCACAGTTCTGGGAAGACTCGCCTTACCACGACATGAAAATTGGCGCACTCCGCCAGGAGCTTGCCGAGCTTAAAGAAGCAGAGGCCGACGCTTCACCCTTCAGCCTCAAAAACATCGCAAAATTTATCGAATCACTGTTTGGCGATGGCAAATAAAGGTCTATCTTCTGGCTCGCATTTTTCGCTCACGAAGAACCCACCTGCTATTAACTTTCACGAATGATAAAGTAACTGGTAACAATTATTACCGATTCTTGCCCAAAGTGGCAGGAAAAATTACTGGTTCAGATTAAGGCTGATGTTAAACCGAACGATTGCGATCATTGATTTTGAAGACACACGGGGCAGCGACGAGTTTGCCAGCTCTTATATGTCGTCTTCTGAGATCTTGTGGTGTTTTCGGATGAACAGAACGAGCAGGCCGATGCCGATCAGAACCATGAAAGTCGCGCCGATCAGCGATGGTTCGACCAGGGTTTCGCTGGTATCCAGAGGGTTGACGCGGGCGGTCAGGCCGTCGCGCTGGTAGCTGACGAGCGTTGCCTGGCGCTGCTTTTCAATCTCGTCAGGAGTTGGCTCGACACTGCCAAAACGGCTCGAGCGCAAAAAACTGCCGGAAATCGGCTTTCCATCATAAGATCCGTCAAAGTGCATCCTGACGTCGATAGACCAGGTTTTCTCGCCGGTTTCAGAATCTTCGTCGTAGCTGCTGCCAGCATCGGAACCGCCGATGACAATAGGCACCTCGGGCCAACCCAGCGCCTGCCAGTTCTTGTAGAACATCTGCGCGCCAAAACCGATGAAAAGCAGAGGAAACATCAGCAGAAAAAATTTGGAGATCAAGAGCATACAGCCGCCCTTGCGATCTAATCTGCACGTATTGCTTCGAGTGATTTTATGTGAACTCATTGCCTGATTCTCTTGTCGAACAAAAGCTGCTGTCCCGGTTGCGACTTTCATGGAAGACTCCTAACCTTTGCTGCTGCCGCTGGTGATGCCGGCTACGTAGGCACGCTGTGCCAGCATGAAGACGATAAGCGAGGGAAGCGCGGTAACGACGCCGCCTGCCAGCAGCATGCCCCAGCTGCCAAAATGCTGCGAAGTCAATGAAACCAGGGCTACCGGCAGCGTGAACATCGGCTCGTCCTGCATGATTACCAGAGGGTAAAGGAATTGATCCCAGGTGTAAATGAAGCTGGTTACTGCCAGACTCGCCAGAATCGGGCGGCACAGAGGTAGCGCGATATGTACGAACAATCCAAAATCGCTGCAGCCATCGGTGCGCGCTGCATCGAAAATTTCGTCGGGCAGATCGAGCATGAACTGGCGCACCGCGAAAATGCCGAACGCATGCGCACAGCCTGGAATTATCAGTCCGGCGAATGAATTGAGCATTCCCAGAGATTTGACGATCGCGAATACCGGTATCATTATCACCTGGCCGGGTATCATCATCGCCAGTATCAGCATGGTGAACAGGCGGTCACGCCCCGGAAACACCATGCGCGCAAACGCGAAGGCCGCCAGCGAATTTAACAGCAGCGACAGAAAGGTATAGCCAAAGGCGTGAATCATGCTGTTCATGGCAAAACGCCCGACATCGCCGACACTGAGCAGTTGCCGGAATGAATCCAGTGACCAGTTCTGCGGCAGGTAGCGCGAACCTTCAGTTTTAGCCATTGGTGAAGGTGCCAGCGCTTCGGCTGACATGAAAATGAATGGCAGCATGGTCACAGCCAGCGTGCAGACAAGAAAGCTGAAGAACAGCGTTTCTTTAAGCAGGCGTTGGCGCGTTGTCTTTTGCATCATGCTTTCCTGTTAGCGCAGTTTGCGGCGGAAATGCCGCTGCCAGAAGTTGAATACGAAGAAAAATACGAAGAGAACAGTAATGACCGAAGAGGCATAACCAAGCTGGAATGAGCCGAAGGCGCGGTTATAAGAAAACAGCAGCAGCGACATGGTTGCATCTTTCGGCCCGCCGCCGGTTAAGACATAGGGTTCGATGAAAAACTGAATGTTGGCAACGACAACGCCGACAGCTACCGCAAACAGCGTGCCGCGAAGGCCGGGCAGGGTGACGTGGCGAAACTCGTTCCAGGTGCTGCCGCCATCGATACGAACCGCTTCGTAGAGCTCGCGGTTGATCAGTTCGAGTCCGGCCAGAATTATCAGCATGCTCAGCCCATAACTGCGCCACACCGAAAAAATGATCAGCGAAGGCAGAGCAAGGTCGGGGTTGCCCAACCAGTTGACCGGGCTGAAACCCAGCCAGTTTATGGCAATGTTGATCGGGCTCTGCTGGCAGTAAAGCCAGCGCCAGGTCACTGCCGACGCTACCATGGTGATAACCGATGGAAGAAAAAGCCCGGATGCCAGAAGGGTTCGGCGCCAGCCCCGGAAGCGGTTGATCGCCAGCGCCAGCGTCAGCGCAATCAGCATGTTGATCGGTACGCCGACAATCAGGTAAACAAGAGTGTTTTTAACGCTTTTCCAGAAAATTTCATCCTGGTAAAGTCGCAGATAATTTCCGGTGCCGGTAAAAAGCGAATTCGATGGATTCGTAATGTTTGCCGCTCCGAGGTCGGTAAAGCTGGCGGCAAATGCCACGCAGAGCGGAAGCAGCCTGAATACCAGCATGACCGACAGCGCCGGAAGCAGAAAGCATGCGACCCGCCGCAGCGGCGTGCTGTTTATCGAGGGCGATGGATTCCGTTCGAATAAGCCCCGCAAAACGTATGTCACTATCAATAGAAGAGGGAAAAGTGTCAGTGCCACCCAGTAGGCCAGTCCGGTGCGCGGTCGGGTGGCCATGTCACGTTCTCGGATGACCTCGCCCATCACTGTGTTCATCTCTTTGACAAAGGTTTTAACATCATCGTCGCTTTCCTTGAAAGCGGTGTAACGGCGGTGAAAGCGATCCCAGAAAATGCTCCATTCCTTTTCCGACGGCGG
>PGYA01000048.1 GCA_002839435.1 Candidatus Riflebacteria bacterium HGW-Riflebacteria-2 | reverse complement strand
GCTTGTGACGAGCATGCCTGCCATCCAGCAGGCAAGCGAGGAATCGCTGGAGCGAATGAGATTCTGCCGAGAGCCCGGCATAAGCGGTATACCACGTATTGAATTCTTAAACTCATGTGTGACAGAGGACTAGTTATTCAACAATGTGTAAATGATGGCCAGCAGAATTGCCGCAAACAGCGCGATGCCGCCTTTGACGCGTGCTCTGTAAGCACTGTGCTCATCTACTTCAGGTTCATCACCGACAATTTTGCCGATCTTGGCCAGGATGTTAGCCCTTGAAAGTTTTCCTGGTGGTTTTACGTGATTGATAAACGAGCAGGCCGGGCATGGAAATTCATTTTGCGAAATCACATGCTCAGGCACCGCAAACTTTTCTTTGCAGTTCCTGCAAACGATTTCCAGGCTTGCTGGCCGGGCAGCGCTTTCATTCTGATCGGGCATTTCCATGCAGATATTTTAGCACAAATTTTGCAAAATCAAACCTTCTCAAGGCTTGTAATTTTAACAATTTAACACTAACATTGTGCAGTCGTCAGTTGTAGCGTTGGGCCTCTGCCGAGAGTCCGGCATAAGCGGTATACCACGGATAGAGTTATTGAACTCATATGTGACAGAGAATTAGCTCAGATAAGGCATAATAGAAAGATATGTGCGGAATATACGGTCAGACAGGCAAGGCACCATTTGCAGATACGCGCGCGCTTTGCAGTGCACGCGATACCATGCTGCATCGTGGCCCTGATGCCGCTGGAGAATGGCTTTCTTCTGACCGCCAGGTCTTTCTGGCGCATCGCCGCCTGTCGATTCTCGACCTGTCAGAACTGGCCAATCAGCCGATGAGCGATGCGTCGGGGCAGTTTGTCATAGTTTTTAACGGAGAGATATACAACTATCTTGATATCCGTAACGAGCTGGTTGAGCTTGGCTACAGCTTTCGTTCACAGTCAGATACCGAGGTGGTGCTGCAGTCATATAGGCAGTGGGGACGCGATTGCGTCAGTCGTTTCAATGGCATGTTCGCCTTCGCAATCTATGATTGCAGCCGGCAGGAAATCTTTCTGGCGCGCGATCGCGCCGGCGAGAAGCCTTTGTATTACAGCAATCATGCCGGTGTTTTCTGTTTTGCTTCCGAGCTCAAGGCCATTATGTCCCGCTCCGATTTTACTCGTGAGATAGAGCCTGAAGCGCTCGACTGTTATCTGAATTTTGGTTATGTTCCTGGCGAACTCTGCATTTTAAGACATGTCAGCAAACTGTCGCCAGCGCATGCCATGCTCTATCGCCGCTCTGACGGACTGTGCCGGGTATGGCGCTACTGGTCGCCTCCCGAAGCGCCGCTCGTCTCTGAGCAGGCTTCTGCTGTCGATGAACAGGCTTTGCTGGAAGAATTCGAAGAGATTCTTTGCGACTCTGTAAAAAGGCAACTGGTAGCTGATGTTCCGGTTGGCGTGCTGCTCAGCGGCGGTATCGATTCGAGTCTGGTTACGGCGATGGCTGTGCGTAGTTCAAACCGGGTAAAGACCTTCAACGTGCGTTTTCCGGGTTATGGCAGCCATGATGAAACAGAGCATGCCAGGCTGGTTGCGGGGCATTTTGCTACTGACCATATCGAGCTTGCAGCCGGCGATACAACGCCCGAACTTCTTCCCAGGCTGGCGGCGCAGTACGACGAGCCAATTAATGATTCGTCGATGATTCCAACCTTTCTGGTTTGTCAGCTGGTGCGTCAGCATTGTACAGTAGCGCTTGGCGGCGATGGCGGTGACGAGCTTTTCGGCGGCTACCCGGGTTACAGTTATTTCAGCCACATGGATGAACTCATGGTGCATGTGCCGACAACTCTGCGGCGCATTATTGGCAGCATCAGCGAAAAGTTCCTTCCAGTCGGTCTCAAGGGCCGTAACTGGTTTATGTCGGCAGATATCGATTTCTCAAGCGAAGTGCCAAAATCGCTGCTGCTGTTCGAGAAATCAGCCCGGGAACGTTTGCTGCCAGGTCTCCATGCCGGCTATGCTGAGCGTCTGTGGCGAGAGAGAACTGCATTTCAGACCAATCTGGTCGAACGTTACACGCGCACGGATTTTGCCAATTACATGGCAGAAGACATTCTGGTTAAGGTTGATCGTGCCAGCATGCTTAATTCAATTGAGATGCGCGCACCATTTCTCGATTATCGCATGATAGAATTTGCTTATGGCAAAGTGCCAGCCTTTCTCAAGGCTGATGCGCGCCAGAAAAAGATATTTCTTAAAAAGGCTGCCAGGCGCCTTTTGCCGGAAAAACTTGATATTCAGCGCAAACAGGGCTTCAGCATTCCCTTGCAGCAGTGGCTGCGGCAGCCAGAATGGAAGAATGCCATCCACGACGTTTTGCTCGCATCCGCTGGCATTTTCAGCAGATCTGAAGTCAAAAAGCTTTTGCGAGATTCGTGTTCTTTGATCAACAATGCAGAGCGCCTGTTTGCCTTGACTTTGTTCGAGCTCTGGCGCCGGCATTATGGCATCTCACTGCCAAATTCTTAACAGGAGCCACACTTGAGTTTAAATCAGACACCACGCGGCGACAGGGTTCATATCAGTCTTTTCGGGCGACGAAATGCTGGCAAGTCCAGCCTCATCAACGCCATTACCGGGCAGCAGATAGCTCTGGTCTCTGAGGTGCCGGGCACTACCACTGACCCGGTTTACAAGGCCATGGAAATTCTGCCGATTGGGCCGGTTGTAATTATTGATACCGCGGGTCTTGATGATGTCGGCGGACTTGGCCAGCTGCGCATACAAAAGACTATCGAGGTTCTTAACAAAACAGATGTCGCCATTGTGGTGATCGATAGCTCGAGCTCGGACTACAGCTTCGAGAAGGAGCTTTTGCAGCGCATCGAAGCTAAGAAACTGCCGGTGATAATAGCGCTGAACAAGGTCGATCAGCTCGATCAGAACGCTATTGATACTGAAAAACTTAAAACTGAGTTGGGGCATACTGTAATTGCCGTATCGGCGACGAGTAATACAGGTATCGATAATGTCAAACAGGCCTTGATCAAGAAACTGCCTGAAGAAGAGGGCACGTCTTTTCTGGTGCGCGATATCATCAACCCCGGCGATCTCGTTGTGCTGGTCACTCCGATAGACTCTGCTGCGCCAAAGGGGCGCATGATTCTGCCGCAGCAGCAGGTTTTGCGCGACATTCTCGACGGTGACGCCATCGCAATTGTTACCAAAGAGAGCGAATATTCCGCGGCTCTGGCCTGTCTGGGCCGCAAGCCAACTCTGGTAATTACCGATTCGCAGGCCTTTGCCAAGGTCTCTGCCGAAACACCCGCAGATATTCAGCTGACCTCATTTTCAATCTTATTTGCCAGACACAAGGGTGATCTCGCTGAACTGGTGAAGGGTGCCCGCACCATCGATACGCTTCAGGACGGCGATAAGGTGCTGGTCGCCGAGGGTTGTACGCATCACCGCCAGTGCGACGATATCGGCACCGTCAAAATCCCCCGCTGGTTGCGCGAATACACCGGCAAACAGCTGATCTTCGAACACTCAGCCGGCTTCTCGTACCCTTCCAATCTGCAGGATTACAAGCTGGTAGTGCACTGCGGCGCCTGCATGCTCAACCGCCGTGAAATGCAACACCGCATCAAAAGTGCCGCAGGCAAAAGCATTCCAATCGTAAACTACGGCGTCCTGATCGCCCACATCCACGGCATCCTCCCCCGCGTTTTGCAGCCATTTAATAAAGTAATGAATGGCGATTTTCAAAGGTAGCACATGTTAACAAATAGACTGAAATACATTTGTATAAACTGCCATCAGCAAATCTTGTCAGCTCAACAGATGCGAGAGTTGGTCATGTCAGAGGCAACTGAAATGATCAGATGTAGTCACTGCTCCAATGAGTATTCCCTTATCAAATTCATTCCGCGCTTTGTGCCGGGGGAAAATTATGCTGATTCGTTCGGTTTTCAATGGAACCGCCATCGCAAAACCCAGCTCGACAGCTTTTCCGGACTCGATATTTCAAAGCGGCGAGTGGAAGACGCGACCGCCTGGCCGGCAGATCTTTCGGGACAGTGCATTCTTGAGGCCGGTTCCGGCGCCGGCCGCTTTACCGAGGTTCTGGTGAAAACTGGCGCTGAAATCTACTCATTCGACTATTCGACCGCTGTCGATGCCAATTACCTGAACAACGGTCACAACAAGAACTTACATCTGTTTCAGGGCGACATTTTTAAGATTCCATTTGCGCCGGAGTCTTTCGACAAGGTTATATGTCTAGGCGTTATACAGCACACGCCCGATCCGGCCCAGGCTTTTGCCTCTCTGGCAAAGCAGGTCAAGCCCGGCGGCGAGCTGGTAATAGACGTTTATCGTGACGATCTGTTGGCGCGCCTGCAATGGAAATACCTGCTGCGCCCATTCACCAAACGCATCGAGCAGCAGAAGCTATACCGGCTTATTGCCAGACTTGCACCCACATTGGTGCCGGTCGCCAGGGTGCTGCGCAAAATCGCCGGCAGGGCAGGGGCCAGGCTTGTTCCAATCGTCGAATTTTCATATCTGGGGCTGTCTGCTGAACTGAATATGGAATGGGCAATTCTCGACACTTTCGACATGCTCTCACCCGAATACGATCTGCCGCAAAGCCTCGAAACCGTGCAGAGCTGGTTCGCCCGTGAAGGCTTCGTAGATGTTAATGTGAGAAACGGTTTGAATGGCGTTGTCGGTAAGGGTGTAAAGCCAGCAGTCGGCTGATAATGCCAGATCCACAATGCTTAAGATGCAATTTGAATCAGCTCAAGGGAAGCCTGCCAGTCTTATTTTGCTTTTAAACAGCAGCTTTTTGTTATATGGTAGATTTTGAACCAGTCACACAGGGTATAATAGAGACATGAAAATTTTAATCAATGCTGTTTCAGCCCGGGCCGGCGGCGGTGTATCCTATTTGGTAAATCTCCTTCAGATGCTGCCACAGCTTTGCCCGCGAGACAATTTTCTGGCGGCTATACCAGATATTGAGTTGCCGGTCACTGTAAGCAGTCAGCCCAACCTCACCCTCAAGGTTGTTCCCGAGGCATCTGGAAACGTTTTTCAGCGCTACCTGTGGGAAAATACCGGCCTGATTCGAATCTGCAAAGAATGGCAGGCTGACCGACTGCTGTGTGTTGCCAACATAATTCCTTTCGTCAGTCCAGGGATTCCTGTAACAGTTATTCTGAGAAATGTAGCACCCCTTACTCCGCGTGTTTTCAAGATGCTACGGCAGTATGAACCAAAATTGAAACTGGCACATTTCTATTTCCTGAGAATGTTGACTCTTTATGCAGCAAGGAAAAGCGATTCGGTAATCTCGCTTTCATACGCAACTGCTTCCTTGTTGAAAAAATGGGCGCCCGAAGTCAATTCGCCGGTTCTCTACCATGGAATCTCCAGCCTCTTCAGGCCGGATTCGCCCAGGCCCGCCAGGGTCGGCAACGAGCCGTATTTCCTTTACGTATCAAATCTCTATGTTTATAAGGGGCTTGAATATCTTGTCGAGGCGCTGGCTTTTGATAGGTCACTCCCCAGAGTGTTTGTTGCTGGCAAGGTCTTCGATCCAGGTTACATGAAGATGATACATGAACTGGTTCAGGCAAGAGGTGTCTCTGAAAGAATCGAGTTTCTTGAATCGGTCAAATACAGCGAATTGCCCGGATGGTATGCCAATGCTGTGGCCATGGTCTACCCGTCCTGGTGCGAGAATTGTCCTAACATCTTGCTTGAGGCCATGGCCTGTGGATGTCCTGTCGTCGCCATGAATATAGAACCCATGCCTGAAATTTGCGCTGATGCAGGATTCTTTGCCGCGCCCTTTAATGCCACCTCTTTTGCAGATGCCATGCGGCGTGTTCTTGAGGGTGACAGACTAGAATTAAGAAGGCGAAGCATTGTTCGCGCTGCCGGTTTTACCTGGGAAAAAGCGATGCAACGCCACGCAGAAGTTCTGATGTCTTAAAAGCCTCTGCCATAGCATCAAACTATTGGAATTGCCAGAAATTGTGAGCTCTGCCCTTTTCTAATCTCTCTATAGAATTTATTAGTATACCAGCGCCATGAAGTTCCCCAGAGCGGAGATTTCGTGTGACATAGGGAAAGCGTATCAATCCCAGCCTGGCGTGCCAGTTGTTGAGCCTGGATTATGTTTTTTGGTTTGTCATTCCAGTTGAATAGAATGTAGTTCCACATTATTTCTGTTTTATTCTGGCTCTGTTTATTGCGATAGCTTACTAGCCTGCACATATTGCCAAACGAGCGCTCAAAATCGCCGTTCCGCTGATATTTTCTGACCATGGCTGAATCTATTCCATCTATAGAGATTCCAATGCGATCAGTCAGCAATGCAGCTTCAAACTTAGCAGGAGAATCCAGATAAAGCCCATTGGTAGAAGTGTAGATGCTAAGGTGCGGATTTACTTTTTTTATCAGAGCCAGTTCATCATAGATTGATGAAGAAAGAAAAGGATCGCCCAGATTGAAGTAAGCCAGGGAGGATATTCCATGTCTCTTGATTTCCTCTGCAATTATGCCAATATCATCAAGACTAAGTGCAAGCTTTTTTCTGTTGCGCATAACCTGTGGACGAGCACAGGACAAACAGTTGCATCCACATAAAATCGTATTCTCTATCATTATGTTCTTGTGAGGAACAGCAATGATCTTTGATGCCTCCAAAGCCTGATCTGAAGCAACCATTTCAAGTTCTACGCAGCGCGTGCAATTCAGTAACGGCAATTTGCCTTCTGCAAGAGTTTTTCTGAAATACTGGGCTTTTTCACCAGATAGTATTTCTGTCAGTGAATTGATCGATAGATCGCCTAGTCTTCCAGCGCCATCAAAATCCTGGCAGTTGCATGAAACACTCATGTCGGAATTTATCGCCAGATTGTAGGACGATGTTCCTTTCAGAACCCTACATGAAAAAGCTGCTCCTGACAATTTTGCTTTCTGCTCCAGCCAGGTTCTTAAAATATTGCGAGCTATTTGCTTCGACAACCATGTAAGATGGCTTGAGTTCATAATCTCTCCCTGATATTCGCTTGCAATAAGAAGACAACTCTTTTTTGCTGTTGATGTTGTCGCCGATTATAAGCCACATTTCATTAAAACACAATTGCAAAAAGCTCATATCTGATTACAGAGTGGTGGATATACTCCTTGTCTTCATCTTAGCTATTATGAAAAAGTTCATTTGCATCTAGCACACACTATTGATAACATCATTACGTAAAATTTTGCTGTGAGGTAAACATGAAAGTAATGATCACCGGCGGGGCCGGGTTTCTTGGTATAAATCTGGTGCGTTATCTTCTCGAGCGCGGCCATCAGGTGGTTTCGCTCGATATCGCGCCTTTCGACTATCCTGAGCGCGACAAAATCGGCATTGTCACAGGTGATATCCGCAAGGCTGACGATGTGGCGCTGGCACTGCAGGGTTGCGACTCGGTCGTGCATTGCGCGGCGGCGCTGCCGCTTTACAAGCCAGAAGACATTTTTTCGACCGATATCGACGGCACCCGCACCGTTCTCGAACAGGCGCAGAAGGCCGGCATAAAGCGCGTGGTGCATGTGTCCTCGACGGCTGTCTATGGCGTTCCCGACCATCATCCGCTTTTCGAAGACGATCGCAAGATCGGCGTTGGGCCATACGGCGAAGCCAAGGTCAAGGCCGAAGAGGTCTGTTTCGAATTTCGCGATAAGGGAATGTGCGTGCCGGTTCTCAGGCCGAAGTCGTTTATCGGGCCAGAGCGGCTTGGCGTCTTTGCCATGCTCTATGATTGGGCAAGCGAGGGCAGGGGATTTCCCATTCTCGGCAACGGTCGCAACCTCTATCAGTATCTCGACGTCGAAGATCTCTGCGAAGCCATCTATATGTGCCTGACCAAAGATGAAGCGATAGTTAACGATACCTACAACATCGGCGCCAAAGAATTCGGCACTTTCCGGGGCGACTTTCAGGCTGTTCTCGACCGTGCCGGCTTCGGCAAGAAGATCAAGCCTTTCCCGGCCGGCCCAGCCATCATGATTCTGCGCCTGCTTGAAGCTCTCAAGCTGTCGCCGCTCTACAAATGGGTTTACGAAACCGCCTGTCAGGAATCTTTCGTTTCGATCGAAAAGGCCGAAAAGAAGCTGGGTTTCGTGCCAAAATACTCGAACAAGCAGGCTCTGATTCGCAACTATGAGTGGTATCTGGCCAACCAGGCAAGTTTCGCCAATGCGACCGGCATTTCGCATCGCGTTCCCTGGAGCCAGGGCATTCTCAAACTGATCAAGCTGCTGTTCTGATTTGTAGAAGTGCTTTGAGGCTGCGGCGAGGCCTGAAGACGGGATTGCTTTTTCGTAAGCTTGTGAGCGAAGCGGTTTGCCGAAGGCAAAGGCCAGCTCTGAGCCAATCCTGGAGAAAAAGCAACCCGGCTGATGGCCGAAGCTGTTGATTAGAAACGATACATGAACTTTTGCTTAGATAGCGAGGGAAAAACATGATTCTGGTGACTGGTGGTGCAGGTTTTATCGGTTCGGTAATTGTCTGGGCTCTTAATCAGCGCGGCATAGATGACATTATCATCGTCGATCATCTCGGCAGCGGTGAAAAATGGAAAAACCTTACCGGCCTGCGCTATGCCGATTATTGCGAAAAGTCCGATTTCTTAAGCTATCTCGACAAGGGCGCTTTTGACTCACATAAATTCGAGGCAGTTCTGCATCTTGGCGCCTGTTCCAGCACGACCGAGAGCGATGCCAGTTATCTGATCAAGAACAATTTCGAGTTCAGCAAGGCGCTCGCGCTCTGGGCCGTCGCCAACCGCGCCCGCTTCATTTACGCCAGCAGTGCTGCCACCTACGGTGACGGCGAACATGGTTTCGACGATGATGCTGATGGCATCGCGAAGCTGACGCCGCTCAACATGTATGGCTATTCGAAGCAGATGTTCGATCTCTGGCTCAAGCACCGCGGTCTGCTCGACAGGTGCGTCGGCATCAAGTTTTTCAACGTCTTCGGCCCGAACGAGTATCACAAGGGTTCGATGCGCAGTTTTATTCTCAAGGCTTTTGAGCAGATCAACCAGACCGGCGAGGTTAAGCTGTTCCGTTCGCATCGGGAAGGTTACGGCGACGGCGAGCAGTTGCGCGATTTTATCTACGTTAAAGATGCCGCCGAGATGACTCTGCATTTTCTCGACAACCAGGCTGGTGGCCTGTTCAATGTCGCCACCGGCATCGCCCGCAACTGGAACGACCTGGTAAAGGCAACTTTCGCCGCCATGGGCCGCCCGCCGCGCATCAGCTATGTCGACATGCCCGATTCGATCCGCAACCAGTATCAGTATTACACCTGCGGTAATATCGAAAAGATCCGAAAAGCCGGCTACACCAAACCTTTGTTCACCCTTGAACAGGCCGTCGAAGACTACGTAAAAAATTACCTGCAAACCAGCAGCTACCTGGGCAGCTGACCAGCGATCTTATTTGCCCACAAAGCAGCTGTGGCGTCAGAATATCCTCATCATCAGCTGACGACGTCGTTCGTTCTGTTGCCGAGTAAACTGAGTTGTAAAAAATGCTGCTTTGGGCTAGCATATGGCAACGCGAAGTTTGGCTTATGCCAACTCTGCTGATATATAGAGCATTCACGAAAGGAACCAGCTATGAGCGAAGACCGCATCAAAAAATTCGAAGCACGTCGCCAGCAGCTCAAAAACATGAACGATGAGCAGCTGAAGGCCAGATTCTGGGAACTCTGTAACCAGATCGTCGAGCCAATGGTAGATTATGGCAGAAAATATACCTCCCAGTCCATAGAACGCTCAGTCCTTCTGCGCATGGGCATCGACAGCGTAACCTCGCAGGGTGTCGTCAGCCGCATCAACGAAGCTGGTCTTCTTGGTAAAGGCGCCGGCCATGTTGTTCTAAAAGTTTCGCAGAAGCATAAGGTAGATCTTCGCGCCGCAGCAAAACGCATTAATGAAGATAAAACCGCTCTCGAAGGCCTTTTTTGAGCCGCTGACCATCGTGAAAGGTATATAACCAATGAAAAGCCTCGATATTAAAAAGAAAATCGACATTGAAGAAATTTTAAATAATCTCGAAAACTATCATCCGCGCCGCAAAGGCTGGACATGGCGCGAAAATGTTGACGGCGGCTACAAGGTCGAAAAGTTCCATTTCAAGGACATGACCAAACCGCTCAAAAACTCGGTTCCGTTGCCGGCCGCCAAGTATTTCAATAACATCGATCCGCAGCCGCAGCCGGTCATTACAACCGAAATCGCTTCGGGACGTTTTGAAGACGATATTCGCCGCATGCGCATGGCCGCCTGGCATGGCGCTGACCATATAATGGTCATCAGAACCACCGGTCAGAGCCACATCGACGGCCTGCTCGAAGGCACTCCCGAAGGCGTCGGCGGTGTGCCGATCACTCGCAAGCAGATTCGCGCCTCGCGTAAGGCCTGCGACCTCATCGAAGACGAAGTCGGCCGCAAGATCAATTTCCATTCTTATGTTTCCGGCGTTGCCGGCCCCGAAGTCGCCGTTCTCTTTGCCGAAGAAGGCATTAACGGCGCCCATCAGGATCCGCAATACAACGTGCTCTACCGCAACGTTAACATGTATCGCTCTTTCACCGATGCAGCCAGCGCCAAAAAGGTAATGGCCGATGCCGGTATCTTTCAAATCGATGGAGCCCACAACGCCAACGCCACCGCAAAAGAAGGCTGGTCGGTCATGCCCGAACTGCTCGTGCAGCATGGCATCAACTGCGCTTTCTCTGCTGCCATCGGCATGCCGAAAAGCCAGATTGGTCTCTCGACAGTTCCGCCCTGCGCGCCTCCGGCGCCCAAGGTCTGGTATGACCTGCCCTACGCGGTTGCTCTACGCGACATTTTCAGCGAATACAAGTTCCGCGCTCAGCAAAATACACGTTATATCGAATCTGACATTGAAGAAGCAACCCGCACCCATGTTATCGATACGATGATTTCGGCCCTGACCTCGGCCGATATTCAGAGCACCATCACGCCCGACGAAGGCCGCAACGTGCCATGGCACTACAACAACATCCGCGGTATCGAAACCGCCAAGCAGACCCTCGTCGCTCTCGATGGCTTCAAGCAGCTGGTCAAGATTGATCGCAGCGGCCCGCTCGGCGAAATGGTCAGAGATATAAAAGAGCGCGCTATCTGCTTCCTCGAAGAAATGGTCGAGTCTGGCGGCTACTTCGCTGCCGTCGAAAAGGGCTTTTTCGTTGATTCCGCCAAGTATCCCGACCGAAATGGCGATGGCATCGCCCGCGACGGGAAAGGCGGCGTTGGTGCCGGATCTATCGTCGAACGTGATGCTGACTACATGGCGCCCGTCTGTAGCGTATTCGGTTATAACAAACTTCCGGCAGGTCTCAAGAAACCTTGTGATCCGATCGAAGGTTGCACACTCTGCAAGCCCGAAAAAATCGCTTATATCGATGAGATCGATCAGACCGACAACTGTAATTTGCGCCTGGCAAAGACTGTCGAATATCGCAAGGGCAAGATGATCAAGCCTGAGGCGGAATGGGCCGGCGACGGCACCGTGCTGATTCAGCTGTTCGTGCCCGAAGAACTCGAAGTCGCCAGAGTAGCCGCTCAGGAAATCGCCAAAAAAATGGGTCTGCTCGACCCCGAAGTCATCAATGCCCAGGTCATGCACCCTAGCGAAGGAACCTTCGTCGAAGTCAAGGGCAAGGTTGATTTTGCCATTGACCGCACGACGCTCAAGATTCCGCCCAAAGAAGTTCTCCTGAGTGAAGACGAAATTCGTGAAGGCATTAAGAAAATCGGTCTCAAAGTAGTTGCCGGAACCGTCGGTGAAGACGAGCACTCGGTCGGTCTGCGCGAAATTCTTGATATCAAGCATGGTGGCATCGAAAAATACGGCGTTAAATACCATTATCTTGGCACTTCAGTGCCGGTCAGCAAGATGGTCGATGCCGCTATCGAGACTGGCGCTGATGCCATTCTGATCAGCACTATTATCAGCCATAACGACGTGCACCGCAAGAATATGCGCAAGCTTGACGAACTCTGTCGCGAAAAAGGCATCAGAGACAAGGTTATGGTTATGTGTGGCGGCACCCAGGTTACCCGCGAGATTGCACAGGAATGCGGTATGGACGACGGCTTTGGCCGTGGCACCAAAGGCATTCAGGTGGTAAACTCGATGGTAAAAATCCTCAAGGGAAAAAAGCGTATCTGATAAGAACCCACAGAGTCGCCTCGAACAGCTCGAGGCGGCTTTGCTTTTGGGGTTGGTTGAGAAACATGGTTGTTTGTGCTAGTATCAGCGCCCAAACTATCTGAAGGTAGAATATGACCAAGATTCTTGATTTTTTGACTCTTGAAGTTGGCAGCACTATAACCAAGGCCAACGGCTTCATCAGAGAAGACCACAGTCTGATGCATGTCGCGCAGGGCTTTGCGCCGACCAGCGTCGCCGAAGGCAACGTCGGTATCGGCCTGCTGGCGGCCGTAGAAGACCTTGAGCAAAGCAGCGGCTGCAGCACTGAAACGGCCGAAGTCTTTGCCAACAGCTCGGCCGCCGGCGGCCTGCGCGTGACCGTGCATGGCCTGACCTACAACATGACAGCGCGTGCAGCCAGAGAAGCCAGTCTCGGCGCCGGCGCCATCATTAAAATGATTACTGCCGGAGAACTCAGTGAGTTCGATCTCGAAGAGATCGAAGAAATTACGCCGAACATGATTGTTCTCGCTGGTGGAGTCGATTACGGAGCCCGTGATGTCGTGGTTACTAACGCGATCAAGCTGGCTTCGCTCGAACTTGGTGTGCCCGTCGTCTATGCTGGCAACGCTGCACTGAAGCGTGCTATTGAGAATGTCTTCAAAAATTCTGGCACAGAACTCATGATTGCGCCCAACGTCTTTCCCGATGTTGATGTGCTTAACGTTGATCCTTTGCGCAAGCGCATGCAGGAACTGTTTTCTAAACACATCATTCATGCACCCGGCATGGAACGCCTCAAAAGTCTGACCGACCGCCAGATAATTCCGACGCCCGGTGCTGTTCTGCGCGCAGCCGAAATCTTCGCCGAAGTTGGCGGCGATTGCGTGGTGATCGATGTCGGCGGCGCAACTACCGATGTTCACTCGGTCACCGATGGCAGCAGTGAGTTCGCTGACAAACTGACAGACCCTGAGCCGCGCGCTAAACGCACGGTTGAGGGTGATCTCGGCGTATTTGTCAACGCGACCAATATCATTGAATTATCCGAAGAAGAGAGCCGCAAGGAGCGGCAGGCAAGCATCAAAGCCATGCCGGCCAGCGAAGATGAAAAAGAGATGACACACTGGTTATGTCTGAAAGCGGTTGAAACCGGCATAAGACGCCATGCCGGCGTTATCACCGACCTTTTCACTCCCTCCGGTAAAAAACAGATTGTCAAAGGTAAAGACCTGACAGCCGTAAAATGGGTTATCGGCACTGGCGGCGCGCTGACCCGAGTCGAGGGCGGACGCGAAATTCTCTCTTCGATCTGCACTGGTGCCGGCAAATACCTGTTACCTGACAAACGGGCAAAAGTGCTGCTCGACTCTGATTATCTTTTTTCGGCTCTTGGCACCATATGTCTCGATTATCCTGACCTGGTCAGAAATACCTTCAAAAAGTGGATAGAAAGCCATGATCGATTACCAGAAAATTAAAACAGTCAAATTCAGAACTCCGCGCCTCGAGATTTATCCAGAGCGCATTCGCCACAATACCGCTGCCATTGTCAGTCAGTGTCGGGAAAAGGGCGTCTCGGTCGCCAGCGTGACCAAGGTCACCAGTGCGCATCCGACTGTTGCCCGTGCCATGATCGATGGTGGCGCCGCAATGCTTGCTGATTCCCGGATCGAGAACCTGTGGAAGCTGCGCCAGGCTGGTTTTACGGTGCCGCTCATGCTGCTGCGTCTGCCAACTTTGTCGCGCGCTGGTGAAGTTGTCGAAATCGCCGATATCAGCCTGAACAGCTCGCTGCTGACCATGCAGGCGCTGGCCGAGGCTGCCAGCCTTCAGAAACGCCTGCATCGGGTTATTATCATGATCGATGTCGGCGACCTGCGTGAAGGCATCTGGCCCGACAAGGCTGTCGAACTGGTCAAAAATGCAAGCGCTCTCAAAGGTATTGAAGTTATTGGGATTGGTTGCAATCTCGCTTGCTATGGCGGTGTTATTCCGTCAGAACAGAATATGAAGTTGCTTGTCGATACGGTCAAGGCTTGTCGTGAAGCCAGTGGCCAGGCTCTGCCGGTGGTGTGTGGCGGTAACAGTTCTGGTCTGCCGATAATGGCAGAAGGCCGCCTGCCGGCTGAAGTCAATCTCTATCGAATTGGCGAAGCTATTGTGCTTGGTCGTAACGTTATCGATCGCTCACCTTGGCATGGCACGCGCCAGGATACGGTAATAGCTGTTGCCGAAGTCGTTGAAGCCGAAGTCAAGCCATCGATGCCGATCGGTGAGCGTGGCCAGGATGCTTTTGGCGAAACGCAGGAATTCATCGATCGTGGCCGGCGCCGTCGCGCGATCTGCAATATCGGCCGCCAGGATGTCGTTGTCGATGGAATCACCCCAGTTGAAGACGGCATGCTTGTTCTGGGTGGATCGAGCGATCATCTGATTCTCGATGTGCATGAAGCGGGGCGGGAGATCAAGGTCGGCGACGAGATCGCCTTTTATCCGGGTTATGGTGCGCTGCTGGCGCTATCAACTTCGGAATACGTTCAGAAAGTGGTTATCGAAGGTTAAACGCAAAATGCTTTATCAGACTCATGTTCGGGTTCATTTGAACAACATCAGAAGAAATATCGAAAACATTCGCACGGCAATCGGCCCCGAACGCAAGATTCTTATTGCGGTAAAGGCCGACGGTTATGGTCACGGTGCCGTAGAAGTTTCTAAAATGGCAGAAAAAATCGGAGTTGACTGGCTTGGTGTCGCTACTGTTCCTGAAGCGATCGAATTGCGCCTGGCTGGTATCAAGATGCCGATTCTCAAGTTCAGTCCGGCTTTTCCCGAAGAAATGATCGAAGCGGTTAATCACCGTCTGGCTCTGGCTGTTTGTGAAACGAACAATGTTCTGTTGCTCAATGAGGCTGCCAGAAGCTGTAACCGCGTTACCGATGTACATCTCAAAATCGAAACCGGTATGGGCCGGATAGGTGTGCAGATCGATCAGGCGAAAGAACTGGTCGGGCGCATCATCAAAGATTGCCCTTTCCTGAAGCTGACCGGTGCGATGACGCATTTGCCAGTCAGTGATGAAGCCAGCAAAACCTTTACTCAGAGACAGATCGAACGTTTTAAAAAAGCGGTCAAGGAAATCGAGCAGGCGCATAATTTTAAGTTTGAGCTGGTGCACTGCGCCAACAGCGGCGGCATTCTCGGTCACCCTGAAAGCTGGCTCGATATGGTGCGCCCGGGAATCATGCTGTATGGCTTTTACCCTTCCGATGAGACGCCGCAGACGATTTCGCTGCTGCCCGGTCTCAGTTTCAAAACGCGTGTTTCTTTTATCAAAAAAGTTAATGCCGGTTGCTCGGTTGGCTATGGCCGCACCTGGGTCGCACCTGAAGACAGCTGCATTGCAACATTTCCTGCTGGCTATGCCGACGGTTTCAACCGCCTGTTCTCAAATTCAGGCAGAGTCCTCATCAATGGCGCTTCGTATCCTGTCGTGGGCAGGGTCTGTATGGATCAGAGCATGTGCAATCTTGGCCCGGCGACTGATGTCAAGGTTGGTGACGAGGTTGTTCTTATTGGCTGGTCTGGCAATCAGAACATTTCTGCCTATGAATGGGCTGAAAAGCTCGGCACTATTACCTACGAAGTTACCTGTCAGATCAGCAAGCGGGTTCGCCGTTTCTACGACGATTACTGAGATTGGCACGATCTGGCAAATCTTCAGTAATAGTTCAGTTTCTGCTTTAGTTAAAGGAACCCGGCTGGCAGGTCGAGCTTCAGACGGCGAATCAATCAATACTCTTTTATATAGAACTGAATCTTTTGCAATGTTCAAGAAAAAAATCTTGAATTGAAACAGCGAACAGAATAGAATAGCGCCCATATGGCACTTAAAACAGTAGAACATGAACACATCAAGGAAATACTCGAAGCTCTCAGCCTGAAGTCTTTCACCAGGCCTTTTGCCGGGCTTATCGACCCGGGCGATTTCGGCACAGTAGGAACCTATCTGCCGATTTACCCGGAAGAATACAAAAAGCTGCCGCCAAATCTACAGCGACATGTATACCTTATTGCGCCTGGGCGCTATGGTCTGATATGCTTTTTGCCACGCACATTTGAAGCGCCTGACGGTGGCAAGGTTACTGAAGTTGCGACTGTTTTCAGTGCCTGGGGCAAGATGATTAAAGTTTCGTATAAGACAGACAAGGGCGGAGATTTTGAGACAGAGCATACGATAAGACAGGATAAACTGCTTTTGTATGCAAAAAACAAAAAGCTGCCCGTTAAAACATCTGTAAAGATATCTTCCTGAAGGGAAAAACAGCATGAAAATCTCTTTCCACGGTGCCGCCGGCTGCGTGACCGGTTCCAATTATCTGATCGAAACCGACAATTTCAGCTTCATCGTTGATTGCGGAATGTTTCAGGGCAGTAAGACTCTGAAGGAAAACAACTATAAAGAGTTTGCCTATAATCCGGCCGATGTCGATTTCGCGCTGCTGACGCATGCTCACATTGACCATAGCGGTCTGCTGCCTAAGTTGGTCAAACACGGGTTTAAAGGCCCGATTTATGCTACCGAGGCCACGGTTGATCTGCTGCGCTATCTTCTGCCCGATTCGGCACACATACAGGAAATAGAAGTCATGCAAAAGAATCGGCGCAACGAACGCAAGGGTCTTGAGCCGATTTCACCAATATATGACGAGACTGATGCTGCAAATGCTATTGCACTTATGAAGAGTGTCGAAAGATACGAGACTTTTGAGCCGGTTGCCGGTTGCCGCGTGACCTTTCACAATGCCGGTCACGTTCTCGGTTCTTCGTTCATCGAAATAGAACTCGAAGACAAGGGTAAAAAGCGCAAGATCATCTTTTCGGGCGATCTCGGAGAAGACGATAAGCCGATTCTCAATGATCCCGACCGCTTCAGCGAGACCGATTTTCTGGTTGTCGAGTCAACTTATGGTAACCGCAATCGCGAAAAACAGACAAAAGAAGAGCGACTGCAACAGCTTGCCGATGTCTTCAAGCGCGCGGAAGAACGCGGTGGCAAGATCATAATTCCGGCTTTTGCACTTGAACGAACCCAGGATCTTCTGCACGACATTCTTGTATTGAAAAATCAGAAAAAAATCTCGGGAATTCGAGTTGTAGTCGATTCGCCTCTCGCGACTGAGATTACCAAGGTCTTTATCAAATACCCTGAATGCTATGACGAAGACGCTACTGAAATTATGAAAAAGATGGGTGGTTTATTCGATCACCCGGATTTTCGCTTTACCAATTCAGTTGATGAGTCAAAGGCTCTGAACAAAGAAAAGCGTATCGTAATTATGTCTGCCAGCGGCATGTGTGATGCTGGCCGCATCAAACACCATCTCAAGCATAATCTCTGGAACCCTGCCAATACCGTTTTGTTTGTCGGCTACCAGGCTGAAGGCACTCTTGGTCGTCTTCTGATCGAGGGCGCCAAAACCGTGCGAATTCATGGTGAAGAAGTGACTACTGGTGCTCATATAGAGCAGATAACCGGTTACAGCGGTCATGCCGATCAAAGCGGACTGTTAAAGTGGCTATCGGGTGTTAAAGAAGTTCGCCAGCAGGTTTTTGTCACACATGGTGAGCCCGATTCTGCCGATGCTTTCGCGGTTAAACTCAATGAAGAATTTGGTTTCCGGGCTGTTGCGCCTCGTATGGGAGAAGTATTCGAACTGCTCGCGGACCAGCCCGCAGCGGCGGTTGCTGCTGCACCGGTGGCGGCAAAAATCAAGTCTGCCAAAGCTCCCGAAGCGGTAGCTCCAGCTGTTGATTCATACAATCTGTATGCGCAGCTGACGCTTAAACTGGCAGACTTTATGCGCAACAGCAAAGATGAAAAGAGCCGCCGCGAAAAACTCAAAAAGTTCCTCGCCGAAATCTGAGTTCAGCAGGCAGAAACCGCATCCGCAGATTACACCGATTCCGCCCAGAGCCCGGGTAAGCACTAAATCTATCAGCCTTTAGTGCGGGCTTCGATGCGGAGATCGACGTCGCTCGGCGTGAAGAACATGTTGGCATTGCTGCGACCGAGCTTGTCGATGTATTCGACTTTCTTGAGTGTGTTGAAGATGTTGATTTTTTCCTGCTCTGACAGCGAACCAGAAAGCGTTTCAAAAAACTGCGCGACACGCATGGCTTCGCTTTCACCAGTCGTTTTCGCCACTTTAATGGCGTTCTCGCGCTGAATTTCGAGCAGGTCACCTTTCTGGCGTTCGATCTCGAAGTTGCCCTTCACTTCATTGAGACGAACCTCGTTTTCGCTCTGCTGCTTTTGCAGGCGGTTAAGGCGATTAGTGGTTTCCTGAATGATTTCCTGAAGAATGCTTTGTGTGCTTTCATCCTTGCACGAAACCGATCTGACTTCAACTGAATGTATTCTGACTCCACGTGCAACATAGAATGGATCAGCGCTGTCATTGATCGAATCCCTGACAACATCGTTAAAGCTGTCCAGAAAAGCTTCGAGCGATGATTTCGAAACCGACTGAATGATCATGCTGCGCGCATGCGAACAGATGTCACCCGGCGCGTCATCGGTGGTCCTGATCATCTGCTCGATATTGTCGATCTGCCAGAAGAAAGTTACGCCGAGAATGAGTTCGACATTATCCTTGGTGCGCACACCAAATTCATACCACATGAACTTTGGCCGTGAATCGATGTGGGTGATTTTTAGATCGCGTTTTTCCTTGTGAATGCCCGATGACCAGCGCATGCACAACAGCGTTTCATAGGGCGCGAGAAAAAAGGCGTTTTCGTTTTTGCTGCCGCTAACTATGCGAAACTTGCCGTCCTTGCCCTTGATGACAACAGATTCGTGTTCTTCCAACAGAATTTTTCGACGAACTTCCTCGATCTCTTCGTTTGCCGCCGGAAAAAATACCTTATTCTCAGTTACCAGTCGCAATGAACCGTCTGAGGTATTGCGCACCAGCACGGCCGTATGTTCATCGATGTTGACACCAGCTGAAGGAGGTTGCAGAATTTCTTCAGTAGCGCTGAGCACTACATTCGTCGGACCGGTGACTAACCTGATGATACCGGTCGAACGGTCAATCAGCCGCACATATTCATTGTGGCGCAGAACTATTACGTCATATACCTTCAATACCTCTTCATAAGCCTCGAGAAAGAAAAAGCAGGGTCCCTTCTCGACTTTTATGTTTCCGGTCAGCAGGTTCCTGATCTTGGCAAACTCGGTTGGTGAAAGGCTGACGCCACGTCTTACGCGAGCTGAGATCATGGGTTTGACTAACACCGAGCCCGGGCCGTTGACCGTCCACTTTTTGGTAAAGCCTTCCAGTAACAGCTGTTCTTCTTCTTTAAGAAAATAGACCCATGGTATCAGCATATAACCACCTCATGCAGTTTTTTTAGATTATATAGCCTATTGCAACTGTCCGTCAGCAAAAATCTGCCGCGCCGAATACTCTTTGCAAAACCGCTGCAAAATCTTGCGGAAGCGGCGCCTGCAAACTCATCTGCTGACCGTTTCCCGGGTGCGCAAAGCTGATTGTGCTGGCGTGCAGAAGCAGGCGTGTCGATTCGAGATGCTCTGCAAACATCCTGTTGTGGGCGTTGTCACCATGTTTATGATCACCGATGATCGGGTGAAAAATATGCTTGAGATGCCTTCTAATCTGGCGATTTCGCCCGGTCTGCGGTTTGACGCGCAGCAGCGAATAACGGGCGGAAGGGTGGGGGCGCACTGCGAAAGGCAACTCAGCTACCGCCAGGCGCTCGAAAGAGGTTATGGCTGGTTGTGCTGGCTTGTTTCTGCTGCTTTCACGATCGGTCATTTTGTCCCATATTTCGCGTAACGGATAATCTATTGTCTCGGCTTCACTGGTATAACCACGCACGACCGCCAGATATTCCTTGCTGACGTTGCGCTCGGTAAAGGCCGCGGTAAGCAGGCGCGCCATCTCGCTCGACAGTGCAAATACCAGGATTCCTGAAGTCGGCTTGTCGAGGCGATGAACCGGGTAAACCCAGCGCCCGAGCAGATCGCGCACCTGCTTCATCGCCGACTGCGTTTCGGCATTGTCGAGAAAACTCGGATGAACCAGCAGCCCGGCCGGTTTGTTAACCGCAACCAGGCTGTCGTCGAGATAAACAATGTTCTCGCTGCTGATCACCCGCCGATTCTACCACAAATCAAGCCATAACGATCAATTTGCTCGTGTCTGCTGCGCTTTTTTCTGGAGAAATCAGTCTTGACGTTGTAAAATGTCGGCAGTTTAAAAGATAAGGATCTGGAACTCAGAATGATCATACTCGGCATTAATAGCGCTTATCACGAATCTTCTGCCGCTCTGCTTGTCGATGGCCGCCTCTCCTGCTTTATCGAAGAAGAGCGGATCAACCGCTTCAAGCACGCAAAGCACGCTCTGATAGACAATCCGCACGTCCTGCCGGAAGGGGCCATCGAAAGCTGTTTGAGCTTCGCTGGCCTGAAAGTCAGCGATATTGATTGCTTTGCCTACTCATTCAGCCAATCTGGCCGCCTGCAGAATATCGGAGTCGATGCACACTTGACGCCAGGCCAGTGGGGAACACACGAGGGTGAAATGATTTATCACCAGAACCTGCAGCGTGTTCCCGATGAAATTGCAAAAATTGTCGGCAGCTACCGCCACGATCGCCTGGTCTGGGTCGATCATCATCTCGCCCACGCCGGCAGCGCTTTTTACTGCTCACCATTCAACCGCGCGCTGGTAATGGTAGTTGACGGCATTGGTGAATTTGACTCGATCAGCGTTTATCGCGGTATCGACAATCGTCTCGAAAAGATTTTTTCAGTTCCATATCCGCACAGTCTCGGCTTTTTATGGGAAAAATTCTGCATGTATCTCGGGTTTACCGAGCACGATGCCTGCAAACTCATGGGCTTGAGCAGCTATGGCAATCCTGAAGCGTTCGCCGAAAAATTCCGAAAGGTTGCACAGCTTGATTCTGAAACGCTTTTCAAGGTCAGCAATGATATAACCCGTTTCAGAAGCTCCGACATGTCTGCTCTCGAGGCACTTTTCGGGCCGGCGCGACGGCGAGAAGACGAGATCACCGACGAGCATCGCAATCTCGCAGCCACGCTGCAGCAGTTTACTGAGAACGTGCTGCTTGAACTCTGCCGTAGAATGCGCCAGGTCGAGCCGGCAGATTACCTGTGCCTTTCAGGTGGTACCGCTCTGAACTGTGTCGCCAATGCAATGATTCAGCAGAAAGCTGGTTTTAAAGAAGTTTATATACAGCCGGCCGCTAATGATGCTGGTTCGGCTATCGGCGCGGCATTGCAGGTATGGTGCGAGACTCTCGGCAATCAGCGCAGCTTTGTGATGAATCACGCGCTCTGGGGCCCTGAATATTCAGACTCTCATATTGAAGAAGCTATAGCGCAAACCACATTTGTCGCAGAAAAGGTCAGTGACCCGGCAGAAAGAGCCGCAGCCTTGATCAACGAAGGCAATATTGTCGGCTGGTTTCAGGGCCGTATGGAAACAGGCCCGCGCGCACTGGGCAATCGCTCTTTGCTTGCCGACCCTCGCCGTAGAGATATGCGCGACATTCTTAACCGCAAGATCAAGCATCGCGAAGACTTCCGCCCATTTGCGCCAAGCGTTCTTGCCGAAGCTGCCGACGAATGGTTTGATATGCCCGATATTAAGTCTTTGTCGAGTGATTTCATGCTTTACGCTTACCCGGCCAGGCCCGGTAAAGCCGAACTTATCCCAGCTGTAGTGCATGTTGACAAAACCAGCCGTATCCAGACTGTTGATCGTAAGGTTAATCCTCTTTACCACCGGCTTATATCTGAATTTGCCAGGTTGTCAAAGGTGCCGATGGTTCTCAATACTTCTTTCAATGACAGTGAGCCAATCGTCATGTCTCCGTCAGACGCACTTTCAACATTCTCCAGAACAGGTATCGATGCACTGTTCCTCGGAAACTATATGATAGTAAAGGCCTGAGCATGTCAGAATCTATTGATTTCAGCCGTCCTCCTGAAGGTTCGCTTTTTGATCCGGTAGCTTCTCCACGCGGTCTGCGACTCGCGCTGGTTTTTGGCAACGAAAGCCCGACCGGACGCTGCCCGTTCTATAATGTGCAATGCATTCATTGCGATCTTGGAGCCGGTGAAGGTGTTTCGTTTACCCCAGAAATGAACCGCGGCCGCCTGGCTTTTATAAAAGAGCATTTCAAGAATGTTCTGCCCGAAATTTGTCATCTTGTCATTTACAATTATGGCTCGACTCTCAATGACAGCGAGCTTTCCAAAGAAACCCGTCATCGTATTCTCGAGTTTGCCGCAAGCCTTGCGTCGGTTAAGAGAATCAGTTTCGATTCGCGCGAACAGTTTGTCACGGCTGAGCGGGTCAACGATATGATAGCTGCTTTGCGTCCAGACCAGTCGATGTCGATAACTCTGGGTTTTGAATCGCAGAGCGAAGAAGTCCGTATCGGGCATCTTAAAAAATCAATTACTCGAGAAGAGGTTGACGCTGTGTTTGTTGCTTTGTCTGGCCACAATGGGCGAACTGCGGTCGAAATGAACGTATTGTTTCAGCCGCCCGGCATAACCGGTAACGAAGCGATAATCGAAGCTGTCGCCACAATTGAATACGGCATCCAAATGATGAAGAAACATGGTGTGCTGGTAGATTTCAACTTCCATCCTTATTACCCCAGTATCAAGGGAACGAAGTTTTTCCCCGATCATCCGCGCGCCATGATGGAACACGCGATCAGGTCGCTTTTCATGATCATCAGAATGATCAAACAGCAGAGCCCGGAAAGCCGTATCTTCGTAGGTTGGAACGACGAAGGCCATGACCTGCAGCCCACCGTCAAAAAAATGAAACAGCTTCTCTATTCACCAGCTTTTGCTGCGTTCAACGTCAGCCAGAACGAAGACGACCTGCAGATATGACCTTTTCGGACAAATCAAAATCCGCATCCAGATTAAGAAGAAGTCTATTATTGGAAAGCATTGCAGCTCTAATAATCTTTAGAGAAATTGAAATTGTGCTGGTAAGCAGGCAATGAGTCTGAAAGCTAACTTCGCCTGGATGCTTGGCAGTAAGTTTGCGTTTGTCGCAATTACCTTTGTTATTCACGCGGTAATAAATCGTTCTCTTGGACCTGATGGCCGTGGTTTTCTTGCTGAAATGCAAACCTGGATCGGCTTTTTTGCCGTGTTGTGTTGCATGAGCATGAATACAGCCATTTATCATTATTCCAACAAGGATAAGTATAACTTTACAGATGGATCCAAATTTGTAACTGTAACCGCTTTAAGCCTTTTTTATGCTGTCTTGGGCAGCATGGCATTTTGGTTGTCAGTGAACTCTTTGCCCGATACATTTTCGTCGAATGTAATTCAGTATTCGCAATATATTATTTTGTTGCTCTTTTTTACTATGCTGTCAACAGACCTGATGGTTTTTTTGCAGGCAGCAGGTCACATAAGGTATTCAGCTTTTATAGTCACTGTTCAATCGATTACGGGCTTGTTAATTGTTGGACTTGCCTTTATGTTTGGTCACATTAATTTTGTATTTTTGTTGATTTACATGCTTATTTCTCAAATGGTAGCAGTTGTTATGGTTTTGGGGGGGTGTCTTAAATCAGGCTTTGTCAATCGCAAGGAACTTTTTTCGAAAAGTCTGGCATGGGGACTTATCAGAGATGGGCTGAAGCAGCACGTTGCAACTGTTGCCGGCTTTGTCTACACAAGAATAAATCAGCTGATTGTATTTCATTACTGTGGAGAGCATGATGCAGGTATTTTTGCAGTAGCATTGAATCTGGCATTTTCGATCCTGTTTCTTCCGATGACTCTTCAGGCAGCTCTTTATCCCAGAGTAATTCATTCTTCAGACGATTATGAAGTTACAATTAAAACTTTGCGACTAACTTTTTATGGCTGGGGTGTAGCGGTAATTCTGGCAATTATTATGGCTAAACCTGTCTTGATGATCTACGGCGGCGAGCAGTTTCAGTCAGCGGCAAGTGCTTTTCAGATATTGATGGTGGCAGTGTGGATTTTACCATTGTCCTCCATGGTAGCTCCATTTTATGTAAAGAAGGGAGCTTTTTTACTTGCTTCGCTTTCTGCAATAGCGCTAGGGATAGTGAGCATGCTACTCAATTTGTTCCTGGTTCCACGTTATCGGGTTTTGGGAGCAGCTATCGCTACTTCTTTGACTTGTTTTATCGGTTTTGTAATGGTATTAGTTTTTCTATTCTATCTGTCGCGACGAAATCCTTTACGAATGTTTAATCCCGATTTTTCGGAAGAGATCAGATGGCTTAAAACACGTTTATCTGAGGGAAAAAAATGAGCAGAAAAGTAGAGTTTTTTTTACATAATCTGGATGAAAATGATATTTCAGCAGCCTGCGAAGTCCTGCGTTCGGTATTTCTGACAACTGGATCAAGGGTAAAGGAATTTGAAAGCGGTTTTGCCAAACTTTTAAACATTCAGGAAGCCGTTGCCGTAACCAGCTGTACTGGTGCCTTACACCTTGCTCTGATGCGATATGGTATTGGGCCTGGTGACGAGGTCATTACGACGCCAATGACCTTTGTTGCGACAGCTACTGCTATTTTGGAGGTAGGGGCAACTCCAGTGTTCGTAGATGTTTGCCCAAACAGTGGATTGTTAACTCCTGAAGCTGTTGAAAAACATATTTCTGAAAAAACTCGGGCTATAGTGCCTGTCCATCTTTACGGAAGAATGGTTGATGTCAAAGGCTTTTCAGCTCTTGCGCAAAAACATGACCTTATATTTATCGAGGATGCAGCTCATTGCATCGAAGGGATCAGAGACGAAATCAGACCTGGCCAGCTTAGTCACGCGGCCTGTTTTTCCTTTTATGCAACAAAAAATATTACCTGTGGCGAGGGGGGAGCGTTAGTAACGAGGTCTTCTGAAGACGCAGCATGGTATCGTTCGGCCCGGCATCATGGCATATCCAAGAATGCAGCATCACGTTATTCCAAAAAATATGAGCACTGGGATATGGAAATGATGGGTTGGAAATACAATATGGATGATATTCATGCCGCACTGCTTTTGGGGCAACTTGCAAAGGTTCCCAGTTTTCATAAACAGCGCGAAAATCTGGAACATTTGTATAGAGAACTGTTAAGCGATATTGAAGGGCTGGATTTTATTGAGCCGCCAGAGCCAGGCGAGGTAAGTGGACATCACCTTTTTACCGTACTTGTTCCTGAAGACTTCAGTCGCGATGAAGTCCTGACAAGACTACAGGAAGAGGGAATAGGTTGTGCAGTCAATTACCGTGCTGTTCATAATCTAAGTTTTTTTAAAGAGACATTCGGTTTCCGGCCAGAAGACTTTCCCGTTGCTGACAGGATAGGCCGGCGTACAATTACACTTCCATTATACCCGAAACTGACTGAAGAAAAGGTTCGTTTCGTGTGCAGCACACTCAAAAAGATTCTTGCCCGATGAGTTATCTGATTTTCTGCTCGTTCGAAGTCGGTGGCCTGCCTTATAAAATGGCTGAGATTTTAAACCGTAACGGAATAAATACATATTATCTGTCTGTCAATTTTGGAGCAAGTGGACATGATTCAGCCTCATTTCACTATGGCAATGACCGTCAGTCTTCATGGAACTTAACAAACCTGCTGGCAGGTTGTCGTTTTTCCGATGCGAAACTTGTTCGAAAACTTAGAGCGATAAAAAGGGAATTCAATATTTCACATTCTTTTGCAACAGGCTTCAAATCGTATTTGCTGAAAAATGCCGGGATTAATTACATCTACTGGAGCTTTGGAGCAGATCTCGACCAGCAGTGTTTCCGCCCGGTCTGGCCAGCAGCTTACCCTTTATGGAAAAAACTGTTGAAATTTCCATATTCTATGCTCTTTGTTAAACCACAGGCCAGGAAATCAATCATTGCTTCTGACTCTGTTATGATAGCTCCATACCAGATCAAGGCGCTTAAAGAACTTGGTTACAATGGAAGCTTATTCTTTTTTCCACACTTTTTTGAAGTTGAAGAGTTTGAGTCTCTTAAAAATAGACGAATGGAATGCAAAGATAAAATTTGCAGAAAATTGGGGATTGGGAACTACTTTTTTTCTTCCACCAGGCATTTCTGGGCTGGTGTGAATCACAACTTGTCAGACAATAAGGGCAACGATGTTATGTTGCGATCTTTTGCCTGTTATCTGAAGCTGTCAGATGATGATGAATCAACGCTTGTTCTGATTGAGAAGGGACCAGATGTTTACGCAAGCAAAATTCTAGCCAAACAGCTAGAAATAGAAAATAGAATTGTCTGGCTTCCTCAAGTGCCCAGAGATGAGTTGAACGATTTCTATCTTGGGTCCACGCTTTGTTTTGGACAGTTCGGAACCCCAGTGCTGGCTTTTTCGGCCTTGGAGCCAATGGCGAATGCGAGCGTATGTGTTACTTTTATAGGGAATGATAAGCCTGAAATACCTTTTTATAATACCCTCCCGCCGTTAATAAACAGCATGAGCCCGGGAGTAATTGCAAACAGAATGCTTGAACTTGCAAAAAGTCCTGACAAGCTTGCTGAGATGCAGTTTGCTTCCTGGCAATGGATAAAACAAAACTGCAGCGAATTACAGTTCTCTACAGTTTTCAGGAATTGTTTCAAATAACTTGATTCCTTGAGAGCCAAGTTGTTTTATTAGTGCAATTCTCTTTTGCCGCTTTTGGTGATTATTGGCAGGGCCCTCATCCATAACTGCTTGTTCCACCATTTTTCGTTGTTTTTATACCATTCTATGGTTTCTTCAAGGCCTTTTTCCCAGGTCGTTTCCGGCTTCCAGTTCAGTGTCTTCGATATTTTTGTAATATCGCCAGTATGTCTGAAGACCTGACCTGGTCTGTCTCCAACATAAGTTATCAAAGACTCGGATTTTCCCATTCTTTTTACAATGTCTTTGGCAATAGACTCCATCGATCGGTCAACACTGGAGGCGACATTGAAAGCCTCTCCGTTAACCAGTTCTGGCTTAGCATCTATAACCGTTTTTATGGCTTTGCAAACATCTCTGACGAAAACAAAATCTCTTGCAGCGCTGCCGTCTCCATGCAGGCGTATTGGCTCGTTCAATATACAACTGGTTATGAATCTGGGTATTGCCTTCTCAAGGTGCTGATAGGGGCCAAAATTATTGAATGGTCGAATTATGGTTACAGGAAGATCGTAAGTAGCCCAGTAAGAGTATACGAGTCTATCTGCTCCGGCTTTCGCTGAAGCATAAGGACTCATTGGATTCAAAGGGTGATCTTCATTCATTTGCGGCTGAAGAGCTGTCCCATAGACCTCTGAGGTTGAAATGTGAATGAAGCGTTCAATGCGGTCTCTGTATTTCAGTGCTGCATTGGCAACCGTTTGTGTGCCGATAACATCTGTTTCGAAGAATATGAAATTATCATATATTGATCTAGTAACATGAGTTTCTGCGGCAAAATGTACAACTATGTTCGCGTTTGACATCAATGTGTCTACGAGTTCACCGTTTTTAACATTGCCATACCAGAATATCAGTCTCTCGTCCTGATTCTCATTTATATTGACTGGAAGATTCTCTACGCTGCCAGCATAAGTGAGAGCGTCGAGAACAATGATGTTATACTCTGGGAAATTATTATATATGTAACGAACGAAATTACTTCCAATGAATCCGGCACCGCCAGTTATCAATATAGTTTTTTTCATACTTTCAACCTCTGTTTATTTCGTCTGGGTAAGGATTTTCAAACTATCATTTCCATGGTTAAAAAGCAAATCTACGATCGAAAGATATGGCACAAAATCTCCATTTAATTGATTGTATTCGGGATGTTGGTAGTCCTGATAGATTACTTTGATGCCTGCTTCTGCAAAGACATCATCATCTATATAATTTCTGCCGGCCGCTCCCTCATAAAACTGATCCGCCCCCATCAAATGACAAATGCTGATCAGCCTTTGTATCCGGTCGTCATTTCGAACTTCAAGCTGAGAAGACCGTAAAAGTTGTTTGTGTGCCAGGCCCATGCAACTCAATATTTTTTCGATAAAATACAGGTCAAGATCCACCAGGAATTCCCATTCGCGTTGGTATGCGTGTTCGAATATTGCAATGAAATCCTTGTAGAAAGGGGCTTTGGAATAACTTTGTGTAATTGCGGCAAGATGTTTTCTTTTCCAGTTGGAGCTATTGTCTATCTGAACTTCAAGTATTGAAGGATGATCTTCAAATTTGACATGAACAGGTACGGTAAGCCACTGTATTCCATTGCTTCCCTTTATCCGGTTTCTGTTTCTCCAGCTGTGTTTGTCGTATTGTACGTCATCATAGATAATGAATGCATCGCTTCTGTATATCTGTTCAAAGAAGCCCAGCCATGGCAGGTAGCCGGGCTGCAGGATGCCGATCATCATTTTCCATTACTTTCATTATTGTCTGATATACAGCCTTCATTGTCATGGAAGCTGAGGACATCCTTGCGTTTCTTTTCTGCATTTGCAACAACTTTCCAGTAATTATGCTTCCATGAACGGTATTTCCAGTCTGGGCAGTGTTTGCACAGTTCGATCTGACTAGCTTTTCGTTCGAGATGAAGTCTTCGGTAATACTCAAAACCTTCGCCATGCCAGATTTCTTTGATGCTTTGCTCATGAATGTTCCCCATGTTAGTAGTTGCGGCTATATCAAAACCGCAAACCATAACCTTACCGCGCGAATCAATATTGAGCCGCTCAAATATGAATGGGCAGGGAATCATCTCTTCAGGCGGCAGATAAGGCTCTGGGTCTGCTGATTTTGCGGGATCATTTATTCCCCAGGTCAGATACTTTCTTTTCTGAAAGTTGTCAACGATTGGTCCCCAGTATTTTGCAACAGCTTCAATATCAACGCCAGTCTGGTTAACTCCACTGGCAATAACCTTGGTTTTGCTGCCCAGTTTGTTTCTTGCCTCAACAACATTTTTGACATTTTTGAGCAGTGTGTCCCAGTTTAATCCTCTTCTGACTTGAGAATAAGTCTGTTCATCGCAGGCATCGACACTGATCTCTATCATGTCTATTTCAGCTTCAAGAAGCCGGTGGATGTTTTCGTCATTGAACATTGAACCATTTGTGATCAGGCCGATTTTAGCACCAACGCTCTTAGCATATTCCATCAGTTCAACAGCTTTGGGGTGCAGCATTGGTTCACCGCCTCCGGACATTCTTATCCATGCCCCGTATGGGCCGCTCTGATCAGCGATTAACTTGAAAGTATCTTCATTCATGTATAATCTGTCGCTGTAAGTAGATCTGATGTTAGAGTTCGTATATGGGCAATTGGGGCATTTCGCATTACACACATATACAAACGATATCACGCTCATCATTGGAAATTCCAAGGCTTCTGGCCTGATATCATACTTTTCCTGGGTATGCTCGATATGATTCTGTTTATTATCCATTTTTGTCCTTTCGGAATGACCCTGACATGGGTGTTAAGTTATTGCTATATTAAAGCCATGAAGGCAACGTCTTCATAGACGCCATCAATGAATCTGTCTTCCCTGAGTTCTCCTTCTTTTACAAAACCTGCTTTTTCGAATGCTCTAATTGCTCTTGCATTTTTCAACAATACATAGGCATAAAGCCTGTGAAGATTCAATTTATTAAAGGCAAATGATGAGATCATCGCTATCGCTTCGGTTCCGAGTCCTTTGTTAACAGCAGAGGATTCACCGATCAGGACTCTTAATTCCGCTTTGCGGTGGCGTGAGTCAATGTTCCATAGCCATATCGCTCCAATATGCTTTACAGGCTTGATGCTTTCTATTGCAAAAAAAACACAGTTACGGTTTTCTATTATTGAAGAATACCATTTTTCGTGTTCATGATCGGAAACTGGCAGCACTCTGTCAACTAGAGAAGCGATCTCGGAGTTGTTGACCCAGTCTCGGTATTTTTTTTGATCTGACCTTTCAAAAGGTCTTAATCGGATGCTTTTTCCCTGATACATTGCTTCTCCTTAGTCCAAGCCAATGCTTGCAAATTTAAGCAAAATAACTTTCCCACCATATCTGAAACATCATAAGATTCCATATTCTTCCGGCCAAGTTTTGGTTGCCAGCATAGTATTCGCTCAAATAATGATTAACTGATTCCTGATTCAATAATCCGTGTCTAGCAATACGGGATGGTGATAAAAGATCTTGGGTGAAATTTTTGAGTTTGTCCAGCATCCAGTTGAATACAGGCAGAACAAAACCCTCTTTCGATCTTGCCGTGATCCCTTCCGGAAGGATCGGATTCAAGGCTTTTTTGAGGATATCTTTTACGTTACCGTTGCTGATTTTCATAGATCCAGGTATTGTCGCAGCAAACTCAACCAACCGGTAATCGAGAAATGGTGATCGCACCTCAACCGAGTGAGCCATCGACAGAAAATCTACAAATGCCAGGACTTGGTCAGGCAACTGCGTATTCCATTCCATTTCGAGAATTCTGTTCAGAGGGTCTTGTGCAGAAATATCTGCAAAGAAGCTTTTAACAAGGTTATGAGTGCTGCCCTGCACAATATGTTCAAGAAAACCGGGTGACAGAACACGCCGTTTCTCGTCGTCAGTAAAGAGGTAAAGCAGGTTTCGCCAGGACAGTTCGTCTCCGCCCGAACGCTCATGCAGATCCTTCAGAAATTCAATAGTGCATGGCGAAAGGCTTGCCAGGTGATTAGAAGGGTCTTTGCCGGCCGCAACAAGTTCGGAATAGATTTGTATCGGGCGAGCGGTTCTGTGTGAAAGATAACTACCGAACAGTTCGTCGGCGCCATCTCCGGATAGTGCGACTTTAATGTGACGACTCATCAGTCGAGTCAGGAAAAAAGTTGAAATTGTGCCTGAAAAAGGCTGGTCAAAGGATTTTATGACGTTTTCGATCTCATCAGGTAGTTCGCGGCTGGACATTATGTGTTCGTAATGCTCTGTTTTATAGATTTCAGACACTTTTCGTGCATAGTACAAGTCAGCTTCCTTGTTTTTCAATTCGTCTTCATAACCGAGTGAAAACGTTTTGACAGGCTTGTCAGAGTACCTTGTCATCAGCGAAACAACAGCGCTTGAATCGAGTCCGCCGCTCAAATAGGCCCCAAACGGGACATCGCAGATCATTCGAACCCTGGTTGCATCATCAAGAATACTTAGAATCTTCGTCTTAGCATAACTTTCATCGATAGAAGCATCTTCTTGAAAACGGATTGTCCACCACTTTCTTTTTCGCAGGCTACCCTGCGAGAATATCGCCATTTCGCCAGGCAGCAATTGATAAACACCCTCAAAAGCCGTTAGAGGCGCAGGAACATTTTTGAAGGAAAAATAGTGATACAAACCCTCAAAGTTCGGGGCCTTGCTGAACTCAGGGTGTGACAGAATTGTTTTGATTTCTGAGCCGAAAAGCAACTTTGATGAGACGATACTGTAGAACAGCGGCTTGACACCCATTCTGTCACGAATAAGATAGAGTTGCTCTCTTTCTTTATCCCACAATGCAATCGCGAACATCCCATTTATGTAGTTAGGAAACTCTTCACCGTATTCTTCGAAAAGGTGAACAATTAGTTCTGTGTCTGAATGGTTGGTATAAAATTTATGTCCGCGCTTTTCGAGGACGGTTCGCAGCTCTGTAAAATTATAGATTTCCCCGTTGAATACGGTCCAGAGCGATTTATTTTCATTGTGTATCGGTTGTTTTCCCGTTGACAAATCCAGGATGCTGAGTCGTCGCATTCCCATGTTTACAGAACCGTCACTATAATACCCAGAGTCATCTGGCCCACGGTGATAAATGGTGCCAGCCATTTTTTCCAGGGACTGCAGGTCAGGTTTCCCGGTGAATCCGCAAATTCCGCACACTACTTGTTGTCCATGTTATGATAATCAGATCTGGCTGATTGCCAGTCTCTACAGTCCCGGCACATTGGAGGAAGCTCTGAATATCTTCCTGTAAGATGCAGGCTTCTTAATTCTTTTAACTGCTGCTGCCAGATTTCTGCCAGAGTGTTTTTCGTGGCGTCGCCCACGACGACATTGGCGTTTAGGTCTACAGGGCACAGCACAACTCTACCGTCGTCAGCAATAGCCATCGTTTGCATGAGCCAGTGGCAGGGCCAACGATCCTGGTTGCCAAGAACCAGATTGGGGGCATCAATACTACCAGCCCAGCTTACCTTCGGTCTAATTTTTACTGTTACGCCCTGCTTAGACCAGAATTCAACAAATGCATCTTTCTCTGCACTATTCTCATCCATTTCAACAAACTGCACGAAAATTTTTGGGTGACTCGATGATTGTTCTTTAACCAGGCGGATTAGAGTTAGAACGTTATTAACAGTTTCCGCATAATCTCCACCGACTCTAAGCTTCGCGTATGTTTCTGGCGTTGCAGCGTCTATGCCGAAATAAATGCTGTCAAGCCCTGAATCTATAAGCTTTTTCGCAGAAGTCTCGTCCATCAGACAACCATTGGAATTAAGAACGACGTCGGTTAGCCCAATCGACTTGGCGTATTTAATCATATCGAAGATAGAAGGTTTTGCATTTTTTATAACAAATGGATCGCCAAAAAAAACCATCCAGATTCTAGTATCTTTTTGCACGGTTGCAATTTCATCAAGTATTTTTGTTAACAATTCCCATTTCATGATGCCCTGTTTTCGCGTCATATCTTTATGCACGCACATTGAACACCTGAGATTGCATGAGCTTACCGTATCAAGAAGAACCACTTTGGGAAAACTTCCAGATTCTTCAAGTCGTCCTGCTTTTATCTGAGATGCTAAAATTTTGCTTTTTTCATCCATATATTTCTCCCGGGCATTTTTTTTGTCAATAATCGCCTTAAATTTACACACTTCTGCAATGCTCGATTGTATCACAAAAAATGCTGTATTCTGGTAGGCTGGCACATACTATGTCTTGTTATCATCCATTGTATCCGTCAGTCTTCAGGTGCAGCAGGTGCATTACGACAACCTACACTAATTGTGGTGTGATTGCAACTAGATAAAGCATGTCGAAACTGAGGATCACACATCTGATGGCGTCATGTCTGATGTTCTTTCTGGCTAGTCAACTGTCACATTTGAGTTACATAGTAAAATCAAGCTGACTACAAAGCAGATTTAGCAGACAAGATAAGGGCGCAGGCGGGTTTCTCATGAGCGAAAACTTTTTGCACACGGATGTGCTTATGACGAGCTGCGCAGGATAGAGCAGCTCGGCCGAGTCAGGCACATTTGACGTAGAGCTATAGCTATTCAATAATACTTACGTCTGGTGAGAGTTGTAGCGAATGAGATTCCGCCGAGAGCCCGAATAAGCAGAATAAGCCTAAATTAAATTCTTATGTGACAACGTACTGGTTTGCAAATCCAGTTGCCTGTATAAATCCATACTTCTTCTATATTGTCAGAACTATGCGTATGACAATATCGCTTTCATTATGTTGGCCTACCTCAGCCGGCCCAGCCAACCATTACCGCGCCCATCAAGGCGATCGCGCCGAGAACGAAATGCAGCAATATCAGCGGCAGCACCCATCTGGCCCAGCGCTCCCATGGGACGCCGCCCATTCCCAGAGCGGCTATGGTAACGGCCGAAGTCGGTATGATCACATTGGTGAAGCCATCGCCGAACTGGTAAGCCAGCACTGCCGTCTGACGGGTGATGCCGAGAAGATCGGACAGGGGCGCCATGATCGGCATAGTCAGCGCTGCCTGACCTGAGCCGGAAGGCACAAAAAAGTTGGTCAGCGTCTGAAAGACGTACATCACCTGAACCGAGATCATCGGCGGAAAATTGCCAACCAATCCCGAAACCTTGAAAAGAATAGTATCCATGACGCCGCCGTCTTCGAGTATTACCAGCACAGCGCGGGCGAAACCCACCATGATGGCAGCGCCACAAATCTCGCTGCAGCCCTTTACGAAGGATGATGCAATAATGCTCGGAGCCATGCGCACGACCAGGCCGGCAAGCAGGCCTATCGCGAGAAACATCGAGGCCATCTCGTCGATGTACCAGCCCAGTTTTATGGCGCCGTAAATGATGATGGCGAAGCCGACTGCTATGATCGCCAGCACTGCCATGCGTGATCTGGTAAGTTTTTCACTCTGCGCTGTTTCACTGGCCGCGTGGCGACGCGGTTCATCGAGATCAAAAACCGGGCTGAGTACTGGGCTTGCCTTTATTCGAGCGGCATAGCGCATTACCCATGCGATCGTAATCACCGTAAAAACAAGCCAGAGAACCAGCCGAAAAGTCAGGCCAGAGAAAGGTTTGATTTCAGCTATGCCCTGCGCAATGCCTACTGTGAAAGGGTTGAGGAAGGCCGTGGCAAAACCAATCATTGCCCCAAGATAGACCATGGCGACGCCCGTTATCGAATCGTAGCCCAGCTTGAGCGCCAGCGGAACCGCCATCGCAACAAATGGAATCGTCTCTTCGCACATTCCGAAAGTGGCGCCACCAAGCGAAAATACGAACATAACCACCGGAATCACCATTTTGTCATTGTTGCCAAGCGCCTTTACCAGCCCTGTCAGTGAGGCCTCGACTGCCTTGGTCTCGGTAATGATGCCAAAGGCCCCGCCAATCAGCAGAATGAAGAAAATAATATCGACGGCCGAGTGATGACGCATGCTCTTCATAATCGCATTCAGCATCATCCAGGGATTCTGCGGCGTCGCTGGAACTTCTGTGAACGAATCAGGATCTACTACTTCGCGGGTGCTCAGCGAATCGCCCATCTGCACCTGCTTTTCGATGCGGGCATACTTGCCGCCGGGCACCAGATAGGTGATAACAGATGCCAGGATTATCAGCGAAAATATGATGACCAGCGTATGCGGAACCTTGAACCGGGCGGTTGCTCCACTCATTTTGCGGTTACTTCAGTTCGTAATGCTCGCCGGGCTTGAGAATTATAACCTCGGCAAGGCTGCCAACCATCTTTTTGAAAGATTGCGGGTCACTATTGATCAGATCGAAGGTATTGTAGTGAATCGGCACGACGCGACTGGTCTGCACGAACTCAACTGCTTTGGCAGCCGATGCAATGCCCATGGTGTAACGGTCGCCTATTGGCAGAAAACTTAGTTCTGGCTTGAAAAACTCGCCTGTCAGCTTCATGTCATAAGTGAGACCAGTGTCGCCGGCGTGGTAGATGCGATGCCCGTCAATCTCGATAACGACGCCGGCAGGGGTGCCTTTTTCGGCAGAGTGTAAAGCCGAAACCATATTGAACTTAACCCCTTCGACATCAACAGTACCGCCAATATTCATTCCCTCGCTCTTAATGCCAAGCCCGGAAGCCTCAGTCGCGATCTCGTGAATTGCCACCAGCGTCGCGCCGGTTTTCTGGCAGATAAAAAAGGCATCGCCAACGTGATCGCCGTGATAATGAGTGACAAAGACCATGTCAGCCTTTTTGATATCATCAAGATTGCACGAACTCGCAGGGTTGCCCTTAATGAACGGGTCGATATAAATGGTTTTTGATCCCTCGATTTTTACAGCCGAATGCCCGAGCCAGGTCGCTTTGATCATTACTAATCCTCCGGTTTTTTATATGCGTATGATCAGAATTTCGCCACCAATATACCATACCAGTACACAGTCTGCAGCCTGATCTCAATTTCTTTATCGGTCTCTGAAAAAACGCTCTAAAAAAGCTGGCGCAGGTGCGGGGAAATTGCGCTGGCGTCGATTATCCAGCGGGTTGGGCATTGT
>PGYA01000047.1 GCA_002839435.1 Candidatus Riflebacteria bacterium HGW-Riflebacteria-2 | reverse complement strand
ATCCTGCAGTTTCAGGCGAATCTGGCCCTTCTGCTCGCTGTCAGAAAGGTTGGTCACTTTGGCGGTGAACACCAGCTTGTCGCCTTCGCGCATGAATCTTGGTGGATTCGGCTGTACCATCAGGTCTTTCTGAGTCACGGTTTCGCCGATGAGCTGGCCGGCCTGCAAACCTGTGCCGTGTGCGAAGCCCATGAATTTCCAGGTGGTAAGAGCCTCTGGCATGGTGAATTCAACCGATACCTTGCCGTCAGAATCAATGGTCAGGTGCGGCTGAAAGAAGGCGGTTTCGTTAAGATTGCTGCGTGCCGAAACCTTGTCTAGATCTGGAGCTGGCGCTTCATCCGAGCTGCCACCGCCATTGGCTTCCTGCGGCGCGGCACCTCCGACGGCCTCTTCGTCACTGGCAAATGAATCGGACATTTCCAGAGATTTGCTCTTTTTCATTTCCAAGCCTTCGCTCTCCATCATGGCCTGAGGCGCCATGGCGCTTGGCATAGGCGCGCCTCGGCTCAGGCGCATCCCCGACTTTTCGTAGCCGTAATGGTAGCCAAAAAGATCCTGCTGGATACTTGAAGGCAATTGCGGGTAAGAGCGATGACCGATGCCCGGAAAATTATTGAGATCGTTACGCCAGGCATACAGGCCTTGCGCCTGGTTGAAACCCTGCGGTGACACGCGGTTGTAGTCATTGTAGAACACCGGGAAATTTGCGGCCCAGCTGTGCGCGGCAAAGGCGTCGAGGCTGGCGTCATACATGGCAGCAACCATCTCAATAGCATTCTTTTCTGCTTCTTCACCGGTGATTTCTATCTTCCAGGTGTCTTTCTGCGCCGGCTGCATCTTTGAGGTCATGTGTGCGAACTTGAGATGTAGCTGTTTGTTGCTCCAGGGAACAGTTGCCGTATGTGCCAGGAAATATTCGCGGTTTTCCTTGACCTGCATGATTCTGACTACGAAGCCGCCGCGATGTTGCTCGGTAACCGGCAGGCTTATCTGAACTTTTCCCTTGCTTACATCAGTCCAGAACGACTGAATGATCTTTTTGCGATGTTCGATTTCGATATAGGCCGGGCCCTTGCCATAACCGGTTGCCCAGAAAGCCTTGAAAGTATCACCTGGTTTGAGCACGCCCGTCACATCTCTGAAGAAGAAAGGAACGTTAATGCTGAATTTTTCGCTGTCGTTGTCAACCACCATGAAATTGAAAACGGCATTTACCGGGTTGTTGTAGCGGTCACGGGTCTGCGCCTTGATGCGGTAGGCGCCTTCAGGCAGTTTGAGTTCGCTGCTGAAATTGCCGTCAATGTTCGTGTTGAAGCTCTGTTCGAAGACAACCTTATCTTCTTCCCAGGTTCTGATGTTAGATTTGTCATTTTTCGCAACTACGGTGCCGTGCATGTAACTCTGACGGTATGCCCGGGAAGGCTGTTTAAGAGCATATACCAGAAAGCTGCCGGCGCCGGCGACACCTTTGCCATCGAGAGTGGTTGTTCGCACGCTTACCTGGAAAGGTTTGCCGGCATCTTGAATGTCGCTGGCCTGTAGTTCCAGCGAGAGCGCAGTGTAGCCAACACGTACAACCTGTTTGCTGGAACGGGTTTCGCCGGTTCCATCAGTTACGTCAGCCGAAACTGTATAAATGAAGATCGGTTCATCGGCTTTGTTAACAGTGCGGTCGGGCAGGGCGGTAAAGCTGATGATGAATTCGCCATTCTTGTCGGTAACGGTTGTACCATGTGCGATTTCCTGCGATTTGCCCGGGTCAAAATACCACCAGCACCACGGTGGGTAGCGAATTTCGCGAACAACGCGATATTTAACCTTGCCGTCGTCGATCTTGGCACCAGTATAAGCCATGGCACGGCCAGTCAGCTGAACCACCTTGTCAAGCTGGAATGCCTGTGTCGGTGTGTCGATATCGACCTTGAACTTAGGCCGTTTGTATTCTTCAATGCGAACTTGCGCACTGCTGTGAAAGGTATTCGAATAAATAGTATAAGCACCGGTCAGCCGATCTGCCGGCGCGATGAATGTGCCGGAAAACGAGCCGAATTCATTGGTCTTGAAATACTCGGTCTTGACTTCCTGGCTGTTCGGGTCGCGCAATATGACGCTGATACTGGTGTCGGCCGGGAGGGTCTTGTATTCGTTCGTTCTGGTATCGTGCCTCGCTGCTATACCCTTGAAATATATCGTTTGCCCGGGCCGATAGATAGAACGGTCGGTAAAGAAGTAAACGCGCGTATCAGCAGAATAGTCATTGCTCTGATAAGAGTAAAAATCACTGACGCGGTAAATGGTGTGGCCCTTATGTTCTGCAATGAAAAAGCCATTGCCGCGACTCGAATCAAATGAGGCAATACCGTCTTTATTGGTAGAGCCGCTGAGAACCTGGCGCCAGCCTTTATCGTATTCGTGTGAATAGCCCTGTACCTTAATGCCTTCCATGGGTTCACCAGATACGTTGTTGACTATGAACACTTCCTGTTTGCCTTCACGCTTGCGCACGATCATGCCCAGCTTGGTTACAATGATCGGAGTGACGAACAGGGCGTTCTGTGTTTCATTGAAATCCTTGTTAACGCTGGCAGCGAGATAATAAAGACCCGGTTGCATTTTTGGCAGATCGACAAGAGCTTCGCTCTGCTTGTATTCCTTGCCGGGATCGACATCGACGCTCCATTCATCGACAGGCTTACGCTTGAAAATACCGGCGTAATCGTCCCATTGCACGCTGTCGGGCGAATAATTGTTTTTCTTGTAAAGCTCATCTGTCTTTCTTGGCAGCAGCCTGAAATGGACCTTGTCGATGTTTCTAAAGGTAACACGTGCCTGGCCACCGTCTGGCAGTATAACTCGTTCGGTTTCAAAGTTGACTTCCCGGGCTTTTATGCCGGCGATCAGGTTGGCGCAGAGGCTGGCACCATAACTGTTCGGATGAGCGCTGCGGCCACGCTCTGCTATCTCGATGGCCTTGACGCTTTCGCCAAGTTTCTGGTATTCCTGTGCTTCATAACCAAGTGCAGTGGCGGAATAGGCATGCGAAGAATGTGCTTTGGCGAAGCTTTCGAGCCGGTTGATGTAGGTGTCAGAAATATTGTCGCCAACCGCTACCTGGCGCACCCAGGCAAGCCTGATCAGGTCGTTGTCAAGCAGGGCATCGAGGTTGTCGCTCGCTTGAGCGGCTTTCATCAACCTCTGCAGCAGCTTGACCGCCCTGAAATTGCACGAATCGGTATCGAGTGTTTCCGGTTGCCACTGCATGAACGCTTCGAAATCGCCAAATGCCGGAGAATCTACGGTAATTTCGAATGCTGTTGTCGGACGCGCGGCACTTTGCGCATCGGCCATGTAGAATGTCAGCGCCTCGTGGGCGAAAAAGTCGAACAGGGTCGGGCGCAGATTTTCCGGCTGGTTGCCGGCTTCAAGAAAGCCGCTGAGCGTCTTTATCGGAATGCCCTTAAGCGTTTCTTCCTCTTTGAGTACATTTTCATAGAGGTTGCCGATGTGCGAGAAAAGTTTGGGCAGATCCCAGGTCGTAAAGTCTTTCTCATCAAGCCCGTCGGTGCGTGAACGATTGATAAAACGGTAACTGTTGCGGTTGTAATAGTGCCAGTACCATTTGGCCAGAACGATTTTCAGCAGCGGTTTTACCTTGGCATCCGCAGATTCAATTTCGGTTTCGAGTCTGGTGATGCGCTCTTCAGGTTTGTTGCCCTGAACGTTGCCTTCCTGGACTATGCGGTCGCAAAGAGCTTTAACGGCGTCAACCATGTGGTTTTCCTTTTGCGCCAGTTCATAAATCTTGTTCAGATGCTCTATCGCAGTTTGCGGCAGGCCTTTCGACTTGGCCTCATCGACTTTGCGCCAGAGCTCGGCGCGAGTTTGCGCCTGTGCGGGAAGCGCGACCAACAGCGCAAAAATCATTAAAAGGGGGATGTAAAAACAACGTTTCATTAAAGCCTCCATAAGATACCTGATGGTGTAATTTCTAACGTGTCATATCAGGCCCGGATTTAGAAATAAACAACCCAACCGGATAAGCCATTCTACTCTCAAACCCCGCAAATTTAAACCGCTCATCGAAAAAAAATGTCGGTTATATTGGCAATAAAAAAGCCCCCGGTGAGGGGGCTTCAGATCAATACTGTCTTACCAGATTTTGGCCAGCTTTTCTTTGGCTTTGACTGCGGCCGGAGTATTCGGATACTGGGCGATGGCACGGCGGAAATAGTTGTCGGCAGTGACATCGTCACCGAGGATTTCATAGCATTCGCCGGCCTGGAAGAGCGCTTCGGAAGCATAACTGTTGGTCGGGTATTTCTGCTGGAACCAGGCGAAGTTGTTGGCGCCCTGACGCAGATATTGGCTGTTGGCGATGTTGATGCGACCGTGTTCTTTTTGTGAATGAGCCAGGGTGAAGGTGGCTTCCGGCATGTATTCTGAATTCGGGTAGTAACGCATGAAGTCTTCGAACAGGCGTATGGCCTGCAGGTAATTGCGCTGCTCATATCTGATGCGGGCTTTCCAGAACATTGAGTCATCAGCATACATCGAGCCGGGGAAGCGCTTGAGCAATTCGTCGAAATAGATGAAGGCATTGTTGAAACTGCCAGCAATATATTCGTTATGGGCACGGTTATAAAGCTCATAGTCGGTAATCTGGCCGGAACCGCCGGGATTGCTGGGAGGCACCGGAACCGGCTGCGGCGGGTTGTAATCAGGATAGCCGGGGGTTGTGCTGCCGTTTTGTAAAGCGGCCAGACGCTGTTTTGCTTCTTCATAATATCTTGAGCTGGGAAATTCATAAACGATTTTCTGGTAGGCAGCGATTGCACTGGCCTTGTCGTTAAGCTTTTCATAGGTCATACCTATTACGAACCAGGCGTCGTCTACATATTCACTGAAAGGATAGCGCGCGATGAAGTTTCTGAACTCATTGATGGCGCTGCGGTAATCATAGACCTTTACCAGGCAGTAACCAATATAATAGGTGGCACGCTCAGCCTGGTGAAAGTATGAATACTTACTGCTGACGAGGCGATAGTAATAAAGGGCATTTCCATAATCGGTCGTATTGAGATAGGCTTCGGCCACGATAAAGGTGGCTTCTGGCGCGCGGTATTCATGTGGATAACGCTCGAGGAAACGTTTCAGTATCTGTATGCTGTAAGCATAATTGCCCTGAAAATAAGCATTCCTGCCGTTTTCGAACAACTGGTCCGGCGATTCGTAGCCGGGATAGCCGGGATTCCCAGGATAATTCGGGTTCCCAGGGTTGCTCGGGTTCCCAGGGTAGCTGGGATTGCCGGGATAGGTGGGAGGCGTCGGCGGTGTCGGCTGCGTCGGTTGCCCCGGCCATGAATCTACCCGCTGCGCCGCAAAAATATCGTTAACCAGAGCGTTGCCGGTATTGAAGGCAAAACCCGGCGTCAACGCCAGAATCATCAGGCCAAGAACCAGAACTCGATGCATACTTCTCATCTTCTGTTCTCCTTATTTCTCTCACTCATGTATATTCTGTTTATCGGCTCCTCGCCGCCATTTTGCTACAATTTTCGTGCTCGTGCTCGTAATCGTAATCTATCATTTAGCTCTTCATGCATTTTACGTCATTGCGAGGAGCGTAGCGACGAAGCAATCTTTATGTTCATGAGATTGCTTCGTTGGGCTTCGCCCGCCTCGCAATGACAGCGAACTACGTAACTGATACTGAATTTAAATTCAGTCGAAGGGGTTATACGGATTGGTATTGTCATCATCATAATACGGGTTTGTGCTGTCGCCTGATGGCAGCATCGCGCCGGCAAAGTAGATTTCTAGCGGAATATAGATGTTGTAGGTATCTTTCAGCTTGTAATCGTAACCTTCCAGGCGAGTCCAGTATTTTACGCCAACTTTGCCGTTCATAACCCAGCTGCGGTAATCACTGTATGATATGAACAAGCCATTAAATATCGCCGGCTTGCTTTCACCCTCGCGACCAACCATGACCTGAGTTCTGATCGTGCGGGTTCCATAGCCTTTTATAACGTTGAAGGTATATGCAGGGCTTGTTGTGTCATCTATCGTGCCAGGGTTGCCGCGTATGAACATATCGCAGTTTACCTGTGCCGGCACGCCTGAGTAATAATTGTAACTCTGTTCAGTGTCGTAATAGTTGTCGGCATAAGGATTTGTTGAATTAGCAGACCTGGCTGTGAGGGTGCGGTAGGTGTGCATGAGACTGATTGCAATCTCATCTCCGCGTGTCTCTCGAACTTGGGCGGATACTGTATAAGCCCGGCCAGTCTCATAAATCTGCGCAGGCTGCAGACTGAAACTGGTATGTACAGGATCGACATAAACCGGAGGGGTACCTCCGCCACCACCGCCGCCGCCTTCCGGGCAGCCTGTCAGAAAAATTGATACGCTGATACCGGCAACCAGTGCCAGAACAAGTCTGAATGCGTTTGCTCGCTTATTGTTCATCTTATATAACTCCTGTACAGTCTCGAACCGACAATGAACCGCAAGAACTGTTCCATCTCAAGAATGTATTGTCTATCAGCTTAGCATAGTATAAACTAAAAAAATAGATGAAAAATTGGCGAAATCTGCCGAAAACTAATCAGAAGCATTATTTGCTTCAAGACTAAATTCAGGAAATTGTATGAAAAAAATTCTGATTCCTGTAATGCTGGGGCTGCTTTGCGCGCCGGTCAGCGCTGAACAGAGCCTGCATGAACTCGTCAGGGAACTCGGTTATAAGGGTGACTTTATAATGGAGAATCTGCCGAAAGAACCAGGTCCGCGTCGTCACAGAACGGTTACGCCGAAGGTTTACCACGTTGAACCACCGCGCCAGTTGATGCAGCCTGAAGACCTTCTGCACCCACGCATAATGCAGAAAAGCGAGTCTCCGCGCATGATTCCGGTACTGATGCGTTACCACCGCAAAAACCCGGCATCCGCCAAGATCACCCGTAAGCTTGCCGTTACCTGTATGCGAAACGGGCAGCCACGCGAGGCTCTTTACTGGTATACCCAGACCTGGCAGCGAGACCGTTCTGATTACGAATCGCTCTGGAACATGGCATGCATTTCCTATCGACTCGGCGATACGGGGCTGACCCACAAATACCTGGCAGAATACGCAAAGGTCGATCCCAACAGTGCTTGGGGTAGAATGGCACGTGAATTTCTCGCCGGGCGCTTCAGCGGCAGTGATCTCGCAGACGGTTTCGACTCTGAAATGTCACATACCGGCAGTACCAGCGGCGGAGTAGCTGAATCTGACACCAGCAAAGTTAAGTCTGGTTCTGAAAAACCGGCAACTGGCAGTGGCATCATGGTTATTGAAGGACAGAGAACCAGTTTTGAGCAGTTTATGAGCGGCTACAAAGAGATAGACACCGCTCCGCCGGCAAAAATTAATGACACAGTGAAAGGGAACGGGAAGGTTAGGTCCAGGGCGAAAGCCGAAGCCGATATAAACAAGGCTTCTCTGAAAAAAGCAACTATCATCGAGGCCTCTGCTGAAAAAGCTGAGAGCACATCTGCACCCAAAACCGCATTGACCGAGGCCGCACCATTGGCCGAAAGTCAGGCCGTAACCGCAACTGCTCCCCCCCTCGTCCCCTGATTCATAAGACTCTGCACAAATACAAAGCGATCCAGCTCGATGCCGGATCGCTTTATCGTTTGGTTCAAGTCAGAGGCGGCAGCAGACCTTGCCGGCATATTCGCTGCGGGCGGTAAGTTCGAGTAAGCCACAGCCGAGCTCCGGGTGTCTACCCAGCGGGTTCTGTCGCAGCTTCTCAAGTTGGCCGAGGTCTTTGACCTCAAGCGTTCCATTGATCGTGACCGTCTGTAACTGAAGCTGCTCACCGTCAGATTCGTAGTAAATACGATTGTTAGGTCCAAGACAGTGGTTCATGATTTTGCCCGCGCTTTTTAACTCAGTCGTAAGCCAGTCGATTATGCGTTTTTTATCTTTTACCGGATCCCAGTCGTCATCGAACGGCGGCGCTGCAAATATCGCAAAATCGTAATACTTGTTGTCTGCCAGGTCTGCCAGTTCATTTGTTTCCAGCAACTGGCATTCGGGCATTAGACGCACTACCGGCGAGTTTGTTGAATAGACGGTAAATGGAACAGATATGCCGATTTTGTACCATTCAAGCCGGTAAAAGAACTCATTTTTTGCATCTGTCGGCAGTTCACTGAAATAACTCGCTATTGCCTTATGAATTTCTGGTGGATTGATTATCTTCTGCCGGTTAAGCAGAAATCTGCTGCTGTACATCTCAAATCACCGACGCGTCAGTTTCGCGTTCAACTGAAGTTGCAGAATCGAAATCTGACGAATAAGGTTTGCCCTTGCCCTTGCCCTTGTCCTTGTCCTTGCCTTTAGCCTTTTTGCCTTTAAAAAAGAAATAGGCCATTACCGCGAGCGGAATCGCATAAAACCAGAAAAAGAAGGTGGTCGGATTTTCGATACCGGGCGGTGTCGATTCGGGTGCCCATCTGAAACGGTCGAGGTTATAGAGAATGCAGATTATCGAGGTCCAGACAAAGAGAAAATTCGGAATCGCTTCGGCGGCGCTCATCAGGCCAAGTCCGTTGGTTCGGTCTTTGGTGAACGGGTAAAACAGGTTGTTACCCATGAAACCGGTTGAATCTTCTATTATATGAACCATCGAGCCAAACAGAATGATAAGAGGATACAGCATCCATCTTGGAATACTGTAAAGCTCAGGGTTAGGCCCTTCGGGAACCATGAAGAATGTGAACAGGCCCACCAGCACTGCTATCAGCATGCCAAGAGTAAAACTGTGCGACCAGGTGCGGTGCCAGGGGAGAAACACGATTTCGATCTTGCCTTCGCCGCGTTTGACAAACTCGAAGCAGGGCCCGCTCATTATCGCGATCTGCGATTTTTTATCGAACTGTTGAAAAAACTGGCTTTCTACCTTAACTCTGGCGTGGGCTTTTGTCGGATCCTTAAGTTCAGTGCCCTCGAACGGAACCTGGCCTGTATCTACCTCGGGCCCGATATCGACCACGACTTCGCTGGTGGCAGAATCAAAGGCCAGCGTGTAACTGCGCCACAAGTTAGAACCGAGCTGCATGGTGTGCAGTTGTACGGTGCCGCGCCCTTCCTGCTCAGCTTTTCTAATTGCCTTGGCAACAGTTTCGGCGATTACCATGGCGTCGAGGTTGTTTGGGTCAGGTTTGATTTCAAAATCAGACTTGTGAAAATACTTGGCGAACTTGAAATCGAGCGTATCCGGCATGATGCCAAAGATGCCGCCCAGACACAGTATGAAAGACTGTTCCTGCGATGCCATGTGAACAGCCTGTGGAAAGAAACTTGCTACAGCGATACCGGAAATAAAATGAGTGAATCCCTTCATATCATATCAACCCCAGAAATCTCATTACGTCGTTTCCGTAACCTGCCATATTGATGCAGACCGGAAGCAGAAGAACACCCATGAGGTTCATTCTTCGCGCCTGAAACATTACCGGCAACAGTCCGATACCAGTGGCAACTGTCATTATGGCCAGTCCCCCCCAGCTGGTAAATACGAATACCGCCGGAATAACAATAAGAAGCGCAATCACCGATACCCAGAAATATGCGATTTTTTCGACTATCCAGATGCACATGCGGGTAAAAGGAGCCAGCATCAGATAGGCCATGCCGGCAGCAAAAAGCATCAATGCAACAAACAGTGCGTATTCCTTGAGAGTGAGAACCGATACGACCGGTGTGACGATCCAGGCCAGACCGCCGCGGGTCAGGCTCAGCCCCGGTATGAAGAACAGCAGAAAAGAGCCGACATAGTATACGGTTTTGCAGGTACCATAAGACATCACGAACAGTCTGCCATCGCGCTGTGCCGTGGCGTGACCGGCCATCAGGCCACCGACGCCGGCGGTGACGATCGGCACATAAGCCGCGAAAAAGCCACCGAGAAAGCCGCCAAAAGTGCCGCGGCAGACGAGACCCCAGTCGAGTTCGATCGACTCGGGATCATGTTGCTTGGGTATCTGCCCGATGTTGATGATATTGGTAATCAGCCAGGGTATCGCGAAAAGCCCGACAAATACTGGTGTAATGCTCTGAAAAGCGAATTCGATTGGAACAAGCGTTTTCGCCATGACGATAAAGCCGAGTAGACCGGAAAGCAGAAAGGTTGCGATGCCGATGCCAAGAAACTTCCAGCCTTCGAGAAAGTTTTCCCAGCAGTTCTCTGATTGACTTACTCCCTTGGGCCATTCTGATAGAATCATATACGAGATGACGGAGCCCAGAATCCAGAACATGTGCGGACTGGTAATAGACTTCAGCCCGGGCATAAACCAGAGAAAGGCTGGAGCCAGCACTGCCAGCAGTATGATGCCGCCGATTGCGCCGACGCCGGTGAGCAGAATCGATTCGAAACCGCGCCCTTTGGCGACCCAGGCTGCGCTCGGCAGAATATAATACGACAAGCTCTCGTCGCCAGGGCCGAAATAGGTCGCCGGCACTGTATTGAGAATCGAATAGCCTACGATCATGCCGATGCACAACGCAATCAGCTGCATCGGGGCCATCGTCGCTTCAAACTTGAGTATGACCAGCAGAAAGATGCCGATCACGTTGTAGATGTGTAGAGCGGGCAGGAAAGAAATGGCACATGAAAAGATCACACCCAGCGCTGTGAAATAGAACAAGTCGAGATATGCTGGATTCAGCAGGGTTTCGAGTATTGCCATCTTACTCTTCCTCCGTCGTTTCGTCGGTGCTGACCTTCGACACTACTTTGAAAGATCCCTTCTTGTTGACCTCGAGTTCAAGTTTGCCTTTGAACAGCTTTATCAAGCCGGTTGCCTCGATGAGATCACCTGGGTTTATGGGACTTTTGTCATCACGGCAGAAGTCGGGCACCCATACCGGAAAACCACTCTTTCCGTCGTCGATGTTTACTATCACGCCTTTACCTTCAAAAACTTTGGTGCTGATAACGCTGCCGGTGGTATTGATTATCTGGTCGGTCATGTCGGCATTTATCTGAGTTGGTTCTACTGATTGGACCGGTGTTTTCTTCTTCTCGGGAGCGCGCTTGATAAAGGCAATATGCTCGTAAGCATTGAGCAGCATGCTCGGAGTGTCTTTCTGAAAACGCACCTGGCCTTCGACAGATACCAGATCGCCTACCTCAGGAATCATCTTTTTGGCTTCGATCTCTTTGGCAACCTTGGCGTAGGCAGAGACTCTGATCGTATCTTCCGATTTCTCGCCGGTCTGTTTGATGATAAAACCCAGCGAACCCCATTTGGGGTGAATACCGTAGTTCGTTGCGACTTCGCCGACAATTCTGACATGCGCAAAATTGCTGAGCGGTCCAAGATCTGCAATTTTAACTTCAGGCGTCTTAACTGACCGGGCAAAAAACAGCAGCATGATCAGGCCAACAGTCGAAGTCAGAACTGCGATGGTTTTGAATACCCTTATCGACAGTCGTTTTTCGGTCAGCGCCAGGCAGTATGGGCAGCGTGTATAGACGCCGACAAAACGGCCGCAGCTCTGGCAGGTAATTTCTTTTTTGTAGAGTTCATCGGGGGTCGGCGAGTTCGTTTTTTCCTGTTCCATATTTCCTCTGATGATTGGGTTAGAATCCGGTTTTAAGTACCTGGATAAGATGAGCCACCAGTTTTTCAGGGTAATCAGGTGGCATCTGTTCGGGAAAAGCTATTACCACTGCTGTGACTCCAGTATGACTTATTTCATAGTCGCTACCGGCGCAGGTTTTTATGTTGATTGGCGGGGTTTCGGCTGCCAGACTGAATTTAAGGGCATCTGCCAGCAGCTTGCCGCGACCACCGCGGTGATAATGACGAACCTCGATGGCACCGCTGATTTCACGCTTGAACGAGAGCAACATGTCAAGGTTCTCGGCGAGGTTGGCCTCAAGAACCGATTGATATTCCGGTCGGCTCTGATGCTCTGGGAAATTGAGACGCACAACTTCTGCTCCTGCGCTCATCAGCGGCTTCACCAGCTTGCGGATAAGATTGTCGAAACTCAGCGGCGCCATGATCGCGATGCGCTTAGCGAGCAGTCTGTCTGAAATCGGATTGACAGCTACTGACAGTAATACTACAGGTTCGCCTTTGGTGCGAACCCAGTATTCACTGTTTTCATACCCGAGTGGCGCTACGATCTCGAGTTTCATGTTGCCGTAAATCATCGGGTATTCTACGAAGAAAAATCCTTCTGGTCCGGTTATTGCCCTGCTGTCAACACCATACAGAACTTTCGCGTTGACAATTCCGTTGCCATGCGGGTCTGTCAATCTGCCAAGCACGAAACGACTTGTTGTCGGACGCACGCGAATGCTGGTCTCTGATATCATCTGGCCGTCAGCAAACAGTTTGACATTGAGGGGATCACTTTCATCACCGGCGAGATCGAGATAAAGTGTAGAATCGCCTTTTTCGGAGGTGTCTGCAATGCTCGCGGAATTTTTACCGTAAAGCAGTGAAACTGGTATAGAGCGATTGTTCAGACGTTTCATGTCGTCGCGTAATATTACCCGCACCGGGAAACGACCCTTGTAACCTTCCGGTATAAAAGGCGCGATCGGAACTACTGCGCTGTTGGCTACCGGTAGATTTACCTGCAGGCGCAGCAGAGTACGTGCCGAAATGCTGCCGTCACGACCGGTAAAGGTCAGCTGGATTTCATAGTTGCCGCTGGCCAGAGGTTCGGTGTTGTAGAGGCGGTAGGTGCTGCCAACTGATGGCAGACTGTCGAAGCCGAATCCCGAGGCTCTCTCTGGCATGATTCGGGCGATTACTTTGTCTATCGGGCGATTGGCTGTGAAAATCAGGTTGAAAAAAGGAGTGTCGATTTTGATCGGTTCTTCTGAAACAATGAATTTGACCCGCAGCACACCCTCTTTAAAGGTCTCGCGTATGGCGAGTCGAAGTGCCTGTGCCTGATTTGTCAGGGATTTTCCGGTTTTCAGTTCCTGTTCGATCTTGGGAATGCTTATATAGCCACCCTCAGTGAGAACAGATGGCGACGGGTTATTGCGCAGCACGAAAAAACCCGCCGGTACAATGATCGATTCTTCACCAAATCCCCATTTGGCAAGTTCGCTCATCATGCTGTTGCCAATTTTTTGTGAAACACCGCGGTCGATGGCGTTGTAGTATATTTCGCTGCGATTGGACTCTCTGGGTTTAAGTGAAGCGTTATGATGAATTGACACGAACAGGTCGGGTTTATGCTCTTGGGCTAATGCGACGCGTTCTGCCAGAGAGAGGTATACATCGCTGTCGCGCGTCATCAAAACATCGGCCCCGTCGGCCTGTAGAAGATCACGCAGATAGCGCGCAACTCTCAGGTTAACGACCGATTCTTTGAGTCCGGTCGGGCCTACTGCACCGGGATCAGCTCCGCCATGCCCTGGGTCAAGCAATATTGAGATACCCTTCAGGGGTTTCAGGGACTGCGCAAAGCCGCCGGATGCCACCAACAGGAATACTAATAAAACAGCCAGTTTTGTTCTCATCATGCCGCCATGTTATCACATGCTCGGCTCAGGTCAAACACTTAGCGCAAAATTAGTAGCGCCAGTTCATCTGGTTTGCCAGTTCGATGAAATGTTTCTTTTCTTCTTCAGACAAATTTTTGGGAATGGCGATCTCGATTTTTACCAGCAAATCGCCGCCAGGCAGGCCGAGGCCGCGAAGTCGCAGTGTGTCGCCGTTCTGAGTTCCCGCTGGAATGGTGAGAATAAAATCCTGGGTGCGCGGGTCTTTCAATTTGATCTTGCTACCAAGCACAGCCTGGGCAATATTGACGCAGATCGTCGTTTCGATGTTATTGCCCTTGACCCTGAAAGGATGCTCATCTTCGATTTCCAGCTTGAGTTTGATGCTGCCAGAAGCAGTTTTTACCTGAATAGTCGAACCGTTCGCCGATCCGGAAGGAATATCGAGCGTCTGGGTGCCGCCTGGTAAGCCGCTGACTTGAACCTTGCCACCGGCCATGGCTGTCAACAGCGGAACCTTTAAAGTCGCCGCATGCTGTCCGCCACGACGGGACCCTCCGCCAAACAAGCTGTCGAAACCGCTGAACCCCGTGCTGCCGTCGCGTGAAGAGCCGAAGTTGAAATTTTTGAGGATCTCCGAGAACATGTCTGAAGCACTACCAGAAGATGAATAAAAGAAATCACCGAACGGGCCGTCTTTCGAGAAGCCCTCGAAATTGAATGAACCACGCCCTGATCTGGCATCGTCATATTTCTTGCGCTCGTCTGCGCGCCCGAGCACTTCATAAGCCTCGGAAACTTCCTTGAAACGTTCTTCTGCCTTTTTGTCGCCCTTGTTAATGTCAGGGTGATATTTCTTGGCAAGCCGTTTGAAGGCTTTTTTGATATCTTCTTTGGAAGCGTTTTGTGCAACTTCAAGTATTTTGTAGTAGTCCTTCATGCGGCTGAGTATACCACAACCTTAACCAACTGCAAAAAAATTGCATCTTTCTGCTCAAATTCTGGCAAATTATTTCCCTCTCAAGTAAATTTCCTCTCTGGGAGCGGGATCTGGTGATGGCGTAAAAATTGCGTGACTATAACAAATTCAGGCGAGCAGGAGTCATAAATGACGGTTTCCTTCAGACAGCTGATGAGCATATTAGTATTGGCGCTGGTTCTGACGTCTAACGGAGCGTATGCCGACACTGAATGGCTTGACGCAACGCACCTGTTCGAAGCAGAAGTAAGAGAAGTTGTGGAGACTGTCGAGCGTGAGACTCTGCAGCAGCAGGCAGCACGCTTTCGCACGCAGTCAGCCGACACCAGACCCTATGAAGTTGGTGACATAGAGACATTCTGGACCAAGAACATCGTTGACAACAATTTTGAACAGACAAAGGCAGTGCTTAAAGCAATCGGCAAGCATTGTTACGTATTTCTTGAAGAAGGTAAGAATATCAGCCCCGATGCGATCGAAAAGGTTCGCAAAAATTTCGACGAAGTAATTTACCCTACCAACACCAGGACTTTTGGCTCAGAATGGAAGCCAGGCATCGATGGCGATGAGCGCATCACTCTTCTGATGTTCGACATCAAGGATGGCTATAACGGTTCCGGTGGCTTTGTTGGCGGTTATTTTTATGCAGTCGATTCTTTTCTCCAGGAAAAGTTGCCAGAGCATGTGAAATCTAACCAGCGCGAAATGTTTTATCTCGATATCAATCCGTCAGACCCGGCCAGTGACCGCTATCTGTCTACCATTGCACACGAATTTCAGCACATGATTCATTTCAATAACGACCCTTCCGAATACACCTGGGTTAATGAAGCCTGCTCGCAGATTGCACCTTATCTTTGCGGGTTTGGTCATGCAAATCAGGTGCTTGCATACATGCGGACTCCCGATAACAGTATGACAGCCTGGTCTAATGAGCAGATGCTGGCCAACTACGGTCAAGTCTATCTCTGGAACTACTATATTCTTACCCACCTGCTCAAAGATATGCCTGAAGCTCGTGGCAATTTTTTCCGCAACCTGGTAGCTTCTAAAAAACAGGGCGTAAACGGTTATGTAGAGGCTCTCAAAACTATATCTCACGATTTTACCCATACATTTACCCGATTCTGCATCACGAATTTCATTAACGATGCACGACTCGGTAAAAATGGCGCTTATGCCTACGACAAGACTCTGGCACGCTTCAAATTGCCGATGTCAGAGACTCTAAGCGCGCTTCCCGCCGAAGTCGAAGGCGAAATATTTCTCTGGAGCTCCGACGCCATAAAGATTGATCTCAGCAAAGCCCGCAGCCAGGTTGAAATTTCCTTTGCCGGTCTGCTCGGACGCTTTGGCGAAGATCTTTATAACAGCTTTACCGTAGCTCTTGTCATGGCCAATTCTCGCGGCAGTGTCGCGCCAAAACTTTCTTACATGAGCATCGACAAGATTTCAAGTAACCTGCAGGGTGGCAAGCTGACCGTTGCAGCTGACCAGGATTACGATACGGCAACACTGATCATCATTGCTGAAGCACCCGAAAGCGTTGACGACAAGCTGTATACCAAAGCCAAAGCTTTGCCATACAGTGTCAAAATAGTCGATCAGGGCCAGCAGGTCGCGAGAAGTGAAGCTGCGACCGATGTCAGATCTCTCGTTAAATCCTATGCCGAAGCCGCTGAAAATCTCAGCAGCGAAAACGAAGCCGCCTTAATGATCGCGATGAACTCTCTCGCATCTGCCAGAAGCGATATTGCCCGAGCTTTTACGGCAGATATTGCTGCCGGCAATACAGCTTCGCTCGACACCCTGATTCAGATGCTCGAAAACCAGGAGGTCGATAGCGACAATCTGCGACCGCTGCTCAACCAGCTTGCTGCCGTCGCTCAGTTTAACGCTGCAAACACCAGCTCGGACTCCTTGAGTAAGGCAGCCAGCCAGCTTCGCGCCTACTGAATAAACCAAGACACCACGCGCCGGGGAATTTTCCCCGGCTTTTTTTTTGCTGGAGGGTGGCGGTACCCCGGGATGAAATGTATAATTAACTATTGTAATCTCTCAGGGAGACAACATTCTGATGCATAAGATAACAAGAGTCTGGCTGCTGGTACTGCTGGTTTTGTCTGCACTGCCGGGTCGGGCCGAGCTTATAGATGTTACCGGAATGTTCGCCGAAGAAACCCGCTGGCTGGCAGACAATGTCGCTAAAGAAACCCGCGACGAGTTTCTCTTTAGAACCTCAGACGGTATCAATGCCTACGCTGACTCGAAGCCACCGGAAGTCGGTGATGTCGAAGTTTTCAACACATTCAATATCACCAGCGGCAAGCACGAACGAGTTCGTGCCCGACTGCAGAAAATCGGTAAACATTGTTACATATATCTGCAGGAAGGCAAAAAAGTTGCAACCAGCGTTATTTCCCGGATTGCTTCTGAGTTTGATACCAAAATTTATTCGAACACCCGCTCGATGTTCGGCAGCGAATGGACTCCCGGCATCGATGGCGATCCACGCATAACCCTTTTTCTACTGGACATTCAGGATGGCCACAACCCTGCGCAGGGCCGACGTGGCTATACTGCCGGCTATTTTTACGCAGGTGACTGCTACAATCGCAAGAAGAAACGCGAAAGCAACGAGCGCGAAATGCTTTATCTCGATATCTATCCGAGCGTGCCGGGTTCGCAGGAATTCATGAGCGTAGTTGCCCATGAATTCCAGCATATGATCCACTGGAACAACGACCCGAAAGAATTCACCTGGGTTAACGAAAGTCTGTCGCAGTTATCGCAGTTCTTGTGCGGATATGGTCATCCACCGCAACTCAACGCATTTATCAGAAACACGCATAATAACCTTGCTGCCTGGGCTGATGATGACATGCTGGCAAATTATGGGCAGGTCTATCTCTGGGCCTATTATATTTCGATACGTATCGCTTCAACCGATGATCGCCGCCGTGCCTTTGTGCGCCGGATGGTTGCTCAGACTTCTCAGGGCTTTTCCGGACTCAACGCCGCGATCAAGAAACAGGGCATCAAAAACAACGTTCGCAACCTGTTTCGCAGTTTCTGTCTTGCCAATTACCTTAATGATAACCGCATCGAACGTGGCGCCTACGGTTACGACAAACCACTGGCCAAATTCGCTCTGCGCCCAGAGCTCCGACTAGATAAACCCCCATTTGAGGTAAAGGGCAGAGTGAAGTGCTGGGCTGCCCGAGCCGTTCAAGTCAATATGGCTGGTTTGCGCGGCAAAGATGTGGCGGTGATGTTCGCTGGTCAGAAGGTTCAGGCCAGCAACTATTCAAACAGCTTTGATGTCGCGCTGGTCACTTATTCATCCAATCGCAAAAGTTTGCCAACCGTCGAATGGCTAAATATTAAAGATTATAAAGCCTCACAGAGAGTCAAGATTTCGAGCGTTCACGATCGCATGTTGATGCTGGTTGTTAATCGCGGGCCCGAGGTTATGAAGGTTGAGCAGGCTTTCGCGCGTGGCGCGTCACCGGCCGCTTTCAGTTTTGCCATTCGCCCGAATGGCTCGACCAGTGCAGCCCCGCGTGTCGCTTCTACCAGCACCGCACGAACGTCTCGTTCGCGTCCGAACCGGGCGCGCAGTCGCAGCATTATCGAAGAAATCGCCAGCAGTCCCGGCCTCGAAGAATCAGCCGGCACCATGTTGAGCTCGCGCGGCAGCGAAGAAGAGCCCGCTGCTGAGGTAGAATTTGATTTTGGCTTTCAAAAACTGGCTGAAAATGAAGACCTTATCATCGATGCTGTTCGCGAAGAAATGGCTGAAAACAGCTGCGAAGTGCTCGATGAATTCGTTAATATTTACGCATCAGCTTCCGACCTTGCCAAAAGCCGGCTTCATACATTACGCAGCCGCATCAGGGATATCCTGATGTTTGAGCAACTGCAGGGGAACCAGCTGGCCGAAGCTTATCTCAGTCGGTTGCAATAACGTAATCCCAACCCATCAGGTTTGAACCGTTGCGGCTTAGCCAGTGCTTATGGTGCTGGTAGCCCGGGCATCTTTCTGACACCAGCTTCCAGAATTGCTCGGAATGATCGAGATGGCTCAAGTGAGCGGTTTCATGCGTTACCACATACGAAAGGACAGCGGCCGGAGCCATGATCAGGCGCCAGTTGAAATTCAGGTTTTTCTGGGCAGAACAACTGCCCCAGCGCGATCTGGTGTCTTTGATCGATACCGACTGGTAGTCGAAACCGTGTCTGGTTTTCTGTGTCTCGACATCTTCACAGAAGGCCCGCCTCGCCTGTGACCGTAACCAGCTGTAGATATGCTCTGAGATTTTGTCACTCAAGCTGCCGCTTTGCGCGTCGAGTGAAGATAATGACAGCTGCAGCAAATTGTCACGCAGTGTGATGCGCGTGTGCGCAAACGGCGTAATCAGAGCCTTTGCCTGCAGCATCTGCCCGCGATAGGGCAGGGGGGGGAGCTGAATCTCAGACGACCTCGTCAAATTTCCCGCCCCCGACATTTCTCAGCTTCTTGAAACCGTGCTTCTTGATGTTGTCATCAGACAGCAGTTTGTTGGTTGGAACTTCAGTGCTCTGCCTGGCCGGAAATATGATTCTGACAACTTCGTTGCCGCAATCAGGGCAGAACTGCAATGCATCTTCGGTGATTTTCTGGACTATTTCAAACTCGTTCTGGCAATACTTGCAGCATTTGTCAGGGTCACGCGGTCGATAAGTGTAAAAAGGCATGCGATACCTCGCTGTTCATTCTGATTGCTGGCGGGTGTTTTTCTGTGCATCCGCTACTTCATATAATAGACCGGATGTAACAAGTTTTTCAAGGGTGTGTGCAAAATCAGGCTGGGCAATATTGGCCCAGAGTTTTTTCCAGGCATCGGCCCAGCAGCAGTCATCGGCTTTAGCCTGGATTGCCGCCATGACAAAGGCATCTGCCAGATCGAGTCGAATAACTTCTACGTCAGGCGTGGCCGACAGATCTGTTTCGAAACGGTAGGTAACTGGTGCCGGCGACTGCACAACCAAATTCTCAATCGAATGATCAGAGAGCTGTATCGGATCATACTTATACCAGAGAACCCTGTAGCCAGGCTGCAATCTGTATTTGGTGCGGCGAACGACATTGGCAAACTGGGGTGTTATGGCCGGATTGCTGCCGACCGGAACCTTCTGGGTAAGTCTGAGTTCATGTTCCAGCAGCGAGGGCAGCATGCCTGCCAGGGCTTTTTCAGAACAACTGACTGCGATGAATGCTTGCAGGTGACTGGCGATGTTTTCCGGGCTGAAATTATAGAAGGGGAGTTCGCGCTCACGCCAGAAACCGGCAAGTTGTCTGAAAAATTCAGAAGCCTGCCCGACAAAGAGGCGGTTAACGATATAATTGAGGCTGGCCGGGTAACGCTGGCAGTTGTATATTCCTTCGACCAGTTTTCCGATGTCCTGTATGTGTACCGCTTCAGTGCTGTTGAGGGAATTTGTGCGCAATACCGTGTAAGGCGGCGTCGGCATGGCTGCGATTTCGTGCTTTTGCAGTGAATCCTGTAGCGGCGTGCCACGCAAAACCTTTACCAGACTTATTTGAATGCTGTCAGGCTGTAATACCCACACATCATCGAGACTTTTGCAGAAATCGCTAAGGCTGTCACCAGGAAGCGCACCGAGAAGATCGAGATGCAGATGGCATTTTGTTCGCTGTTTCAGCTTGATTACCCGGTCTTTGAGTGTCTCCAGGTCAAAACGTCGGTTTACCGCGCGCAATGCCACGGGATTTGTTGACTGTACGCCGATTTCAAGATGAAACATTCCTTCCGGGGCATCTGCCAGCAGTTCGATAATATCTTCGTCAAGAAAATCAGCCTGTATTTCGAAGTGGACATTGATGTTTTTACTATTGTTGGCCTTTACATATTTTATGATGCGCCTGGCACGCTCGCGGTCGTGGTTAAAAGTGCGGTCAGCAAAGCGCACCTGCCGGTAATCAGACTTGAAAAACCAGTCCAGATCTGCTTCAATCCTCTCTACCGAGAAGTGACGAAGTCGCCCGAGAACAGAACTGAGGCAATAAGAGCAGCGCGAAGGGCAGCCGCGCGAAGCTTCGTAATAGGTGAAACTGTGCTTTTTTTTATAAAATCCCGCCTGAAAAGGAGACGGAATCGTGTCGAGATCTGAAATGAGCTCACGATCTGGATTTGCTACCGGCGTTCTGCCGTCACGCCGGGTGATTCCTTTTGTTTCAGCTGTCGAAGATCTGTCGATCAAGCACTGTAGAAGTTCAGCAAAAGTAGCTTCGCCTTCGCCACGCATAATGAAGTCTATGCAATCATGCTGCTGCATCAGCCACTCTGAATTATAAGAAACCTCCGGGCCGCCAAAAATTATCGTTGTTTCTGGAAGCGCAGCCTTTATTGCGCCGGCAATATCGATGCTTCGAAGCAGCGACCATATGTATACAGAGAATGCAAGAATAGACGGGCGCTGTAGAATCAGTTCGGCTATGATGCCCTCATTGGTTTGATTAAGATCGAACTCGCATATCTGTATGGGTATGCGACCTGGTGCTTTCTCCCAGTAGGCCTTGATATAAGCCAGGGCCAGGGCGCTGTGTGTGTGTCTGGTGTTGAGTGCAGCCGCTATAATTGTGGTCATGCGGCTATTTTATCGCAAACAGTAGCACCAGGCAAATCTATATTTGCAGGGCGTCTTACATCAGTCGGTTTATTGAGTCCTGCAAAAACAAAATTTAGTAGTCGGTGACAATTTGCTATGGGGTGCGCAATATTTACATGCGCCAATTTTTCATCTGTAAGCTGCTGTGAATTTAGCACACATTATAAGCGCGATTGTGAATAAAATCGCAAGGTGTGGTAATTGCCATACTCGAAATCCTCAAAAAAAGCACCTCTGTGTAATGCCGGGGTAGGCCAGACGCAAAAAAGCGGTTGCAGGACATGTGTGTGAGAAAAACGCACATGTGTGGTTTTTTTACTGTTTATAGACCGAAAACAGGCTAGAATTCATCTTTTAAAGTTGGCACGGAACTTGCTCTATAATATGCGTAGCTCTTTGAAAATGAAAAAGCGTTTTCCGGGTCGTTAAAGTATATTCATACTTTGTGATAGCACTGCCTCTCCACGGAAACAAAATTGTCACCCCTTAAGATACAACACAGTCAACTTCTGATCACCGCAATATTCACAATACCATACGCACTAACTCAACACCTTAGTCATTGAATAGCCACAGCATGGCCCGGAAAGCTTTTTATAATTTTGTCATCTGACGATGACTCAACAATCCTCTCAAAAGATCCTCTCACTTTGTCCCCGGCTTTTTGAACCGGGGATTTTTTTTTCCCGGAATTCCGCTTGCGTTTCTCCGGTTAATTACCAGTCCTCTGCCAACATTGAATCTGGGCGTTATTTGTCATTGCTAGGAGGGCGTCAGCCCGACGCGGCAATCTCATGGTCAGAGAGATTGCTTCGCTTCGCTCGCAATGACGACAAAACACACATTTTAAAAGACCATCACAAGGGCGTAGGCAGGTTTCTCATTCGCGTAAGCTTGTGACGAGCATGCCTGCCATCCAGCAGGCAAGCGAGGAATCGCTGGAGCGGATGAGATCCTGCCGAGAGCCCGGCATAAGCGGTATACCTCATCGAATTCTTGAACTCATATGTGACAGACCACTAGAAGACTGACTGCCGGTCATTCAGCTGATTTTTCTTTGCTGTCCTGTGACTCGGTCTTTATGACTTCAACGATTTTGAGACTCAATTTTTCTGCCTGCCTGGTGCGGGCAGCTATCGCAACCAGGGCGAAAGCCAGAGCCATGCCGGCAGACCCTGAAATCAAACGCCAGAGATCAGTTGTTTCGCTTCCAATCAGCTGGCAAAGCCAGGGAGTTAACGCCATACCGACAATAAATCCTGCGATAGGCAGGCCGAATATCAGCAGTGCTGCCACAGTTCCTTCGCCCGGGTGCAGATCGACAAGCACTTCATCACCAATGCTGACTGCAAAATTTTCGGTCTTCACCCTTATCTCTTTTTTGGTTGAGCGCTTTTCTCCGTCAAGCAGACCGGTACAGGCATGACAGCCCTGGCACTCCGGGCGGGGCTCAACCTCAATTGTGGCAAAACCTTCTTCTACCGCTTTAACTTTTCCCTGTAGACTCATCTGTATTCGTCCGATCTAAAAGTGAGATATAATTACAATAGGTATTTTACCGCAAATATGAACAAAACTAAAAGAATACTGTGTATTATGGCATTATTACTGACTTTTGGTCAGGGAAAGCTGGCTGCCCAGATGCCTAACTTTTTCGGAAAGCCAGCCGAGCCGGCAAAGCCTGCTGCCTCACCGACAGTTCCAACGACTCCTGGCGGCGAGTCATCACCAGCAACGACGCCAGCTCCGGCGAGCCCGACGACGGGTCTGACATCGGATTCGCTTTACAATCCCACTATGGACAACCATCTTAAGGCTCCACCTCCCGGAAAGGAGATCGGAGCTTTTGGTCTGCCAGTTAGCAGGGTGGAAGATCTTCTGCGCGCAAACGGTGCCAAGAACTATTCTTATGCATTTGGAAAATACAGCCGCATGGTGATCTCAGCCTATATCGTCACGATCTATTTTGACCGCGCCAGAATCGTCGGCGGTGTTTCAGTTGAGCCCAAGCCACCTTATCAGACAATCGAACCGGAAGCGCGAAAATTCTTCATGGATCTTTTTTTGAAGAACGGCGATCTGTCTAATTTTGAGGTCAATATTTCAAGCACCAGATTTGAACTCAAATATAAACTCTGAACCTAAAAGAACCCGGCTGATGGCAGAAGCCCTTGGGTCGAACCAGATGAGCTTTTCTATACGACATCAGGACTTTTTTTCGGTATCAGTTCCTGGTGCAGGCATTAAGGGTTCCTCGGGCGGTGCTTCACCCACTGATTTGTCAGCTGATTTGATGCCGAGGTAGTTTTTAAGTTCACTCCGGTGTTCCCACAAAGTCCATGTCGACATGAAAGCTACTATGTACAGATAATTTATGTCGCTGGGTTTGACCATAAACACCCAGGCAATCGAAAGCAGTGGCATTGCTCCCGCTGCGCTCAAGGCACCGGGTTTGCTCGAAAGCCCCCAGAATGCGAGAGAGAGGCCAAGCAGCAGTGAAATCAGTGCCGGAACATAAAGGAGCGTAACCATTACGCCAAAGGTAGGAGCAAGCCCCCGGCCTCCGCGAAAGCCAAGAAACGGGCTATTGCAATGCCCGATAACGGTGAGAATGCTGCCGATTCCGACTACCCACCACTGCGCATATGCTTCCGCACCGATCATCTTTACGGTAACCGGATATACTGCGAGAAATCCTTTCAGACAATCAAGTAGACATACTATGATTCCGGTGGGAATACCAAGTATTTCAAATACTTCACCCGGTGGTCTCGTATCGCGACTGCCGGGGAGAAGCAGTGATTTGCCGGTTTTGAGACGTGCCACGATTTCCCCGAAGGGCAGGCTGCCAATTAAAAAACATGCGACAAAATATGGAACAATGGTTGCCATAATTTGTGCCAATCAGGCTTTATCAACCATTTTTATGCACTTTTTGGGACACTTCTCAACGCACAGGCCACAGCCGACGCATTTGCCAGGTATGATCGAGTGCTTTTCCTTAGGTGTGCCACCATTGATTGCTGAAAATTTACACACCTTATAGCAGATTGTGCAGCCAATGCAGGCTTCCTCATCGATCACAGCCACCGATCCTTTGAAATTTGGCTTGTTTTCCATGATAATTGTCTTCTGTGGGCATTTGGCAACGCAGGCTCCGCAACCAACACATTTTTCATAGTCTATGTGAGCAAGATTGTTTTCGACCTTTATCGCATCATAAGCACAGACTTTTACGCAGAGACCACACCCGATACAGCCTACTTTGCAGACTTTGCGCACTTCGACGCCACGGTCGGTCGAATTGCATTTGACATGAACGGTTTTTTCCTTGTCTACCAGCTCAATAAGCTGTTTTGGGCAGGCCAATACGCATTTGCCGCAGGCAACACATTTTTCTTCATCGACTTCAGGCAGGTGATGTGGGCCGATCTTTATCGCATCGAAGGGGCAGGCAGCGACACATGAGCCAAGGCCCATGCAGCGATGCGGGCAGAGCCATGGGCCGTTCTGCAGCAGAACAGCGGCCTGGCAGTTGGGAACGCCCATATACTCAAACTTCTTGTATTCATCTGTGTCTAGTCCGTTACATTTTACCAGGGCTGCTTTGTAAACCGGCTTCTTTTCAGGGGCGTCAATCTTGTTGAGGCCCAGCAGATCTTCAATTTTTTTTCGGTTTTCAGCCGCCATAACTGGACAGAGGGTTGGTGATGCACCTTTAGTTACGATTGCTTCAGCTAACCCTGCGCAGCCCGGGTAACCGCAGCCACCGCAGTTGGCTCCCGGCAAAAGTTCGAGTGTCTGTTCGATTTTGGGATCGACTTTAACCTCAAACTTTTTGGAAGCAAATGAGAGAACCGCTCCAAAAACGAAACCCATGATTCCAAGTGCTAAGACAGCTGTCAGTATTTGCATATTGTAATCCTTATCAGACCAGGCCGGAAAAGCCCATAAAGGCAGTTGCCAGAAGGCCGGCGGTGACGAACGCGATTGGCGCGCCCCTCATATTTTCGGGGATGTCAGAGATGTCCAGCCTTTCACGTATGCCTGCCATTATCAGCAGGGCGAAGAAAAAGCCCAAACCGGCTCCACCCGCATTAACAGTCGCTTCGACTAGATTATATCCTCTTTTGATGTTGATCAGGGATATACCAAGAACAGCGCAGTTTGTCGTAATAAGGGGCAAAAACACGCCGAGAGACTGATAGAGCGCCGGCGCTACTTTTCTTACCACCATTTCAACGAACTGAACCAGTGAGGCTATGACCAGAATGAATGAAATGGTCTGCAGGTATTCGAGCTGAAGCGGAATCAGAATGAAGTTTTGGATACTCCAGGTAACGACCGAAGCCAGTAGCATGACGAATATGACAGCCATGCCCATGCCGACGGCAGAGTCGATTTTGCTTGAGACTCCGATGAACGGACACAATCCGAGAACCTGACTCAATACCACATTCTCGATGAATATCGCGACTATAAAGATGGCAAGTAGTTCGGCACCCATTTAGTTGCCTCCTTTGCTGGCCATAAGGCGTTTGAAGGCTATCAGAAGTCCAAAAACAATAAAACCGCCCGGCGCCATGATCATTATCAATGCTGGATCCTGTTTAAAGAATGGAATTGCCTGGCCAAACAGTTTTCCCTCACCAAGCAGCTCTCGGAAAAAGGCTATGCAGCAAAGCGCAATGGTAAAACCAATTCCCATGCCGATTGCATCGAGCAACGAATCTATAACTGTGTTTTTATTGGCAAAAGCTTCGGCTCGACCAAGAATTATGCAGTTGACGACGATCAGCGGAATAAATATACCGAGACTTGCTGACAGTGCCGGAGAATAGGCGGCTATAAGCTTGTCGATGATGGTGACGAAGGTTGCAATGATGACTATGAAAACAGGTATTCTGATTTTCGATGGGATAATACTGCGCAGGAGTGAGATCATCATGTTACTGCCGATAAGCACGAAGGTCGCAGCTATGCCCATGCCAACTGCATTGGCGAGCGATGATGAAACAGCCAGCGCCGGGCAAAGACCGAGGCCGATGACGAAAATCGGATTTTCTTTCCAGAATCCTTTGGTAAGCTGCTGAATAGGGGTCATTTTATTTCTCCTGATTGCGGCAGGGCAGGGGTTACCGCTGGAGCCTTGAGGGTTGGCAAATGTTGTTTGATTTTTTCGTAGGTGCTCAGTGCATCCCTGACACCGGCACAGAAAGCCCGCGAACTTATCGTTGCGGCAGTGATGCCGTCAACATCGCCGCCATCCTGCTTGACCAGGAACACCGGTTTGGGTTTTTCCTGCAGCAGTTTTTTGAAGGGTGCCATAAAAACGTCGTCAGCCAGCTTAGTGCCGAGTCCAGGTGTTTCTTTCTGTGAAAGAATCTTGACGCCTGATATACTGCCATCAGCTTTCAGTCCCATAACCATTTCGATCGGGCCGGCATAACCCTTGGGAGCGACATTTACTACGATTCCTGCCAGATCGCCGTTCTCGGCAAAGCCGGCAGCATATTCCAGACCTTCTGCCGGATTTGCCGGTTTGATTTCCTGAAACTTTGTAGCAAGTGGCAGTACCTCAGCCCGGGCATGTTCAAGCTGTTTCAGCTTATTCTCGAGAATTTTTGGGGCAGTCTGAGATTCAGTTACTGCGAGCAACGCGCCGGCTATGGCAGCGACTATGAACAGAAATGAGCCCATGCGAAACATGTCGTTCATGCTTTTGCCTCCTTTGCGACAGCTGTGCCGAATTTGCGGGGAACAGTAAACTTATCAATAAGTGGCACAAGTGAATTCATTATTAGAATAGAGTAGCACACGCCTTCCGGGTAGCCGCCTTTCATCCTTATCAGGAGAGTCAGCGCACCGCAGCCAAACCCGAATATCAGCTGCCCCTTGCCTGTCATGGGCGAAGTGACCATGTCGGTAATCATGAAAACGGCACCTATTATCAGGCCGCCGGTCAGCAGATGAAACATCGCATATTCCAGCGAACCACCAAATATGAGAGCTCCCGCGAATACGGTTGTGCACATGGCTACCGGGCCGTGCCAGGTGATGTGCCCGCGAATCAGCAGGAAGATGCCGCCCAGCAGCAGTGCTGCTTTTGAGGTTTCGCCAAGCGAGCCGCTGAAGTTGAGACCCCAGAAAAGGTCAGAGAAACCAATCTGCAACTCGTTAAATACGTGGCTGACCAGAGAGGTGCCTGATTCGCTCAGTTTTTTAATTACTTCCGGGTCGCGGCCGGCTATTTTTATAAACCCAAGCGGAGTTGCGCAGGTTACAGCGTCAGTGATTGCCGTAGCAGACGACATGGCGGCGCCTGGTTTCAGCCAGGTGGTCATGTATACTGGCCAGCTGCCCAGTAGAAGCGCACGGGCCACATGTGCCGGGTTGAAAATATTCTGGCCAAGACCGCCGTAAACCTGTTTGCCTAGTGCAATGGCGATGAATCCGCCAATAAAAGCCACCCAGACCGGTAGAGCCGCTGGAACACAGAAAGCCAGAAGAATGCCGGTGACTACAGCGCTGCCGTCATCTATGCAAACCGGCTTTTTCATGAGAATTTTTTGAATGATAAATTCAGCGAAGACTGCGCCGAGAACTGAGGCCAGAATTACCAGCGCCGCGCGGGCGCCAAAATTGTAGACCGCCATGGCCAGAGCCGGCACCAGAGAAAGGTTGACATCCCACATGACGCGGGCTGCTGTCATTCCTGAAAAAACGTGCGGCGAGCTGGTTACCAGCAGTCTCGGAGAGACAGAAGCTGCTGTTGTTGTTGTATTCATGATAACTGCTATCCTTTACTGGCTGTCGCTTTTTTGCGCTCAGCCATTACGTTCTTTTTGCCAAGTTTGAAGCTCTGCACCAGTGGCAGTGAAGACGGGCAGGCATAGGCACAGCAGCCGCATTCGATGCAGTCAAGCATGCCAATTTTATCTACCTGTTCCCATTTGCGATTATCGATGAGTTGCTTCATACTCTGTGGCATAAGCCCCATCGGGCAGGCTCTGATGCAGTTGCCACAACGAAGGCAGGCGGTTTCGCGTGGTTGCGCAGCCTGTTCGTTGTCCCAGCACAGAAGGCCGCTGGTTCCCTTTATTATCGGAATGTTAAGATCAAAAAGGGCGAAACCCATCATTGGGCCACCCATAATAACCTTTTTAAGCGGTACATCCTTTTTGAGACCACCGGTCATCTGAATAAAGTCGGCTACGGTGGTGCCGATGCGAACCCGGTAATTGCCGGGGTTTACCGCGCAATTGCCTGAAAGAGTGACAACTCGCTCAAGCAGTGGTTGGCGCATGTTCACTGCGTCAGCAATTGCTGCTGCTGATGCGACATTCTGTACTACTACGCCTACGTCCATCGGCAGGCCGCCCGATGGCGTTTCGCGTCCCAGGCATGCATAAATCAGTTGCTTTTCACCACCCTGTGGGTATTTAACCGTGAGGGGCTGAACTGAAATATTGGCAACGTCTTTGAGTTTTTCTTCGAGCACCTTTATGGCATCCAGCTTATTCATTTCTATGCCGATTATGCCATTTTTGGCGTTAAGCACTTTCATTATAAGCTTCAAACCAGCAATAATTTTGTCTGGTTCTTCGAGCATCAGGCGGTGATCGGAAGTTAGAGCCGGTTCGCATTCGACGCCATTCAAAATAACAGTGTCGATCGGCTTGGTATCTGGTGGAGCCAGCTTAACATGCGTTGGAAAAGTAGCGCCACCCAGACCAACCATACCTGAATCCTGGACTCTCTTTTTGATTTCTTCGACACTTAGCTCAAGGCCGTTTTCGCTGGTATAGACCGGTTCTTGCGCAGTCTGGTCGCGCTCTATAACTATTGCCGGTGATGGAACGCCAAAAGGATGCATAAAATTACCGACAGCAATAACAGAGCCGGTAACAGTAGCATGCACAGGGGCCGAAACATAACCACCCGCTTCTGCTATTACATCTCCACAATTAACTTTATCGGTGATTTTATGGGTCGGCTTTGCCGGCGCGCCTATGTGCTGAGAAACGTGAAGCACCACGCGATCTGGCAGAGGCAGATTCTGTATGGCTCTGTCAGCTGTGAGCTTCATCTCTGGCGGATGCAGTCCACCTGCAAATGATTTTGGCTCGAGCATCTTTTTTGCTTCTCCTGAAAAACTATGGCTCCTGATTTTGAAAACGCGATACATTAACATATCGCTAGAGAGTTTTCAATGTTTGAAAATTATTTCACATGGCATCCATGGGTTGAATGATTGTGCTAAATGCTGTATGTTGCAGTATATAGCGTGCTTTCAGATAAACCCTATGGGCTGAGCCAGTTAAAACGCTATTTGACGTTGCTTGCTCAGCAGTTTTTTGCGAAAGTGTAGAGAGTAAGGGCTGATGAGTCAGATTATTTTTCCCAACCCTGAATGGGCAAATGATGACGGTTTGCTGGCGTTTGGGGGCAATCTTGAGCCAGAGACGCTTTTGCGGGCCTATTCTTCAGGAATTTTCCCATGGTCGGTGCGGCCGATTACCTGGTGGTCACCAGACCCGCGTGCTATATTCGAGATCGGCGAATTCAGGTTAAGCCGACGTATGGCCAGATTATATCGCTGTGGCAGGTTTACATTTTCGCTCGACAAAAAATTCGTTGAAGTTATGCAGGGCTGCGCCCGCCCTGCACCTGGCCGGGAGACGACCTGGATCAGCCCCGAATTCATCCAGGCTTACACTCGTCTGCACGAACTTGGATATGCCCATAGTGTAGAAGTTTATCTAAACAACCTGCTGGTGGGCGGCACTTATGGTGTCGCAACAGGTGCATTTTTTGCGGGTGAGTCAATGTATTCCGCCGTGCCAAACGCTTCGACCATGGGGCTTATGTTCCTTTTCGAACATTTGCGGAAACGCGGCTTCGAGCTTTTTGATTCACAGGTTATTTCGCCGCACACAGCAAGACTTGGAGCGATAAATATCGATCGCGCAGTGTATCTGAGTAGACTGAAAGCTGCTGTCAGCAAGGATTGTTCGTTTTGATGCAAGAAAATAGCTTTGCGCTTTAAACTCTGATTTAAACCTGATATAATCACTGCGTAAATTTTCTGCCGATACCTATAATATGGAAAAATTTGTGACAAATAAAAATGCCCTTAAGTTAGCGCTGTTGATAACGATTTTTGTCTTTCAGTATGTGGCCGTCTGGTCTGGCGAAGACGCCAGGATTACTGACATCCGGTTCTGGCAGAGCCCGGAAGAAGCGCAGGTTGTCATGGACATCAGCTCTCCTCCGAGGGTTTCTCCTGTTTCAGAGCTCAGAGACGGCACTTTGTATTTCGACATCGAAAACTGTGCCTTCAGGCCCGGCCGCCAGCGCTATCCTCTACAGAATCCATTTCTGGAAGTGCTCACGGTTCAGCAGTCAGCAGAGCATCGGGTTCGAGTTTTCTTCAGGGTTCCTGACGGGGTAGAGGCCAAAACCTTTGTTTTGCCAGTCACTGCCAGCAAGGGCGATCGTATTGTAATATTTCTGCGAGAGCCGCAAGCTCAGCTGATTAAGAGGCGCAATGCCGAGTTAAGCGAAGTCAATCGTCTCAAGGCAGAGAATGTCAAGATTGTTGTGCTTGATCCCGGCCATGGTGGCGAAGATCCGGGCACTCGCAATAACGGCATCATCGAAAAGAATTATGTGATGACCATGGGCAAGCTTATCAAGGCTTATTTTGACAGAGACCCACGCTTTAAGGCTGTATTGACGCGCGACGGCGATTACATCATTCCCCTGCAGCGCCGTCGCGAAATTGCTGAACATCTAGGTGCTGACGCCTTTGTCAGTCTGCACGTTAACTATAATTCACGCAAGGCCATACGTGGCATCGAAGTATATTATGAGTCGCCGCGTGGCGCGGTTGGCGAGGCAGAACGTCTGGTCGCCGAAATGGAAAACCAGGTTGACTTTGGCGGTGTTGTTGATAATACCAGCGTGGTGAAACGAGAGATCGTCGAGCGTCAGGCCGCGATAATGAACAAGAGCCGGCAACTGGCGGAGCGTGCTGAAGTGCAACTGGCCGCTTCAGTAGTAGAACTGCCATCGCGTGGCGTTAAAAGAGCCGGTTTCAAAGTATTGCATTCTATGGCCATGCCTTCGATTCTGGTTGAATTTGGTTATACTTCGAATCTACAGGATGTCGCTGTTCTCAAAAATTACAACGCGCGAACACGCATGGCTCAAGGCGTCTATCTTGGAGTGCGGGATTTTCTTCTCAACCCCATACAAGAAGGCCTGGACACCTCATATCTCGATTACATACGAACAGCAGAGGCTAACAAAAAAGCGCTCGCAGCAAGGCGCAAAGCCGCACAGGCAAAAAAAGCTGAGAGCAAGAAAAAGGCTGGTCGATATCGCGTAAAGGCTGGCGATACTCTTTCAAAGATAGCTGTTCAGCACAAGGTTCCCCTTGCCAGAATACTGAATCTCAATAACATCAGCAGCAAACACGTTATCAAAGTTGGCGATACAATTTTAATACCGGCAAAATAAAGGAAACAACGGGTGGAATTTTTTAAGAACCTCAAGATTAAGACCAGGCTGTTTTTTACTATGGTTCTGGTTTCATTGATTCTTCTCGGTCTGATTTTCTTTACCTCCGAGCAGATTCGAAATGCTGTTAAGACGCAGATCCCAGTTCAGATTCAGACAATCGTTAATTCTGAAGCTGATAAAATTGGTGTTTCAATGATGGCTTTTGAGCGGGTTGCCGAAAATGTTGCGCGAATGAATTCGACAATCCAGTTCCTCTCATGGCTTGAGCAGGCATCAGAAGAAGTGGAGCTCATCGAGCAATGGAAACAGGTATTGAAGACACCTGTAGACAGTTTACTTATCAGAAGTGATGATTATCTGCAAAACGATCTTATCGAGGTCGCAATTCTCAACGAAGAAGGCGATACAGTTTTTCGCACAGGCATTAATGGGGGCGAACTTCCTCTGGCAGACGTTCCTTATAAACGCTATATTACAAGAAAAATGTTTGACACTCTTTATACTGAAGGAGTTTATCGCAGCCCGGTTTTTTTTCAGGAGGGTGCCGACGAGGTTCGAGAGCGTATCTGCTATATTTTCAAGCCCGTGCTTTCGCATCGCAAAAAAATTGGCATGGTTGCTGTTGGTATCAGTCTCGAAACCCTTTTCCAGAATATACCGAGTTCTTTAACTACTGTCGGTGGAAAAACGTCATTGTTATCGAGCGAGTATTCACAGAACGGCTTTTATCTTTCGCATTTTGACCAGGACAGCGTACTGGACCCCCAGAAACGTATTTTTCTGAACTCCAGCGACACTGAACTACAGGATCATGCCGAACGTATCGTCAACAACAGAAGCGGATTTCAAGAATTTTTGACTGGCGATAGATCAAATGTTTTGCTGGCTGCCGCGCCGGTTCCAAATTCAAGCTGGGTTATACTCACTGCAGTAGATACTCAGGGCATGATGGGAGCCCTCAATAAGGCTCAGAACTTTTCGATTTTTTTGATCGTTTTTGGCCTGGTTGTCATGACTGGTATCACAATGGCGGTTATTACCGGTGTCGTTAACCAGATTCGTGGAGTTTCTCAAGGGCTTGAGGAAATTTCGCGCGGACGTGGCGATCTTACCAAACGTCTTGCGATAATAGGTAAAGACGAAGTAACCGAGGTTTCTGACCGGTTCAACAAATTTATCGGATATATTCAACGACTGCTGCTCCAGATACAGGACGTTATCAACCGACTCTCGCACATGGCCAATGGCATTTCAAACCTCACTCTGCAATCTAATGAATCGATTCAGAATATTTTTGGCAACACTCAGCGTATTACCAAGGCTACCAAAGATTCTGCCACCACGCTTGAGTCTACAGCTGCTGCTATCGAAGAAATTTCAGCAAATTCACAGTTGATCGCCAAGCGCTCAAATCGTGCTTATGAAGAATCCGTTCAGAACCGGCTAAAAGCTACACAGGGCATGGAAGCCGTTCGCGAGGCTTCGACCACAATCAAAGAAATTGAACGGGCAGTTGGTGACTCATCGCGCGTTCTTGAAGAACTCAAGAATCAGTCGAGGAAAATCGGTAAGATCGTTCTCACTATCACCGCGATTTCAAGACAGACCAATCTGCTTGCTCTTAACGCAGCAATTGAGGCCGCACGTGCCGGTGAACAGGGCAAAGGCTTTGTCGTTGTTGCCGCGAACGTAAAGAAGCTGGCTGAACAGAGTGCCAAGGCCGCTGAAGAAATCGGTGCTCTTATCGGCGAAATCCAGCACAAGACCAATAAAGCGGTTGAAGAAATGAGTCTTGGCAAAGACAAGGTTCAGGAAGGTGTTAAAATCATCAATCAGGCCGGTGGTTATCTTGACGAAATCGGTATGGCTTCTGAAAGCGTTAACGTACAGGTTCAGGATATCAGCAAGTCTTCGGTTGAGCAGAGTAAAAACATCGAGGCAATAAGTCTTTCTATCGAAAACCTGTCTATTACAACCAAGACAACGACCAAGGAAGTTGATGGAGTTCTTGAATCGCTTAAGTCGCAGCGTGATTCAATCCAGGATATGGCTAAGATCACCAAGCATCTGAGCATGGTGGCCGACGAAATGAACAGAATGCTTGCTCACTTCGTTCTTGAAACCAGAGAACTTACTGATAATATCAAGACCAGCAAAAGATCCAGGACATCTGAAAAAGCCTCAGAACATGAATCAACCAGCGATGCTGAAGTTGTTGATAGTACAGAGGGTGAAGAAGATTCTGAGGAAAAAGCCGACCAGGAATCAGATTCCGAAGCGGGCGATGCCGAGTCAGAAGATACAGATACCAGGTCCGCGCAAAAGTCCTGAGGCGTCACAATGCAAGGAACTTAGCACGAAGCAGGCTCAGAAATTCACCTGCCCGGCCTCTCGTTTAATACCCAATAAAAAAGCAGTCCCGGCTAATAGCCGGAACTGCTTTTTTTGAAGGATCTAATCAGTTGCCTGAGTGTAGATTATCAAAGCGATGCAGTTGTTCTACCTGTCTTTTCAGGCCTGCAAGTGACGGACTGTCACCATATTCTGAGAACAACTCATCGACGTTTCGCATTGCAGAAGCATCTCCGTCAAGCTTGCCACGCAAGTGCTGAATAACGATCGGCGAGAGCTCCGCCAGCCTGTCAACACGAACCTCTGGATCACTCTCGTTGTCGAGGTCTGCGATATACTCGAGCACTGCGCGAATAGTTTTTTCTTTGCCAAGAGTGAGCCAGCGAATGACGTTGCGATTGAACATGGCTGTGTCGAGATCGCCAGGACTGGTATAGAAGTTGTCGTTATACAGGGCTTCACCAAAGCAGGCCACCCTGCCAAGGCCAAGGTCTTCTGCCGCAGCTACCGGTATTGGCAGCAGAGGGGTGTGGCTGGCGTAAATGTAAGCATCACCCAGATTGTCGGCATCAGAGTTGTAGGCGTCGTCGTCGCCGGTTGCGAGCAGAAAGAGGTTCTTGCTGGCTACCAGGCCTTTGTTGGTCGAATTGATAAATGTGCAGGAATCTCGCAACAGAAGCTTCTTGGTATTACCTGTTATCGCATCAGTCGGGAAAAGCTTGATAAAAGGTCGGTATGGCGGGCCGATGTTGTCGGTCGGGTCACACATCTGGTCGTCATTGAAGCGTATCTTGCTGCCAACACCCTTGAGGATACTGTTGAACATATCTGGGTTGGAAAGATTGCGATAGTCTGATTTTCCAAACATGATAAGGGAACCGCCGCCAGAAACAAATTTCTTGAGAGCGGTAACTTCTTCTTTTTTGAAGTCGAGTGTCGGGTGCGGAATCGCTATAACGAAAGCATCCTGGATCATGTCATAGGTTATTGTCTTTGAAATACTGCGCATCTGTATGCCGTAATTCTGGAACAGGTCCATTTTCATGCCGGCAAAGCGACCGGTATAATAGTCTTTGTTGCCATGTATACAATCAACCAGCATGACTTTGGCATCAAGTTTAACGATTATTGAGGCTGTATCGATAATCTTCGTGCCCTTTTTGAGAACGGCTATCAGTTCAACTTCTCCGAGCCAGTCAATCTGGGTCGGGAAAGCAGATTGCATGGTTTCTTCAGGATCAAGCTTGTCGAACTTGACTTTGTCAATCAGGTTGGTCGGGCAGATGGCGGAATGATATACTTCAAGCGTTATACTGGTTGCGGCTACATTGGCCGGGTTCTTAACAGGAACGAGAACCTTGAACGGGTGCTTCATGTACAATTTGTCAAGATTTGCGCCGATACTGACAATTTTTGGCAATGGGTCAGAAGCCCCAGCAGGAGTTGTCAGAGTGCCTTCAGAAGTAATGACCTTGTCGATTTCTCTGGGATCGCGGCTCTCAACTCTGAACTTGTAGGTAGATGAAGGCTTAAGCCCGGTCAACGTTACAGTGTGCGTTTTAATTGCGTGGTCATAGACTTTTGAACTGGTCAAGCTGTTTTCACCATAGAATACAGCTGTTGTTCCGGCTTTATTGGTGGTCCACTGAATTGTGGCTGAATTGGCAGTTAGCGAAATCACCTTAGGTTTCTGGGCAAATTCGAGCAAACTATTGTCGGTGACGAATTTGACTGTTTTACCGTCTGTGTAGCTCTCAATATGTCCATCTTTATCTGTTCTGAAGACCTTCATCTTGTGATAATCATAGATATCAAGAACGGTCTGGGTCGGATGCCCAAAAGAATTCCCAGTTCCGGCGCTTATAACACCATATTCCGGAAGGACTGCATCCATAAATGCATGCGAAGATGAAGTTTTGCTTCCGTGGTGGCCCGACTTTAGAACAGTGCTCTGGAGCTTGCTGCCATGCAGAGCCACCATGTCTGACTCTGGCTTCTTTTCTGCGTCACCGGTTAACAGGTAGCTGATGTTACCAGCTGTAACCTTAATGATTATCGACATGTCGTTTGGATTTACCTTGTCTGTCTCAGACGCTCGGTAATCTGAATCATCTCTTCTAGCGTCGCAGTAAAGAACTTCGGCTTTGATACCTTTGCCCCAGTTGAGCATTTCGCCCATAGCAGCACGACGGTAAGGAATATTGTTCTTTACAATGAGATCGCGTAACTGTGCGTAGATCAGTCCATCCTGTGGGCCGCGTTCGGGATCGCTATTGTCGCGTTCTTCATCAGAGGATACCTCTGTGTCGTTTGAATAGACAAATTCTCCAAACGAAAATTCCTTTACCAGGTCGATAAATCCGCCAAAATGGTCACGATGCGGATGTGTGATATAAGCATGGTCAATATGCTTAATGCCCTCTTTTTTGAGGTAGGGAATGATATAGCGCTGGGCGGCATTACGGTTGTCGTCACCGGCGTCTATCATAATGGTTTTCTCTGCAGAGCGGATCAAAATACAATCGCCCTGATGTACATCGAGAAAGGTTACTCTGAGGAGGGGCGCTTCGTTAGCATAAGCTGCCGTTGCAAAACAGGATAAAAGCAACGTCAACAAGACTGCCTGCGCGATTCTACGTATCATACTCATATACTCCTTATGCGCGCTGGATTCAGATTTTAGAGAAAATCTGGATCACGTATTATGATTCTACTGAGATATATGGGAAGTGTCAATGCCTCAAAACTTTTTTTAATTAGTAAGGTACCCTGAATGTGCCGGTTTAAATAGAAATATAAGAAACTAAGGTTAATGATTAACCGCACTTTGAATAGCCGCAGGATTTGCAGATTACGCAGCCACCTTCATGCTCGAGTGGTTCATTGCATTCCGGGCAGGAGTAACCGGGTTCAGCGTTATCAAGCAACAGGTCTTTCTTGTCAGCAGGCGTGTTTTCTTTTGCCGATCCCTTGTTTTGGGTGAAGGAATCACGCGAGCTCAGGTGATACTGTTCGATAACCTTGCCGATGGCGTCTGGGCAGGAAAGCACCTTGATTCCGCCCGACATGGCGCCGCGCTTGATGGTAGACATGCACCTGATGCCCTTAAGCTGATCGATGATTTCCTGTACATCTACGCCGGCACGCAATGCCATTGAAACGAGTCGGGCCGCGGCTTCGGATTGCGAGGGGCAACCGCCATTACGGCCAAGACTGGTGAATACTTCGCAGATGCCTTTTTCGTCAGAGTTGACGGTGACATAAAGGTTGCCACATCCGATTTTCACCCGTTCTGTGACGCCGACCGTGCGCTCGGGTCGTGCACGCGGTGTGACCCTGGTGTTTTCTGATTGCCGTGTACCCTTTTTGCCGCCGCCGACGTTGAGAACCTGCTCGTCTCTGGATCCATCGCGATAAACCGTTACGCCTTTACAGCCAAGAGTATGGGCAAGTCTGAATACCGTTTCAACGTCTCTGATCGTTGCCTCGAACGGAAAATTAACTGTCTTGCTGACGGCATTGTCAGTGTGTTTCTGGAAAGCGGCCTGCATTCGAATATGCCATTCGGGTGAAATCATGTGGCTGGTGACAAATACCCTGGCAACCTCGTCGGGTACCTCACTGATACCTTTAAGGCTGCCCTGTTTGGCGATTTTTTCCATAAGCGGTTCTGAATAGAAATTGCGTTCACGCGCAATTTTAACAAAGTCCTGGTGCACTTCAACCAGCTTTTCGTTGTCCATTACATGCTTTTCAAAAGCTATGGCGAATAATGGCTCTACACCACTTGAACAACCGCAAATCATGCTGATGGTGCCGGTCGGTGCAATAGTGGTGACAGTTGCATTGCGCAGCGGCTGCATTTTTTTCTCAGCAAAAATAGACTTTTCGAAGTTGGGAAAAGGTCCGCGTTCTCTTGCCAGTTCCTGCGAAGCCGACCAGGCTTCACGTTTGATGAAACCCATCACGGTATCGGCGGTTTCGAGTGCTTTCTCTGAATCATAAGCCTGCCCCAGTTTTATCAACATGTCAGACCAACCCATCACACCTAGTCCGATTTTGCGATTGGATCTGGTCATCTTGTCTATCTCTGGAATCGGGTAACGGTTCTGGTCAATTACATTGTCGAGAAAACGAACCGACAGGGCGATAACTTCACGCAATCGGTCAAAGTCTACCTCTGCTTTGCCGTCTTCTTCTTTGACAAAACGGGCTAAATTGATTGATCCGAGATTGCACGATTCATATGGCAAAAGCGGCTGTTCACCGCAAGGATTGGTTGATTCTATCAACCCGACCTGCGGTGTCGGCTGATATCTGTTGATCCGGTCGATAAATACTATGCCCGGTTCACCGTTACGCCATGCACGCTCTACAATCATGTTAAAAACCTTGCTGGCCTTAAGAGAACGAACTGCCTCGCCAGACCGTGGGTTTATCAGATCGTATTCGTTGTCGCGCTCGAGCGCTTCCATAAATTTGTCGGTAATCGCAATGCTGATATTGAAATTGGTAAGCTCGTCATTCTTTTCTTTGCAGGTGATGAAGTCGAGAATATCAGGGTGATCGACTCTAAGTATACCCATGTTGGCACCGCGCCGGGTGCCACCTTGCTTGATCGTTTCGGTGGCGGTGTTGAAAACTTTCATAAAAGAAATCGGGCCAGAACTTACGCCACTTGTCGAACTCACAATATCATTGGCTGGTCGCAGCCGCGAAAAGCTAAAACCGGTGCCACCGCCAGACTTGTGAATGAGCGCGGCGTTTTTTACTGCATCAAAAATGCCTTCCATCGAGTCATCGACTGGCAGAACAAAGCAGGCAGAAAGTTGCCCGAGTTCCTTGCCGGCATTCATAAGTGTCGGACTGTTTGGTAGATAATCGAGATCGGTCATGATTTTGAAAAATAAATCTTCCAGTTCGCCGGCCTGGTAGCGACTGTTGGGGTAATTGTTCTCGGCTGCGGCTATTGCTCTGGCAACGCGCCGGAACAATTCTTCTATGGTTTCAGTTGGCTTGCCATCAGGGCCGCGAGTCAGGTAGCGCCTGGCCAGCACTTTCTGGGCATTGGGCGAAAAACGGTGTGAAATTGTTGTGGTCGGGTTCATTTTGCCATCCTTATCTAATCTCAAATGTTGCAGGCATTAAGAAAAAAATCTTCGATTTTGTCGGAACTTACTTTATGCACGAATGTCTTTCCCGGAGCCTCGGGAAGAATAAAGCGATAGCCGTCGTCCACTTTCTTTTTATCCTGTGCAAGCGTTTTTAACAGTTCCTTTCTGTCAAATTCAACTGGAATTTTTGTTGGCAGAGAGAATTCTGTAAGAAGGCGGGTAAGGTTTTCGCTGTAGTCCTCTGTAAGCTTTCCAAGGGAGCTTGCCGCTTTTAATGCCATCAGCATGCCGATACCCACTGCCTCACCATGGTGAAGCCTTCTGTAGTTACCGGCCGCTTCAAGCGCGTGGCCGAATGTGTGGCCAAGGTTGAGATGTGCGCGAATCCCATGATCAAGCTCATCCTCGGCGACAAATGATTTCTTTATATGAATAGATCTTCGTATCAACCGCTGCAGCAGTGTGATCTGCTTTGCCTTTATCGCGTCAATGTTCTTGAGAATAAATCTGAAATAGGCAGTATCTGCGATGGCTCCGTGCTTGACCGCCTCCACTATTCCATACGCCATTTGGCTCAGTGGCAATGTTCGCAAAACTGAAACATCGATGGCAGTAAGAACTGGTTGATAAAAGGTTCCAGCCAGGTTTTTGCCTTCGCTCAGGTTTATACCGTTTTTGCCACCAATGCTGGCGTCAACCATAGCAAGCAGCGAAGTTGGCATAAGCACAAGAGGTATTCCGCGCTTGAAAATTGATGCCGCAAAACCTCCGAGGTCACAGATAACGCCGCCGCCCAGAGCAATTAGAGGGCAGTTGCGGTCGAGATTGTCGGCGCATAGCTTTGCCAGAACAGCAGAAATCGATTCGAGGTTTTTATACTTTTCACCGTCAGGTAAAATGATCTCGCAGGCCTTTATGCCTTTGCTGCGAAGCTCGGCCAGGAGAGGCTGAAGATACCATTTTGCCACTGTCTCATTTGTGAGAATCGCGCAGTGTTTCGCGGCTCGCATACGATGGACGCGGCCGGCTACTTCCTTGAAAATGTCGTTTCCAATAACAATCTCATTGGTGCTGGTTCGGGTATATGTTAGTTTTTGTGATTCCATGTGTTATGCCAGTCTCGGGCCAAAAAAAGATATGGCGTTGAGATGCAGAATCCGAGCCAGATCATCGCAGGTCGTGCCACGCACTTTTGCCAGATGCTCGAGTGTCAACGGCAGCCAGGCCGGCTCGTTCCTTTTGCCTCGTTTCGGCTGTGGAGCCAGATATGGGCAGTCGGTCTCGAGGTGAATGACGTCTGCTGACAAAAATTTGAATACAGCTCTTGTCGTTTCAGATTTTGGAAACGTCAGGGCGCCACCGATAGAAAAATGAAATCCCAGGTCAGCAGCGCGTCGCGCGATGTCGAGATCTCCCGAAAAACAGTGCAGCATGACCTTGGGTGGCACAGGCAGTTCACTGATCGCCGCGAAAAACTCCTCATAGGCTTCTCTTACGTGTATAACCGCCGGCAGGTTGAGCTCAACTGCCAGCTGCCAGAGGCTTTTGAATACCGCGACCTGTACTTCCGGCGGCGAAAAATTGTAATGAAAATCAAGACCAATTTCTCCGATGCCAACTACTTCCGGCAAAGCGGCAAGCTTGCGCAGCTCATCGACTGTTGCTGAATTTGCCCCGGAAGCATCATGCGGGTGAACGCCTGCCAGTGCCAGGCAGCTGGAATGTTTTCGGGCTATTTCAATTGCCTGCTTTGAGGTTTCGATACAGGTTCCAGCGTTGATGATGCGCTTTACACCTGCCTCTTCGGCTCTTTTAACTATCTCATCACATTCCGGCAGGAGTTTCTCGTCCTGCAGGTGAGCGTGCACGTCTACCAGAAACAAGCTGCCCATTATTTTACTCTGATTCCTGTCTGGGCAATTTTGTCTGGCGAGACCAGTGCCAGTCCGCCATCTTCGGTGCTCGCTGCTAGAATCATGCCGTGCGAAAGAATTCCGCGAATCTTGGCGGGCTTGAGATTTTTTACCATGACAACCTGTTTGCCGACTATTTCTTCCGGCTTGTAGAAGGCTGCTATGCCTGCTACCAGAGTTCTGGTTTCGTCGCCGATATTAACTGTCAGTTTCAGCAGTTTGTCGGCATTTTCTACTTTTTCGGCTGCTTCTATGCGGGCTATGCAAAGCTCTGTTTTCATGAAGTCATCGTAACTGACCAGTCCGTCTGCGCTGGTTTCTGCGGTTGCCGCCGGCGCGGTCGATTTTTCTTTTTTATTGGCATTTTCTGCCGGTTTAATGCCTTTTTTTAGGTTTTGGATACGTTCCGTTTCAAGTCTCGGGAACAACGGCGAAGGTTCGCTGCATGCAGTGCCATCAGCCAGTTGCCCCCAGGTAAGGTCACAGATTTTTAAGTTGCTCTGTGTGCAGCCGATCTGCTTGAGAAATTCGGGCGCGAGATGCGGCATAAATGGCTCAACCAGGTGACTACAGAATCTGATGCCTTCGCCGATTGTATAAAAAACTTCGTCGAGCACGTCAAAATTCTGTTCTTTGGCGAGTTTCCAGGGTGCGGTTTCATCGACGTATTTGTTAAGTCTCTGAATAAGACCCCAGATATGTTTTAAAGCATCATGAAACAGGAAGTTATCCATCGCGTCTATGTAACCGGCTTTGACCTGCCCGGCCAGTTCGACAATCTCGCGACTGGTTGCCAGAGTCGGCTCCTTTTTACGGAAAATGCCAGCTCGGTTTTTTATCAGCAACGGCAGCATGCGCTGGCAGAGGTTGCCATAATCGTTGGCAAGATCGGCGTTGTAGCGCAATATAAAATTTTCTTCGGTATAAGTAGCATCCATGCCAAATACCATCTCACGGAACAGGTAGAATCTGAACGGGTCAAGCCCGTAGCGCGCCACCAGTTCGCGCGGATTGATGATATTGCCAACCGATTTTGACATCTTGCCTTCGCCGGTAACCCACCAGCCATGTGCGAATACACATTCTGGCAGCGCGAGATCGAGCGCCATCAGCATGGTGCTCCAGTAAACTGCGTGCGTGGTAAGAATGTCCTTGCCGATAAGATGGCACGAGGCAGGCCACAGGCGGTTGAACTTTTCCATGTCGAACGGGTAGCCGGCCGCCGAAATGTAGTTGGTAAGCGCATCAAACCAGACATAGGTTACGTAATCTGGCGCAAACGGCAGTTCGATTCCCCATGCGAGCCTCGCCTTGGGGCGGCTGATGCAGAGGTCACCCAGCGGTTGTCGCAGGAACCCGAGAACTTCGTTCTTGCGGTTCTCAGGCCGGATGAAGCCAGGGTGACTATTGATGTGGTCGATGAGCTTCTGCTGATAGGAAGACATTTTGAAAAAGTAATTCTTTTCTGATAGTTCCTGCACTGAGCGCTTGCAGTCAGGGCATACTTTTTCGGGAACTTCCTTTTCGGTCCAGAATCGTTCGCAGGGTGTACAATACCAGCCACTGTATTCGGCTTCATAAATGTCACCCTTTTCCCATAGCTTGTTTAGAGCGTAAGTTACAACTTGTTTGTGCCTGTCTTCTGTTGTTCTGATGAAATCGTCGTAGGTGATATCGAGCATTTCCCACAGTGATTTGAAACGCTCAACCAGTTTGTCGGTGTGTGCTTGCGGGGTGAGGCCACGTGCTTTGGCAGCCTGTTCTACTTTCTGGCCATGCTCGTCGGAGCCGGTAAGAAAGTGAACATCGTCGCCCATGGCGCGATGATAGCGGCTGAGGATGTCGGCTGCCAGAGTCGAAAAGGCATGGCCGATGTGCAGTTCGTCGTTGGCATAATAGAGTGGGGTAGTTACGTAGAATGATTTTTTTTCAGACATGATGAACCTCGTATGAAGAGTTATTTGCTGGAATTATGAATAACGGCGCGGTTGCCGCCGCCATCGCGAGCCTGTGCGAGAGCGCTGAGGGCAGAATTCATAAGGGTTTTAGGATCCTGCAGGGTTTCCGGGTAACAGGCAATACCCACCGAAACAGTGGCTGAATACTTTTTGCCATCGAAGGTAAAGCTGGCTTTTTCGAGGTTTTCCTTAACCCGCCCGGCCAGAAAAACCGCGCCCGCCGCGTCGGTATTGGGAAGCAGCATGAAAAAACGCTCCTGTGTAAATGAAGCAGTATCCGTATCGCGTAGAGCATTAGCGACGATGCCGCCGCAGGCATTGATGATCTCTATGCCAAAATCGGCGTTGGTCTGATCGACAAGCTTTTTGAACCCGTCGATTTCGAGTATTACCAGACTGAGCAGTTGCGCGTATCTGAGAGCCCTGGCAGATTCTTCAACCAGAAAGCCTTTCCAGACATTGTGAGCGGTGAGTCCGGTAGCTTCATCATGAAAAAGATTATGATAGAGTTTGTGTCTTTCGATTACCAACGCTGTAAGTGTGCTGAGATCATGAGTATAAGGCAGGTCTTCGTTGCGGAAAACCGGCGGAGAAATTCGGTTGATAAAGTTCATTACGCCCAGCACATTGCCATCATTTCCGACAATTGGCGCGCAAAGGAGGCTGGCTACTTTTTCATCTTTGCTGCGGAATTCGCTGAACATCTTGAATCTGGGATCCTTGAACCCCTTGTTGGCTATCAATGGCAGACCATCCTTGATGACCTGGCCGGCCAGGCCTTCGTGTGGTTTGAGTCTGATAGCAGGGTATTCTTCATCGGTCAGGTCGTCGAGCAGACTTTTTTCGACACCGCGCATGCAGGCCACAGTCATCTCGTGTTTCTCGCGGTTAATCAGTAGAATCGAAGCCCACTGAACGTTCATCGTCAGGATAGCCTCATCGAGTATCGCTTTGAGATTGTTCTGAAAATCAAAGGTAGTGTTAAGCGTCTGCGCGACTTTGAGCAGCGACCGCGTCTGATCGAGCTGTTTCTCAGCCATGCCTATCTGAATTTCATTTTGTTCGACCTGCTTATCCTGCTGAAATTGCTTTTTGCCGAGGCTTACAATTTCCTGGTTCCAGGTTATGAATACTCGATTCAACTCAGACGCGATGTCGGCAAGATCATCTGCTGCATTATCCGAAATGCCTGCCGCTGTTTTGCGGGTTTGAAAAGCCTGCAGGGCTGTTTTGATCTTATCTATCGGCGAGCGCAATGAACCAGTTACCATAATCGAGGTTACCAGCGCGTTGAGAAGAGCCAGAATGCCGACAAATATGGCTGTCGCATCGCTGATGACTATTCCGGCCAGCTGGACATAGAGAAAGATGACCACCGGAAATAGCGCAACCAGCAGAAAAGTCACAAAAAGCCGGGTTGCAATCGAAAAATTTCTGAAAAGATTCACTGTCTGTGTACCCCGTTGAGTTATCAGGATTCTATTGTAAGCCCGTACCTAAGTCAATACAGTTAATTTTGAGCTGGACGCAGAAGTTTTGCGTAAACGCTTTCCATAACTGAACCGAATTTTTCGAGCGAAAAATTATTGAGCACCTGCTGACGCGCAGTCTTTCCCATGTTCAAGCGAACTACCGGGTTTGCGATCAGTTTCTCCATGGCTCTGCCAAGTTGTACACTGTCGCGTGGCGGAACCAGCAGACCCTGCTCCTGATTCTGAATGATCTCAGGAATTACGCCAACGCTGGTTGCAATAACCGGCTTGCCACAGGCCATGAATTCAAGAGCTGCCCGAGAATTGGCTTCTGAACCTACAGAAGAGATAAGGCCTATGTCGAGCGCACCGAGAATATCGGGCAGATCGTTGCGATAGCCTGCGCAGTATATGCGATCTTTGACACCAAAAGCGGTTGCCTGCTCTCTGATCCATTCATAGGTGCGCTCTGCTTCATATCCGATCATCACCAGCCGGAAGGGGGCGGGAAGGCTGTTGATGCGACTCAGTGCCTCAAGCGCAAATTCGTGCCCCTTGACCGGGTCGAGACGCGCCAGCAGTCCGATCAGAACTTCGTTGCCGGCTGCGCCAATCTCGTCGCGAAAGCGGCTGGTCTGGCGCAGTTCGGGATTATAAAGAACGCTGTCGACACCACCATATACCACACTTATTTTTTCCGGCTGGTAATCCAGAATGTCCTGGCACAGGTGTTTGTGCAGTTGTGACCCGACGACCAGATGGTCGATCCAGGCATGATGAACATAGCGGTTGATAAAGTGCTTCTTGGGAGGATCATATTCTGTTCTGATTCTTGCTATGATGGCATCAGGGAAAGTCCTGCGCGCGATCATTCCCGGTAACCAGGCGGCTTCGTTCATGTGTGGTGAGATTATGTCCGGTTTGAAAGTTCGGAAGATATGCTTCATGCGCTTGATAGCATCAACAAACAGTAGCGGATTGCGATGGTTCAGGCGAATGCCTGCATCATATTTTATGCCTGCTGCTTTAGCTTTTTCCAGGGCCTTGCCCGGCTCCGTAAGAAGAAGCACTTCGTGGCCTCGCCTCATCAACTCAACTGATATGGTCACACAGTAGTTGGCTGCAGCACTCCAATGCTGGGTATTGAGTATCTGAATAATCTTCACCTGCGCACGACTCCTCGCCTTAATTATCCGTGCATACAGTCAATCTGTACTGATGCTTGTGCATTATCCCAGAACCTTCAGACAATTTCAAGCGATTTGCCTGATTTCGCGTCCAGAAGCCTTTTATAAGAGTTCACGGCAAGGTATGGCATACTGATAAAATGTGACTGCAACAGGGGGCTGGCTATTCGGGCACGAATCTGTTAACATCTGAGCGATTTCAGGTTCATCTGCATGAATATTATGTCATCGAGTATTATTCTGAGATGAGTGAAAAATCAGCAGCGCAGGCGGTTTGCTGTTCAGTATTACGAGATTTTCCTGCGGGAGGGTATGACAATTGCTTTCGGCAGTAATAATAACTAAAAATGAAGAGCACAATATCAAGAAATGTATCGATCATCTGATCGACTGGGTTGATGAGATTGTTGTGTTTGACAGTTTCAGCACCGACAGAACCGTAGCAGTACTCGAAGAATTCAGGTCTGCTAAGATCAAGGTTACACAGATAGAATGGCAGGGCTTCGCCAGAACCAAAAATCTGGCCGTCGAGGCCGCCAGCGGCGACTGGATCCTGAGTGTCGATGCAGATGAGCTCGTTACGCCCGAGCTGCGTGCTGAGATACAGCGGTTGGTCGGCACAGCTGAACGCGAAGGCTATCTGATTCCCCGCCTGTTGTATTTCTGCAATCGGCCCGTGCGTTATGGCGGCAGTTACCCTGACTATCAGCTGCGACTCTTCAGAAAAGACGCCGGCCGATTTGAAGAGACCCCCGTGCATGAATCAGTTAAACTGAGCAGTCAACCCGGCAGGCTCAAAAATCATATGTTGCACTACAGTTATCGAACAATGTTCGATTACTGGGCAAGATTGAATCGATACACCGAACTCGATGCCGAAAAAAAATTCAGGCAGGGCAAGCGTTTCAGGTTCTATCGGGTTTTTGTGCTGCAGCTTGAAATCGTCAAGCGCCTGTTCCTTAGAATGGGAATTCTAGACGGGTTTCCCGGCATCTTTTATCACATATTTTCAGCGGTTTCGAGCCTGGTCAAATATGCGAAGCTCTGGGAATATCAAGAAACAATAAACAGCTGACCGGGAACTTTTTGCTGACAGGGCAGTCTAACCGGTATACAGAATTCTGCTCCACTGGAAGGAGAAACTCGTATTGTGATAGAAATGCAGAATATTACTAAATATTATGACAACTTCAGGGCGCTCAACAATATAAGCCTGAAAGTCGAAAAGGGCGAAATCCTTGGTCTGCTCGGGCCTAACGGCGCAGGCAAAACCACTGCCATGCGAATACTTACCTGCTTTCTGCCCGCAACTTCAGGCACCGCATCAGTTGCCGGTTTTGATGTGTTTGAAGACTCGCTCGAAGTACGCCGCCGCCTCGGCTATCTGCCCGAAACGCCACCTCTTTATCACGAAATGACGGTGCGCTCTTACCTTAATTTCATAGGAGAAATCAGGGAATTGCCCGGTCGAGTGCGCGAGGAACGTATTGGCTATGTCGCTGAGCGTATTGGTCTCGGCGAAAGCCTCGGGCGTGTCATTGGAACCCTTTCTAAAGGCTATCGGCAGCGGGTCGGGCTGGCTCAGGCAATGTTGCACAATCCAGAAGTGTTGATTCTCGACGAGCCGACAGTCGGACTCGATCCGAACCAGATTATTGAGATACGCAGTCTGATCAAAGATCTCTCGCGCGACCATACAATAATTCTGTCAACGCACATTCTTCCGGAAGTCAGCATGACCTGTGGCCGAGTGGTTATCATCAGTGAGGGCGAGATTGTTGCTGTCGATTCAGTGGCCAATCTCGAAAAAAATGCCCAGGCTGCCCCTGCCTGGAAAATCATTCTCAAGCCGGCAAATGATCAGAAATGGCGCGAAGCCATCGACAGCTTTTCCGGTGCCCGGATCAGCGAAATTCGCGAGCTGCCGGATGCCTACGAGTTCAAACTCGAGCTCGCACGCGGTGAAAATTTTGACGAATTTTTTGGCTGTCTGAGCAGTAAAGGCGCGGTTTTTAGAGAAATATCGCCGGTCCGCGCTACTCTTGAAGATGTCTTCCTCAGGCTTACCAGCACCGAAGATAGAAAGGAAGCAGCATGAAAATATTCGCCATAATGAAAAAAGAGCTGCAGTCATTCTTCTTCTCGCCGATTGCCTATATTGTTTTTGCCTCTTTTCTGACAATAGTTGGCTATCTGTTCTGGGTGATTCTTATGACGAGCAAGATCGCCACTCTGGAACCCATGCTCTACAACGCCGCGTTTATACTGATGCTCGCGTCACCTGTTTTGACCATGCGTCTGGTAAGCGAAGAAAAAAAGAGCAAAACCATTGAACTGCTGCTGACCTCGCCAATCTCGCCTTTTGAGATAATAGCCGGCAAGTTTCTTGCCTGCTTTGTTCTTTATCTGGTGTTGATAATTTTGACTCTGCAATATCCGTTGATTCTCGCTTATTATTCGCAGGACTTCGATGTTGGCCCGATTTTCAGCGGTTATCTTGGACTTGTGTTGCTTGGTGCCGCTTATATTTCGCTTGGACTGTTTGCCAGTACATTGACCGAAAACCAGATTATTGCTGCCATGGTGAGCTTTGGTGGTCTTGTTCTATTCTGGATTTTTGGTTGGGCAAAACACGCTTTTGAAAACGATTTTGGCGAACTGCTCGGCAATATGTCTCTTTTCGACCGCTATTCGGAATTTCTTCGCGGGATCATCGATTCAGGCAATGTCATCTTTTTTGTCGTGTTTTCAATGGTCTGGCTGTTTCTGGCCATGCGCGTGCTTGAATCAGACAGGTGGAGGTAAGAACATGAACGACAAGCGCCGCATTCAAATTCCGGTTTACCCTTACATTATCGTGATTCTTTCGCTGCTGCTGTTTCTGACCGCAGCAATGTTATACGTGAATTTTCCGAGCCGACATGATGTTTCTGCCGGGGTCGCAATTGCTGGTCTTGTTCTTTTGGCCGTAGCCTTTGCTGTTCGTCCGGTAATGTTCAAAGAACTGCTTGCCAGCCGCAAAACATTGCTCTGGATAAACGACGCAATGCTGATTCTCCTGATCATTGGCATTGGTGTTGTCCTCTCTTATATTGGCTTCAGGCGCAACGTGCGCTATGATTTTACACAGAATCAGCTTTTTTCGATTTCTCCTATGACGGTTCAGACCGTACGCAATCTTGACAAAGATGTCACAATCACTGCGTTCTACCCACGCGGAACCGCGGAAGAGGGCATGATAAGAGATCTGCTTACTGAATACAAACGCCACAGCGATCGCCTGAGCTTTAAACTGGTTGATCCGATGCGAGACCCGGTGACGACTAAAGCCATGAATATCAGTAATGTCGGCACCATTGTCGTGCAGTGCGATAACAGTCGCCAGGATGTTGCACGCGATGCCATGTTCGATATTCCCGACCCCTACGACACTCCAGACGCCAAGCCAAAGTTTACCGGTGAACAGGCGATAACTTCTGCCATCTTGAATGTGACAAGCGGCATCAAGCGCCTTGTTACCTTTGTCAAGGGGCATGGCGAAGCTTCAATTTCAGGCTACCAGCCTCGCGATATCGCGGGACTGAACGAATTGCTCTCGCGCGAGAACTATGATGTAGACGAAATAGTTCTGTTCGAAAATGACATCGACCCGCGCACTTCTGTGCTTGCGATAGTCGCACCGCAGCAGGACTTTCTAGACAGCGAAATAGAGAAGCTGCGCAGTTACGTTAAGGGAAACAAGGGCCATCTGCTGATAGCACTCGATCCAGGCAAAACTTTTCAAAAACTTGAAAAGCTGGTTTTTCAGGAATTCGGAGTTTTGTATAACGACGATATTATTGTTGACCCGCGCGGAATTCAGCGTAATTACTGGACTGTCGCACCGGCTTTGATAGAACATCCTATCACCAGTCCAATTATCGAAAAAGAAATGCTCGGGCTGATGTTTCACTGTCGTAGTCTTACCATCGAAGCCAAAGAAGGCAGTCGCATCGATCCTATCCTGAAAACCATAGATAAAGCCTGGGCAAAGCGCGAGGTTAAACCAGGTGAAACCATAGCTATCGAATTCGAGGAGGGCAGAGACATACAGGGTCCTCTCAACATGGGTGTGGTAGTCGACAGGATCGGTGTCGCCTCGGGTTCACGGGCTTTGCTTCTTGGCGACTCAGATTTCTTTTCGAATGGCTATATCGGTGCTCTTGCCAACCGCGATCTCCTCATTAATGGCATAAACTGGATGGTAGGGCAGTATCAGATGATTACCCTGCGCCCGCGCGTTCTCGAAATGCCACGCATTGTTTTTGAAGAAAGCGACACCGGCAAAATTTTCACTCTCTGCGTGATCGCAATGCCTTTGCTGATTGTGCTGATCGGCGGAGTCGTCTATCTGGCACGAAGGAGGGTTTAATCTGTGAAAAAGCGTTTTCTTCCAACCGCTGTTGCTTTTATAGTTCTGATAATGCTGCTGGTATATGCCAATTACTTTGAAACCAGCGAAAAACTTCCGCCCGGCGCTCAGAAACCTGAGCCGATAATGGGTTGTCAGGCGGCTGATATTACTGCTATTACATGGAAACAGGCTGGCGAGATCAAGTTCCGGTTGGAAATTGCCTCTGGCAGCAGCCGCATTGTCGTTCCGCACGAAATGGCAGCCGATGCCAACGAAGCCGATGGCATTGCCCGACACTTTGCCGAACTCAGATACGAAATGGTTGTCGCCGAAAACGCCACTGATACTGCAGGTTATGGCATTGATGAAAACTCACCGACCGTGCTGGTCGAGGCCGGTAACCGCAGCTGGGAGCTCTATCTTGGCAGCAAAACCGAGATTGCCGGCTCTTATTATCTAGCCAAAAAGGATGACAAAAGGGTTTTCATGACACCGGGCTATATTCGTGGCGATTTTTACAAAAATGTCGAAGAATTGCGCGATCGCCGCTGGTTCAGCGAGGATTTCGGTCAGATCAGGCAGCTCAGCATCAAAATGCCGCAGTCATCTGTCGAATTGCGACTTGGCGACTCATACAGCGAATGGTTCATCGATCAGCCGGCTTCCTTTTCAGCTGATGGGGTCGCTGTCGCCGAATTAATCGAGCGCCTGCGCAACCTCAGAATCTCTAATTTCGTCACCGATGCACCCGAAGAAAATGCCGATTACGGCTTTGCCCAGCCAGGTCTGGTCATTTCTGTCACCAATCGCGATGGCAGAACTTTCGCACTTGAAGCCGGTGAAACAGCTGGCCCCGAAGTCTACGTGCGTAGAGTGGGCGAGAGGACGGTTCACGCTTCGCTCAACTCGGCGTTGAATGAGCTTAAACGTGGCATGAACGATCTGCGCGACAAATATCTGGCTCTGCCATTACACGACAATATCAGCGAGATTACTGTTGCGGACGCCTCAGGCTCGATAACGATTGAACGCAGGGAAAAGCGCTGGCTGATAGGCGATCAGCTGGTGAGTGACGCCGACATCAAAGCCTTTCTCGGCTCTCTCGGCAAGTCGCGTATTTTTTCCTTCGGCCCTCTCGAAAAGCTTGCAGAGCATGGGTTGCAAAATAAAGACGCCTGCCGTTACATCGATATCAAAGAACCAGATAACAGGTTAACTCTCTGGATGGGAACAAAGCAGGGTATGAATCTGAGTATTATGAATAGCAATGAGCTTATGCTGATCAGCGCAGAGGCCGAAGATGCCTTTAAACTGCTGGTGCATCGCATCCGCCGTGAACAGGAGGCCAGATTTAGCACGTCGGCTCAGCCTGAATCTGCAGCCTCTGCCAGTAATACTGCTTCATCGCCGCCTTTGGAGACCGGAACGTCATCTGACGTCGCGACCGGCGTTGAATCTCCATAATCTATCCTTTTCACGAAAGCCCGAAGAAGTGGTCGCCAGCCATTAATCGGGCCTTTTTTTATGTATGCCGCCATTGTTGAATCGAAAGTGTTTATCGGGTAGAATTCTGGTAACCAATAAATAAAAGCGAGGGAAGGAAATGTTTGCAGAAAGATATGCCGACCGTGTCGAATTCTTGTCTCCCAGCTCTATTCGCAAAATGATGGCAATCGCCAGAGATCTGATCGCGCATGGCAAAACCGTTTATGAGCTCAACATCGGCCAGCCCGACATCAGATGCATACCCGAATTCAGTGAAGCCATTGACAGAAAGGCGAATACCGGCCAGATCAACTATTCGCCAATCGTCGGTGAAACTTATCTTCGTGAAACTTACGCGCGCTATCTCAACAATTTTTTTGACCATCAAAAAAGGCCTCATCTTGTAATTGACACAGAAAATGTTTTGATTTCTGTTGGCGCTTCGCATGCTCTTACTGCAACCTTCCTTGGCATCTGCAATCCTGGTGACGAAGTTCTGGTGGTCGAGCCCTATTTTTCGCCATATAAAGGTTTCCTGGCGGTAGCCGGGGGAACCCTGCGGGCGATACCGACCCGCGCCGAAGACGATTTCGCGCTTCCGCCTGCCGAAGAGATCGAAAAGCTGATAACGCCACGAACGCGTGCGATTTTGTTAAACAGCCCGAACAATCCGTCTGGCAAGATTTACAGCCCAGAAGAGGTCGAGCGGATTGCCCGAATCTGTATCGAGCATAGCCTTTTTATCATCAGTGATGAAGTGTATCGTGAGATGACACTCAGCGATCAGGAAGCCTTCAGCGTTCTTCAGGTCGATTTTGCTAATGATGAGATGAATGAAAAGCTTAAAAACGCCATTATCATGATTGACTCAGCCAGCAAAACCTTTTCTTTGTGTGGTGTTCGCATTGGCTTCGTTGTGGCCAGGCAACCAATTCTTGAAAAGCTGGCGCTGGTAGTCGCACATACCACGGCTTGCGTTTCCGACATCATGCAATACGGCGTGGCCGGAGCCTATGATGCGATACTTTCGCAACCTTCTTACCTCCAGGAGATGCGACAGGTTTATCGTGAACGCCTTGAAGCGACAATTGCCGCTATTGATGAATATCTGCCCAACGTCATTGCCCCTAAGCCTTCCGGAGCGTTCTACGTGATGCTGAAATTTCCTGAATTCGAAGATATCACAGAGTTCAGCCATTTCATGCTTGAGAAATTCAATATTGGCAATGAGACGGTTGCAGTAACCCCGGCCGCCAGCTTTTACCTGACTCCCGGCTTTGGACGCAACGAGATTCGTATCGCCCTGGTTGTCTCTCCAGAAAAGATGCGGCGTAGTATTTATATTATTGCTGAGGCTCTCAAGGCGTTCCGGCAGTTCAAGGCCAACCAGGTCAGACCAATGCTCTGACAGGCCATACCTGCAAATATTTCAGCAGCCGTCGGGTAAAACTTTTCCGGCGGCTGCTTTTTGCTGTCAGACTATTGCAACTGGGCGGCGAAAAGAGTATTCTACAGCGCAAAAGCACAAGTCAGGAGGCATAAGTTACAGAATGCTCGACATCAGATGGATTCGCGCCAATCCCGAATTATTCAAGGCTGCCATGATCAAAAGGGGTGAAGCCTCTCCCAACCACCCGGAGAATCAGAAAATTCTACAGGCAGCTGGTGACCCGAAATCTCCTGTAAAAATTCTTGAAACTTTGCTTGCCAACGCCGCACAGGTCTACATAGAAAAACTTGAGCCGCTTGAAAAGCTTGATATTCAACGTCGTGATGCAATCGGCAAAATGGAAGCCCTGCAGGCTGAACGCAACACTGTTAACAAGGAAATCGCGCGCCGAAAAGCCAGCAAAGAAGCGGCTGAGGAGCTCTTCGCCGGCATGAAGCAGGTTGGTGCCAGGATCAAGGATCTCGAAAAGCAGGTTGACGAGCTTGATCAGGCGGTGAATGAAATTCTTCTTGGCATTCCCAACGCGCCGCATGCCTCAACGCCACTTGGCTGTGATGAGAGCGCGAACGTTGAAGTTCGAAAGTTTGGCCAACCTCAAAGCTATGATTTTGCGGTTAAAGATCACGTGGATCTCGGAACAACACTCGGAATTCTTGACCTCGACCGGGCCACCAAACTTACCGGCGCCAGATTCTCGGTTTTAACCGGCGCCGGAGCCAGGCTTGAGCGTGCGCTGATTCAGTTTATGCTCGATACCCACACGCAGAAACATGGTTATCGCGAAATTCTGCCGCCGTTCATTGTCAATGCCACTTCTATGCGTGGTACCGGTCAGTTGCCCAAGTTCGAGCAGGATCTGTTCAAACTGCAGGGTTATGATTATTACCTGATTCCTACGGCAGAGGTTCCGGTAACCAATCTCTATGCCGGCGAAATACTTAAGGAATCCGATCTTACCATAAGCTATGCAGCATATACGCCATGTTTCCGCAGCGAAGCCGGCAGTTATGGCCGAGATACCCGCGGTCTGATCCGCCAGCACCAGTTCGACAAAGTCGAACTGGTTAAGTTCTGTCGCCCGGAAGATTCTTACAGCGAACTTGAAAAACTGCTCGACAACGCCGAAGAAATTCTGCGTCTGCTGCAGTTGCCATATCGGGTTGTCGCACTGTCTACAGGCGACCTCGGATTTTCAGCTGCCAAAACCTATGACATCGAAGTCTGGCTGCCGTCTCAGAATTGCTATCGCGAGATCAGCTCATGCAGCAATTTCGAAGACTTTCAGGCCCGGCGTGCATCGATTCGCTACAAGGGCAGCGAAGCCAAAGCAAAAACGGCTTTCGTGCATACTCTCAACGGCAGTGGCCTGGCAGTAGGACGCACCTGGGTTGCCATTCTCGAAAACTATCAGGATGAGAACGGCAGAATCTGCATTCCGCCGGCACTTCGCCCTTACATGGGCGGCTTGACTCATATTGAGCCATAAACAGGTTGTAAAGTGACTTTATGTAATTACAGGCCAGATTTTGCCGGGAAATACGCGAGATGTCTCTCTTGTCTGCTTGGCCTTGTGGTCATATTGCTGTCTGCCGGTTGTTCTGGTGAGTCTGGCCCGACTATTGTTTATCCCATTCCTTACCCGACCGATCTGCGGATTTCTGGCATTGTCAATCTGGCAGATGTGGCTGTTCATCAAAATCTGGGCGGTATAACGCCTTCGCTAATCGACCTCACGCCGTTCGAACTGTCGATTCAGGATCAACCAGGCAATACGACTTCGGCAGACGCTGACGGGCGTTTTGTTTTTGAACCGATCAGTATAAGAGACCAGGTTGTGATTATCTGTCGCCACAAGACACATGCCAACTTTGTTCTCGAATGGATGGCCGCCAATTCACAGGGCCTGTACAGTGAAGTGAGAGCTGAGATTACGCTCAGATCGACGGCTCGCTCGCTGATTGCGCGCTGTTTGCGCGACCGCTACGGTCGTCGTATCAATCCTGATTCTCTTGATGCTCAGCATCTTTCAACGACAGTAGATGCGATAGCTGAAGTGCTCGAGAAACATCCCGAAAAGCTTTCTCAATACCAGCTTGACCAGGTGCCCGAGATTAAGACTGCTTATACTGAGATGGCCGCCGCCCTGCATCAGGGCGAGTCAGGCGTTTATCCGAACGAAATGGTTCTGCTCTTTTACATGGCCGGCGACAACAGCCTTGCAACTCAGATTGCCGATAATATCGAAGATATCGCGGCAGCTGGTCTGCCATCAGGCACACAGATACTCATTCAGGCCGACTTCCCGATTGAGGGCGTCAAGCGCATGATGCTCAGCGACAAAAAAATGATCGAACTCGCGGCCGTCGGGCATGCCGATTCAAGCTCGGGCGCAGTTCTCGCCGATTTTGTCGCGTGGGGTCGCCGGGCCTTTCCCGCCCGTCGCTACGCGCTCTTTATCAGCTCGCATTCCGATGCCTGGAAGAATGCAGCGGCGCTCAGACAGTCGCTTATTGTCGATAACAGCTCAGGCAATACCGGTAATCCAATCGAGATAGCAGCCTGGCTGGAAGGCGCCTGCGCGACTTTTGACGGTTTCGCCCGCCCTCTCGACCTGCTGGTTTTTGATGCCTGCAGCATGGGATGTATCGAAATTGCCTGGCAGTTTCGCAAATGTGCTGAGTTCACGGTGTTCTCGCAGGCATTTGTACCAGCTCAGGGTCTGCCTTATGGCAAGATCGTCAGTTCGCTCTTTGCCAGCACCCCAACCAGCCTTACCAACCAGCAACTTGGTGACCTCGTTTGTTCTGAATATCGGGCACGCTATATAGACGCTGCTGTTAAGGCGGCAGCAACAATTTCGCTGATCAGAAATGCCGGTTTCGACACGTTTATGCCAAAATTCAACGATTATCTGACTCGGCTTTATGCTGAAATTGCCCTTTATGGCATTGTCATGGGTAACCTGCGTGACAGTCTTGAAGTGGTCAGCGAAGAAGGTGATAAAAAATACGTTGTACAGGCTTTCGAACGAGCTGAGTATCGTGATCTCAAAAGTCTGCTCGTCAAGGCCCGTAACAGCATGCCATTGCTGGCAGATTCCACCGATCATCTTCTGGCTGTGTTCAACCAGATTGTCGTGACCAGTCATGCCTCATCCTGGTATTTCCCCGAAGCTAACGGTATTTCAATTACCTTTCCCGATAAAGCTTCATATCTTTCTGAATACATAGGAAGCTCTCCGTCTGGATACTTCTTTCTCGATTTCTGTCAGACAACACTTTGGGATGAAATCATGACCGCCATTAATACGCAGTAGCTTTGTATCGCAGTGTTTCACTACTCTCCGTTTTATGACGCCAACTTCCTTGACACGTCTGTGATACCGCGATTATAATGACCCGATAAACAATGTAATGTTAAGTAAGGAGACTGATGCATGCGCAGCCCGATTCACAGAGAAGGTTTCTTCATCGGAGGCTCTCTGTTTGCTCTCGGTTTGATTTCATCTTCCTTTTCTCGCTGGTTGAGCCGTCTGTTTTATCTGGGCACTGCTTTTACCATGTATTTTTTTCGTGATCCTGAGCGTGAGATTCCTCAGGGTGACAGTCTTATCGTATCCCCGGCTGACGGGAAAATCGTAGGAATCGATTCGGTTGAGCATGTTCCATTTATCGATGGGCCGGCCAAGCGCGTAAGCATTTTTCTTTCGGTTCTCGATGTGCATATTAACCGTTCTCCGATCAAAGGTAAGGTCGCATATCGTCACTACACACCCGGTGAGTTTCTGCCGGCATTTGAGCCAAAAGCGTCAGTCGATAACGAACAGAACGCCATTGGCATAGAAGGCTCAGAAGGCTATCGAGTGCTGGTTAAGCAGATTGCCGGCATTATCGCGCGCCGCATTCTTTGCTGGAAAAACCCTGGTAACACTGTAGAAACAGGTGAGCGCTTCGGACTCATCAGGTTTGGCTCGCGAACCGAGATATATATGCCTCTTGATGCCAGAATCGAAGTTCGTCTTGGTCAGAAAGTGCGTGGCGGCAGCAGTATCATTGCCCGTCGGTCATAATTATGCAGGAACAGGACGAAGTCAGGGGTAATCAGCCAACAGCCGAGCCAGATGTAAAGTCTGAAACAGTAGATAAACCCCGGCGTCGCTTCAGCAGTAAGCATCTTTCAATACTGCCAAATGCCTGCACCTCGATGAATCTCATTTGTGGCTATTTTTCTATAGCCATGACCTCACAGGGCGAATTTCTTGCTGCTGGCTGGTTGATTCTTCTGGCAAATATTTTTGACATCCTCGATGGCCGTCTCGCGCGGCTAACCTCGGTTGAATCAAGATTTGGAGCCGAACTCGACTCTCTTGCTGATCTTGTCAGTTTTGGTGTTTCACCGGCTTTTCTCGTGTATACCAGATATCTTGAGCACGATCGCATTTTTGGTCTGGTTATAACAAGTATTTTCGTCATCTGTGGCGCGCTCAGACTCGCCCGTTTCAATGTAACACCGCATTCAAAGCAGGATGTCTTTATCGGTCTGCCAATTCCGGCTGGTGCTGGTATTCTCGCAACAATGACCATTTTCGAATTGCAGTTTTTCAATTTTCTGCGTATTCCCGCTATAATCATACCTTTTGTCGTTGCTATTACCTCTTTCCTTATGGTCAGCACAATTGAATACCCGGCAATGAAAAAAACGCCACAGACCAGCGGAAAGCGCAAGTTTTTCGTAGCACTGTTGCTGCTGGCTCTGGTTGTTAATCCCCCGATGACGTTGTTTTTTCTGACCTGGGGATTTGCCCTGTATGGGCTGACCTTCAGCCTTTTACGCAACATGCTCAGCCTGCTGCGCCGTTTCAGAAAGAAACCCCAGCCCGAAGCTACCGAATAAAATCTGCCAAGACCCCGCATAAGCGGTATACCACGTATCGAATTCTTAAACTCTTATGTGACAAAGGACTAGTCCACTGTCACATAAGAATCTAAGAATACAATTTAGTATATACTGCCTTCTTCGGGCTCTCGGCGTGATCTCATTCGCTCCACTCTCGCCAGTCGAAAGTCTCTCTTAATAGCTATGGCTCTGCGTCAAAGTTGCCTGGCTCGAAATTTCGCTCATGAGAAGCACGCCTGCGCCCTTACTGTGTCTGCTAAATCTGTTTTATAGTCAGCTTGAATTGCAGAATTGTGTTGAATATAAGTAGACATGTTAAAAGACCATCACAAGGGCGTAGGCAGGTTTCTCATTCGCGTAAGCTTGTGACGAGCATGCCTGCCATCCAGCAGGCAA
>PGYA01000046.1 GCA_002839435.1 Candidatus Riflebacteria bacterium HGW-Riflebacteria-2 | reverse complement strand
CCCAAAGAAAATCTTACTGTGGGAATTGGCGCAGATGCAGTGATTGTAACCATTAATGAAGGTTTCTGGACCATGGAAGGTCTGGCCAGAAGTATAAATTATCAGATAGCAACCGCTATTGAAACCGGCGCAGCAGAACTTCTTGGTCTCAACGCATCTGTCGTTGAAGGTGAGATTCGTCTGACCTATGAAAAGCCGGCTACAGCTGCGGATACGCTTAGCACAAATATTGTCATAACCAATGCCAATGCCACTACTCTGGGCTTCGTTAACGGCAGTTACAGCGGTTTTGTCAATGGTGCGAAAGATCATGATTACACCGAATGGGGCTTCAGTCAGTTTATTGATACTGTTGCCAATACTGTTATTCCGGCGGCAACGCCAATATTGATAAGTGTCTCTGATGGTGTTTACTCAATTACTATTACCTTGATGACAACAATGGGTGTTGCAGATATAACCGATGCAGATATGCGCTCATTCAAACTGTTTCAGGCTTCAGTGAACGATACGCTGGGCAGTGTTGCCGTAAGAATCGACCAGCATGGTGGTGCCATGGCTTTCACGTCACTGTATGTCGGTAAATTTCACGATTCGACGAATGCTTACACCAGTCTTGTATCTGTGAACATGGCCGATGCTGACCAGGCGATTTTCATGCAGAGCGTGTTCGGGGTCAAGGAAGGCACTGCCAAAGGCTTTGGCGACGCCAACTTCAGGTTGCATATCATCGATAATTCACCACAGTTTCATATTGGCGCCGATCAGGGCCAGTCAATGGGCATATCGATGTCCAACATGTCGGCAGAAGCGCTTGGCGTTGCCAATATCGACATGACAACGGTTAAAGGCGCGTCGGCCGCCCTGGGAAAGATTAACAAGGCGATAGATCTGGTTTCGGCCGAACGTTCAAAGATGGGTGCATTCCAGAACCGTCTTGAATTCGCCATCAATAATCTACGCAGCACGCACAGCAATCTGACTGCTTCTGAATCGCGCATCAGAGACGCTGACATCGCGCTTGAAATGATCGAGTTCACCCGCAATCAGATTATTTCGCAGTCTGGCACCGCCATGCTGGCCCAGGCCAACCTGGTGCCGCAGGGCGTTTTACAGCTGCTGGCATAATCAAGCGATATAACGGCCTGCTTCACCGTTCCGGCGAAGCAGGGCCGCATTCAAAATATATCTTTATATATCGAACAATTAAGGAGAGTCCATATGGAAGGGGGACATGCCTGATTTTGTAAAGCTTATTGTAGTCACAGCGCAGGATGCGCAAACTAAAATTCGATTCATGGAGGAATCATTATGAGTCTTAAAATTAATCAGAATGTGCTTGCTATAAGCACCTATGGTGCTGTCAATCAGACTTCTGCCCGACTCGAAAAGTCGATTCAGAAGCTTAGCTCGGGTCTGCGTATCAACAGCGCTGCTGATGATGCTGCCGGCCTTGCAATCAGCGAAAAAATGCGCCGTCAGATTCGTGGCCTGAGTCGGGCAGTGCTTAACGCCCAGGATGGCGTTTCGATGATTCAAACCGCCGAAGGAGCTCTAGGTGAATCGCACAGCATACTGCAGAGAATGCGTGAACTGGCGATCCAGGCTTCTAACGACACTCTCACCAGCAATGACCGTCTCGAGATTCAGAAAGAGGTTAATCAACTAAGGCTGGATCTCGACAGAATCGCAAAAAACACTGAGTTCAACACCAAAAAGCTGCTCGATGGCAGTCAGACGGCGTTGGTAAGTGCAAGTTCGAATGCGGTTTCCGGTCTGGTTAACGGCAACGCCAGTGGAACCGGCGGTAGTTACGATGTCTCGCTTGAACTTCTGCGCGGCGGGATTGCCGAAATGCAACGCTCTCAGATCTTCTCTCTCAAGGATTCAGAAGGACTTGCCGACGGCGGAACGCAGCTTCAGAGTATCGCGCAGTTCTACGATGCCAATGGCGTGTTCGTTCTGTCAACGCCCCAGGCCGTCACACTGACCGGAAACGGTAAGTCATCATCTGTAAGCCTCGATGGTCAGATGACTCTCGATAACCTGGCTGCTGCCCTGCAGAACGCCATGGTCAGCAAAAGCGGTCTCGACATTCAGAACTCACGGGTTGCCAGTGTGAATACGGTGCAGACGGGTGTCGCTGGTCTTGGTGGCTATCTGCAGGTTGTTTCAGGCAGCATAGGTGAAGCAGGCAGTGTGTCGTTTTCTGCCGATCAGAAGATCCTCGACGCCATAGGTTTGAATGTAAGCCGCGAAGCGGTAGAAAATCGTGTGGCAGTGGAGCTTCGCGATGGCTTTGGCAATGTCCGCAAAGTAAATGTCGAGGGCTCAAATGCAACTTCTCTGCTCAACGGCATAGATCTTGAGTTTACTTCGCAGGCCGCTCAGATAGCTGGCACACAGGGCCTGGAACAGGGCCTTCGAATTACCGCGCTCAACTCGCAGTTTATCATCAGTGCCGGTAGTATGGAGGTTACTGTAGAAATTGGCATCGGGTTGTGGAGTATGGAGGCTCTTGCCAGCCAGATTAACGATGAAATAGAGAATGCTGGTACCGGTGTTGTGGGGCTGGAAGCCTCGGTTGTCGAGGGTGAAATACGAATCAGCTATGACAAGCCGGCAACAGCTTCTATAACCATTGCTAACACGATCAATATTAGTGGCGTAGCTCTTCATGCAGATCGCATTGGCCTGGTTGAAGGCACTTACAGCGGCTTTGTCGATGCCCGCAAGGACAGTCAGTACGTTGAATGGGGCATGAGCCTGTATGTCGCAACTGCTGCTGCCAATGCTGAGCTAGACTTCAACATCGGTGATGGTCTGACTGTAGCGACTGTGACAGTGGACATTGTGACCACAGTTACGGCAGCAGATATGACTTCGTTCGTAGACTTCCAGAAGCTCGTTCATGATGAAATAGCTGCCTGGACGGTAAATGTGCGCCTGGATCAGGTTGGATCGGCGATTGCATTCACTTCTACTCTCGTCGGCAAAATGCACAAGGATAATGCTGATGCATTGAGCAGCACGGTAACCCTGGCACTGGTGGGAACAAATGTAAGCGAAGATGTTTTCCTTAATAAGCTGGGGGTAAGCGAAGGTACGGCAAAGGGTTCGGGTGATTCGAACTTCAAGATGTTCGTTGTCGATTCCGCACCGCAGTTCCAGATTGGAGCCGAGCAGGGCCAGAGCATGAATGTTGCATTCAGTAACATGACAGCAAAGGCTCTCGGAGTTGCCAATATAGATCTTTCCAACGTCAAAAATGCGCAGGGCGCGTTGGCGAAGATCAATAAGGCGATCGACAAGGTTTCGGCCGAGCGTTCGAAGATGGGTTCCTTCCAGAACCGGCTTGAGTTCGCGATCAACAATCTGCGCAACACGCACAGCAACCTGGTATCTTCCGAGTCGCGCATCAGAGATGCTGACATTGCACTCGAAATGATCGAGTTCACCCGCAACCAGATCATTTCACAGTCGGGTACCGCTATGCTGGCGCAGGCCAACATGATTCCGCAGGGAGTATTGCAGCTTCTCAAGTAAACGAATGTTTAGTGGCTGGCCGGTATGAAGGCCGGCCGGCCATTAAGCCTCCAGGCAGATTAAAGCCTGCCACCACAAAAAACCGCCAGATGTTTTGGCGGTTTTTTGCGCTTTAGGTAAAAATAAAACAAAAGATGCCGTTAAGTATGACGGCAGAAAAATTATTGTTTCTGCCGTTAAATGATGGAGGTGATCGCCGGTTCGTTTTCTGACAACTTAATCGCAGGCTAACTGTGAGCCAGTCGCGCAGGGACGCGCGAATTAGAATGATTCAAGGAGGAATCAGTATGTCATTAAGAGTAAATCATAATATCCCGGCGGTCTCTTCTTACCATCAGATGCTGGGAGTTTCGAACAGACTCGAAAAATCAGTCGAAAGACTGAGTTCTGGCTTGAGGATCAACCGTGCTGCCGATGACGCAGCGGGGTTGACGATAAGTGAAAAACTGCGGCGCCAGGTGCGCGGTCTCGCCCGTGCCACCATGAACGCCCAGGACGGAATCTCGATGATTCAGTCAGCTGAAGGTGCTCTCAACGAGACTCACAGTATCCTGCATCGCATGCGTGAGCTTGCCATTCAGGCTTCAAATGATACGCTCACCAGCCGTGACCGCCTTGAAATTCAAAAGGAGGTCGTACAGCTGCGTGATGACATCAACCGTATTGCTTTCAACACCGAATTCAATACCAAAAAGCTGCTCGATGGCAGTCAGAACGCGGCTGTAAGCACGAGTTCGGCTTATGCGCACGGCCTGGTGACCGGTAATGTGCCGGAAGGCGGCGATTATCAGGTCAGTCTGGCGTTGCTGCAGGCAGGTTCTGCTCAGCTGCAGACTACGCATCTTTTTTCTCTGCGTGACAGCAACCTGTTGGCGCAGGGCGACAGCATGTTGCAAAGTATTGCACAGTTCTACGATGCCAATGGTGTCTTTGTGCTCGAAGAACCGCAGACGATAACATTGCACGGCAATGCGCGTTCGGCCGAAGTGGTGATCGACGCCTATACCAGTCTCGATGAATTCGCGTCGCGGCTGCAGAGTGCCATGCTCAGCAAAAAAGACGGTCTGGGTATCGACAATTCGGTGGTTAACGTCGTGGTCACTTCACAGACGATGATTGCAGGGCTTGGCGGCTATCTCGAGATCACATCTGGTTACATCGGGGAAAAGGGCTGCGTAAGCCTGGCAGGCGACGAAAGTCTGATGACTGCTCTCAGCATATCGACAGCACGTGCGGCCAAAGACAATCTGGTTGAAGTTAGTCTGACCGATAAAGACAAGCAGACCAGGGTTACGCAGATAGACTGCGATCGTGCTTCCGGGTTGCTCAGTGGTGTAGATGTACAGTTCGATTCACAGGCGGCACAGATTGCTGGAAGCCGCGGGCTTGTCGAAGGTCTATACCTTTCGGCAGCCGAAAGCTTTATGGTAGAAGCTGGCGGACAGCTGATCGGTCTGGCGATAGCTAGTGGTTATAGCACGCTCGAGGGTGTCGCGCGCAGTCTGAACGTGCAGATTCAGTCGACGGCTGCCGGTTCCCTGCCTGGAATGTCTGCCCAGGTTGTTAACGGTGAAATCCGACTGGCTTACCAGCGTCCGGTTTCGGTTTCTTACGCCTTCGGCAATAATATCAAAATTTCTTACGCTGGCCCCACTTCGGTTCTCGGCTTTCAGAATGGTACATACAGTGGATTTGTCGAAAGTGCTAAAGATACCGACAAGATGGCCTGGGGATTCAGTCAATATCAGCCTGGTATTGAGGTCAGCACAGTGGCGGCTATAGAGGTGGGTGATGGACAGACGTCGATACTGGTGAACATTTGTCGGTCGATTTCGGCTGAGCCAGGTGTTGCAAGTGCAGCAGACATGATCAGTTTTGAAGAATTCAAAAACAAGACCAACAAAGACTTTGCCGATGCCGGCGTGAATGTACGGGTCGATCAGGTTGAAGGTTCGATAATGTTCACCTCTACCCTTATCGGGCGTGACAACGTTGCGGCGGGCACGGCTTATTCAAGTATGGTAACCATCGAGGCGGTCACCGTGACCGCACTGAATGCAACGGCAACGGCGGCTGAGACCATGCTGCGTTACTTCGGCATGAGTGCCGGAACGAAAAGCGGGGTGGGCGACAGCAACTTCAGCATGCATGTGCAGCAGAACGAAAACCAGTATCATATTGGTGCCAACCAGATGGAAGTGATGAAGGTCTCTTTTTCGGAAATGTCGGCAAAGGCCCTAGGAGTTGACAATCTCGACATGACGACAGTGGAAGGGGCGGAACTGGCGATCGGAAAACTGAACAAGGCGATCGACCTCGTATCGGCCGAGCGCTCAAAGCTGGGTGCCTTTCAGAACCGACTCGAGTATGCAATAACCAACCTGCGCAACATGAATGTAAACGCTTCGGCATCAGAGTCACGAATAAGAGATGCAGACATTGCTATGGAGATGATAGAATATACCCGTAACCAGGTTGTCAGCAAGTCTGCCAACGCCATGCTGGCACAGGCTAACACTAATGCCGCCGGCGTATTAAGTCTTTTGAGGTAATATTTAAAGAAAATCAGCTAAATCTTAATGATAGAGATGAAAAAATGGCTGTAGTCTTTTATTATGCTGGTATTCTCGGGAATTGCCCGGTAATAACCTGGTAAATCATGTCGATAAATATAATAGGATAGGGGAAACTCTGTGTATTTGGTTCAGGATTTACCATTTGCAAGGATGCAGATGTAAAGATTCAAGGAGGAATCTCGTGCAAAAGTTTGTATTGCTCAGGAACCTGGCTTCAGGGCAGCGGTCTGGCGAATTACCAGGCGGCCGGTCGCATTTTCCGAACAATGATTGGGGCGGCGGCTTTATATCATTTGTCCGGCCAGCACCTGAATTCATTTCTGAAAACATGGTCGAATGTCCTGCTGTGCAGACATACGGCCGCTCGTATATTTCTATGAATTTGAGTTTATGAAAGGAGGATGCTGAAATGGAAATAGGTAACATTAGACCAGTCCTGGATCCGACTCAAACAGGCCAAGGCGTTGTCGAAAAGAGCGGTGATGCTGGCAAGATCAAGGAAATGGACAGTAAGCAGCTCGAGTCGCCCAAGGAAAATCGTGAGAAAACACAAGAAGAACTTCAGGAAGCTGTCGATAAACTTAATAAGACAGCAGTGATTTTCGACAGGTCATTGCGCTTTCAGATTCATGATGCTACGCATAGAACAATGGTTTCGGTGGTGGATATTACCAAAGACAAGGTTATCCGCCAGATTCCGAACGAAGAAGTTCTTGACCTCGTAGCTAAGATGGAAGATTACATGGGTTTGATTTTCGACAAGAAAGCATAGATAAAGAAAATCAGATAGACTGATTCGCGTCAGGAGGCTTGATATGGTCAGTAGCGTAAATAGAAACTGGGTGGGCGGGCTTGCTTCTGGGCTCGACACCCAGTCTTTGATTGAGCAGATGCTCAAAGCTGAGAGCTTTACCAAATTTAACCTGCAGCGTAAGCGCAACACGATGGATTACCAGCGCACCATGCTGCAGGACATAAACCTCAAGCTTTTCGAATTACAGAACAAGGCTACTGACCTGACATTCAGCCGTACCTTCAACTCGAAAAAGGTAGATGCGAGCGATCCGCGTGTAGTCAATGCTACGGCAACCACCGCCGCTGCTATTGGTAGTTATACCATGCATGTTAAGCAGATGGCCACTGCAACTACTGTCGCATCACAGGGCAAGCTGGCTGGAGCGCTCGAACTCGGTTACAATCTCAAGAGCACAAACAAGCTTGGCGGCTCATCTACTACTCTTGGCGCTCTCGGCATTACACCGGAAAATCTAGAGGTGCGTGTCGTTGGTGGCGGTTCCGGGACTTACAACATTTCTACCGGCGCTACAGCAGATACCACGATAGATGGGCTGATCAATAATATCAACGCCAGCATCAACAACAAACCAGAACTCAAGGGCAAGCTCAACGCGACTTACGATGCACGCAATAACAGCGTGCGCTTCAACCTTCTCGACCCGAACCTGAGCGTTGAAGTTGTCGATGCGGGGCCTTCGGGAATCATCCACGACATGTTCGATGCTGATAGCCAGATCGACCTCAACAAAGATCTGCCGGCAATCGAGTCTGGTCTGATAAACATCAGATCTGGAGTCGATACCACCATCGGTGATCTTGGCATAACTCCGGGCAAATTCTTTATTGAGCGCGCCGGCACCGGTTCGCCGGAGGAATTCGATATCACCGGCCTGGCGACCACGACCAGTGTTGCAGACCTTATAAAATTTCTCAACGATGATATAGATACCCGCGGCAGTCTGGTAAAAGGTGGAACTCCGACCGGCAACCCGGCTGACCGTCTGGTTGAATTTCGTTTTGACGAGGGCAGCGGCAAGCTGCAGATGGTAAACACTGATTCAGCTGACGCCAATTTCTTTAGCGTAACCGATAGTACTCAAAACTTTACCGAAAAACTTTTCGGGGCAATGATGAAGGTCTCTTCGCTCGACAAAGGCGAAAAGCTCCTGAACGAAACCTTTGCCCAGAACATTACCGCTGGAACCTTTACCGTCGATGGTGTACAGATTAACGTCAATCCTTCCACCGACACGCTTCAGGGCGTTCTTTCGCGCATTACTTCGATGACCAATCTGAATGCAACTTACGATTCAGCGACCGATCTGATATCACTGACCCGAAAAGATGGCAGTACAGCGCCAATCGGGATAGGCTCTTCGACTGACAACAGCAATTTTCTTAATGCGACTGGTCTCGTAGCCGGCAGTCAGGCTGCCGCTGCCAATCTCGCCAGTTCAGGCAATCTTGGTTTGTCGCTGGCAGATGCGAGAACGAACACGATTGACGGCGCCTTCGGCGTTGGTGTTGGCACTTTTTCTCTTCAGGTTCTGGTCAACGGGCAGGCAACCGACATTAGTTATGATGGCAGCGATACTCTCAGCGATGTCGTCGAAAGAATTGCAGCGGTTGATGGTATCGATGAGGCCTATTATGACGCTGCAACCGGCAAAGTAAACATTACCAGCAAAGATAAAGGTACCGATGTAACGCTCGAGATCAAAGACCTTGGCGCCGGAAATCTGGGCAGTGCCCTTGGCCTTACTGGTGGCCCGGTTAATGGCCTGGACACCGGTTCAAGCATAGTCAGTGCACGGCCGATATCAGATGTGAAGACTGCGAGTCCTTTTGCCAGTGCGGGTTTTGCCAGCACGGTCACGGCCGGCAGTTTCAGTATCAATGGTGTTAAGTTTTCTATCAACAGCACTTCGAGCATGAGCCTCGACCAGGTAATCAGCGCTATCAACAGCAACAGTAAGGTTGGGGTCAAGGCGCATTACGACAAGACCAACGGTAAGTTCGTGCTTACTTCAACAGAAACTGGTAACCGCGCAATCGCATTGGGCTCGCCGACTGACACCAGTAATTTCCTATCGGCAATGGGCCTGCAGGGCGCGCCGCAGAACGTCGGCAAAAATGCCATTTACAGCATAGACGGCGTGTTTGGTGGTGCTGATCAGGTCAGCCAGTCGAATACAATCGGCGATGTTGTTGAGGGTGTCACTTTCAATATTTATGATGTTACCGGCGCCAGTGGCAGTGTTATCAATGTTGAAGCAGATACCGAAGTTGGCATGCAGGCCATTACCGACTTTATCGATGCCTACAATGAAATCACCCAGAACATATACGGCAAGCTGACCGAAGAACGCAACTGGTCGCTCAGCGCTCTTACTGACGAAGAAAAAGGCGCACTTTCAGAGTCCGATCTAGCCGCTTATGAAGACGCTTTCAAGTCCGGGTTGCTCTCAGGCGACAGCACTCTGCGCAGTGTTCGGTCGCAGATGCGCATGGTTATGTCTTCGGTGGTTCCCGGTGTCGACAGCCTGTTTGACAGCCTTTCCGATATTGGCATTACAACCGGCGCTGTCGGTTCAAACTATAAAGATACTATGGTTGGAAGTCTGACAATTTCGAGTAAAGAAAACCTTGAGGCCGCTCTCAAGGAAAATCCAGACAAGATAGCCGCCTTGTTTAACCAGGATTCTACTGATATTAACAAAAGGGGCATAGCCCGCCGTCTCAAGGATGTGCTCAACGAATTTACCCGATCAGATGGTATGCTTACCAAGCGCGTCGGTCGCTCAGGCGTCGCCAGTTCCAACAGCGAGATGGATAAGCAGATCACTCTGATCAACAGCCAGATTGCCAAGCAGGAAGAACGCCTGGCATCGCGAGAAGAAGCTCTGCTCAAGCAGTTTGCCAATCTCGAAAGTGCTCTCAGCAATTACCAGTCTCAGTCGACTGCGTTTTCAAATCAGCTTGCGCAGCTGACTGGAAACAAGTAGTCTGATAAAACCTAATATAGCGAAGGTGCAACTTTGGAAATACTGCTGAATGACAACCGACTTGATATTGAGGGCATAAACCCTGAAGTGACAGTTCTCGAACTTCTGACTACGGTCGAAGAATCCCTCAAGGGAACCCAGGCCACGGTTATCGAAATCATACTCGATGAAAAAAGTTATTCAGCCGACGATATGAGCGAGATTTCTACGCTCAAGGTTATGGCATACCAGAAGATCGAACTATTCACGGCTACGGCGCAGGATATGGTGCGTGCTGCTTTTGCCGATGGCGAGGCGGGTTTGCAGCATCTTGAGGAACTGGCAGTCGAAGTTGCTTCTGAATTACGCATTGGCAAGGTCAAAGAGGGCATGGACCGTTATCTTGAGTTTGTTGACGGAATTGAATGGCTGGTGACCATGCTTAAAAACGCCGATCTGGCTTTTGCGTCAAACATGGCGGAGTCATCGCTGGAAAGTGATCGGCAGAGCCTGGTACAAAGGCTTGGCGAGCAGATGAACCAGGTTCAGATTGTTCAGGAAGCGCAGGACTGGGTTGGTCTGGCCGATATTCTTGAATACGAATTTCCTGAAATTTTACAGGACAGCAGGGGCCTTATCAAAAGCATTCTTGTTGCCTGACAGGAGTTCTCATGGGCGAAACGTTCAACCGTAATCTTTCGGTATTAAAGCGTCACCCGGCGGCATTTCAGCTGATCAACGGGTATGCTCCACGTTTTGCGCCTGAAAAATATCGCATCGAAAACGCCAGAAACGGTCATCCCACGCTGATTTTGCATGAAGATAGCGCCCGGCCACTGTCTTTTCACAGCCGCTACGACCCGCAGGCTGAAGCCAAAAAACAGGTGGCGGCCAGTTACGACGGGCATAGTCATATTCTGCTGCTCGGTTTCGGTCTTGGCTACATGGCAGAAGAGATTCTACAGCATCTGAAAGTTCCTGTTGGCGGGCCGCAGCTTTTTGTGGTTGAGCCTGACCCGGCAGTGTTTGTCGCCGCCATGCAGGCGCGTGATCTCAGTCGCTTTTTGTCAGATCAGCGCGTAGCTCTCTGCATCGGCATGGGGCCTGATGAAATCGGTGACTTCTGGAACGCCAACCTTGACTGGACTGTTCTCGAACGCCTGGCCATCATCGACCATCCGCCGGCAAAAGCTCGATTCAATGCTTATTTTGAACGTGTCGTCGAGAAGATCAGATATCTGTGTAATCGTTCCAAGGGCAACCTGGTAACGCTTATGCATTCAGGCTTCGAGTTTCATTCCAATTATTTCGCCAATCTGGCGGCCGGTTTTGTGCTGCCAGGAGTCGAAAGGCTTTTTGGCAGATTCAAGAATGTTCCCGCCGTAGTAGTAGCGGCTGGTCCTTCACTCGATCGCAACATGCATCAGCTCAAGTCGGTTAAGGGCAGGTTCCCAATCATAGCAGTCGATACGGCTCTGCGTCAGCTGGTTGCCAATGGAATCAGGCCAGATATTGTCTGTGCCGCTGACCCCTCATACGAAAACTCGCTTGATTTTGTTGGTGTCGAAAATGAGACAGACGTGGCTCTGGCCATTGAACCGATGACACATCCAGATATTTTTGCGAGCTTTCGGGGGCCGAAAATGCTGATGACTTTCGGCGGCGGCCTGCACCCGGTATTTAAGGACCTGCGCGAACCGGTCGGTACGCTGGTTTGCTGGGGTTCTATCGCTACGACCGTATTTGATCTGGTGCGCAATATGGGCGCTGACCCGATAGTTTTTGTCGGTCTCGATCTGTCGTTTGAAGACGGCAGACTGCACGCACGCGGTTCTTACTCTGACGATATGATTTTTGAACGTATTCATTCGTTTACTTCGATAGAGCATGAGTCCGCTGATTATATCAACACCCGAGGTCGCTACAAGCTGGCCCGCGGCGATGGTAAGGTTCTTTTCACCGACGAGAACATGAAACTGTACCGCGACTGGTTCGAAGATCAGTTCAGGCAGACTTCAGCGAAGATCATCAACGCAACCGAGGGCGGTGTAGTCGATAAGTATGCCGAGATAATGCCGCTGGCTGAAGTGATTGAAAAGTATGCCAATTGCGCGGTGCCGGTGCGCGAAATTATTGACGAGGCACTGCATCGGCCGGTAAAAGCGGATTGCAAGGCATTGCGTGAACGTCTGATGCATTATCGCAAACTTATCAGGCGCAACGAGAGCGAAGCCCGTCGCGCGGTTTCCGTCTGTCGCCGTCTGCTTAATGCATATTCAGACGTTGAACCGGCGCGTTTGAGTGGTAAGGCCAGTGCCGAGTATTATGATGTCATGAAGCTGCATGACGATATTTGTCTTGAAAAAGACCAGTTTGCATGGTTCTCGATACATCAGACCAGGTTTATAACCCGTCACACAATGGAGCTCAACAATTTAAAGGCGGCACAACGGGCAACCGCTGGCGACTGGATAAAAGAAGTATTAGGTTTTCTGGTGGCACTCGAAAGTTTTCATGAATATCAGATACCTCTTCTCGAAGAAGCAATAGCTTCGCTGGACAGGGCAGACAAATCACAACATCGTTTGAAGGGAGACCTGTCCCGATGAACACCAACCCGTACAGCAAAAATTCTGCCTACAAGAAAACCCAGGTTGAAACGGCCTCGCCCGAAGCTCTGATTCTTATGCTCTATGATGGTGCAATTAAGTTCATGTGTCAGGCCGAAATCGCATTTGAAGAAGAGAATCTTGAGCAGATCAGCAATCTTCTGCTACGTATACAGGCTATTTTCGCCGAACTGATGACCGCGCTAGACAAAGAAAAAGGCGGTGAAATAGCGGTAAATCTCGAACGGCTGTATGTGTTCTTTCTTGAAAAACTTGGTGATGCCAACGTTAAAAAAGATCCTGCACCCATGCTCGAGATAAAGCCTTTGGTGCAGAACCTTCGCAATACCTGGGAGCTGGCGATGCAGAGGCATCAAACTGCGGCCCAGGCAAATAATCCGCCTCGTCCAAGGCTCAATGTCGCTGTTTAAGCAGAAAGGCAGGTGATCGATTTGTCTGGAATCAGTGGAGTAAGTGGAACTGGTACTGCTGAATTGATGAAAGTCCTCGAAGAGAGCATGCAGGCCAATATAGATCTTGCCGAAAAGATCGTTAAACTGGCCAATTCCGCTCAGGTTTCTGAGGCCGAGGCCACCGGGCTCGGCAATATGGTTGACCTTTACGCCTGATCAGCTTCTGTTATTGAGGTTTGAGCGGCGAAGCGACCCTGGACAGGGTCGCTTCGTTATTTTAGTTTTGTTTCCTTGCTGCGGAGATTTTTGTTATAGTAGTCTACCTTTATCACACACCATTCGGGAGTCAGTCATAAGTACGGGTATTGTTTTTTACGTTGACGGTCTCAAGAACCTGTACCGTCGCAACATCGATCTTGCCAGGCCGGTAAATGAAGGTATGACGGCTTTGCAGATTCTGCATAATCGTTTTCGTGATCGCGGTATTATTTCGGGTTTTGCTCTGGCATTGCCTGATCGTGAAGAGTATACGCCGCTTGTCGAACAGGCGAAAGCGCTTGGAATCGAACCAGTTTTGTTTTCGTCCGTAAAAGTGCTTGAAAAGCCGGTTTCGCTGCAACAACAGCGCTGGGGACTCGAAGATGACAGTGGCAACGATACGCTGGTCGGTGCCGCAATTTCTCTTACCCAGGAACAGACGGGGTGGAAAACTCTGGTTGTGATACCACTTGCCAATCTGCTGGTCGAAGCCGGCGAGGTTTACGGCAGTCTCGAACTTTACCGGAGAGAGTCTTTTGATGCCTGTTTTGCCGAGGAGCGGGTTCCGGGTGGCGGCTGGGCTGTTTTCAGCAATGAACTGCTGATCGGTTTGCAGCGCAGTCATGAAGATCTCATGTGGGCACGTGGCGGTCTGGCCTGGGCGTTGCGAAAGCCGCTGTATCCTTTCAAGCTTGGGTCATGGCATTGCCCGCGCATAAGATCGAGACTTGCCGTCGATCTCAGGTTCAACTCTGAAAGAATGCAGATTGTTTATGCCAGGACTGCCAATAGTGATTTTGCTACAAGCAGTTTTTCTTATGAGAAATGGCTGGCCAATTCTGGCTGGGAGAACGTTTATTGCGATCATGGCCCGCTGACAATTGAGCTAGAACCAACCAATGACTGTTCTGGCAGCTGCTTTAACTGTCCGCACAGCAGTATGCAGCGAGAGTGCACGCAGCTTTCGGTCGACATCTTTGGCCGACTGGCGGCAGAATTCTCTGCCGGTGACGATGTGGGCTGGATACTTTCGGGTATGGGCGAGCCACTGCGCCATTCAGGTCTTGCTGATATATTACGCCAGCTCGACAAATACCAGGTTTCATTACATACTTCGCTACAGATACTGCCAGAAGACATTGATTTTCCGTGGAGCACAATCGATCACCTGCGAATCAGTACAGATGCTCTGGCCAGAGAAGGTTTTGACAAGGTCAGGCCAGGCTGCAACTGGGAAAATATCGAAAAATTTCTCGTATTTGCACGTGAGCGTAAAAAGGCGATGCCCGACCGGTTCCCTGAAATTGGTGTTTCACTGCTGCGACATCGACTGACAGAGCATCATCAGCAGGCTTTTCTGCGTTACTGGAAGCAGGTGACGAGCCCGGTTTTTCGCGAAAACTTCTTTCGCTGGCCTTTTGATCTGCCGCCGGATCCGGTTCAATGGTTCCAGATTCTTGGTGAGGCTGAGTATGGCCGCTCCGGTTCACGCACTTCAAACGTAGATTTTACACCGGTCAAACGGCGTCCGTGTCGGCATGCCCTGCTGTCGGCAACAGTCCTCGCAGATGGCAGCGTCACCATCTGCCCATTTGACTATGAAGGACAGCATGCTTTGGGCAGCCTCAAAAACCATTCACTGAAAGATATCTGGCGCTCTCAGTCAGCCCAGAATTTTCGCAAACAACATCTACAGATGCAGTTTAACGATGACCTGCCATGTGTCGATTGCCGCGACTGGTATCATCCTTTATGACAGCAGGAGTTTTTATGGACAAGCCGACAAAGTGTGTGCCCTGCAGTTCTTCTCTGCCGCCGCTTGAGAAGGAAAAATGCGAAGAGTATCTCGCTGATCTGCCGGGCTGGGAGCTTTTAGATGATGCCTGCGCTATTGCCAGAAAATACACTTTCAAAAATTTTGTACAGGCAATGGAATTTGCCGAGAAAGTAGGCCATTTGGCTGAAGAGATGGGGCATCATCCCGTTCTGACCGTAGGCTGGGGTTTCTGCCAGGTTCGCTTCAAGACTTCAAAAATCAATGGTCTGCACGCCAATGATTTTGTCATGGCCGGCCTGGTCGATAAACTTCCAGGTTAATCCAGGCAATAAAAAAGGTCTCACCTGGGGTGAGACCTTTTGAACAATCGGAACTGCAGCTAATTAGCCGTTGCAGCCTTTTTTGCCGGTGGTTTTGCAGCATTTACCAGATTTGTTGCCGCACTTTGTGCCGCCGCAGCAGTCATCAGCTTTTTTGCTGTTTCTGATGCAGTGACCGACTTCTTTGCACATGGCGCTGCCACAGCAGTCTGTTTTGGTAAATTTGCAGCCGTTTTTACACTGTTCGCCGCAAACATGCTGGCTCCAGCATTTTTTGCCGGATCGGGCGGGCTTTTTGTAGCTACCACAGTTGGGGTCAGTGCATTTCTTGCCGGTAACCTGGCAACAATCTTTGCCCTTGCTGCAGGGTTTATTGCTGCCCGTTGTGCATTTCATTTTCATGGTTTTGCTATCGCCACATTTGTCGGCACAGCCTTTTTTTGCACTTTTGCAGGATCTTTTCCAGTTTCTTTTGTGCTTTTCTTTGCCACTACAATCGCCTTCTTGGCATTTATCGCCGCAGGCTTTGCCCGGCTTTTCCAGCGTTTTCACTTCAGACTGTGCAGTATTCTGGTTCTGAGATACGTTTACCAGGTAATTGTCCCATGCAGCTTTCTGGGCTACAAAGTCAGCCTTAAGAGATTCGAGAACTGCTTTGTCATCTGCGGTTGCATTTTCTTTGGTAACCAGGCTTAGAATCTGCTGTCTGATTATCTGCATCTGACCGAGGTGGTCTAGCCATGCATCGTTGTCGATGGCTCGCACACCTTCTGCAAAAGCAGGAACAGCAAAACAGAGTCCAAGAAGAATAACCAGTAGTTTTTTCATACTTCCTCCTGTGAATTGAGTCTGCTGTATTGTAACTTGGCAGGAAGCCTGAATGCAAAAGGTATTTCTTTGTGTTATCGAGAACCTTTGCGGTAACTTGTAAAATTCATTTCACCGCGGGTTATCTTGATCTCTTTAAGATTGAGTTTGAACGGAAACTTATCGAGGTTGAGCACCGGATTTATCTTCTTGACGATCATGCCAACGAATGACCTTGGCATGGTCATACGGTTTACTTTCATACGACTGGCATAAAAGTGTATTTCTTTGCCGTCTTTTACCGAGAGCTTTCCGGTTGCCCAGAAGTCTACTCTCACCATGCCGTATTTGGTGATTCCCGAAAGTTCCATGACATCGGGTAGAAGTTTTATTCTTGGGTTACTGACCTTTATCGATTTGCTTTTGGCGTCGAGAAAGCTGTTCATGTCGGTCTCTCTAATGATTACATCCATGTTGATGTTTTTCATCGACACCGGGTCGATTTTGTCTTCTTCAAGCAGCTTTTTTGTGTCGAGCTGCACTTCTTCGAACTCGATATCAGCCTGGTGCAGATAGAGTTTTTCGACCTGCCCGCGCGATGTTTTAACTACGACCTTTTTAAACCGGCCTTCTATGCAGTCCTTGTCGCCAGGTTCGTTATAGGGTGTTATTTCTATGGTTAAGGTCGCCGGATTATCGAGCAACTTGTTCATTGATGAAATGAGCTTTTCGTGGATTATTCCCGGATTTTCGGCAATCCTGGCGGTTATGGCAGGGTCGGGCTGATAATCCTTTGTTTCAGCCCGTGCGCTACTGCCGACAAAGAGCACAAGCATCGCTATAAACATTGCCAATCTTCTCAGATGAAGTTTCGATTTTATATTCATTTATTTTCCGCCAGAGTTTGTCTGATCTATCAGCTGTTCATCAGTTGCCTGAAATGATTTCAGCTTTTCCACCCATGATTTCCAGAGGGTCATACCCTCGTATCCTCGCAATTTGTCAAAAAAAGCAAGCTTGTGCAGGGCCGGGTCGCTTAGAGTCAGCTCGGTCGTGCTGACCAGATAATGTTTGTCTGCTCTGCATGGCTGCCCGGCGATCTTGAGCGAACTGATGCGGCCGGCAAACCAGGTTATTTCACAACCATCGATTACTGTCGGTTCTGTGCCGGAGTTTTTTACCAGCACGGATGCAAGCTCGAACAATTCCTTTCCTGATAATCTGAAGCTATGTATACGGTCATTATCCATGGTAGAGAGAATATGTCCGGTACATATGACATTGTCAACAAAATATTGTGCAGGTGGCACTCTTAGAAAAGCGACGTCACTGTTGCATGCCTGTTTTATCAGTCTGGCATGTTGTCTGCCGGCAAAACGAAAGGCAGAGGTTGAGGCCTGAAACGATGGCCTTATAACTCGTAGAGGTGTGACTGTCGCGTCTTTGAGTCTTGGTTTTGCCTGTCTGAACAGTTCATCTGCGCTGTGATTGCCAATTTTGCTGAAGGCAAGTCGGCGCAAGGTTAGTCTTGGCCAGCCGTTGTTGCGTCTGAAAATATTGATCTGGGGTAGATACCTGTGTCCATCTGCAATTGACAAAAACCACAGGTTATCCTTTTGCTGTGGCAAGCTTGTCGAAAACAGCGCCGGCGTATTGGCCGTGGCGACCTGTATAATCAGATGCCAGCCCGGTATGGTTTGCATGACCGCTGCCAGCTGCTCGATTTCATGGCGGCCAAGGTAGACTGTGGAAATGGATATGTCGCTATCAGTGAAGTCGAGCGCCAGACGGTTAATGCTTCTTTTCGGGCTTTCGCCGGCGAGATTGCCCCAGTTGTTCAACGGCAGGTTCCGGCAGTATTCGGGGCTGATAAAGTTGAAATACCAGATGCGCTGGCTGCCTGTCTGGTGGCGGGTGAACGGTGTGAAAATGGTCTGGCCGACGAAGGTCTCGTGGTTTGTCCATACATGTTGTCTGATTTCTCGGCTTAAGCCGGAATCGGCAAACATTTCGAGATCGCCAGGGCTCAGGCCGCGGGCATCAGGATTGCAATGCGCGATGAGTTCGCGTTCGATCTCACCGCGAAACAGGTAGTTAAAGGGTGAATAAATACTAGAGTCGTTGCCGGGGGCAATTACCAGCGAGTCCTTATCCTTGAGTTTTCTGAATGAAGTGAGCTGTTCAGTGATCCGCCAGCATATATCGGGCTCTATCTTGAGGTCACGGTCGATGCTGGCCAGATTCCCGCCGAGGTTGCCGGGCAGTAGAATCTGCAATGGCCGGAATACTTCGGCATGGCAGGTAACCGCAAAGAAAACAAAGAGCATCAGTATGGCGGCTGTGCTTATGACTATTTTATGCTCAGTCATTGATGCGTTTAACAATGTAGAATCCCACCAGGGCGAAGATAATATTCTGGGCCCAGGCTGCCAGCATTGGTGCAATATGCCCTGACTTGCCGAGTGCGGAAAAGATACTCATCAGGACGTAATAGATAAAAATGATCAGAATCGAGACGCCAAAGCCGATAAACGCACCGCTGCGGTTGTTGGTGAGGCCGAAACTGGCACCAATTATCGCAAAAAAGAAGCTGGCAAAGGGCAGCGATGTTTTCATGGCAAGGCCAACGCGCATTTCCGTTGTGTCCATGAACTGCGCTCGTTCATAGGCATCGATGCGGTTTTTTAGTTCGTTGTAGCTCATTTCGGTAGGTTTTTTACTCTGTCGGGCAAAATCTTCGGGGGTTTCTTCGATTGTGTCGATGCGAATTTCCGTCATGCTTTCGGGAGCCGGCACCGCGCTTTTCGTGTAATCCTGAACGACCGCGTGCTTGAAAATCCACGCGTCGCCGTTCCAGTCAGCTGTGGCCGCTGAAATTCTTTTCGTGAGAACCCCATTGTTGTCGTAGTATTCGAGCAGCACCTTTTCCATCTGTCCTCGTTTTTCGTAGACCTTGCGGGCGTAGGCAAAGGCTCCGTCTGCTGTGCGCATAATGGAATTCTCGGAGGCTTCGGGTTCGATCAGGCGCATGATTTCCTGGCGTCTGATGTTGCGCGCGCGTTCGTTGCTGCCAGGCACGACGAGTTCGTTGAAGATGAAGCTGATGATAGTTATCATCAGGGCAAAAACCACGACCGGTAAAAGAATTCTGAAAAAATTAGTGCCGCCGGCTCTGAGCGCGATTGTTTCTGAGTCTTTTGACATGCGCCCGAATACAAGCAGATTCGCGAGTAATACTGACATGGGAAAGGTGAATATCATGTCCTGCGGCAGGCGGTTGAGAAACCAGCGACCCATGACGCTGAGCCCGACGTTTTCGTTGACAATGCTTTGCAGGGCCGACATCAGCGGATCGATGGCGATGATAGTGACGAACAGAAAAAAGCCGAAAAGAAATGGCCCGATTAACTGGGTGAAAATGTAGCGATCCAATATTCTGATCATGATGCGATGATTAACTCGTACAGCTTGAATTTTTTAGCTCAGGTGGTATTATGACTTTCAATTTATCATATTTCAACTGCAAAAGAGAAAGGAAGCATAAAAATGAAAATAGCAATGATCGGTACAGGTTATGTTGGTCTTGTCAGCGGAACCTGTTTCGCTGAGTCAGGCAACGATGTAGTCTGCGTGGATACCGATGTTAAAAAGATCGAGGATCTCAAAAATGGTATCATACCGATATATGAGCCCGGACTCGAGGGCCTGGTAAAGCGCAACGTCGAAGAGGAACGCCTGACTTTTACGACGAATCTTGAAGACGCGGTAGCTAAGTGCCTGCTGCTGTTCATCGCTGTCGGTACGCCGCCCGGCGAAGACGGTTCGGCTGACCTGCAGCATGTAATCGCGGTAGCGCGTGGTATCGGACGCTGTATGACTGAATACAGAATCATTATAGATAAATCTACCGTACCGGTGGGAACTGGCGAAAAGGTTAAGGCAGTAATCAAGGAAGAACTTGCAAAACGTGGCGAAAATATTCCTTTCGATGTGGTCAGCAATCCGGAATTTTTGAAGGAAGGCAACGCCATTGACGACTTTATGAAGCCGGATCGCGTTGTTATTGGTTGCGACGATGTGCGCACTGGCGAGCTGATGAAGGAACTTTATTCGCCATTTGTCAGAACCGGCAAGCCTTTGCTGGTAATGGATATTGCTTCGGCTGAAATGACCAAATATGCTGCAAATGCGATGTTGGCGACCAAGATTTCGTTTATGAACGATATTGCCAATCTGTGTGAAATTCTTGGCGTAGACGTTTCTCAGGTGCGCCAGGGCATTGGCTCAGACTCGCGCATTGGCTACCCCTTCATTTTTCCAGGTGCCGGGTATGGCGGTTCATGTTTCCCCAAAGACGTGCAGGCTCTGGTGCGAACCGGTGCCCAGAATTCCTATAAACTCGAAATTCTCGAAGCGGTCGAAGCGGTCAATTATCGACAGAAAAAGGTACTGTTCAGCAAGGTTGTGCGTCGCTTCGGCGAAAATCTCAAGGGCAAAACCATCGCAGTATGGGGACTGGCATTCAAGCCGAATACCGATGATATGCGTGAAGCTCCGGCAATTGTGCTGATCGAGAATCTGCTGGCAGCAGGTGCCACAGTTAAAGCCTACGACCCCGAGGCAGCAAAGGAAGCGCGCAAGATTTTTGCAGACCGCATCAGCTATGGCAAAAAATCTTACGAGATACTTGAAGGTGCCGATGCGCTGGTTATTGTGACCGAATGGAACGAATTCAGGCGCCCCGATCTCGATAAGGTCAAGAGTATGCTCAAGAGTCCGATTATTATTGATGGCCGGAACCTGTTTGAACCGAAAAAGATGCGTGATCTTGGTTTCGATTATGAAGGAATTGGGAGAAGACTATGAAACTGATATTGCCGGTGGCTGGTAAGGGCACCAGATTGCGTCCTCATACTTTTACCAAGCCGAAGTCTCTCGTGCGCGTTGCCGGCAAAACCGTTTTGCAGCACGTAATAGACGGTCTGAAGAAGCTGAAAATCGATGAATATATTATTATTACCGACGAGAACGGTATGGTGATTCAGCGCTATGTTGAAAAGCACTACCCTGGCCTGAATGCCGTATACATTCAGCAGACTGATTTGCTTGGGCCGGCGCACGCGGTTTCGTTGGCGGCTCCGCGGATTCAGCCCGGCGACGATGTTCTCGTGGTATTTAACGACACGCTTTTTGTTACCGACCTTACACGCATTCCCAAACTTTGTGATGGTCTCGACGGCCTGATTTATTCAAAAGAAGTCGAAGATTATCAGCGTTTTGGTGTCAATGTCATGCGCGACAATATTATTGTCGATATGGTTGAAAAACCGGATAAGCCGGTCAGCAAGCTGGCACAGGTTGGTCTTTATTATCTTAAGGACGGCCACAGTTTTATGGAATACATCGGCCGCGCCATTCGCGCCGACCTTCGGGTCAAGGGCGAATTTTATCTGCCCGAAGTATTCAAACTGATGATCAACGATGGCAAGCAGTTGGGGGCGCCCGAGATTGAAGAGTGGCTAGATTGCGGCAAACCCGAGACGCTTCTTTATACCAACCGTTTCCTGCTGGAGCGCGCCAGCGGCAATCATGTGTGTCTTGAGGGCTGTGTGATAATACCTCCGGTATCTATTCATCCGAGTGCTGAGGTTCGGCACAGCGTAATCGGGCCTTATGTCTCGATCGCCAAAAACTGCAAGATCCATGATTCTATCATCAAGGATTCGGTTATCAACCCGAATTCGATATTGATCAGCACCGTTCTCGAAAGGTCACTGATCGGAGATTCAGTCGAGCTTACCGGGCAGTTTCAGCGCATGAATATTGGTGATAACAGCATTATCGATCTTAGCGCAAGAACATTGTTGAATCAGTGAGTCTGTTGATCGGAAAACTGAAAACGTGAGGGGGCGGCATGCTGAACGGCAAAAGCATTCTTGTTACTGGTGGAACCGGTTCTTTTGGCAAGGCTTTTGTCAAAAGGGCGCTTGAAGAGTTTAACCCGCGCAAAATAATCGTTTATTCGCGTGACGAGTTCAAGCAGTATCAGATGTCACAGATGTTTACCTCGGATCGCCTGAGATTTTTTCTGGGCGATGTTCGTGATGAAAAAAGGCTTTATCGGGCGCTTTGCGGGGTAGATCTGGTAATTCACGCTGCTGCCATGAAACAGGTGCCAGCCTCTGAATACAATCCCTTTGAAGCTGTTCAGACCAACATCATGGGCGCGCAGAATCTGATAAACGCGTCACTGGAAGCCGGTGTACAGAAAGTCGTTGCTCTAAGCACCGACAAGGCCTGTAACCCGGTTAACCTTTACGGCGCCACCAAGTTATGTTCTGACAAGTTGTTCATTGCGGCAAATGCTTATTCTGGCAAAATGGTTACCCGATTCGCGGTTGTGCGCTATGGCAACGTCATCGGCAGCCGCGGCAGCGTCGTACCGCTTTTTCAGAAACTGGCAGAAACAGGTGAACTGCCGATCACCGATGACCGTATGACCAGGTTCTGGATCACTCTGCCACAGGCGGTCAAGTTTGTTGTCGATTCGTTCAGGATTATGACCGGTGGTGAGCTTTATATTCCGAAAATTCCGAGTATGCGCCTTGCCGATCTGGCACAGGCGATAGCACCGGGTTGCCGTTATCGCATAATTGGCATAAGGCCAGGCGAAAAACTTCACGAAATGATGATTTCGCGTGATGATTCGCGCAATCTCTACGAATTTGGTGATCGCTATATCAAGCTGCCTGATTTTCCTTTCTGGCGCGTTGATTTGCCGGAAGGAGCCGTAGCTGTTGCTGAAGGCTTCGAGTATTCAAGCGACAGCAACAGTCAGTGGCTCAATGTTGAGGGTCTTAAGGCCCTGCTGCAACAGAAGGGCGTGGTTGAATGAAGTTTATTCCCTACGGGCGTCAGGATATCAGCCGCGAAGATATCGAGGCGGTTGTAGCCGTTTTAAAGTCTGATTATCTGACTCAAGGCCCGGCGGTTGAGAGCTTCGAAAAAGCGGTGTGTCTGGAAGCCGGTGCCGGCCACGCTATTGCCTGCAGTAATGGTACGGCGGCTTTGCATCTGGCATGTATGGCAGCTGGCCTGCATGCCGGCGAAGTTGCGGTGACCTCTGCGATAACCTTTGTTGCCAGCGCCAATTGCGCGCGCTATGTTGGAGCCGATGTCAGGTTTGCCGACATCGACCCGGAAACTCTTACTATGTCGCCACTTTCCTGTCGGCGCTTGCTGGCAAAGGCACAGTCTGAGGGAAGACCGGTGAAAGTTGTGGTGACCGTCGATTTTGCCGGGCATCCCTGTGACATGCAGGCTTTTGCCAGGTTGAAGCAGGAATTTGGGTTCATCTGGATACAGGATGCCTGTCATTCAATTGGTGCAACCTGGGAAGACAGCGAAGGAATACGCTGGAAAGTCGGCGAATGGCCGGCCCCCGATATGACGGTATTTAGCTTTCATCCGGTAAAGCACATTACCACAGGCGAAGGCGGCATGATTTTGACGCATGACGACGAACTCGCCGGCAGACTAAGGATGTTGCGCACGCACGGCATCACGCGTGAACCAGCTGAATTTAGCAACAGCGCTGAAGCTTTCGCGGCAGATGGCACAGCCAACCCCTGGTATTACGAGATGCAGCAACTTGGCTTTAACTATCGCCTGACCGACCTTCAGGCCGCTCTTGGCGAGTCGCAGTTGCACCGGCTGGCTGCCGGTATTGTGCGCCGTCGCGAAATTGTCGCGGCTTATCAGGCTCGTTTTAGCGGACACCCGCATATCAATTTTCCCGGGGTGGCTGAAGGCGTCTGGCATGCGTATCATCTGGCAGTGGCCATGATAGATTTTACTGCTGCCGGCAAAAGTCGGGCGGCTGTGATGAAAGACCTCAGACAGGCCGGTATCGGCACACAGGTGCATTATATACCGGTTCCGCTCATGCCGTATTATCAAGCAGACGCCGCTTGTTCTGAGATTCCGCAGGCGCTGGCCTACTATGGCAAAGCCCTGTCGCTGCCGTGTTTTCCGCAGCTGATTGATAATGATATCGAGAGAATATGCTCGGTTCTCGAGGTGGCCTTGGCTTGAACAGTGTTAATAACCAGATTGTAATTCAGGGACGAATGAGTTCTACCCGGTTGCCGGGTAAGACTCTGATGGAACTGGCGGGCAGGCCGGTGATTGACCATGTGGTAAAACGCTGCCGCGCCGCCTTGTCGGTTGACCGGGTTGTGGTAGCGTTGCCAGATGCTTCTGTCGATGACAGCCTTTACCAGTGGTGTGTCGATAACGAAGTGCCTTGTGTCAGGGGCAGCACCGAAGACGTTCTTTCACGTTATATTAAAGCGCTGAATGCTTTCCCCTGTCGCACTATGGTGCGAATTACGGCCGACTGTCCGCTGGTCGATCCTGGTCTGATAGATTCGCTTCTGTTTATGCATGCGGCAATGGGCAACGATTATACTTCGAATGTCGGGCCACCTGATTTCCCTAAGGGTTTTGACATTGAGGTTGTCGGTGCTGATGTGCTGCGTCGTGTCGATTCTATTGCCCAATTACAGCCGCACCGTGAACATGTCACCCTGTATGTCAGGGAAAGGCCCGGCGAGTTCAAATCAGGCAGTATGTCGTATGGTCTTGCTATGCCAGATATAAGGCTTACTCTCGACAGACTTGAAGATTATCAGGCCTTGCAGATGATTTTTGACAAATTGGTCAGCCGACAGCCGCTCTGCTCGCTGTATGAGATCCTGACTTTTCTGCATGAACACCCCGAAATACTTGCATTAAACTCGGCCGGCGTACCGTTTAAACTGCCGACCGGCTTTGCGCAGGGCCGGTAAGCGGTTATGCGTATCGGATTAAATCGCAGGGGTCTTGCCCTGGCAAAAACAGCTGTTTTCAGAGTAGATGCCGGACCGGGTATTGGCATGGGGCATTTTATGCGCTGTCGCACTCTCGCGCTGGAACTGGTTAAACGCAACTGGGTCGTGTTTTTCGTTGGTTCCGGACTGACAAAAGAGCTTCTCTGCCCAGGTGCCCGGCGGGTGAACGGAGTTGTCAATCTGATCGAGTTTGGGCCTTTCAAGACTGCTGCCGAGGATTCAAGGGCTCTGCTCGGGCTTGTGACTGACAAATTAGATCTGCTGGTTGATTGCCTGGTCATTGACACCTACTTTTACAACCGAGAGGACTATGCTTTTCTACAAAGGTTTGGCAGGCAAAGACTGCCGGTTCTGGTCATTGACGATCTTGCCAGCCGTGATACGCCGGCACAGGCGGTATTGAATCCCAATCCGCTTTTTTCGCGCGAGCCTTATGAGCGTCAGAAGATTCCCTATATAATGTGCGGCGAAGAATACACGTTGATCCGACCGGAAATAGCAGCCTTGCGCGACAGGCCTTACAGCGACAGTGGATTGATAATGATTACCCTGGGTGGTGGCGATGTTGTTGCACCCATGCTGCGGTTATTGGCGTCGGTTCCAGAGGGTCTGGCCAACAGAATATGTGTGTCGGTCTCCGGTAATTGCCCGCTCGATGCGATCAATGAGTGGATCAGTCGTGATTCGACCAGACGATTTCTCAATACCGACAGCGACCGTTTTCCAGAATTGCTGGCCAGTAGCGCTTTTGCCATTACCGGCGGTGGCACTACATTATGGGAGACATATTGCCTGGGAGTGCCAAATCTCTGCCTGGTCTGGGTCGATAACCAGAGGCAGACGTCGGTTGTAATCAAGCAGCAGGCGACCAGTTTTCTTGTCGATTTTGCCGGGCAGATAAATCAGGGGCTGCAGTCAGAAATGCTTAGCAGGGGTATCAGTTTTCTTAAAAGTGGTGTCGAGCCCGACAGCGAAATTCGTCGCCGTGAATTGCAGAACCAGAGTGCCAGTGATGTGATCAGGCGTGACAATACCAGCTTTCTGATTGACAATGAAAATGGCAGCAGTGACGACTTTATAAGTGGTATTCTGAGAGAGTTTCATAACATGTCCGGGCAATGGCAGGAAATGATTCGCCGCCAGCGTGCGCTCATCGATGGCGGCGGTGCCTCAAGGTGTGCCGATATTATTGAAAAAATGGCATGGCAGCCGATAGACCTGCTGCCATCAGATTGGAGTAGAGACTTTGAAAATTGGTCAGCGTGAAATCGGGCATGAACACCAGTGTTTTATCATCGCCGAGGCCGGCAGCAATCATAATCGCGATTTCGAAAATGCTAAAAAGCTGATTGATGTCGCGGTAGATGCTGGCGCCGATGCGGTTAAATTTCAGATTTTTTCGGCTGAAGCGATATATTCAAAAAAAACGCCGATGGCGAGTTATCTCAAAGACAAAAAACTTGCCAAAGACGGTGAATCTTTGTGGGATATCATCAAGCGCATCGAGATTCCTCGCCAGTGGACGCCGGATCTCATGGAATACTGCCGGCATAAGGGCATAATTTTTCTCTCGACTCCTTTTGACCTGAATGCTGTCGATGAGCTTGAAACAGCTGGAGTAGCGGCCTACAAGGTGGCGAGTTTCGAAATTACCCATCTGCCGATGCTCAAAAAGATTTCATCGACCGGTAAGCCAATTATTCTATCGACAGGAATGGCCAGTCTTGAAGATATTGAGATTGCTCTGGCTGCAATAAAATCAGGCGGCAGCAGCGAGGTTGCGCTTTTGCATTGCGCTATCGCTTATCCACCCAGATACGAAGATATCAACCTGCGTGCAATGGATACCATGCGCCAGGCGTTCGGGCTGCCGGTAGGTTTTTCCGATCATACCATGGGTCATGTTACTGATGTTGCAGCGGTAGCGCGCGGAGCCTGTATAATTGAAAAGCATTTTACCCTGTCGCGCCAGCAGGAAGGCCCCGATCACCCGTTTTCGCTCGAGCCCGGCGAACTCAAGGCGATGATCGAAGCGATAAGGCAGACCGAAAAGCTTCTCGGGTCACCGCTTAAACAGCATACCGCTGCCGAGAACGAACTCTATCGTATCGCCCGGCGCAGTCTGGTGGCAGCCGTGAATATTCCGGCCGGAACCGTGATTACTGGGGAGATGCTGGCGGTAAAGCGCCCCGGATTCGGCATCCCGGTTCGGCACATGGAAATAGTCATCGGGCGCACTGCCCGCCGGGATATAGAAGAGGATGATATTCTATCATGGGAAATGATCTGAAACTGCGGAGATGGTGCGAAAGCGACTGCCGCACCATCTACGAATGGCGGGTTGATCCGTCTACCATGCGCTGGTGTATCGACCAGAGCATGTTTTCTTATGAAGAGCATGCTCGCTGGTTCGCTGCATTTCTCTCTGATTCCGGCCGTTGCGGTTTTATTCTCGAAGACGGCAGTAATCCTGTGGCGCAGATACGCTTTGATCCAGCAGAGATGCCTGGCTGTTATCGCATTTCTCTTGCTGCCGCCCCAAATCTGACCGGTAAAGGCTATGGCAGCAGCATTCTGCGACTTGCCTGCCATACCGAAGAGATTCGCCGGCGGGCGGCTCTTCTGGTTGCAGAAACTCTGCATGAAAATCTGCCGTCGCAGAAAATTTTTGTCAGGAATGGTTTTATTCAGGCTGGTCAAGGCAAAAGCGGCAGTGCAGAGCTTAATTGCTGGTTGCTGCCGCTTGCTGTTGTGGCGCAACCTTTGCCCATACAGTTTTTTGCCGAACCGGTGTGGCTTGAAGATATCGAAAAAATATTGTCGGCAACCGGACTGGCATTCCCTGGTGACGCAACTGCGCGTATAAAGATGTTTCTGGGCGCGGCGGTGAGCAAAGAGGAGCTTTATTCGAGCACGCTTCTGCATCTGAACGTTTCAGACAGCACCTTGCTTGATCTTGCCATGCGCTTTCCGGCTGATCTCAAACTGCCGGTTGAATTCTACAACCCGCTGACGGCAGTGGTTCAGATTGCCGCTTCCCTTAGCTATCTGCAGCAAGGCTGATGAATTTTTCGTCATTGGCCGATATGATATAGGATTGAAACTAATTAAGCAGTAAGGATCTGTGCTGAATATGAAGTCTAATTTTTACTCGCGAAACATGAAGATTTTGAGAAAGCGCATGCCGGTGCTGGAGAAGGCGCTTGATATGAGCCGTGGTTCAGATTTTGAATATATCGTTGAGCCGGCAAAAAATGACGCCATGACTCTTGCAATTAAGCAAGCCGACAAACTGTATCAGATTCACAGCCGCTATGACCCGCAGCGCGAGGCAAAGCAGCAGGTTCTTGGTAAAAACCTGGTTAACCCCAAGATTCTCGTGGTTCTGGGATTGGGACTCGGCTATCATGTGCAGGCCTGTCTCGAGGAACTCAAGGATAACAACCTGTTTATAGTGGTTATCGAGAAGGACGTCGAAGCTTTTCGCGCTGCCATGCAAAATGTTGATATGAGCGAAATGCTGAAATCAGAAAAGATCAGATGGGTGATCGGGGTGCCTGAAGAAGAGGGCTACGCCGTTCTGCATGATATGATCAAGCAGGCAGGCATTACCATGCAGCTGTTTCTCAAGACCTTGCAGGTATTCGATCATCCTGTGCTCGACAAGGTGCATGGCGATTATCACCGGCACATGCTCAAATGCTTTCGTGAAGCCGCGCACTCTATAATATTCAATTATGGCAACTGCCCGCAGGACTCGATGATTGGCGTTGAGAACATCATGAAGAATCTGGCGACTATCATTCGCAATCCGGGTGTTAAAGACCTTTATGGCGCCTTCAAAGGTCGGCCGGGTATCATTGTTTCGACCGGGCCATCATTGGACAAGAACATAGACGAGCTGAAAAACGCACTTGACAGCGCGGTGGTAATCGCTGCCGATTCTGCTCTGAAGATTCTGCACAAACACGATATCACGCCACATGCTGCGGTAAGTCTTGAGCGCATCATGCATGTCGCTACCATGTTCAGCGAATTGCCCGATGACTACAAAAAAAAGATATGGCTGGCAGCCACGCCGGTTATCCGCAAGGAATCATACGATGCCTGGTCGGGTCCGACGTTTATGATATATCGTGCTTTTGCCCATTTTGACTGGATTAACATGCCGAAGGGAACATTGCTGGTCGGCCCTTCGTGCTCAAATATGGCTTTCAAGGTGCTCGAAGCCATGGGCTGTGACCCGATAATACTTGTCGGGCAGGACTGCTCTTTCAAGAGTGCTGAAAAAACGCATGCCGACGATGCACCGGCCGTGACCAACCTTAAGCTGAAAGAACAGGATCTTTTTAAGGTTAAAGGCAATTATCAGGATTTTGTTTTCACCAACCAGATTTATGACATGTTCAGGCGTGGGTTTGTTACAGATCTGGCCACTTATCGCGGTACCTGTATCAATGCCACAGAAGGTGGCGCCTATATTGAGGGAACTGTCTTGATGACACTGCGCGAGGCGATCGAAAAATATTGCCGTAAAACTTTTGATGCGCATGAAATGATCAAACAGCATCTGAAATATCCGAAAGAAAGTGATATTCGCCGGGAATGGCGCAACTTCAGGCAGACGATGATCGATACGCGCAAAGAAGTCGAGGGCGTAATCGAGTATTGTGACAAGGGCACTGCGCTTGTCGATGAATTCGAGCGCCGTCTTGAAGAGGCTGGCTATAAGGAAATCGAAGACTTTCTGGAACGTTTCCCGGATGAGGATCTTGACAAGATACATGCCGAGATGACCCGCGCCCGCAGTTCAGTCATAACTTTTGGAAAGTATTTCAATCTTTACCTGATGCATATTGTGCAGATGATCATTGTGAAATTCGAAATGGATTTCAATGAGCTGCCTACTCTCTGTCAGGATAAAAAGCGCTGTAAGCTGCAGGCTGTAAAGCATATGAAACGCTGGTTCCCAACTATTGGTGACGTGTGTCGGCTTTCGCTCAAGCTTCTGGTAGAAGCTTTTGATGACCTCGAAAAGGAATTTGGCCATCTGTTGACGTCCGACTGATAGCTGAAGGCGAATTGTGATATAATTCGCGCATGCACAGCCGCAGATATGTCAACTACCGCCTCGGCGGCGGTGAGTGGGTGCCGCGTTTCATCAGCAGCCTCGATCAGAAGCGCTGCAATCAGTGCTGTACCTGTGTCCAGCTTTGTCCGGCCAGCGTATTCAAGCGCACTGTTAAAGGCACGGTTGAGCCAATTAATCGACAAGACTGTATTGGCTGCACGGTTTGTGAGCGGCATTGCCCGGCACACGCCATAACCTGTTCTGCGCCGGCTGGCGAAGAATTGCCGAAATGACAGCAAAAGGAAAAATCAAATGATTGAACTCAATGGTAATGATCTGAATCTTGAAAAAGTCTGGCGAATAGCTCAGGGCGAAGAAACGGGGATCTCTGCTGCCGCGATGGAAAAGGTCAAGGCGTCGCGCGCCATAGTCGAAAAACTGATTGCCGACGACCGCGTCGTTTATGGCATTACCACAGGTTTTGGTCACCTATGCAATACCCGGATCAATCGTTCGGATCTTGAAAGACTGCAGACCAACCTGATCCGCAGCCATGCGACTGGCGTTGGCGAGCCTTTTGCCCGCGACGCCGTGCGCGCCATGATCGCTGTTCGCATTAATTCGCTTTTGCATGGCGTAAGCGGAGTCAGACCAGAACTCATACTCGCACTTGTCGATCTGCTCAACAAAGATGTGGTTCCGTGGGTGCCACAGCAAGGTTCGGTTGGTTGCTCGGGTGACCTGGCACCACTTTCACATATCATGCTGGTTCTCATGGGGGAGGGCGAAGTGCTCGGCGGCGAATGTTGCCAGCGTTATCCGGCACTGCCCGCCCTGGAAAAGGCTGGTTTAAAACCTTTGCAACTGCAGGCCAAAGAAGGGCTGGCACTGATCAACGGAACTGCGGTCATGACCGGTGTAATTGCTCTGGCTCTCTATCGGTCACTGCATGTTTCGAAGTCGGCTGACATAATTGCCAGCATGACTCTCGAAATGGTCAAGGGTTCGACCAGCCCGTTCGATCCTGATTTTATCGCGTTGCGCCCATACCCTGGAATGCAGCAGGTCGCCACTAACGTTCTTTCATGCGTGCGCGACTCAGAAGTACGCGCCAGCCATATTGGTTGCACCAAAGTGCAGGATGCCTACAGCCTGCGCTGTATTCCGCAGGTGCATGGCGCCACGCGCGAGAACCTCAATCACCTCGTCGATCAGGTAACGATAGAACTTAACGCGGTAACTGACAACCCGATCATTCTCAGCGATAACAAGATTATCTCTGGTGGCCATTTTCACGGTCAGCCGATGGCGTTTGCCGGCGATTTTCTGGGTATCGTCATGGCCGAGCTCGCAAGTATCAGTGAACGCCGCATCGATCGCCTGCTTAACCCTCTGATTAACGAGACCAAGCCATTTTTGTCGGTAGATCCTGGTGTTAACTCAGGCCTTATGATCATTCAATACACCGCGGCCTCACTGGTCAGCGAAAATAAAATACTGGCACACCCTGCTTCGGTAGATTCGATACCAACTTCGGCATATCAGGAAGATCATGTCAGCATGGGCACTATCGCTGTGCGCAAAGCCGGCAAAATTCTCGAACATACGGCGCAGGTGCTGGCGATCGAATGGCTCAGTGCCGCACAGGCCTATGAATTTGTCGCGCCGCTGAAGCTGGGAAAAGGTAGTAGCGCTGCTTATGAGCTGCTGCGACAATATGTGCCGGCCCTTGGTGAAGACCGTATACTGGCGCCAGATCTTCGCACAGCCAAGGATCTGCTCTGGGATAGCAGCCTGCTCGACCATGTCAGCAAAGTCGTTGCAATCGTATAAGGAGCGCGTGACATGCCAGCAGCTGAAAAAGTAAAAGCAGACTTTATAATACACAATCTTGCTTCGGCAGTTGTTTTTCCAGAACCTTACCGCGGTAAGGGTACAATTCCAGGTTGGCGCACTGAGGAGCTGAAAAATGCCAGTATTGCTGCCCGTGACGGCGTTATCGTCTGGGTCGGGCCATCAGCCAGCCTTAGTGATGAGGTGCAAATTGCTGCGACGGCCAGGTTTTTTAACGGCTGTGGTTTGACCGCAGTTCCGGGGTTTGTCGATTCGCACACCCATCTCGTTTATGCCGGCGATCGCAGTGATGAATTTGAGATGCGCGTTCAGGGCCGGCCCTATCTGGATATTCTTGCCGCCGGCGGTGGAATTTTGCGCACAACCGAAGCAATACGCAATATGCCCGAAGAACTGATCTTTGTTGAAACGCTGGAACGGGTTGAGCAGATCATGCAAACCGGTGTGACCACCGTTGAGATAAAGACCGGTTACGGACTCGATCTCGAAAGCGAACTGAAAATGCTGCGGGTCATCGATCGTCTGCGTGAAGAATCAATGATTCGCATCGTGCCGACCTTTATGGGTGCGCATGCAATTCCGGCCGATCGGCGCTCCGACCCCGATGCCTTTGTTGATGAGATTTGTAATGTCTGGATACCGGAAGTCGCCCGCCAGGAACTGGCAATATTCAACGATGTATTTACCGAAAGCAAGGCTTTTTCGGTCGAACAGTCGCGACGCATTCTCAAGGCAGGCATTGAAAATGGGCTACGTGCTAAAATTCACGCTGACGAAGTCAACGTGCTCGGCGGCGTCGATCTTGCCGTAGAAATTGGCGCAGTTAGCGCAGACCACCTGTTGATGACCTGCGCCGAAGGTATTGCTAAGCTCAAGGACAGCGGTGTTATCCCGACTGTTCTGCCGGGCACATCTACCTATCTCATGGAATCGCACCATGCTCCGGCCCGCAAGATGATCGACGCCGGACTGCCATTGGCTATCGCATCTGATCATAATCCCGGCAGTTGCCAGTTCCTTGGAGCAACGATAATTCAGTCTCTTGCTATGCTGCAGTTGAGGCTGAGCGCTTCTGAGGCTCTCATTGCCGGAACCTTGCATGCAGCGCACGCGCTGAGTCTGGGAGATAAAATTGGCGCCATAGAGCCTGGGCGCCGCATGGATCTGGCACTGTTTGCCGGGGATTCGTTCCGTCAGATCGGTTATCAGGCCGGTAGTAGTCGGGTTGAAGCTCTCGTTGCCGGTGGCGTCGTGGCCATAGACCGGGTCTGAAGCAAATTTAAAGCAAGGGAGTCACAGCATGATTCTGGTAATGGATCCTGGAATGGAAGAAAAGCAGCAGCAGGAGCTATGTCTGATGTTGCAGAAAAAGGGTTTCTACACCAGACTGGTCAGCCAGTATGGTCAGCTTGTGCTTTCGATAGACGGCCCGGGTGAAGAAGCTTGTGCGCGCGAACTGAGCGGTGCCAAAGGAATTGTTGAGATCATTCCGGGACGATACTCATATTATCTGGCTTCGCGTCGCTGTCATCGCAAAAATTCGCTGGTGCGTGCCGGTCGGCCGGGCGGCAACGAAGTCGTCTTTGGTGGTGATGAGGCTGTTATAATCGGCGGGCCCTGCGCTGTCGAAACCGAGGAGGGTGCGATCAGCCTTGCCCACAAAATCAAGGAAGCTGGCTGCCGTGTTTTTCGGGGAATGATCTTTAAGCCGCGATCTTCGCCATATTCCTTTCAGGGCCTTGGCCGCGCCGGTATTGAAATTCTCGACAAAATAAAGGTAGAGACAGGTTTGCTGATTTTGACCGAAGTGCGCGATCAGCTTGAAGCCGAGATGGTGGCCGATCATGCCGATATAATTCAGGTTGGCACTCGCAATATGAGCAATTTTCAGCTGCTACGGCATCTTGGTCAGATTCCGCGCCCGATACTGCTCAAGCGTGGCATGGGTTCGAGCATCGAAGAGCTTCTGTGCGCCGCCGAGTATCTTCTGGCGCATGGCAATGCCGATGTAATTTTGTGTGAACGTGGTATTAGAACTTTCGAACACTTCACCAGATTCAGTCTCGACATTGGCGCTGTGCCTTCGCTCAAGGAGCTTTCGCATCTGCCGGTAATAGTCGATCCCAGCCATGCCAGTGGTCGTAGCAGTCTGGTTGAGCCGCTGGCTCTTGCGGCATTGGCGGCCGGCGCTGACGGTCTGATGCTTGAGGTTCATCCGCAGCCTGAAGCGGCGTTTTCAGATGGCGCTCAATCAATAAGCCCTGACGCGTTCGACAGAGTTATAGAGCTCGGCCGCAAGGTCGCTGCAGCGGTAGGTCGAACGCTTGCCTGATTCATTGTCTGCCGAGAATGGCGTCGCGGCGTTTTTTGAGTTCAGACTCTGCCATGACAATGTATTGGCGGGCTTCTATCAGGGTGGGAGCTTTTTCCAGTGCTATTTCCCATAATTTAATAGCTTCCCGGAACTTTTGCTGCTCAAACAGGTTCATGCCCTGGTCGAGCAACACTCCAAGGTTCTCGGGATCGGCCGCAACAGCCTGTGCGAAGTAATTTTCTGCATCTTCATGACGACCGAGGCGCCGATACAGGTCGGCAAGATTAAATGAGACGCTGGCCGGTGCCATTTCATAAGCATTCAGTAAGTCCTTCAGGCCATCCTCAATGTTACCCTGGGATACTTTTACTTCTCCCAGAGCGATAAGGGCATCGTGATTGTCAGGGAACCTGCTGACGGTGTCGTTGAAAACACTGCGGGCATCATCAAGCTGTTGCAGCTGAATCAAGGCGTTCCCGGCAGCGATACGAAAGCGCGGAACAGTGGGGTGCTTTTCTGACAGCCATGTTGCAAGCCTTTGGCATTCCCTGAAATGTCCGCCGGTAAAAAGTCTTTCGAGCATTGTGTCAGCAGCCTTTTCATTGAAATCAAGTTCAAGGCTCTTTATAAAACTGTCGGTGCCTTTTTTGTTCAAATTAAGCGCCAGTTGGGCGTTTCCAAGGTCAAAATATGCGTTGGCAGGATTGAGATGTGCCCCCGCATAGTCTTCCATTATCGAAACGAAGGTTTTGAGGTCATTGTTGATTTTGGCGGCATTTGCCTTGTGAAACAGGACGCTTTTGTGGGTTTCGCGTGCTCCCAGCGCTATTGCCAATACAATAACGACTGTGAGAATTGCTGGCGGGGCTATGATTTTTCTGGCTTTACTGTTGATAAATTCGAAGCCCCTGGTAAAATCTAGGCTTCGGGCGGCCAGCAGAAATACAGCGATGGCAAGTAGGCCCTTTATCAGAGAGCTTGTATCCTTCATGTCGTGTCGATAATACATGCCTGTAATCAGAATAGCTATAACAGCGGTTTCAAGGAGGCTGATCCGGCGGGTATGCCAGATGTGGATCATGAAAAATCCGGCGATAAAACCCAGCGAAAGTGAAATGTTGCCGCCGAGATCGAACCCGAACAGAACAAGTATGATTCCTGCCATTCCTGCCTGCAGCCATGCGATTGAGTCACTCAAAGCTGCAGGTGGTAAAATTTGTGCGCCTTCGCGATGAAATTCGTTTGTTCGCAGTGACGTCTGTAATACACTATGTGGACAGGCGCCAACACAGATATGGCACTTAATGCATTCCTGGTTCTTAACATGACCGAGTTGTCTGATTTCTTCTGCGACCTGAATACCCATCGGGCAGATCGCTGTACATTCATTGTTGCAGCTGGCGCATGGTTTCGTTTGCCTGACTTTATGAGGTGCGAACTTTTCAAACCAGCTGAACCACAGCCTGAAAGTACAGATACTACGGCAGAAGGCACGTTCGCCAAAAAGAAAAATCAGAACAAAGCCGCTGGCAAGGGTGGTCATGCAAATAAGCATGATCGAGCGGGGAACACCTGACCAGACTGGGGTTGCTGATGGGTTGAATGACAGATCTGTTGGGAATCCTGAATAAATCCAGTAGATGACTACCTGGGCAATAATTATGAGAAACCATATCCAGGGAATAATTTTCGAGTTGAGCTGTGCCATGATGGGCTTTATGCCCAAACGTCGCATTATGCCGGCGGCAAGATCCTGGGTGATTCCCCAATGGCAGAACCATCCGCAAAATAGGCCGCCGAAGAATAATGCATGCGCGAACACGATTATGGTAAAAATGGTGCCGGCAGTTACTACTCCGTTGCGCAGAGTTCCGAAAAATTCACCGAATCCAAGGTGTCCGACGCCTTCATATCCCCAGTAGTGCCACAGCGCAGTGTGCAGGAAAAACAAAATATATACCAGCAGTAAAAGCCAGTTACGGTATTTAGCCCAGATCATGTATCCCTCTGGTAGAAAGTTATTTAGCCATTTCATTTTGAAATGTGCGATACGCATAATATATAACAGAGGGTTGTTTATAACAAGGTATTAGGTTGTCGAGGTCTGCTTGACGCTTTGCTGTGAATGCTTTGCATATAGTCTTGTGGCTGAAAAGCTGCGATATGATTGTTTCCCGTGCATCACTAATTCTTTATACAAATTTACTGTACTGCATCCGACAGATATGATAGGATTTTTATCTGAAGTGCCTTCTGTCCTAGAGAGAATCTCAGTAGTATGAGCTTAGAGGAGTACATATGTCGATAGTCATCGGAATGTCCACAACCCAAATTGCAGCCCTGACCACTCAGCAGATCAAAGATCTTGGTACGGCTGATTTTAAAGCGATGACGCCGACACAGATTGCGGCTCTGGACTCGGATCAAATTAATGCAATCGAAACCAGAGATCTGGTTATTCTCAGCAGTGGGCAGATCCAGTCGTTACAGCTTTACAACAATCAAGGGTTTCTGACCCCGCAGGTGCAGGCACTTACTCCGCTTCAAATGAAAGCGCTGACCAGTGAGCAGCTGGCAACATTTGATAACTCCGATTTTGCCGCGATTTCGACAACTCAGATCAAGTCTATAGATGCCCAGGATCTTAGTGCTCTTTCAGGAACGCTGACCGCAGTTTTTTCTCCTGAACAGTTTCAGGCTATGACTAATTTGCAGATAGCTGAACTTACCAACGATCAGATTATAAGTCTTAATACCAGCCAGTTCGCTGCTTTGTCTTCTGCACAGATCGCCGCGTTGACAACCAATCAGATCAAGGCATTGACTGATACTCAGATTGTAAACCTGTCGACAGCTCAGGTTAAAGGACTGACTGCAAATCAGATCAAATCACTTGATACCGATCAGGTTGCCAAAATCGAAGCTGCTGATCTGCAACAGTTTTCAGCTGCGCAGATAGCGGCTTTTACTACCAGCCAGATTCAGGCTTTGACCGATGCTCAGATCGATGCTCTCTCTTCAACTCAGATCAAGGCTCTGACAACCGCTCAGGTTTCGGCTCTTACCGATGCTCAGCTTGATAATTTTGACACG
>PGYA01000045.1 GCA_002839435.1 Candidatus Riflebacteria bacterium HGW-Riflebacteria-2 | reverse complement strand
GCGGCGGGTGAAATCGAGCATCAGCTTGCCTTCACTGTAGTTGAAGCCGACGTCGAGCAGGCGCTTTGGTTCATAGGAAAGGCGTTGCCCGGTCTGGTTGTTTTCGGTTGTCTGTGCGGTGCCTTTCAGTGAGATGCGGAAGTTATCTTCGATCTTGAAGGAACCGCGAAGGCTGATGCCACTTCTGCGGGCTTCATCGACGAAATTCAGCTGTGACTCGAGCAGGCGTTTGCCGGGATTATGAAAGTCGAGGTATTCGATGCCATCTTCTTCTGTCTGTTTGAAAAGTTCGATGCCCATGGTGTCGCCTTTTCTGGTGCGATAGTTGAGGGCGCCGCTGGCTGTTCTTTTGTGCGATGCCATCAGGGCAGAGGGGGCTACGTAGCGGCTCGGCATGAAAATCTTTTCGACGCTGTCGTTGCCGAGATCTTCTTCATAAGAAAGCACCAGTTGCCAGGGTTCACTGAACCGGTAGTCAAGGCTGGCGTAAGGCGATGTGGCGTCTTTTGACATCAGACTCATGCGCTTGAGGCCGAAGTTGGCGGTTGCCTTTTCCGAAACGTCGTAAACGCCGCCAAGATCAAATACTGTCTTGGTGAAATCACGGTCGGCGCCGGCAGTAACGGTGAAGTCGTCTTTCTTGAGGTCGAGAGCGGCGCGACCCTTGAACTTGTCTGTCAGCTTTCTGAGGTAAGTGGCACCGGCCGCGATCGAGAAGGCCGTCTGTTCTTCAGAGAAGCTGACCAGCGGGTTTTTAATATCGCGCGCAATCGAGTCGATAGCGACACGACCGGTAACGAAAGACCCGTCTTCAAGAGTCGAATTGCCCTTCAGGCTGATTCGACTGGTTCTGTTCTCGATGCCGGCGTCAGGACTTGGCACCGTGCTCATGCCGCGCTGTGCATATTCTTCAGTTGAATATTCGCCGCCGGCAGTAATTGTGTAGCCGTCTTCTCCAGAAGAAGAAACATTGGCTTCGAGACCAGTTTTGCTGGTATCGACCGAAGATCTGAAGCCATCGCGTCTTTCGCGTCTAATGGTAAGGTCGCCGACGTAACCTTCTTTGCTGCCACGGCCATTGATGATTATTTCATTAGAGCCACGAGTGCCTATTCCGGCTGCAACCGAGAGTTCATCTTTGTTCTCACGATGAAAATTATTGAGCAGCTGCTTTTCGGTCATCGGCCTGAATTCGAGTGGGCCTGTTTCCGGTACGAGCTCCGGCATCGGGATGTTGCGTTCGCCCATATCCATGGTGATCTGGTGACCGGCAGGATCGATCTTTTCGGTTTGTGCATCCTTGCCGACAACCTGCACCTTGCCCATGTCGAACGTGTCGGTAGCACAGAGCTGGGAGCTTATTCCCATTGCCAGTGCGAGCGCGATCAGTTTCCGGGTCTGCATATTTTGCCTCCAGCATTTTTATCTTCAATACTTATCGGCAAAATGACGCTAAAATTTAATTGTTCATCGTTGGCAGACGGTGACGGTGAGTTAATTCTTCTTCAGGGCGGTTTCGGCTTCCTGTCGCAGTTCTGCCGGTGGTTTTACCTTGAGCAGTTCTTCATACATCATGCGTGATTTGTTGATGTTGTTGAGTTTTGCGTAGGCACGCGCGGCTTCGGCGTAAGCCGTGGCGATAAACTCGCTGCCGGGGTAAAGCACCGGCACTTTGAGCACTTCGAGAATGCCGTTCTCGATATCGTCTGAAGCGATAAGACTCTTGCCAAACCACAGACGTGATTCGGGAATGGCTGCGTCAGTCGCCGGGTAGTCTTTGAGAATGGCGGCAAAAGTTTCAATGGCGCCTTTGAAGTCTTTCGTCTGATAAAGAGATATGCCGACGGCCCGCCGCGCGCGTGATGCCAGGGGGTGCGCGGCATCTTCGGCGATAATAGCTTTGTAGTGCTGAATTGCCAGCGGGTAATTTTCGAGTTCTCGTGCGATTTCACCGATGTGAAAGCGTGCTTCCTGTCTGAAATAGCCTTTGGCATTCATCAGTTGGGAAAAGGCCGCGAGAGCCTGCGCCCTGTCTTTGAGTTCGAGCCAGGCCAGGCCAATTTTGAAGATGGCATCTTCTTTGAGTTTTCCATCGGAATAGTTGTTGAGATATTCCTGAAATCTTATAATTGCATCGTTATGACGCCCGGCCTTCATCAGAACTTCACCGGAACGGAAGGTCGCCTGCGCTGCCAGTTCATTTTTTGAAGATGCTATTGCTTCGAAAGCAGTAAGTGCGTCGGCGTGGCTTTCCTGCATGTAAGCAAGTTCACCCAGTTGATAAAGAGCGTCGTAACGAGCCTTACCCTTGGGGAATACCTTGATGACCTTGTTAAAATTGTCGCCGGCGAGCTTGATGTTGCCAAGGTTAAACCAGCATTCACCGATGCGGTAAATGGCTTTTTCGCGCAGGTCAGGATCTACTTTTTCTGAGCTGACGCGTTCGAAATATTCTATTGCTTCTTTGAACCGGCTCAGGGCAACGTTGACCAGGCCGGTCTGGTAGATGGCCTCGTCGGTTCTGGCGTGTCTCGGGTATTTTTTTACGAAATCAGCAAAGGCAGTCAGACTTTTTTCGAATTCGCCAATGCGTGACAGCGCCAGTGCCCTGATATATGCCAGTTCTGGCCTTTCGGCTGCTGGCAGGGCGTTAAGCCCGTTGTCGATTGTCGCGATGGCCTTTTCATACTGGTGCAGGTTCATCTGTAGATCGACCAGGTTTTTGACCGATTCGGCCCGCACAACCGATCTTTTGTTCTCTGCCTGCTTTTCGAAGTGTGGTACTGCTTTCTCTGGTTCTCCCAGTCTGATATGGCACCAGGCCAGTGAGTAGGCTGACTTCTGGCCGAGCTGACTGTCAGGCGCCAGCGCGATGGTACTGGCATATTCGCTGGCAGCTTCCTTATAGTTTTTTAGTCTAAAATGCGCTTCGGCGATGTAAAACTGTAGTGGCTGCCGTTTTTCATCGGGGCAAATTTCTAGTGCACTGGTAAAATGGTCGAGGGCATGCCGGTAGATGCTCTGATTGAACTTGCCGATGCCGGCCTGCAGGTGACTTTCAAAACGCTGTGTTTCAGTGAGTGTGCTTTCCTTGAGCAGGTCTTCGTAGACTCTGACTGTCTGCTCGGTATCCATGTTGTAACGGACCATGAGAAAACCGCGTTTGAGATTGGCGTCGATCCACAATGGAAGATCACTGCGGCTGACCCGGGCGAATGCTTCAGTAGCCGATTTTGGATTGTTGTCATTGGTGTGCGCCCAGCCAAGGCCATAGGCAGCGCGGTCACGAAAGATGCTTTGCGGGTAATCCCTGAGCAGCTTTTCGTAGAGACCGGCGGCTTTGACGTTGTTTTTCTGGCGATATTCACACTCGGCCAGCCAGAACATTGCTCCATCGCTCTGCGAAAAAGCCTGGGGCTCAGAGAGCATTCTTGACAGCACTTTGGCGGCTTCCTCGTAAAGGTGGCGCTGTATCAGGCCAAGAGCATAACGGTATTGCTCAAGCTGTTCGGGGGTATCTGCCGTGCATAGCGAAGAAATTGAGAAGGTCAGAAGCATCACTGCTATTACAAGCATTGACGCCCGGGGCTTTCGGAAGATGCAATCGCGGTTTTTTTCGCTGTTCAAAAGTTTTCTCCGTTACCTGCTTCAGCTGGAATTACTGTCGAAGCGATTTGTGTGTGCCGTCAGGCAATAACAGCCAGGCTTATCAGTCCGTTATCGCAAGTCGGGCACAATTGTATGTCTGCCAAGGTCTGTTGCATTAAGAGTGTGCAGAAGTATGTGTGAGGAATCAGGCAGAGGTATCGTCGTCTTTATCGGAAGACTGCTTCTTGACTTCTTTCTGGGCATCTTTGAACTCTCTGATTCCGCGACCGAGGGCTTTGCCAATTTCGGGTAGCTTGCCGGGGCCGAAAAGAATAAGAATAATAACCAGAATTACGATCAGTTCAGTAAAACCAATACCCATCTGCTTGCCTCCGGTGCATAAAGCTCGGCCTCGATTCTAGCATTAAAAAGAGCATGGCTGCAAGCTGCAAAATAATATTTCAGGGCAAATGATTGACCTTGGCAAAATTTGTTGTAATATGCAGGTATTGAGGGCATCGGCTGATGATTTGAATTGACAAAGTCAGAGGGGTGAATTAAGCTATCAATATGGACACAAGAAAAGCATTATCAGTGATTTTAACTGTTGTTTTCGCTTTTGTTTTGACGACTTCGGTGGGTTTTGCCCAAATCACAGACGCTGACGGGCTGCTGGTCGACATACCAGAACCACCTGGAGCCCGCTCGGAACTGCCTTCGCCTATTCCCATGGTATATCAATTCATGGGAGCCATGATGGATGGCGAATACGATATCTGTCTGGCCAATTTTGATGTGCCGACCTTTCTGGCGCTGCTCTTTGATCGCCAGATCAAGCGCATGAATGCCGAAGAGTATGGCGAACTTTTCTCATATCAGATTCAGACGCATCGCAATGAGTTCAGATTCCTGTCAAAAGTAATGAACCGGGTAGCTGGCGGCGCCAAGATCAGTTACTCTGATCCGCGCTACCATAAAGCCGTTCAGAGTAAGGTCGTGATCAAGCTTGATACGACCCGGGGCAAATTCGAGTTTGTTGTCTATTGTCGCTACATCAACGAGCGCTGGTTCATCTACGACTACGTACTTAACGGTCAGCGCCTGACCTCGATTTTCAGAGATGCCTTGCGCGGTGTTGGCGTTGATAATTATATGTCTTTTCTCAGACCGTTTTACGGCGAACGCCGTGGTTTCAGGCCGATTCGCAACCGCGATTACGAATTTGGCTTTCTTGTGCCCAGCGATTTCCAGATCAGGGAAAACGTCAGCCCGGCCCTGCTTGCGTCGGTAGGAGCCTTCGATGGCCAGTTCCTGCTGCATGTTCAGGCGGCGACCTATGATGAGCCTCAGACACTTGCCCAGGTTGGCAAGGCGATCAAGGAAAGCCTGATGCCTTTCAGCCCGCGCCTCTTTGACCAATGGAAATCAGAACTTGCCGGTGTAGAAATCGGAAACGTGCTGTTTCATTTTCTCAAAGGCGATAAACGCCTGTATACCCACATGGTTCTCATTCCGCTTGGTCGCAAACTCGTGGTGCTGAACTTCTATCACAGCAGTCTCGAACTGCTCAAGCACATGACTAACATTCGCGAACGCATGCTGGAAACCCTTACGCTGCCGAAGATCGAAGCTATCGGTGGCATCATGCCCGGCGAAATTCCTGATGAGCTTACGATTTCTGCGGCCAGCGATTTTGGTGAAATCGATTCATATCAGGAACCTGCATTCGAAAGCAGTAGCGATGAGATTACCATCAGCCCGACCGAAGACTCCTCCGGTTGGACAACCTCGGTGAGCACCGAACTGCCGCCGCCGGATGGCACTGAACCTGACATGCTGCAACCTGATTCTTATGGCTATGATGATTACCCGGAACCCCCGCCGCCACCGGGCGACGAAGATACTACGCCGCCAGATTTCTATAACGATGACAGCGGTGACGCCGCTGATGATGACATTCCGCCACCGCCACCACCACCCGACGGCAGTTACGGTGATGGCACAAGTTTTGGTGACGATGATGATGACGATTATTCGGGCGGTGGTAACGAAGTTGCGTTCTGATACTATCTGATCACATCAACCCTGAGCATGAACCGGCGGTCAATCTGACCGCCGGTTTTCTTATACGCAACGCCCTTTTGTGAGCCGATTTCGATGCTGTGTCCGGCATGGTTCGAACTCTGCTCAAGACCACCCAGACTGAACCATTCGCCGGCTCTGGTCTCGACTTCGCTCAGCAGCACTTCTGAAATGCCGCCGTTGTTCTGGGCATACCAGACCTGCACCATTACGCGTTCTTCATCGATGAGATGGCCTGACACCTTGAGGCCGTGTGATGTCGTAATGGCAACTGTTTCCGGGCCATACCATCCGGGCAGCGAATAGATCTGCACTAGTTCATCAGTCAGCGATGCTTTGGCAAATTCCATGGCAACGACAGTTCGCATGCCCGTCGTTGTTGTGGTCGAACCGGCTGTTTCAGCGCGGCCGCGTTGCCGGTAGCCAATGGTCTGCGATTTTTCGTGAACATTTGAGGCACTTTGAATGCTGAATCTGAGTGTGGCCGGGCGCCGGTCGAGCACTGCCGCCAGTTTGGCGATTTCTTCCATTTCGTATTTGTCTGAGGCATTGATGGCAACGCCATTGACCGAGGGAACGGGAATCGCGTTTACCCTGCCGCCAAACAGCGCCCCGATTGTGTGCGCAACCGAGTGAGGATCGGCATATTTAAGGCGGATCAGCTGTATCTCAGCGGCACCTGCCACTGTAGTAAGAAGCATCAGAATTATTATCAGCGTTTGTCGGGTTCTTTTCATACTTTGATTTTAGCTGAAAATAAAATTATACGACAGGTGTCATGGTAAATCGCTTTAAGGCTGCTTCACAAATCTAATGAATTCTCTAGGCTGGTGGCTGATCGAGCGTCTTGTAGTAAAGCTTTTCAAGACGTTCAAGAACGCTGGTGAGAGAATAACAGTCCTCTACTTTTCTGCGTCCTTTTTCGATCATTGCAAGGCGAAGTGATGCGCTGTCGAGATATTTCAGGACAGCCTCAGCAACCGGTGCCGATTCGCGTGGCGGCACCAGCAGGCCGCATTCACCCTGACTGAGTATTTCAGGCGGTCCGCCTTTGTTAGTTGAGATAACCGGGATTCCCATGGCCATGGCTTCGATCAGAACCTTGCCGAAGCTTTCCTGGTAGGATGGCATGATAAAAATATCCAGCGCGCGCAGCACGGCAGGAACATCTGATTTAAATCCGGCCCAGATTATGTTTTGTTCCACCCTGAGATTTTTTGCGAGATCTTTGAGTTCCTGCAGAAAATCTTCTTTGTGACCAACTGTTATTTCCCCGATAATGACCAGCTTCAGGTCAGGGTAACGGGCCAGTATTGCCGGCAGGGCAGTTATGGTTTCCTTCTGCCCCTTGGTCGGGTCTATGCGTCCGACGATACCAAGCAAAAGGGTTTTGTCGCCAGCACCCCATTCTTTTCTGTAGACTTTTCGGTCATGCAGTTCCGGGCGAAATCTGGCAAGATCGACCGGATTCGGTATGACGATGTGCCTGTCGGGGCTTAATGGCAGGTTGTTCTGCATGTGCTTCTGTGATACTTCGGTCGTGTTGATCAGGTAGTCAAGCTTTGAATAGACCAGTCGGTGCACTGGGTCTAGCTTTTGCGTGCGCGTGAACAGCATGCGTGAGGTCGCGAAAATTTTAAGGCCAGACAATCCGACAGATGCCGGGGTGATCATCCAGAGATCGCGTGGGGTGTGGAGATGGGCGATGTTAATCTGCTTCTGTTGCAGAAATTTTCTGATTTTCATTATTGCCAGCGGCGAATAACGCGAAAAGAAGTCTACTGCCTGCAGGGGCAGTCCATCTTTTTTCAGCATTTCATGGAGTTTTGAGCCGCTTTTACACAGACAGAAAGACTGGTGCCCACGCTCCAGAAAATAACGGGTGTAGTCGCGGGCGCTCATCTCAAGACCGCCCCATGCTTCAGTGAAACACACCTGCACCATGTTCAGGCTTCTGCTCATGCACATTCTCCTAATTACAGCCGGAATCAGCCTTAAACTTTAAGATTGCAGGCAGCTAAAGTCAAGCCGGCAGAATTTTTTCAGCAAAGTTGACTATTTGCCGGTCTGAATCTAGAATAACTGCATGGGCTTATTGTCCCCAAATATAGGAATTGGAATGAGTGAGGAAAGAAAATGAAAGCAGTTATAATGGCTGGCGGTTTCGGTACGCGTTTGCGACCGATTACCTGTAACATCCCCAAACCCATGGTGCCACTGGCGAATGTGCCGATGATGGAGCACATCGTCAATCTGCTCAAACAGTATGGTTTTAACCGCATCTGTTCGATTCTCTATTTCCAGCCTGAGGTAATAACCAAATATTTTGGTGAAGGCAGTGACTTCGACATTCAGATGGAATACCAGATGGCAACTGCCGATTACGGCACTGCCGGCAGCGTAAAAAACACCGAAGAAAAGCTCAAGGATGAGCCTTTTATCATTATTTCTGGCGATGTCCTGACCGATTTTGACTTGTCTGAGGCTATTCGCTTTCATCGCGAGAAAAAGTCGATGGCAACCATGGTGTTGACGCGTGTCACTAATCCGCTGGAATACGGCGTTGTCATCACCGCTGACGATGGCAAGATCATCAGATTCCTCGAGAAGCCAAGCTGGGGTGAGGTTTTTTCAGATACCATCAATACCGGTATTTACATTCTTGAGCCCGAGATATTCAAATATATTCCAGCCAAGACCGAATTCGACTTCAGCAAGAACCTGTTCCCGCTCATGCTCAAGGAAGGCTTGCCCCTGTACGGCTATATCGCCGAGGGCTACTGGAAAGACATTGGCAACCTCGAAGAATACGTGCTTGCCCACAAAAATGTTCTCAATGGTGAAGTCAAATTGCAGATTCCCGGTGATCGTCTCAACATAATCGGTCGCGACGTCTGGGTTGGCAAAAATTCAAATATTTCTGCCAAGGTCAAGTTCAAGGGCGGCGTTATCATCGGTCAGAACTGCGTAATCGAAGACGGCGTCGATCTTGAGAATTGCGTGCTTGGTGATGGCTGTATCATCAGAAAGAATGCTAAAATCAAGGGCGGCACCCTCTGGGATGGCGTTCACGTCGGTGAAAACGCCGAGATTTATGAAGCTGTCATCAGCGGCAATACGCATATTCAGGAAAGGGTTATTGTCGAATCGGGTGCCATTATCAGCGAAGAATGCCGCATCGGCAAGGGCGCCATCATTCGCGAAAACGTCAAGATCTGGCCGAAAAAGCATGTCGAAGAGGGTTCAACCGTATTCTCCAGCATTATCTGGAGTGACAAGTGGACCAAGAACCTTTTCAGCGACTATGGTATTGCGGGCCTCGCCAATATTGAAATTACTCCGGAAATGGCCTCGAAGATCGGCGCCGCATTTGGCTCGACATTGCCGAAGGGAGCCAGCATCATCACTTCGCGCGACTCCAACAAGATCAGCCGCGTCATTAACCGCGCCATAATAAGTGGATTGAGTTCGGCCGGGATCAATGTTGCTGACCTGCGGGTTACGCCGGCGCCGGTAGCGCGCTACAAACCGAGTGCTTTCATGCGCGGTGGTGGGGTGCACGTTAAGCTTTCCGGAGAAGATACCAACCAGATCGAGATTAAGATTTTCGACGTCGAAGGCCGCGACATCTCGGTTGCTCAGAAAAAGTCGATCGAGCGTCTGTTCAATCGCGACGATTTCCGCCGGGTATCCATTCAGGAAGTCGGTGAGATCAGCTTCCCTCCGCGCGTTCCTGAGAATTACAGCGAAGAGCTGCTGCGCTGTCTCGATGTCGAGGCAATCAGCGAGCGTCGCCTTAAAGTAGTGCTCGACTACTGTTTCAGTGGCGCCAGCGGAATTTTCAATACCTTTCTTGGCAAACTGGGCTGCGAGGTCATTACGCTCAACGCTTACCACGATGAGAACCGGGTGACTACGGTTACCCCCGAACAGTCGCAGGCCAGCGTAGCTTCGATCGTCAAATCACTGGGTGCCGATCTCGGTATCGTGATGGGTGACGGCGCCGAGCATATAACCTTTATCGATGATCAGGGGCGAATAATCAAGGGTGCCGAGGCTATGGTCGTCTGGTCAAAAATGGTTCTGGAATTGATTCCCGGCGCGCGTATCGCAGTGCCGGTATCGGCAACACATCAGATCGAAGTCATGGCGGCAAAACATGGCGGTTCTGTAATTCGCACCAAGACCAGCGATCGAGCGCTTATGGATGCGGCAATCAACGAAAAAGTTGAAGTCTGCATTGACGAGCGCGGCGGCATTATATTTCCAGCATTCCAGGCGGCTTTTGATGGAATGATCGCCAGCGTGAAGCTGTTCGAATTCATATCGCTGCTGAAAAAACCTCTTTCTGAAATTATTAACGGCATTCCTGATTTTTATGCGCGTTCCTGCCGCATTCCATGCCCCTGGGAAGAGAAAGGCAAGGTCATGCGTTTTGCCATGGAATTCGCCAAAGACAAAGAAACCCATCTGCTCGACGGTGTCAAGATAATGCTCGGCAATGATGAATGGGTGCTGGTTCTGCCAGATCCCGACCGACCGTTTGTCAACGTCTGGGTCGAAAGCACCAGCGAAAAGAAGGTCACTGATCTTCTCGAAAAGACAATTGCCCGCGTCGAAGAATGGAAAAAGAACAAGGCTTGAGTTTCTGAAAGACATGGGCGCCGCTGCAGCCACAAGCTGTCAGCGGCGCCCATTCTTTTATGTCAGTTTGAGTATACGCAGCGTCCGGCGATGTAGAGATTTTTTACCTGCAGGCTGGCGAGGCGGGCTGGAGAAACTTTGAAAGGGTCGTTGTCGAGGCAGACAAAGTCGGCATGGTAGCCGGTTTTCAACTGGCCGCGAATCAGCGATTCGCCGGCAAGTTTGTGCGGCTCGCTGATGAAAAGGGAAAGCGCTGAATTAAGGCTCAGGCGTTCATCGGGATTGGTGTGGTGAACGAGCGCGGCAATGCCGGTAATCGGGTCGATGGCGGTAACTGGGCTGTCTGAGCCGGCAGCCAGCTGTATGCCGAGATCAAGCATGGTTTTGAAAGGGTTTAGGCGGGTAGCACGCTCGGGCCCGAGGCGTTGCGCGTAAAGTCCATCGCTTCCGCCCCAGTAGCGGTCGAAGGCTGGCTGAATGCAGACGCTCAGCGCATTGTCGCGCGCCTGTCTGATTGCTTTGTCAGAAGGCATGATGAAATGTTCGATTCGGTCAGCTATTGCCGGTTTGCCCCATTTCTGGCGGGCCCAGGCGTAAGTCGAAGCTACCGTGTCGATAGCGCGGTCGCCGATGGCGTGCAGGGCCAGGTGCAGCTGGTTCTGCCGTGCTGTCGTCAGAAGCTTCTCTATGTCGGCAGCCTCGAGATAGAGATTGCCGCGGCAGTCGGGCGCATCCTGGTATGGTTCATGCAGAGCTGCAGTGTGCGTGCCAAGTGAGCCGTCAACGAGCAGACAGCCGCCCATGCCTTTCCAGCCATGCTGGTGGGGCATGGCTGGGTCGCTGGATTGATGATAAATCACCGTATGTAAATCGCTGGCCTTGCTGAATTCAGCAACGGCAAGGGTGTCTTCTGTCGATTCAAGGCTGCCTTCGAGCGCGTGTATGGTGGCAACACCATGTTTGAAACAGTGTTGCTGCACGAGTTCGAGCCCTTTTCGTTTGAATGCCTGCGGTAGTTTGTCGATCAGGCAGTAACAGAGCCGGTTGTAGTCGTTCCCTCTGATAAGGCCGTCTGGAGCCTGGAGGTCGGGCAGAAGCGTTCTGGCCCATTTGAGTGCGACAGCGTTGAGAACGGCTGAATGCAGATCCTGGCGGGCGACCCAGACGAAATTTTTCGGCGCGACAGCGTCAAGTTCGGCACTGGTTGGCAGACGCCGTTCTTTTAAGCGGGTTTCCTGCAGGCCCCAGCCGAGAACGAATTCATTGGCGGTGGCTTCGGCAGCTAGCAGTTCAAATATCTGAGTGAGGCTGGTGGTTGGCTCAAGCTGTATGCCTGACAGGGCAATTCCTGTCTGGGTCATGTGAACGTGCGCATCAGCAAAGGCTGCAAGCACAGTCGCGCCTTTGAGATCAACCGCTGTCATGTCGTGGTGCGCTGGCAGCTGATAACCGGTCTTTACCACAAGGCCATTTTCGACAAGCATGCTGTCGAATTCGTGGCGCGCGTAATCTGGCAGGTTGCGCCCGGAAAAATTATGGAAAAGCAGCGGCCGCATGCTTAAAAGGGCAGGTTGCGATAAAAATTAACAGCGGCGGCAAAGCAGTTGGCAACCCATTTTGCTGGTGGGAGCAACAGGGCGGCTAACCAGCCCAGCACCCGACTCAGACGGGTTATGCGTAGAACCCAGAACAGCAGAAGAAAAAGCAGGATTAAGCCGAGCAGAAATGCCGAATAAAACAGCCATACTCCGGTTTTCTCGCAGGGTCGGCACAGAGCATCCAGTTGGCAGGGTGTCAGCCGGTTGCCAAGCAGCCGGCAGGCTATCTGAGCCGGAACCGCCCGGGCTACCGGGCGTTTTGAGCAGGTCTGGTTGAGATCTCGCAACGGTACCATAGGTGCATGATAGCAGAAGCTTGCACACCCGGCAACAGAATCTTGCAAACTTGCGCGATCTGCTGTTGTTGTTGCGGTATAAATCAAAATGGTGCTAATATGTCTGCAAGATGAGCACAGGCGAAGTAATAATGACAAGTTGCCGGCCGCAGCCGCAAGAAAAAGACGGTTTTGGTCTCATGCCGCTGACTTTTCGCCCCGGCAGAATCAAGCGGCTGATGGGTCATAGCGAATTCAGCATCGATGCCGAATTTGTCGAGATTCCCGGGCAGAAGCTCTTTTATTCTGACCTGCAGGAAGTTACAGTAGAAGGTGCCGGGCTAAAACTTGCTCTCGCCGACGGCCGCAGTTATAGTCTGCGCAGCGCCCATGACAGTGAGGCACTGGCCGGTCTAATCAGGCAACTGGCGGCTCAGGCCCGCGAATATGAGGCGTATAAGTCCTCGCTAGCCGCTTTCAGTATTGAAGACAGCATGCAGTTGTTCGAAAAGACCCTTGGTTTTCGCGCTCTTCCTTATGTGTGGGCCGCCAATATTCTTCTGACAACGGCTGCTGCAAATCATTTTTCTGATATTCATCTTGAACCACTCAACGCGGAAACAGCGCGGCTGACATTTCGTGCCGCCGGCAAAATCAGAAGTTCTCGCGATATCGGACTCAACCATCAACAGAGACTGCTGGCCCGGCTCAAATATCTGGCCGGCTGCCATTCACATATCGCGGATACCGCACAAGAAGGGGCTTTCCGACAGGAGAATTTTGACGTCAGACTGTCGACTTTTCCAACTGACCATGGCGAGCGGGCGGCATTGCGTATTATAACCGCGCTGGCTTTTCCTGATGTAGCTTCGCTTGGCTGGGAGGCCGGGCCGGCTGATAACTGGCTCAACCACCTGCGCAGCAATAGCGGACTCTTCATTATCAGTGGCGCAGTTGGCAGCGGCAAGACTACAGCGATGTATGCCAGTCTGTCAGAACTGGCTGTCAGCGGCAAGGAACTGCGCGTAGTAACCATCGAAGACCCGGTTGAAGCAAAGATTTCTGGTATCTGCCAGGCCTCACTCGATTCTACCCGCGAAAAAGATCTGGCAGTGGCTTTTAAACATCTGCTGCGTCAGGATCCAGATGTAATCGCACTGGGCGAAATCAGAGACAGCGCCTGCATCAGAGAAGCCCTTCAGGCTGCGCTTTCCGGGCATCTGATTCTTGCCACCTTCCATGCCGGTTCACCCGCGCAAGCCATCGATCGCATCAAACAGATGGGAGTGGAAGACTATCTGGTCTTTTCAGGCTTACGTGGTATTCTACATCTGGAACTGAAACACAATAACGGGCATTTGCAACCCCGGGCCAGCTTTGTCGCATACTGTGGTGGCATAGATGAAGCGAAACTGGCGCAGGAGGACTGTTCATGAATCTTCGTAATCTGCGCAATTTCTTTGGTGGCAATTCAGAGGTCATGATGCAGCTGGGTATTCTCATGCGCAAGGGAATTCCCATGGCCGAAGCATTGCATCGAATTTCGCAGACTGCGACTTCGCAATCTCTGCGCCGGGCATCTGCTGTCGCGGCCCGTCGTCTCAGCAGTGGCGAAGGCAGTGATAAGGTTTTTGCTGCCAGCGAAATGGCGGCTTTTCCGTCGGCTGTGCGCTATGTTCTGGCAGCTCCATTGAAAGATGAAACGCGTGGAATGCTGATCGCTGACATGCAGTTGCGTCCGCATAGCGGGATACAGATAGAGTCGGCGCTTTTTTATCCGGTGATAAGCTTGGCATGGGGTATGATGACTGTTCTGGCAATGTTTATGTTTGTGTTGCCCCAGATGCGTGAAATTTTTCTCGGTTTAAAAATACAAGGCAGCTCTTTTGTTACCTGGCTTTTTGGCTTCAGCAGCGATGGTTCGTTCCTTTATATGGTAATATTGCTCGCAATTTTTGCCGTCATAATCCAGCTGGTGATTTTTATGAGCCGCCGTCTCGGCAGCTTTTCGAAGAAGACAGATGAAATGAATCTGCTGCGTATGCTGGCAGTTGTTCCGAGAGAAGAGCGTGTTCTGGTTATTGATGTTATGGCGGTAAAGCACAACTTCCCGGCTTTGCACAGCAGCTTTCGGCGCATGGCCAGGGCTCTCGCCGACGGCATGGATATCTCTTCTGCAAGTCGTGAAGCCGGCGTCAGCGATGGCCTGGCCTGGTTCGTCGCACTGGGACTGCACGACAAAAAAGCCGGCTCGCCTTTGCTGCTTCAGGCCTACGATTATTATAATGCCGACATCAAAAACTCAAACGAAAAAACTGTTACCATGATCGAGGTTGCCAACACCGCGTTTCTTTCGGTGGTTTTTGGATCGCTGGCTTACGCCTTGACAGAGATGATGAACGCTATCTGCATAGGGACAATGCAATGACCGCTTCAGCTGAAACCCACGAAATAATCATGTTCTGCCAGATGCTGTCGCTGGCTCTGAAGAGTGGCGGCCCCCTGCCAGCATCTCTGATGAGTCTTTCCAGACAGCGCCCGGATAACAAGGCTTCATTATGGTGCCGCCAGATCGGCGAAAAGATGGCTGCCGGTTATCCGGCACAGGAGGCTTGCAGCGATCTTGCCGATTTTGACCCGGTGCTGGCGCGGCTGCTGCCTTTGTTGGGCGATGACCGTCTGATAAAGGTTCTCGAATTCTACACCAGCTGTCTGATCAACTTTGAAATAGTGAAAGACCGCCTCAAAACGGCGTTGTTTTATCCCCTGGTGATTCTGTTTGTCGTGCTGGCGAACCTCTGTTATCTCAATCTGAGCTTGTTCCCGCATGTTGCGTCATCTGTCGGCTCTTCCGGCAGGTCATTGCCGATAATGGTGCGTTTGTTACATTTTACCGACACCAGCCTCTGGCCAATTTCTCTGATTATTCCGCTTTTGATTGCAGCGACTTTCCTGGTCACTGTCAAGGCGGTATCTGGCATGGTCGACAAAGATTCCGCGATTACCCGCATTTACGGATTCGCCTACTCGATGAAGCTTCAGGAAACTGCCAGGTTGCAGAGTATGGTCAGTCTCTATCTCCAGGCCGGCATGTCGTTGGAGACGTCAGTGCAGAATAGCGCCCAGCTGGCGGGAAAAAGCGATGCGGCCGATCTGCTGGATGTTGGCAGAGTGCTGTCGCAGGGTCGCCCGGCCGAAGAAGCATTTGCCTACAGTGACGTGTTCATGGAAATTGCGCATGCTGATCTAACACCCGAGCTGTATGCCGAAAAGCTGGAATACGCCTCTCATAGCAATTTCCGTTTGTCATGTGCAAGTATCAGGAGCAGTTCGCAGATGATGTCGATTACGGCTCTGCTGGCTGCCGGATTTTTTGTCGCCCTTATTACTTCAGGGGTTTTCGATACATACTACTGGTTGATCTGGATGTTTTCATGAAACGACGACGCGGTTTAACCCTTATTGAGACTTGTTTATCTTTGACTCTGGCCTCGATGTTTCTGACCAGCCTGTTTTTTCTGACGCGAAATCACAGAAACATGATGCGGCGGTTGCAGAATAACACTTCTGCCCTTTACATGCTCGAAAGCATGCGTAATTTTGCGCGCTTTCAGCTTGACAGCGGGGTTCCCTTGAGCGCTGTAACCAGTCGTGATCTGCTAACCTTTGTAGAAGGTAGCAAAGAATGGAAAGTGCTTGTGAAAGCAACCAGCGAAAGCGGCGTCGAGAAACTGGTAATAAGTCTGGCCCGATGTGGTGACGCAAGTCCCGACTGTATCTATAAAACAGAGGTGACATCGCGGTGAGAAAAAAAGCCTTTACGCTGATTGAGCTGATGATAGTCGTTGCGATAATCAGTATTGCCACCGCCGGTTTTTTTGTCGGTTTTCCGCCTCTTTTCGATGATCTCAGCCGATATCAGGCTTTGATCGAAGAGAACAGGAGTCTGACGCTGGCATATGGAAAGATCCGTAACTGTCTCAAAAAGTCGCGCCAGATTGCCAGAGTCGTTGATGGCCGCATTATTTTTGATAACAACAATGAGATTGCCATCGAGAATTTTGGTAAGCAGATTCGTGTTAATGGTCGTATATTTCTGCTGAAAGGCCGTGCCAGCATCTCTGAAATAGAGCAGATCAGCGATACCATGTTTATGACAAGAGTGGATGCCGGCAATGAAAAACTTAGAATACTCTGGCGCACAGGAGAATCCAATGAATAGAATTCTTCGCACCAGTACCCTGCGTAAACGGAGTGGCTTTACCATTTACCTGATTTTTCTTTTACTGATTTTCATGCTCTTCAGTGGTTTTCTGACACAGAGCATAGAGATTCTTGCATTGGCCAGGCTACAGTCTGATTCCATCAACAAAGAAGGCTACGTCAAGCCTGGTTCAACCTGGTATCTTGAGAATCTGCTGGGCCCGGCTGAGCAGGAATAATTTTTTGCTTATTGCGCAAATGCCGGTTTTTTATTAGAATCTATGCGGGTTGCATCGGCCAGTGCACCCGGCGATGTGTTTTCGCAAAGAATGGCATCGCTTATTTCAGGCTCAGGAAGCTGTAAATGAACTTTATTTATCTATCTCCACACTTCCCTCCCAATTTCTGTGATTTTGTTGTAGCCCTTGCCAACCGCGGTATACAGGTTCTTGGTATCGGCGACGAAGATTATCACCATCTGCCGCCAGCACTACATGGCGCTCTTACCGATTATTTCAAGGTTGATTCGCTGGATGACTACGAGCAGGCTCACCGGGCTGCCGCTTTTCTAATTTACCGGCATGGCAGGGTGAGCCGGGTAGAATCGCATAACGAACACTGGATGATGCATGAAGCACGCCTGCGGGAAGATTTTAACATTCCCGGTCCTGGCGTTGATCAGACCGTAAAGATCAAGCGCAAATCTGAAATGAAAAAGATTTTCAGGGCCTGTGATGCCCCGATAGTCGATGGAGAATTGATAACCGGCCGTGAATCACTCGAGCGCTTTGTCAAAAAATACCGGTTTCCGGTTTTTGTTAAGCCCGACACCGGCGTTGGTGCCGTTGCCGCCTACAAGATCGAGAATCAGGCTGATATTGAAAATTTCTGGCAGACAAAGCCACCGATCGACTATTTTGTCGAGCCTTTCATCGATGGTGAATTGATGACTTTCGATGGCATCTGCGACCAGAACGGCGAAATAGCTTTTTTCTCGTCATTGCGTTCAGTAAATGGAGCCTTCGATCTCGTCGCCTACAATGAAGATCTAAGTTTCTATCTGGTGCGCGACATCCCGGCAGATGCCGAAAAGATTGGTAGAAAAATTGTTAAGGAATTCGACATCCGTGCCAAGTTCTTCCATCTTGAGTTTCTGCGTCAGAAAAGTGATGGTCGCCTGTTTGTTCTCGAGATGAACTGCCGGCCGCCAGGTGGATATACCGTAGATCTTATGAACTTCAGCGCTGATATCAACGTCTATCAGGAATGGGCCAATATAATTGCTGAAAACCGGTTTTCTGCGCAGGTCGAGCGTAAATACTTCGCAGCTCATATTGCGCGCAAGTTTGGTAAAAATTACCAGCATTCGCTCGACGAGATTTTTAATCGCTACAGCAACAACATCGCCATGCATACTCAGGTTCCACTCGTCTTCTCGGAAGTAATGGGCAATGAAGCCTTTATCGTGCGCTCACCCGACGAAAAAGATATCTTCGAGATGATCGAGTTCATTCAGAAAAAAGCCTGATAATCAGCAGATAAAAAAAGCGGCTTAAGATCAAATCTTAAGCCGCTTTTGTCGTCTAAGCTATCAGCTGTTCGCTTCTTTAGTCTTGCCGGATTCCTGGGCGGTGACAGTCTTGTAGAAGTTAAGAACATCAGCCTTGGTAACCGTGAAGTCGGTTGTGAAAGCAACATCCTTTTTGCCATCGACAAGCTTGATATTCAGGCGATCGCCCGGATTGGCAGCTGCCGTGCCTGATTTGTTGGAGGCATTGAGCACGAAGTTGATTTGAGCGTCATTTTCAGGATTGATGTAGCCAGTTGCTTCGAGTCCGTTGCTTTCATTTCTGATATAGGCTTTGTAACCAACGGAGCCATTACTGGAAAGAAGTTCGGCAAACTTTCTGGATTCAAGATGTACCAGGAAATACTTGGTCAGATGCTCGACAAGCCCGTCTGATTCCTGATTAAGATCGAAGTCGAGATCGACATCGCAGCGGCCGGCCAGGATTTCGTCTTTTTCGAGATAATGCGGCGCGAACCTGATTACGTTGCCGCTCTTAACTTCGGCGATCTGGAAAAGCAGAATATCCTGGGTTGTCAGCAGGCCAAGGGGTGACAGATCGAGTTCAGCGCCGCCGGCTTCAAGCTGCGCAGCATTAAGAGCTTTCTGGATCGTTTTGGCTGTGCCCACGTTTTTGATGTGCAGAACCGCTTCTTCTGGGAAACGGGTGTTGTCATCGCCGCTGATGAAGTTTATTACAGCTTTCAAAGAACGAGTTGAGGCGGTAACATCTGTCGAATCACCTTCAAGGCTCTGTTTGGCCAGGCGCCAGATTGAATCTTTCTGCAGAGCCTCAAGTTTGACCTTGGCTTCTTTGTAGTTCGGATTGATGGCGAGGGCTTTTTTGAACTGGGTTATTGCCAGTTCTGATTTGCCGGCAAGGTGATAGAAGTTGGCCAGCTTGGTGTGCAGGTCGGGGAATTTGGGGCTGGTGTTGACGAACTTCTCGTGCAGGTCGATGACAGTATCGAGTTTTCTGAGATAGCCTGACAGCTCGAAAAGCTTGGGTCTGAGCCCGGGATAACTTGGATAGAGCAGTGAGGCTTTGTTGTAAGCCTTGTAAGCGAGATAGAGACGTCCTGACTGATAAAAGATCTCACCGAGGGTGTAGAACAGTCGGGGATTTTTGTTTTCAATGCCAATAAGCATTTCGATGGCATCTTCGCTTTTGCCACATTTTGACAGGCAGATCGCAAGATTGAGTTTGGCTTCAAGATAATTCGGGTTTGTCTTGAGGGCTTTCTTGAACTGAATCGCACCCTCTTCGTAATGTTCGTTGATCATCAGAATTTTGCCGTAGTCGTTGATCAGATCAAGGTGATTGGGGTTAGCTGCAATCTTGGCTTCGACTGCGGCTATAGATCGGTCGAAGCTTTCCTTGCTGCCCGAGAGATAAGACAGGTAGCCGAGGGCAACGTGCTGCTGCGGATCAAGCGAAATGGCTTTCTGGAAAGCTTCGAGGGCTTCAGAAAGTTTTTCTTCGGACAGGAAGATTTCTCCGAGGAGTTCGCAGAGAGGTGCGGATGACTGCGAGTATTCCATGAATGACAGCAGATTGCTTTTCGCTTCTTCGATATAACCGAAAAGCAGATTATAGCGGACATATTTGACCTGAGAACGTACATCGCGCGGGTTGATGATTGGCGAGAAGTTGCTGCCCGGGGGCGGGTTGAGCTGGCTCAACTGCAGGTTGATAACCTGCTCTGGATCTTTTTCGCCGAACAGCATCGAGAAGATGTTGCCCTTGGTCTGAGGCTTCTTAAGATTGACTTCTTTAAGAACATTGCGCACCAGCAGTCGCAGAACTTCGCAGTATGGGCTGGTCGGGTTCAGATCATAAGCCGGTTTGCCGAACTGTGGTTCGAAATCTGGTATGCGTGGCAGTCCGCCGATAACCGGATAGGGGAACACACGGCTGGTTTTGTTGGTGGAGAAGTCGGGACCTATGTTGTTGCCCAGCAGAATCAGTCTTTCACGTGGGTAACTCAGCTTGGAGATACCATGGAAAAATCTGACGTTATCGGTAATTGTCGAAAGACTGGCAAAATTGATAATGAAGAACACAAAATCAGAGGTGTCAAGAACTGTGTACAGGTTCTCGTCAAAGATCGAGCCAGTATCTGTGATAACGTAATCGTAATATTTCTTGGCTTCTTTCAGAAGCTTAATGATATCAGAGGCATGTATCTGTTCGGCTTCGAGAAAACTGCGCGGTGCCGGTATCGTAAAGAGGTTCTCGCTGAGTCTGATGCTTTCAGATAGCAGATTGAATTTCTGCTCATCGGCACGGTAGCGATTGGTAATATCGACGATTGAACGTGGCGAGTGTACCCCGAGAAGGTGCGTGCCGCCGCCAAAATAAAGGTCGAGATCCAGGAAGAGAACCTTTTTGTTCAGTTCCAAAGAAAGAATCCGGGCAAGACTGGTTGCGAATGTGGTTTTGCCGTAACCATCCTTGGCCGATGCTACAGTGATCATCTTGCATTCTTTTTGGGCAGTGCTAAAAGTTGCTGCAGGTCCGCTGCCGCCCAATACAAGCTTGTTTGTGTCGCGTAATCTTTGTGAAAGTGTCGCCAAAAGCTTGAGGCTGATGGATGGATAGTTGTGGATGAGCTTTTCAAAATCAGGGCCTTCAATGACTATCAAAGAGGTTGTCTGCAAGGTCCTTGCCGAGGCAGAGCGGGTAGCGGCTTTTTCGAAGAAGGCCATTTCACCGAAATAATCGCCGTTCTTCATGATTGCCATCGATTGCTCGCCGTTGAGGGGAGTACGCTTGTAGATCTCAACCTGACCGGTTTCAACTATATAGATGTTTTTCTCAAAATCACCCTCGTTGAATACCGACTCCCCACGGGTCAGATGTATCCTTCGCGCAATACTGTTGATCTGGGAAATTTCAGTCGGATTAAGAGAAGAGAAGAGCTCTATTTTCTGTAAGTCCATATTCTACCTATCACTCTCAATTGGGATTTTGGTACCTCGATAATTATATGTCACGTTTTTGCTGCAAGTCAACTGAAATGCTTGATTTAACAATTAAAATAATTGTATGCTGATAAAAACTCCCGGGGGGTGTCTGATGACTGAATCAGCAGCAAATTCTCTGAACCAGAAATTCGAACTCAGATCTTATTCCGTCTATTTTGATATTGCCGATAGTCTCGCCGCCGAAGAGTTGCTTGACAGTCTCGACCGGGCTACGCCTGTTTTTAAACAGGTCTTCAATTTCCAGGAAGAACCACCCGGAAATTTTTTTATCATGAAGAATGAGGACGAAATGGAGCAGTCCACCGGCTCTCCAGTCAAGGTCGGTGAAGTATTAAGAATACTTTATCAGAATAACGCGATTTTTCTTCTGCCAGACAAACTCGATACGGGCATCGGCGAAGTTGCCACCCGCGAACTTGGCCATATGTTTTTCAACAACCGGGTTAACGAAAGAGAGCTCGCCTTACGCCAGTGGCGAACTCCTTCGTGGCTGCGGGAAGGTTTTGCTTTGCAGGCGGCTTACAAGATCCGTCCAGATAGTCGCGAATGGCTGCAGGCCGGCTGGGGCCGACTTCAAGAAGCACAGAAAGGCGGTCAGCTGATCAAGCCTGCTATTCTGTCGAAAGACATAAACTTGATTCCCGACCCCGCCCGCCGACAGCTGGCCCTTTATCAGGCGTTCTACATGGTCAGACTTCTGCTGGGCATCTATTGCGATAGCTTTTTCACCAAGTATTCGACGCTAATGGGCGCCCTGGAAGATATGGAAGCAGAAACCTGTTTCAGACAGATCACCAGCTTTGACTTTGACAAGTTTTTCTCTTTATTCAGTGACTGGGTTCAGAAGACGAATGCCTGGTCAGCAATGGAATAGACAGGACTTTTTGTGCAGGAATCTAATGATGCAACCCGCTTTCTCATCGTTCTGCTTGTCGTTACCCTTATGACAGGTGCGCTGGTGCTTGTTATCAAGTCTGACTTCAGGATTAGAGATAATGTGCTGTCAAATCTCGACTATTACCCCCACATCAAGATAGAGAAGGGGCTCGACTGACCTTGCTGATCTTCATATTTCTCTCTCTCGCATTTATCAGTGGAATGGGCTTTGCCGCGCTTACCGGCATCTCGGCAGCTGGTCTGCTGCTCGTGCTGACGGCTGTTTTTCTGCTCTGCGCCATGATTCCTCTGTTTTTCAAATACGGCAATATTTTGAGCCCCTCTTTTATAAAGACTTTAAGAGAAGACGAAGAGGCCATACCGGTATTGAGCATGATTTTTATGCTGCTCACCATGGCAACCTTTGGCTCATACCGTTATGTTTCAGAACTGCGCAACGACTACGCCAACCATTTCAAGACGATCTGCGAAAAGCATGACGAAACGACGAACTGGCGCATACGCGGTCGCATCATCGAAGAACCAAAACTGCGGGGCGACTATCTCGAAGTTCTGATCCAGCCAGAGACCATGCGCAAGTTCGAACGCAGGCGGGTCAGGGTTCAGAACGACACCGGTTCGCGCAAGAGTGGGGGAACCTATGAAAATGTCGAGCACAGTTCCGATGAACTGAAAGTCGGTGGCGGCCTCCTGATGGCGCAGGTTTACGAAGACAATGAAGTTTTTCGCGAAGTAGACTTTAACCAGACAGTCGAAATCGAAGGGCAGCTGAGCGAAGCTTCTGAGCGTCGTAATCCAGGTGCTATGGATTACCGTCAGCATTTGCGCAATCGCGGCATTTACCGAACCGTCAGAATTACGCCGCGTCGCGCAGTTCTTAAGATTGTCGATCAGCAGGATTCAGGTGCCATCTGGTACCGGTTTGCGCTTTATGTTAAAAACGAAGTGCTCAAGGTCATCAAGCAGACCATGCCATATCCTGAATCAAGCTTTCTGGGTGGGGTTCTGCTTGGTCTCAAAGGTGGTCTGCCGCCCAAGGTTTCGCAGGAATTCAGAATGACCGGTGTTTCGCACGTTCTTGCGGTTTCCGGCCTGCATGTAACCATTATAGCCGGGTTGCTCTACGGCGTCTTTGCGATGTTCCGTATTCCGCTGCGGGTTTTTGCGCCCCTCATCGTTTTTTCGCTGTTTACCTTCGCCATGATTGTCGGTTGGCCAAGTTCCGCAGTTCGCGCGGCTCTGATGAACAGTCTGTTTATACTGTCGATGGCCTATCTCAAGGATTACGGCTTCAAGATGTCAGTGCTGTTCTCACTATGCGTGGCTTGTGATTACATTCTGTTCATGAGCCCGTTGCAGCTGACCGAGCCCAGCTTCGTTCTGTCGGTAATGGCGATTTACGCTCTGGCAATGTTCTCTGATCCATCTGCAAAAATTCTGCGGCGCATGTTGCGCGGGCCAGGCCTCGCTTTTGCCTTCTTTGCCACTCTGGCCTTCTTTGCCGCGGTAATCATAAAAAAAGATCTCGTCTTGCATCCGTATTTTTTCCCGGCAACTTTTTTTTATATAATAGCAGTCTGCTACATCTCGACCCGGCTGTCAGATCGCTCGACCTTTCAGAGCTTTGCTTTTGAAATGCTGCCTGGCTGGTTGCAGGGTTTTCTTGCCGCGCAGATAGCCATTTTCGTTGCCATGATGGGGCCGCTCTCGGCGTTTTATTTTGGCCAGTTATCGCTGGCTGCACCAATCGCCAATCTTATCGCCATACCGCTCATTGGCCTGATCGTGCAGATTGGCCTGATTGCCGGACTGTTCGGTGCTTTTATTCCGGGTATTGGTATTTTTGTGGCGCTGGTGCTCAATGCCGCCAACTGGCTGGCAGTAAAATTCTTTCTCGGCATGGCCTCGTTTTTCGCTGTCCTGATCCCGTTCCCGCGGATATCACAGCCGGCTTTCAGTGAAATCGTCATCTATTATCTGCTGTTGCATGGCGTTTACTTCCGCCATGAGATCAAAACCTGGCTGCTCGCTATCTATGGCGCGGTCAGTGAAGTCTGGCATGAGCCCGAATATCGCAATTCCCTTTCGCTGTTCGCAATTTTCGTTGTCATAATTGCAGTTGCCGGGTCTGTCGCAGTTCTCAGCAATGTCGAACGACAGCCAGATCTGCGTCTGACCATGCTCGACGTTGGCTATGGCTCATCTCTGATGATCGAAGGCGATGGCCGGGTGGCAATTATCGATGCTGCCCTTAACGATACCATGGGTGGTATCGACCGTGGTGAACGTGTCATTCAGCCTGCTCTTTCCGGTAAGCAGGTCAGGGAAATCGACGCGGTGATTCTCAGTTCTGCCTTGCCTGAGCGCATTTCAGGCTTAAGTTCAGTGTGCTCGACCTACCGGGTCAACCGTCTCTACGTTCCTTTCCCCCTCGCTACCGACGGTGTTCGCGTCGATTTTGAACGTTATGTCAGAATGTTCGCTTTCGGCGACATCAAGATGGAACGGCGACTTAAGGCCGGTCAGAATGCAGGTTTCCCACCCGGTAATTTCTGGGAACTCTCCTATGAGTCATACAATCAGCTGATCGAAGATGTGCATCATTATAAAATTCCGGTAACGCATGTCAAGGCCGGCGACAAATTCACCGAAGCCGGAACGACAATCGAAGTGCTGCATCCAGTAAAGACCAAAGACAGTTTTCAACAGTATTATGATGGTCTGATCCTTAAGATAAGCCGCGGCCCACACAATTTTGCCTATCTCTCTGGCAATACGCACCCTCTCGAAAGCGACATAAATTTCAAGGCTGACTTTGTTTTTGTTGCAGATATGCCTTATCCCTACGATGCGTTTGAAAAATATGTTAAAAGCTCCAATCCTGAGGGGGTCGCTATAAGCTTTCGCTTCCCTTCGGCCTGGTTGATGGAAAACTATCACCTCAGCGGTGCGATAACTTCACGCAGCCGCAGCTATATACCAAGATTTCGCCAACTCACTTTTCCTGTTTATCTGACCTCAGAAAACGGCGCTGTTCAGGTTGACCAGCTTCGTGGCACGCTGAAAACCCGGGTGTTTGTTAAGGAATAGCAGAATATGGTTTTGACCAGACTCGAGAAAATGGCTTTTGCAGCACTGATTATGCTGCTGGGGCTTGGCATTTTTCTGTTGATCGGCAAGGTCAGTGTTGTTCGCAGCAAAAACCGCCAGCTGGCCGTGCAGATTCAGGATATCGCAGTGTTGACCGATCAAACGGTTTTGGTCAAGGGCGACTACTATGATGAAGAAGAAAATGCCGGCAAGCTTAATCTCAACCGCACTGATGTTAACAGTATTAAGGCTCTGCCGGGCATGACCCCGACTCTGGCCCGGCGTATTCATGAATTTGTGCAGAAACGCGGACAGATAAAGGAAATGAACGAACTGCTCGGCGTGCAGGGCCTAACCAAAAGGCGCCTGCTTGAACTGGAAAAATACGCAACAGTTGTCGGCGGGCACTCAGGCCAGGCTGCCTGGGGTGACAAGCTGAATCTTAACTTTGCCAGTATCGACGAAATCAATGCCCTCCCGGGAATTGGCAAGAGACTGGCTGAAAAAATCATTGAGTTTCGCAACAGCAACGGTGGTTTTTTCTCGCTCGAAGATCTTAAAGAAGTTCCCGGCCTGACTGATAAGACAATCAAAAAGTTCATCGACAGGGTAGAGGTAAAGTAGGGCATGACCAGATTCGGATACGAACAGAAATCCTTTCAGTCAAAGAAAACTAATTTTGTCTTTGCCGTCATGCTGATTCTGGTGTTTTTTGTCTGGGCGCTGCTGCTCAGCCCCGACCACGGTGGTCTGGTCTCGATCAATATCGATCCTGAGCTGCGCGTCGATTTCATCAATGTCGGACAGGGTGACGCCATTCTTTTGCGCACGCCGATGGGCAAAAATTATCTTATTGATGGCGGCACCAATGTTCCGGTCACTGAGGCACGCCGCGATGGGCGCGAGCTTATTCATAATTATCTGCGCAGTATCGGGATCGGGCATCTCGATGGCGTGGTGATTACCCACTGGCACAATGATCATCTTGGCGGTATGTTGCCGGTTCTCAGGCTCTATGAAGTCGATGCGGTCTACGAGCCACCCGGAAAATTCGAGACCGAGGCATTCAAGGATTTTGAAGCGATCTGCAGCAAGCAGCATATCAGGCGTATTACCACCAAGGCTGGCGATGTGCTTGAATGGGGCAACGAACTTTTTGTTCAGGCACTGCATCCTGAAAAGCCGTTGAGTGGCAGGGAATACGCCGACGTCAATAACCTGTCAATTGTGCTGCTGGTTCGTTATGGCAAGTTTCAGATGCTGTTGGCCGGCGATATCGAAGAAGAAGCCGAGCGCGAAGTTATGAAATACGGAGAAGCAATCAAAAGTCAGATTCTCAAAGTGCCACACCATGGGGCAGACACCAGCGATTATTTACGGTTTCTGCAGATGGTTTCGCCCGAAGTCGGCGTGATTATGGTTGGCGCCAACAATGCTTTCAAACACCCGTCGCCACGAACTCTCGGCAATTATGAAAAAATCGGCGCCAAGATTTATCGCACTGATCGTCATGGCAACATACGCCTTATTGTCGGCGGCAAGACGCCGCAGGATTACCGTTTTAAACTCGATCAGAACTGACCGCGCTGTTTCCGGCAGCAGCTGGCTTTCGTCATTTCCACAAACTGTGGTTCTTTGCCGAATAAGTCTTTTTAGTTGTTGACCTGAGACTTTAAGCCCAACTATACTGCTTGGGTAAAGAAATAACTGAAAGGATGTATTATGCAAGAAGCAGTCATTTTGCAACAGCAGTTCAAAGATGTAGAGGGCTATCAGGCCCAGTGGAATCGCCTGAAAGAAGGCAGCACAGGTCTGCAGAAGATTCTGCAGGTGATCGGGGAACCCTCTACGGCGCTGATTTTCAGCCATGACGACCCGGATGGAATAACCAGCGGTCTTATTTTCAGGCGCACTCTCGAAAAAAAAGGCTGGAAAGTTACCCATAAGCTGCCGGAAGGTTTTATGCTGCAACCTGAGCAACTCGAACAGGCCATGCAGGAATGTCCCGATGCCAAAGCCATTTTTCTGCTCGACAAGGGCACCCTGGCTCCTTACGACAAATATGCCGAAAAGCTGCCGGTTTACATAATCGACCATCACCCGGCTCCAGCGCTACCTGGTAAGTGTGTGTATTTCAACCCGAGCGTTCCGGCTTATACCTGGTGCTCGACTTCGATTCTTTCACACGGTATTGCCACTCTTAGCGGCACCCGCGACAATTACGATGACTTCCTCTGCTTGATGGGTCTCAAGGGTGACTGGGCAATCGAGCCGGTAATCGGCATGCTGTCAGACTTTGCCAAACCATTCTTTGTCGAATACGCCCAGCAGTTCAAAAACCTGCTGACTCTTGTTAAAGAGCGCCCAACCCAGTTTGATGCCGAACAGAGAGATTTCACCTCGCTGCTTTCACGCGTGACCGAGTTCGTACATGCCACCGGCGGCGGCGGTTTCTCGTATTTCTATCATGACCGCGAAGAATGCCTCAAGAACTTGAATCATGCCGAATGCATCACGACAGCTCTTGCTGCCATTGCCGACAAGGCTGAGCAGTTGACTAAAATCAAGAGCCTGGATGAATTTGTAAGCCTTTTGCCACAGCCACAGAAGGGACTGCTCGAAAAGATTTTCAATTACTTCCTGCAGGACTGGGAAAGCGCCAGCAGCATGCTCAATTCATCAACACGAGCGCTGCAGCTTGGCGACACTGCAATCTATCTTTTCGTCGGCCCCAAAGTGCCGTTGCTGCCAATGATTGGTTCGATCAAACTGTTTGATCTCAGACAAAAAGCTGGCGACAAACTTGCTCAGATAATCATGGTAAGCTCGGTGAGCTCTGATTACACGCACGTTTCAGTGCGCGGTTCCGGTGATCGCGTTCATTCCGGCAAAATCTGTGGTGAACTCCAGGATTCAATGCAGGCGCGCTATGCTGATTACAAAGACAAAATCAGCGGTGGCGGTCACCCGAAAGCGGCCGAATGTACGGTCAAGACCGACAAAGTGCCTTTCATGAACGTGCTTACCCGGGTAACTGAAGTCTTGAGTGAAATGCAGGCGCTCGACGCCGCGGCAAAAGCCGGCAGCCTCAATGACACCCAGAAGGCACGCGCCGACAAGCTCGGGCTTGAATATCTAAAAAACTGAAGGAAAGCTGATGTCATTTAAAGAAACCGATTTCCCCGCACTGATAAAGTATCTTAAAAAGATCGTCGAAGAAGAAAAAGATCCGATGCTGGTCAAAGAGCTGGTATCGCAGCTCGTCAAGATGTACGAAGATGTTCCTCTCTATCCTGGCATTGTTAACATGTGTGTTTTCGGTGTTGCCAAAACTGTTAAGCCCGAAGAGGTTCAGGTCGGGCAGCGCGTTTTCATCAGAAACCGTGAAGACTGCTACTGTGGCACCATTGACAGTAAAGACGGCGAAGGCATTGTGCTGAAAGGCGTCAAATCAGTAACCAGCGAAGACGAGCTCGATCTCGGTTATCGTGAAATGGAAAAAGTAACCGTCATCAACAACGATGCTCTCAAAGAAATGTGGCCTTCGCTGGTCTTTGACAAGGGGCAGAAATAATGCAACTGAATATTAAAAAGAGTGAATTCTATCTGTTGAATGGTTCTGCTACCGTAAAAGTAGACTCAGGTGCTATCGAGATCATCGGAGCCCGCGTTAATCCCGGCGAGCAGGTCAATGTGCCGACAGGAAAGAAAATCCCGCTGCTGGGTGTCGAAGATGCGGCTTTAACCATCGAGGCTCCCGCCGAAGCGCTGACAAAAATGGAAGAAAGCTCGATTCCCGTCGAATGGGACGAACTCGCCGCCAGCATTGCCGCCGAAAAGAAGCCCGGCAGTCTCTACAAGATTCTTGTGCTCGGTGAAGTAGATACCGGCAAAACCTTTTTCAGCACCTATCTTGCCAATCGCCTGCTTGCTAAAGTCGGCAAAACCGCGATTCTCGACTGTGATACTGGTCAGTCTGATATCGGTTGCCCCGGTACTCTTGGCATGCTTCTGCTGGCGAAACCGGCTATATTCCTGACCGAACTCGAGCCGACCCACATGTATCTGCTCGGCGCGCATTCACCCGGCCTGCACTTCGTTCCGGCTCTCACCGGTCTTGTCGAAATGCTGCGCAAGGCAGAAAAGGAAGCAGATGCTTTGATCATCGATACCACAGGTTGGGTTCAGGGTGATGGCGGTCGCGCCATCAAGAAAGCCAAACTCGACATGGTTCAGCCCGACAAGGTAATTTTGATGCAGAGAGGCATTGAACTCGAACATCTGGTCAGGCATCTGCCGGCTGAAAAGATCGTTCGTCTGCCGGTTTCCCAAAAGGCTACTGCCACCAGCCAGATGGATCGCAAGGAACTGCGCGAACTCGTCAGCCGCCGATACTTTGCCGATGCCAGAGTGTTTGAGATTCCCTTTCGCCAGTTGTACACCGATCGCTGCTACTTTCTTTCCGGCAACAAAATCGAGCTGGAAGGCACTTTGCATGCCGAAAAGCTTTCTGGCTGGGAAGGTACACTGGTCGTTACCTCCGGCCCGCTTATGCCTGAACTTATGAAAAGCTGGCCGAAAGATACCGGCATGATCCGCAACTTCATCGCCGGCAATGAAAAAGGCCTGATGGTCGCTCTGCTCGATGCCGACCAGAACATGCTGGCCGTTGCCCGTCTCGAAGAAATGGACTTCCTCAACAACAACTTCCGCCTTCGCTCCAACTTCAAGGGCGATACCGGCAAGATAAAGGGAATCCAGTTCGGTTCTCTCAAGGTGACTGAAACCGGTAACGAAGCTGGATTTATCGAACCTGGCTCTTTCTGACAAGCTGTTTCTGCTTATTAAATACTGCTTCGGCATTCGATGCCGGAGCAGTATTTTTATTTTTCATACACTGAGGTTGAAGTGTGTTTTGTGCACGTTGCTTTAACCTTCGGCATGATGCAAGTCACCCGTCAGGGGTATGTTGTGACGGCCGATAAAAAAGGCTCAACGCGGCCATTGAGGCTGAAAAGCGCATTGTGATTGACTCGAAAATTTTTCTAAAAAAGCTTTGACTTTGCAGTCTGAAATGTGGTGTAATCTAACCCACAACAAAACAAGAGAGAGTTAAAGTTTGCTTTCGAAAAAATTTAAAATTTAACAGACTTTAATAGCTCATAGTCATATTCTTGGAATTCCAGAGAGATTTTATCCCATACACTCTGTCGTGTACAGAATTTTGGCGTGCATTCTATTATTTATCAGCAGGGAGCAGTCATGAAGCAGGGTCGCGAATTGCAGTTCATCGAAAATCGTCAGGGCAACGTAGTACCATTCAATCCGGAGAAAATCCGTTCAGCTATCGAGAGAGCCGGCAGGGCAACCAGTGAGTTCGGCATGGTTGATTCGATGCGTATGGCCAGTCAGGTTATCAATATTCTGGCACACCGCCATCAGTCGGGCACACCTAATGTCGAAGAAGTCCAGGACGTTGTTGAACACGTACTGATCGCCAACAATTATTTTACGACCAGCCGTTCTTATATTGTTTACCGCGAACAGCACAAGCAGATGCGCGAAGGTCGCCGCTCAATGGTCGACAGCATCAGTTCGATCAACGAATATCTTGGACACCAGGACTGGCGCGTCAACGCCAATGCCAATCAGGGCTACTCCCTCGGTGGTCTTATTCTCAATGTGGCCGGCAAGGTTACCGCCAATTACTGGCTTTCTCACGTTTATAACCCTGAAATAGGTGACGCCCATCGCGAAGGCGATATGCATATTCATGACCTCGACATGCTCTCCGGTTACTGCGCCGGCTGGTCACTGCGAACCCTGCTGCAGGAAGGCTTCAACGGAGTTCCTGGTAAGGTCGAAGCCGGCCCGCCGAAGCACTTCTCAAGTGCACTCGGTCAGATGGTTAACTTTCTCGGTACTCTACAGAATGAATGGGCTGGTGCACAGGCTTTTTCGTCTTTTGATACTTATCTGGCGCCTTTTGTGAGACTCGATGGTATCAGTTACGAGCAGGTCTTTCAGGGAATTCAGGAATTTGTTTACAACCTTAACGTTCCATCGCGCTGGGGTACGCAGACTCCTTTTACCAACCTCACCCTCGACTGGAACTGCCCGGAAGACCTCAAGGCTCAGCATCCGCTTATTGGCGGTCAGCACACTGACTTTACCTATGGCGACCTCCAGGTTGAAATGGATCTGATCAACCGTGCTTTCATAGATGTAATGAGTGTTGGCGACAATCGTGGCCGTGCTTTCACATTCCCGATCCCGACCTATAACATCACCAAAGACTTTGACTGGGACCACCCCAATTGCCAGCCACTGTTCGAAATGACAGCCAAATACGGTTTGCCGTATTTCCAGAATTTTATCAATTCAGATCTCGAACCGAATATGGTTCGCTCGATGTGCTGCCGTCTGCAGCTTGATCTGCGCGAACTGCTCAAGCGCGGCAACGGTCTTTTCGGCTCGGCCGAACAGACAGGATCGATCGGTGTCGTCACTCTCAATCTAGCCCGCCTTGGCTACATGTTCAAGGGCAATTATGAAGCACTAACCACCAGACTCGAGCACCTGATGGAGCTCTCTAAAAAGAGCCTTGAAGTAAAGCGCAAAGTCATTCAGGCCAGAATCGACAGCGGCCTGTTTCCCTATACCAGACGCTATCTCGGCACTCTGCGCAACCACTTCTCGACTATAGGTATCAATGGCATGAACGAATGCGTTCGTAACTTCTCAGAGAATACCTATGACATCTCTAACCCGCAGGGCGTTGAGCTGGCACAGCGGATTCTCGATTTTATGCGCGAAAAGATCGTGCAATATCAGGTCGAAACCGGTCATCTTTACAATCTCGAAGCGACTCCGGCCGAAGGCGCCACGCATCGTTTCGCTCGCGAAGACCGCAAGCGTTTCCCCGAAATCATTCAGGCCGGCACGCCGCAGGCTGCCTACTATACCAATTCAAGTCAGCTGCCAGTCGACTATCAGGGCGATCTGTTCGATGTAATGCGCCATCAGGAAAAGCTGCAGACCAAATATACCGGTGGTACTGTTCTGCACCTGTATGTTGGCGAGCGCATTCCTGACGCCGAATCGTGCAAACGTCTGGTTCAGAAGACTCTGACTCAGTTCCGGTTGCCATATATCACCATCACTCCGACTTTCAGCATCTGTCCGAAACATGGCTACATCGCCGGTGAACATCAGTATTGCCCGACCTGTGATGCAATTGAAACGAAAAAGGCTGTTGCCATAGCTCAGGCCGAGGGGCAGGAACTGGCGCCAGAAAACGTTGTGCTCACCGATGAAAATCGCCAGGTCTGCGAAGTCTGGACCCGCGTAATGGGCTATTTCCGACCCGTTTCGCAGTTCAATGCCGGCAAGAAGAGTGAATACAGCGATCGCGTTCTCATGCGCCCGAGCGATCTGGTAAGAGAAGTCGTCTGATTAAATGAATAAAATCGGTTCTGAAAAAATTCTGGTCGGGGGCATGCAGCCCCTGACCATGATAGACTTTCCGGGTCGGCTGGCCAGTGTAATCTTTACGCAGGGCTGTAACCTGCGCTGCCGGTTCTGCTACAACCGGTCTCTACTGGGAGAGAAATCAGCAGACCCGCTGACCTGGGAGTCGGTTATTGATTTTCTGAGAGATCGCCAGGGTTTCATTGAAGGTGTTGTATTCAGTGGCGGTGAGCCTTGTTTGCAACCAGGGCTTCTCGATGCTCTGCGCGAAGTCAGGGAACTCGGCTTCGAAGCAGCTCTTCACACCAATGGTTTCTTTCCTGATACGGTTGAACAGGCTCTAAAAGAGCGACTGTTGCAATTTATAGCTGTTGACTTCAAGGCTCCGTTTGACAAGTATCAGGCAGTTACCCGCCAGCAGATCGATGAAAAGGCATACGGGCGACTTGCCGACATACTGGTTACAACAGGCGTTAAGCACGAATACCGCACTACCGTTCACCCGGGTTTGTTGTCTGATTCTGATATAATGCAGATGGCTGACTGGCTCTGTGACAGGAATGTCAGCAATTATGCCATTCAGAAATTCAAATATGGCGAAGCTCTCGACCCGTCTCTGCCGCCGGTAAAATCGGCCTGGCTGCAGCCAGCGACAATTTTTAAACTGCGTTCGCGCTTTACCGGGTTTATTCTGCGATCAGATGACAGCGATGCCGACAGTCTGAAAAAGGCAGCCTGAACCAGGATTCGGCAGTTACCCTCGCAGGATCGACTTGTATACCTGAATATGCAGGTATAACTCTTTTTCAACAGTATGGCTCTGCGCCACTACGCGAGCGGCGCGCTGGCCTACCTCGCTGGCAAGCTCCGGGTTGTCGAGCATGTAACGCAGTTTGCTGATGAAATCGTCGCCGTCATGAATTCTGCCAAAACTGGAAGGGCCGGGCGCGGTGAAGTAGAGCCAGCCATTGCCCATTCCCGGAAAGGTTTCCTCATTTTTGATGAACGCATGGTTGCCGTAAACGTCAGCGGCCAGCACCGGCCGACCAGTCTGCATGGCGCTCAGCATGAATGAATTGTAGCCTTCTGCATGTGAAACATTGATGAATATTTCGGCTTGCCGGTGCAGAAACGGCAGCAAACCATCTTCGGGGCGGTCTATCAGTCTTACCCATGGCCGCCCTGCCGTCTCGGCGATTACCTGTTTCTGATATTCGCTGTCATAAGGCGTATTCATGATAACCAGGCGCAATTCAGGGTAATCTGCAATGATTTTTTCGATGTAATGTATCGCAAAAATCACATTTTTAGCCGGCAACAGACCGCCCTCAAGCATAATCAGGCGCTCACCCTGGATAAAGCCAAAATGTTCGCGCGGAAAATCGAATTCAGCGTTGAATGGTGCTATTCCCGGCGGGATTACTTCGATTTCAGTATTGATCATCAGGCGTGATTTGATGAATTTACCCATCTGCGGGTAAGGCACAATGACCTTGCGCGCACCTTCCAGAACCTCTTGCAGCTGGGGTTTGAGAACGCTGTTATACATGTCGATATAGGCGTCGAGCCCAGTGCAGGTAACAATCAGAGGCAGGCGCGCTTTTTCTGCCAGTTTCTGGCAGGGTAGGCCAGATTTTGCAGCATGAAAAGCATGAATCAACGATGGTGTTCCCTTTACGGCATCGAAAGGGTAGGGGTCATCAGTGGTAAATTCGCGGGTATGGCAGGGAAGCGTCGTAAGTGAGCCAATAAGGCGTCTGGCAATTTCTCTCTCTTCGATGTTACTCGTGTCCCCGGAAGGAACGCCGAAATAAATATTCAAACTCGATCTCGCTTTCGCTGGTTTCTTGACTTTACCAACCTGTATCTATATAAACTACAGAATACTATACCAAAGTCAACCCGCTTTGAAAATATCAATTTTGAAAGGCCCCGATATGGAACTGAAACATGCAGACCTGGTGATTGATACTCTTGGCAACCCTGAGATAGATTCTCCACTTAAACTTTCGAAGATAGACGGCGATTTTTTGACCAACTATGTCGAAGAAAATGAGCGTGTTCTGTTCAATAACAGCCTGTGCGAGGTAAAAGCCGAAATGGCAGGCGGTCGGGAGCCCCTGTCTTTCGAAAAAGCGGGACCACGCGAAAAGATCTTTTTCGATCCCGCCCATACGCGGGCTGGCATTGTCACCTGTGGCGGCCTCTGTCCAGGCCTGAACGATGTTATACGCGGCCTCGTCATGCAAATGCATTTCTGGTATGGCGTCAAGAATATCTACGGCTTTCGCTACGGTTACCTCGGCATGGTTAAAGAATCAGGCCTGCAGCCGATGGTTCTCGACCCTGACGTGGTTTCAGAAATTCATGAAAAGGGTGGCACTATTCTCGGTTCGTCGCGCGGTCCGCAGAATGTCAGTCTGATGGTGGATCGTCTGATGGACTATAACATCAACATTCTTTTCTGTATTGGTGGCGACGGCACTCTTCGCGGCGCCAAAGAAATTCACGATGAAATAAACAAGCGTGGACTTGCTATCTCGGTAATTGGCATTCCAAAGACTATCGACAACGACATCGGCTTTATCGAAAAAACCTTTGGTTTCGAGACCGCCTTTACCCATGCCGTCGATTCAATAAGAACCGCACATGTTGAAGCTCGTGGTTACCAGAACGGCGTTGGTCTGGTCAAGCTCATGGGCCGCCAGTCCGGCTACATCACTGCCAATGCTTCGATTGCCTCGCAGGACGTTAATTTCTGTCTGATTCCGGAAATTCCTATCGATCTTGACGGCGAAAACGGCTTTTACAAGCATCTTCTAGATCGCATTAAGCGGAAAAATCATGCGGTAATTGTCGTTGCCGAGGGGGTTGGCGACCGTTTCTGCTCGATGGATGAGAAAGACGTTTCCGGCAATCGCAAGTCGGGCGACATCGGCGTCTTTCTGCGTGATGGCATTGCAAGATACTTCAAGGAACGAAATGTTCCGGTATCTCTCAAGTATATCGATCCCAGCTACATCATTCGCAGTTCTTGCGCAATACCTTCTGACAGCATTTTCTGTAACCAGCTGGCCCAGAACGCCGTGCATGCCGGGATGTGTGGTAAAACCGGCATGCTGGTAGGTATCTGGAACAACTGTTTTACGCATGTGCCGATCGACATTTCCATTCGCAACCGCAAATACATCGATCCCGAAAGCATGTTCTGGCTCAACGTTCTCGAAAGTACCGGCCAGCCACGCTGGATGCAGAACAATCCGCGCGTCTAACCCTCTTTCACATTTGAGTTCAAAAATTCAATCCACGTTTATTCTGCTCTGTTCTCGGTCAGGAGCCTGATGCATTCTGCATGCAGAATGCGGTTGGTCGCCAGCAACTCGTAGCTGTCAAGGTACATGTGGCTGCCGTCGAACCTGGTAACCAGGCCGCCGGCTTCGCTGACGAGCAGTCTTCCGGCCGCTATATCCCAGGGCTTCAGGTTGGTTTCCCAGTAGATTGAGAATATTCCGCGCGCGATATAGCAGAGGTCGAGCGCAGCTGAGCCGAGGCGGCGCACGCATTGCACATGCTGCAGCATGGTGCCGAGGTGCCTGAGCAACTCATCGAGACACTCGCGACGATTGTAAGGATACCCCGTTACTGCCAGCGCTTCGTTGAGCTTGTCGACTTTGCTGACGAAGATGCGGTTGTTGTTGAGCCAGGCACCGCCGCCCTGCCAGGTTCGGTATACTTCGCCGTTCATCGGGTTAACAATGGCGCCGGCCACTGGTTGTCCGTCATGGCAGAGTGCTATCGACACGCTGAAATGCGGCAGGCGGTTGGCAAAATTGGTGGTGCCGTCAAGCGGATCGACAACCCAGACCTGACCCTGGCACCAGTCTTCGCCGCCATTTTCCTCGCCATGAAAGCGGATATCTGGAAACTTTTCGAGAAGAAGGTTTCTTATAAGACCCTCTGAAGCGACATCTACTTCGGTGACCAGGTCAACCGTGCCCTTGAAGGTTATCTGATGTGAATCATTAAAATGTTTTTTGATCAGTTCTGCTGCCGCGACTGCCACTTCGGCAGCTCCATTGCTGAGGGTTTCGAGATTTTGCATAGGGGAAGTGCCCTTCTCAAGTTTGATTTCAGGCGATTATACACTGACCACCGACTGATGTCATTACTATGCGTTGCTCTCTTTCAGTTGCCGGCAAAAAATGATATAGTAGCCAGGCCATGCAAACAGATATCACACAAAAATTTATTCGCGCCATCACGCCTTTTTGTATTCTGCTGGCTTTTCTGGCGGCAGCTTCTGCCGCAGTCGGCCAGGTAACCAGAGCCAAAACTACTGAAGAACTGATTGCCGAAGTCGAGGCCGACGCAAGGAACCCGGCTTCTGCACCCGAAGTGGTTGCTGATGGGATCAAGAGTGCAGCCGAAATACTGGCTGAGATTGAAGCCCTGTCGATCCCGACCAATGCTGAAACTGCACAAGAAGGCGACGAAAGCGACGAAAACAAAGACAAAGATGACGGCCTCGCTTCGCAGAAGCTCCCCGGGGCAGACAACGAAGAAGATGAAAAATTGTCACAGGAAACTGGCAGTGGCACTGAAGAGTTGCCAGTTGATAGCGACACTTTGCCTGACGAAGTTATCGGCGAATACGCTGTCGATCAAGATGATGAAGACGGTCTTGACCTCGAGGTGATCGACGCAACCGATGCCGGTACAATCGCGTCGGCTTCTGAAACTGCGTTGGAGACCACTGCATCGGAAACCCTTTATGAAAAAGCCGACGCTCTTGAACCGCAGCTTATGATGGCTGGCACACCTGAAGATGACGAGGATGAGGCTCTGATCAGTGAAAAATTAAGCGGTAGAATCATTGCCGAAAAAAAGCCGATTGCACGCCGCCGCCACGT
>PGYA01000105.1 GCA_002839435.1 Candidatus Riflebacteria bacterium HGW-Riflebacteria-2 | reverse complement strand
TCGTGCCGAAAGCGAAAACCGGCGCGCCGCGCTGATCAACAATTTTTGGGAATCTGCGTCTATGCGACAAAGCGCTTCGATTTTTTTGCCGGGCAGATGGGCATTCAGCATCAGGCTGCCGGGGTCATTGCGATGTTTCTGCAGTTCTCGCGCCTTGACAACTCGTTTGCGCACGGTCTCTGAACTCTCACCGGCAGGTTTTTCGGCTAATTCCCAAGGCTGCAGGCGCGGCACATGAATGTGCAGATCGATTCGGTCAAGCAGCGGGCCAGAAAGGCGCTGGCGATAGCTGTTGATCTGCTTGGTATTGCAGACACATTCGGCTTCCGGGTCTGTGCTGAAGCCACATGGGCAAGGATTCATCGCCGCGGCAAAAAGAAAGCGCGCCGGAAAAAGACAGGTCTGCGCTGCCCGCGAGATCGATACTGCTCCTGATGAAAGGGGTTCGCGCAGAACTTCGAGTACGGATTTTTTGAACTCTGGCAGTTCGTCGAGAAACAGCACGCCATGGTGCGCCAGAGAAACCTCACCCGGGCCTGGCGAGCGACCGCCGCCAATCAGGGCAACATCAGAAATAGTATGGTGCGGGTCACGAAACGGGCGCTGCCTGATCAGCCCCGCGCCGGGCGGCAACAGCCCCTTGATGCTGTAAATGCGCGTAACATCAAGCGCTTCGATAAATTCAAGCGGTGGCAGAATCGAGGGCAGGGCTCGCGCCAGCAAAGTTTTGCCAGAACCGGGGGGGCCGGAAAAAAGGACATTATGATTTCCTGCGGCAGCAATCTCAAGAGCACGACGGGCCATGGTCTGTCCCTTGATGCTGGCCATATCATTAAAAGCGAACATTGCCTCTGCTTGCCGGTCGTGGTCGTGTATGGGCTGATCAGGGACCGGCGCAACTGCGCCAGAAAAAGCGGTTACCAGTTCGCCAAGAGTGTTAAAAGAGACCACCTCAAGTTCTGGCACCACCAGAGCCTCGCGCGCATTATCGCGCGGCAGCACGATGCCTTTGTAACCGGCCTGCATCGCCATCAGAGCGATCGGAAGAATGCCGCGGGTATGGCGCAACTCGCCATTAAGGCTGAGTTCGCCGACAAAAACATAGTTACGGCTCAGTTCATCAGGAATGAGTTCCATCGAGGTTAGAATAGATACCGCTATCGGCAAATCAAGGCCTGAGCCCTCTTTGCGCAGATCGGCCGGCGCCAGATTTACGACAATACGGCCTGAAGGCAGTGAATACCCGGAGTTCTTTACGGCTGAACGTACGCGCTGCCAGGATTCTGACACCGAGGTATCGGGTAGTCCGACGAGGTCAAAGCCGGGCAGACCACCGGCAATATCAGTTTCGACGAATACCGGGCTTGTTTCGAAACCAGAAATGGTTGCTGCAGCGATTTTGGCAAACATACTCTCATGTCCTGCTAAATTTGCTTCTTGACTAAACAGTATTGTAACATATCTTATCTTAGATAGTCATAGACAGTGGTGAGGAATTGTATGGAAAATACAGATTCTCAGAATGAGAGAGGGCCGGGCGAAGAGTTTTATACTGACGCCCACGCCGATGCTGGCGCTTCATTTGAAGATGCGCTTCTTCTTGAACGCTTTGAAGTTGCTCAGTCGCAACTCGAAGATTTCAAAAGCAAAAACGGTGAATCGGCAATTTATTTGTACCGACTCGCCCGTTTAAAGCAAAAACAAAAAGATGTTCGAGGCGCCTACGAAATTTACAAGCGCCTCTACTATGAACTGCCAGTGTTTATGCGAGACAAAAAAGAACTGGCCGATCTTCAGCATGAATTCATCGACGCTAGACTCAGTAAAGCGAAAGCCATGTGGAATCAGGTAGTAGCTGCCGCGTCGCACTTTCTCGAAGAAAACCCAGATGCCCAGAACCCAAAAAACAAAGAACCTTACGTAAAAGCCTTCTGGAAAAAGCACTACGAGGATCTCGAAGGAGTCGCCACGACCTTTTGCGCAATTCTTGAATTCGAACAGCACGAAACCAATGCTATTCTCGGCCTTATCCAGTGTTATACCGAAATCGACAACAAAGAAAAGCGCGCGTATGCTCTGGAACTGCTCGACAACGCAAAAAAGCACTGGAAAGAAATGGCGCACAAGCGCTCTGGTTCGGCTATTACCGCTGCGCACAAACAGGAAGAAAGCGGCAATTTTGCTGCCGTTATTGAGATAGTAAATCTCGGGCTCGAAACCGAACCAGCCAATTCAGACCTCTTATTGATGAAAGCTGAAGCTCTGTCAAAGCTCTGGCATTTTCAGGAAGCGCTTTCATGCATTCAGGTAGCGCTCAGGCAAAACCAGAACAACAGCAAAGCGCAACGCATGAAAAAAACCGTTGAGGGACAGATCTTCGATCAGAATCTAAAAGACGGTCTCGATTTTCTTTATAAGGCTGAACAGGAAAAGCCCGGAAGCTCGCACCAGCTGAAATGGATCGAATCAGCCCTGAGCTGTTTTCTTGATGCCCTGTCATTTGACTCTCAGAACCTGACGGCGCTGGCTGGCCTCTATCGTTGCCGCATAAGATCTGGAGAGCCATTAAAAGCCCAGACTACTCTCGAAAGAATCCGGCAGATTGACCCCAATTACGATGTTTACTCGATATTTCGCGACAAAAATGAGCAACCCAATTCAGGCGGCGGCTGCTTTGTCGCGACCAGAGTTTATGGCGAAACCCACCCAGACACAGTCTTTTTGAGACGTTTTCGCGAAGAAGTTCTTAGACCAAGGCTGGCGGGGCGAGTATTTATAAGTCTCTATTCACACGTCGGCCCTGCTCTGGCCGAGCTGCCAGGGCGCAGCCCGCTTTATCGCATCTGCCGACTGCTCATAGATGGTCTGACCAGGCTGCTGAAAAAAATTCAGCAGCGCTGATCATTTTTCACATCACATTTTACCGGCTGCCAGAGCCAGTTTTATCGAATTCATGCGAGTCTGTTTGTCATCAGAGCGTGACAGCAACACCACCGGACACTGCGCGCCAAGAATAAGGCCACCGGCCTGAGTTTTGGCAAAGTATAACAAAATTTTGCCGAGAACGTTGCCGGTGTCAATGTCAGGCGCAATAAGAATATCAGCCCGGCCAACCACTTCGTTGAACAAACCCTTATGGTGAGCCGACTCCAGCGATATCGCGTTATCGAGAGCAAGCGGGCCGTCAACTATGCAGTCGGCGCCAAACTGCTTGCGATCACCCATTTTTGCCAGCACCGCGGCATCAATCGTACTCTGGATTTTCGGATTAACTTTCTCAACAGAAGAGAGAACGGCAACTCGCGCCACTTCTACGCCAAGCTTGCGCGCCAGAGCCTTACAATTGTTGATCATCTCGATTTTTTCTTCGAGACTCGGGTGAGTAAGCATGCCACCATCGGTCAGAAAGCGCAGACTGTTTTCCCACTCGAACACCAGCACGTGCGATAGAACGCCTGATTTTTTTATGCCGGTTTCTGAGTTGAGAACGGCCTTGAGCAAAACAGGCGTCGAAATTGAACCCTTCATCAGCGCACTGGCCCGGTTCTGTCTGATCAGTTCGACCGATTTGAAAGCTGCGTCTTCTGGCGTATCACAATGAATAATTTCGGGATTAAAGCCTGGAGCAGCCTTATCAAGGCAACCTTTGATAATGTCTTTATTGCCGACAAAAATACATTCGACAAAGCCCTGATTCGCGGCTTCATGTGCCGCCGATACCGTATCGATATCTTCGGGCATGCACACGGCCAGAGGCACTTTTCGTGTTCCGAGAAGTTTGTCTACATCTGCAAAATTCATGGCAACATCCTTTCCTGATTCAGTATTCTTTTACGATAGAAGCATCTGCCAGAGCTCGGCATGCGTGCGCCGCCAGCGCCTTAAGTTCATTTTGACCGGGTTTCACAATTACCGGTGCGATAAATTCTACTCTTTCTTTGATCCAGGGCACAACTTTCGGGTTGTTGGCTACGCCGCCAGTCAGTATTATGGCGTCAACCTGCCCCTTCATTACTGTAGCCATGGCACCAATCTCTTTGGCTATCTGATAAGCCATCGCTTCGAGAACGAGCTTTGCCTTCGCGTCACCAGCATCGATGCGCTTGGCAACTTCGCGGCAATCAGATGTGCCCAGATGCGCAACCAGCCCACCCTTGCCAATAAGCATTTTTTTAAGTTCATTAAACTGGTATTTGCCGCTGCAGGCCAGCTTGAGCAAGCCGGTCAGCGGTAAGGTGCCACTGCGTTCGGGCGAAAACGGTCCGCTATCGTTGGCATTGTTGACGTCTATCTGGCGGCCTTTTCTGTGCGCTGCAACCGAAAAACCGCCGCCCAGATGCGCTACGACATAATTCACGTCTTCAGGCTTTTTGCCGTTCTCAGCGGCAACTTCGGCCACTACTGCCTTTATGTTAAGTGCGTGTGACAATGAAATGCGTGGCAATTCCGGCCAGCCGCTTATTCTGGCGATATCGTCA